>NZ_QTNQ01000034.1 GCF_018424695.1 Vannielia litorea
GGGTTGGGTGGGGCCACCATGCAGTAGGTGCCGCCCTCGGGCATGGCCTCGATCTGGGCTTTCAGCAGCTCGGACTGGCTGCCAGCCTTGTAGGCGTGGGGCATGGCGTTTTGCGCCAGAACCGACCAGCCGGGGACGGAGCCGGGCACGAAATCGATTCCGGGCGAGATCACCAGCTTGTCGTAGGGCACCGAGCCGCCGCCTGCGAGGGCGACGGTCTTGGCGTCACGATCCACGCCCACGGCCCAGTCGTGCACCACGTTGATGCCGTATTCGGAGGCCAGCGTGCCGTAGCTGTGGGCGATGCTCTGAAGGTCGCGGAAGCCGCCGAGGTAGAGGTTGGAGAAGAAGCACGTGTAATAGGTGCGGGTCGGCTCGATCAGCACCACGTCGATGGCGCCTTCGCTGTCTTTGGCGATGTAGCGGGCGGCGGTGGCGCCCCCTGCCCCGCCGCCGATCACCACGACCCGGGGCATGCCATGCGAGGCGGCCCGGACCATGGGCGCGGAGAGCGCGGCGGTGCCTGCGGCAGCGGTCCCGAGGAATGTCCGTCGGTTCAGTTTCATGCTGGTGTCCTCCCTGTTCTGCGCGACCCGTTCACTCCTCCAGGGTCGCAAAATAGGCGGCGAGTGCCGCGATCTCTTCGTCGCCGAGACGTCCGGCGACCATGTTCATCACCGGGTGCTCGCGTTTCTTGGCCTTGTAGGCGTGCATGGCGATGACGAAATCTTCTTCCGGCCAGAGGGTGATGGAGGGGATGCCCTCGTCACCGCCGGAGGCCTGGTGGCAGGTGGTGCACTCCGACGCCAGATATTCACCATACTCCGGATCGCCCACCAGCGCGAGGATATCGGGGGCGACATCATGGTCGATGCCACGAGCCGTCGGGTCGGCCTCGGGGATGTTTTGCGGTGAGGCGGAGAAGCTGCGTAGATAGGCGATGAGATCGGCGCGGACCTGCGCATCGGCCTCGCCGCGATAGCTCATGCGGGTGCCGGGGACGAGCTGCTTGGGTTCTTCAAGGAAAGCGTCGAGCGTATCGGCGTGCCACTCCAGCCCTTTCTCGCCTGCGCGGGTGAAGGCCTTGGAATAGCGGAAGCCCTCGACAGAAGCCGCGCGGCGCCCGAAGAGACCGTTGAGCTGCGGGCCGATGCGGTTGGTGGCCTCGGGGCCGACCTGGTGGCAGCCCTTGCATTTGGAGAATGCCTGGGCGCCGCGCGCCGGGTCGCCCGTTTCGGAGGCGAAGGCCGCGCCCGGCGCAAGGCCGAGCGCGGTGAGTGTTGCGAGGGCGCGGAGGCCGATCATTCAGAGAAGCTGCCGAGGTAGGCCTCGACCGCCTCGATGTCGCTTTCCTTGCGCAGTCCGTTGAAGGACATCTTGGTCCCCTTGAGGAAGGACTTGGGCTTGGTGAGAAATTCAGCCAGCGTCTCGGTGTTCCAGACCAGCCCGCCTTCGCCCGCTTCAGTCATCGCCTTGGAATACTTGAAGCCCTCCACGGTGCCGGCGGTGCGGCCCATGATGCCGTTGAGCTGAGGACCGGTCTTGTTTGCGGCGCCCTCGCCCACCTGGTGGCAGGCCTTGCACTTGCGGAAGACCTTTTCGCCATCGGCGATCAGCTCCGGGTTTGCGGCGGCCATGGTTTCCTCGGCAGGGGCTTCTTGCGAGGCCTCTTCTGCGGCGACCTCTTCGACCACCGCTTCGGCCCCGGCGTCGGCGGTTTCTTCCACCGGCTCTTCGACCACCATCTCTGAGGCGGCGTCTTCCACCGGGGCGGCCTCGGCTGCGCCTTCCTCTTCCGGGGTCACGTCAAGCACGGTGGCACGCATGGTGATTTCAACGCTCTCCTTGCAGTTTTCCATGCAGGGCTCGGTGCGCCATTGGGGATATTCCGTTTCGGCGCGGTCATCGACGATGAAGCCATCGGCGTTGGGCATCTCGACTTCGAGGAAGTTCTCTTTCGAGAGCACGAAATCCTCATCCACCATGAAGTTGGAATAGAGGATGTAGGCGGTGATGGCATAGGTGTCATCCGCCGAGAGGGTCTGGGCCGCGCCGAAGGGCATGGAGCGGTGGACGTAATCCCAAGTGGTGGAGAGGTAGGGCCAGTAGGAGCCCACCGTCTTGAGCGGGTCTTCGTCGGCGAGGGTATCATCGCCGCCCGCCAGCTTGGGCCAGTTGCCGGAGCCTTCGGCGAATTCGCCGTGGCAGACGGCGCAGTTTTCGGAGAAGAGCATTTCGCCGTCTTCGACCGAGCCGGAGCCCTCAGGCAGGCCGCGCCCGTCGGGCATGACCTTCACATCCCAGGCGGCGATTTCATCGTCGGTGGCCGGGCGGCCAAGGCCGAAGGTTGCGCCAGTGTTGGGGCTGGCGGCGGCTTGGGTGACGGCGGATTGCTCCTCTGCAGAGGCCTCCTCGGTGGCCTCGGCCGTCGCCTCGGCAGGAGCGTCCTCGGTGGCCTCGGCTGTCGCGGCCTCATCGGTGGCTTGCGCCAACTCTTCGGCTGGTGGCTCGGACTGGGCCGAGGCAGCGGGCACGGCCTGACCGCGCAGCGGCGCGGGGATGTCGGCGACGAACTGATCGGCGAGGATGTAGGCCGAACCGAGCAGCACGGCGGTGCCCCCCATCACGGGGGCGAAGGTATTAAGAAACTTCGACATTTTCGGCGCTCCCGTCGGTGTTCACATGCCAGGTCTGGATGCAGTTGTTGTGGTAGACCGAGTTGAGGCCGCGCACTTCGCGCAGCTGGGTCTTTGTGGGTTGGACGTAGCCGGTTACATCCATTGCGCGGCTTTGCAGCAGCATCTCGGAGCCGTCCCACTCGGTGTCGAGGTAGAAGCGGGTCAGGGCCTTGGTGTCACCCTGGGTGCGCCCCAAGCGTGCCGTTTCCCATGTTTTTCCGCCGTCCTTGGACACATCCACGCGGGTAATGCGCCCGTGACCGGACCAGGCCATGCCGGTGATGACCAGCGGGCCGGGGCCGTGGGTGATGGGGGATTGCGGGCTGGGCGAGGTGACGACGGATTTGGCGTCCATCACCCATGTCCACTTGCGCGACGTGCCGTCGGCCAATGTGTCAGTGTATTTGGAGGTTTCCTCGCGGCTTTCCACGGCGGCGTCGGTCACTTCGATCCGGCGCAGCCACTTGATCCACATGTTGCCTTCCCAGCCGGGCACGACGAGGCGCACCGGGTACCCGTGCTCTTTACGCAAAGCTTCGCCGTTGGCCTTGAAGGCCACGAGCACGTCATCAAGCGCCTTTTCCATCGGGATCGAGCGCCCGTTGGACGACGCATCGGCCCCTTCGACATAGACCCAGCGGCCCTCCACGGTGCCGTCATAGCCGGCTTCCTTGAGGAGCGTCCGCAGCGGGATGCCGGTGTATTCCATGTTGTGGATCATGCCGTGGGTGAACTGGGCGCCGTTGAGCTGGGCGCCGGCCCATTCCATGCCGGTATTGGCCGCACATTCGCAGAAATATACGTGGTTCTCACGCGGGAAACGCTCCAGATCGGCGTAGGTGAAGACGAGCGGTTGGCCGACGAGGCCGTTGATCATCAGCCGGTAGTCTTCCTTGCGGAGTTCGATGGCCCCGGAGTGGTGGCGCTCGAAGGCGCAGCCCTGGGGCGTGATGGTGCCGTCGAGCGCGTGGATGGGCGTGAAGTTGATCGAAGAGATCGGATCGGCGGTGAGCCATGGCACGTTGCGCCGGATCACGTCGGCCTCATACTCGATGGGCATGCCGTAGGGGGTGGCATCGACGCCCTCGCCGAGGCCCGAGGCCCATTCCTGCACTTCTGTGATGAGCGGGTCGCCCTCGGCGCGGGCCGATCCCGCAAGGGCAACGGTGCCAGCGCCGAGCGCGGCGGCACTGGACAGGAACTGTCGGCGCGAGGGGCCTTTGCTTTCCGTTGTCATGTTGGTCTCCGGTTGGTTGGTCTCGCGGGTCGCGCCGACAGCGGGCCGTTACGGCCGGACGTAGGCGTAGCCCTCTTCTTGCAGTTCGATCAGGCGAACGACGCCGGAAGGCACAAGTTTGGCCTCTTCCATCAGGGGCACGTCGCCGCCCTGTTTCTTCTTCATGGCTTCATGGGTATTGGCGCAGGCGGAGAAGGAAATGTTATCCAGCTCGAGCGACATGGCCGAGATGCGGTCGGCAACGGGGCTTTTGCCGTCGACATACATCAGCAGGCCGGGGCCGTAGGCGACCATTTCGATGACCACCTCGTCGCCCTGTTCGGCGTAGTAGGCGGCCACGTTGGCGGCGTTGTTCAGCGCCATGTTCATGACCTTCGCATCGGACTGATCGACGTGAATGGCGAGGTGATGGGTTTTGCCTTCGGCCAATGCGGCGCCGGGGGTGAGCGCCATGGCGGCCACCGCACCCGTGATGAGCTTGTTCATAGTCTGGTCTCCTCCCTGTTCGCGCGCGGATGCGGCCTCAGTCGACGACCACTTTCACGTTGTCATGGTCGGTGGCGGTGACCGTTCCGAGCTTCTGGATATGCGCCTCGACCACATCCCAGATGGGCGGGCCTTCAGTGCCTTCGTTCACCGAGGCCCATCCGGCGACGGTGTAGCTCTTGGCAGGGTCGATGGCTTCGCCGGAGGAGAGGAGCGTCATGTTAGAGATGCGCTCGCCCTGGGGCTTGTTGATGTCGATCTGGTAGCCCATGCCGCCGATGCGGACCATGTCGCCGCCCTGCTGGTAGTAGGGATCGGGGTTGAAGATGTTGTCGGCCACGTCTTCGAGGATAACCTTGATGAATTCGCCGGTCATTTCAGTGCGGTAGGCGTTGGGGTAGGTCATCGAAGTGACGTTGAAGATGTCTTCGCGGGTGATGTCCTGCCCGGGGATCATGGAGGCGCCCCAGCGGACGCCGGGGGACATGGCGATCTGGGCGTCGCGCTCGGAGAGGAGGGCGTCGCAGATCAGGTCGTCCCATGTGCCGTTGAAGTTGCCGCGGCGATAGAGGGTGGTGTCGTTCTGGCCGATCACTTCGGCCATCTCGGCCTCGTAGGGGGCCCGCTGCTCGTCGATGAGGGCGGTCATCGCTGGGTCCGGCGTGATGACGTCGGAGAAGATCGGGATGAGCTTGTGGCGGTAGCCCATCATCCGGCCATCGCGCACGTCGAGATCCACACGGCTGACGAACTTGCCGTGGGAGCCGGAAGCGACGACGATGGTGTTACCGACCACGACAGGCTCGGGGAGCGCGTCGTGGGTGTGGCCGGAGAGGATGACGTCGATCCCCGGCACCACGGAGGCCATCTTCTTGTCGACGTCGAAGCCGTTGTGGGAAAGCACGACGACCACCTCGGCGCCTTGGCTGCGGACCTCTTCGACCATCTCGGCCATGTGCTCGTCGCGGATGCCGAAGCTGTATTCGGGGAACATCCAGCCGGGGTTGGCGATAGGCATGTAGGGGAAGGCCTGGCCGATGACGGCGATCTTGGTGCCGCCGCGCTCGAACATCTGGTAGGGTGGGAAGAGCTCTGCCGGTTCATCCCACTCGGCGTCGAAGATGTTCTGGCCCAGCGCGGCGAAGGGCAGGCCCTCGACGATCTCGTTGACGCGGTCGGAGCCGAGGGTGAACTCCCAGTGGAAGGTCATGGCGTCGGGCTTGAGGGCGTTCATCACATTGACCATGTCCTGCCCCTGCGTTTGCAGGCAGGTGTAGGAGCCGTGCCATGTGTCGCCGCCATCGAGCAGGAGAGCATCAGGGCGGTCGGCGCGGATGGAGTTGATGACGGTGGCCACGCGGTCCAGCCCGCCGACGCGGCCATATTGCGCGGCCAGCGCGGCGAAGTCGCCGGAGGAGAGGGCGTAGTGGGAGGGCGAGCCGTCTTCGATGCCGTAGAGCGCGCGGAAGTCGGCTCCGGTGACGTGGGGCACCTTGCCGAGGTTTTCACCGACGCCGAGGTTCACCGAAGGCTCGCGGAAGTAGACGGGCTTCAGCTGGGCGTGGATGTCGGTGACGTGGATGAGGGAGACGTTGCCGAAGGTGTCGAACTCCAGAAGCTGGTCCTGCGTGAGCGCCTGCTGCGCCGCGAGGCGGGCCCAGTTGCCGAAACCGGAGGTGCCGAGGAGGGCGGAGGCGGCCATGCCGACTTGCAGGAAATCGCGGCGGGAGATCATAAGAGAGTAATCCTGAATTTATATGCGCATGTGTGCATCTGTCCGGGACAGAAAACCCGCGCCGGATCACTCCGACGCGGGCCTAGCTTACTGGCGAACCGCCGGGGTTTCGACCGAGAGCCCGTTGCCGCGCGAGGCGACGTAGAGCTCCAGCGCGCGAAACTCGTCGGAGCCCTCGGCGAAGGTCTCGGCACGGGTATCGCGGATACAGCCCCGGAAGCGGTTGTGCTTGGAGATCAGCTTGGCCTGCTTCAGCCGGTAGGTGGGGAAGCCGTTGGTCTGCCCCTGGCTGAGATGGTCGGCGCGGATCATGTTGCCGTAGTTGTCTTCGTGGCAGTTGGCGCAGCTCAGCTCGAGCTGGCCGTAGCGGGTGTAATACATCTCCTTGCCCTGCTCCCAGAAGGGGGCGGCGGGCCCGTCGATGGCCACGTTCATCGGCATGCCGCGCGATTGCAGCCCGATCAGGGCGACCATGCCCTGCATCTCGTTGCCCGACCACTTCCATGCGTCGGCACCCATGCGCTCGGTGCGGCACTCGTTGATGACGTCTTCCATGGTCACCAGCTTGCCGGTCTCTTCATCAACCTTGGGCATGGTGGCCGTCAGGCCCTCGAAGTTCTCGACGCCCTCATGGCAGCCCTGACAGCTTTCGCCCGCCGAGCCTTCGACGGTGGCATAGGCCTCCATCGCGGCATCGACCGTCAGCATGCCGGGGTTGTCGAAGTCGTCCATCTCCAGCGCCTGGGTTTCGTCGGTGCGGAAACGCCAGCCGGAGTAGATCGTATCGAAGGCGTCCGACAGGTGATCGGGCGCGGCCGTCTCGGTGACGATCTCGGTCTCGCCGTTGATGGTGAGGCTGTCCTCATCCGGCCCGGCATTGGCAGCCACCGCGAAGGCGGAAGCCGCTATGAGTGCGATGTAGCTTGCGCGTTTGCTTGCTTTTGTCACGCGTCCCTCCCTGAACGTGCGCGGCGGCGATCAGCCGACGGTGATTTCCTTGGACTCGGTGTAGGTCGAGCCGTCGTCGTCCTGCCATGTGAACTCGAAGGTCCCCGACTCGGGCACGGTGGCCTCGAATTCGAAGTAGGGGTTGGTCGAGATCGCGGGCTCCATCTTCACGTCGATCACGGTCTCGCCGTTGAACGTGCAGGTGAAGTGGTTGATGATCGAGCGCGGAATGGGGTTGCCGTCGCCGTCCTTGCGCTGGCCGCTCTCCATGGGGTGCGAGATCAGCGTTTTGATCGTGATCGCCTCGCCGGCAGAGGCCGACTTGGGGACTTTGACGCGGGGTTTGACACCAGATGCCATTTTGCTTGTCTCCTCTAACTCTCTGCCTCAGCCGCCGCAGCCGCCGATGGTGACTTTCACGGTTGCCGACGCCTGCTTGAA
This sequence comes from Vannielia litorea, assembly GCF_018424695.1. Classification (GTDB taxonomy): domain Bacteria; phylum Pseudomonadota; class Alphaproteobacteria; order Rhodobacterales; family Rhodobacteraceae; genus Vannielia; species Vannielia litorea_A. The sequence continues at coordinate 7,526 of NZ_QTNQ01000034.1, forward strand.
GCTTCCGTCGGACATTTTGGCCACGGCCACGACATCCTGGGTCTTGGCGAGGCGGATGCGCGTGGACCCGGCCTGGCTGGCGGCCAGCGGGCCGAAAGTGAAGGTGGCGACGGCGGGCGTGGGGTTGCCCGTGGCCAGCACCATGATGCTCTCTGCGCCCTCGGCGCTCACGCCGATCGGCACGGTGTTGCCGTTTTCGGCGATTTCGGGCGCGTCGATGTCAACGCCGCCTTCGGCCACGTCGGCCCCGCCGGTGAAGGCGGAAATCGCATCGGCCACGGCATCGGCCATGGCGGGCATGGGCAGCGTGGCGGCCAGAGCCGCGCCGGCGCCCAGGAACAGGGTGTCTCGTCTGCTAAGGTTCATCAAAGCCTCCTTTGCGGCCCGGTCGGCGGGCCGGTGAGAAATGGGTTACTCGTCTTTGAGCGTCATCAGGAAGGCCACCACATCCTCGACGTCCTGAGCCGTCAGAAGCGGTGCCACATCGCCCTCGTGGGCCTTGCCGGTGTAGGCGTTGCCCAGGCGGATGAAGCCCTCGGTCTTGTAGAACGACGGCATCATGGTGCCCTCGAAGGTTTTCTTGGCGTTCGCCACGATCCCGCGCAGCTCGCCCTCGGTCCAGCGGCTGCCGGCACCGTCGAGCGCGGGGCCGATCTCGCCCTGGAAAGCCAGTTCGGGCAGGGCCGAGATCTGGTGACAGGCAACGCAGTTGCCCGCGCCCTTGTTCATGAGAACCGCACCATTCTCGACATCACCGGCGGTGCCGGTCAGCGACCCCTCGACGGCGCCATACTCATCGTAGGCGACGGCGGTGGGGGCGACGGTTTCGGCCCAGGCCGCGGTGCAGAGCACGGACACGGCTGCGATCGCTCCAAGCGTTTTGTTCATGATCCCTCCCTTGGGTGGCCGGGCCTTCCCGGACCCGCTACCTTTGTCGGCATACGGTAGCGCACAAAGGGGCACCACCGCAATATCAAATTCATTTACGTGAATTAGTGATTATGTTGCAGTGCAGCATGGCTCATCCGGCCTGCTCGGAAAACTTGCGAGCATGATACTTTTGAAAGGGTTCGTCGCCATCGTAGCCCTTTTCGAGCACCCAGTTGAGCAGGTTCACGGTGGTCCACTTACCGAAGGCTCCGGGCATCGTGACAACCGCCGCCTGTGCGCCGGTCTGCCCCTCTTCCACGGATTCGGGGAAAAAGAGAATCGTCGGGGTGAAGAGCGCGTTCCAGCGTTTGACCATGTCTTTCTCGGCCATGGACTCGCCGTCGAAATCCGTGACCTCAATGTCACCGAACATGTTCAACTGGACGACGAAGTAGTTGTCTTCGATCAGCTGTTTCACAACCGGGTCGGAGAAGACCTCTTCGTGCATCTTCTTGCAATAGATGCAGCCCCTTTGCTCGATGATGACCATGAAGCGCTTGCCCTCGGCACCCGCTTCAGACAGGTCCTCACTCATGTCCTTGAAGGTGTCGCGGAACCAGGGCTCCTTGTACAGCCCATCGTCGCCGATTTCAGCGTGGGCGGCGCTGGCCACGAGAAGGGCCGCGAAGAGGGTGAGCAGGCGTTTCATCTGGGTCTCCCGTTGCTAGCTGGTGAAGACCGGGAACTTCTCGATCAGCCACCAGGCGATGGCGTTGACGGTCCCGGTGAGAATTAGGACGGCGAAGAGGATGAGCAAGACGCCCATGACCTTCTCCATCTTGCCGAGGTGCTTTTTGAAGCTCCCGGCAAACTGCATGAAGGGCGCGGTGAACAGAGCGGCAATGATGAAGGGCAGCACCATGCCCGCGCCGAAGACGTTGACCATGAGCAGCCCGCGCCAGGCGGTCTCGTCTGTGGAGGCCATCATGAAGACGCCGGTGAGTACGCCGCCGACGCAGGGCGTCCACCCCGCCATGAAGGCGAGGCCGACGAGGTAGGAAGACCAGATCGTCATGTTGGAAGTGTCGCCCGCGTCCATCTGGAGAGTGCGGTCGAGGAAGCCGATGCGATAGACGCCGAGGAAGTGCAGGCCCATGATGAGCACCAGCGCCCCGGCGGCATAGCGGAAGTAGTCGATATAGGTTTTGAACAGCTCGGAGATGGCAAAGGCCCCTGCCCCGAGGATGGCAAAAACGGTCATCATGCCGAGCGAGAACATGATGGCGGAGGCGATCAGGCGGAGCCGCGCGCCGCGCGCCAGGGTGCCGTCGGCCGAGATTTCTGACATGCCGACGCCCGCCATGTAGGACAGGTAGAAGGGCACGATGGGCAGCACGCAGGGGGAGAAGAACACCACCAGCCCGCCGATGAACGCACTCCAGATGCCGACGTCGAGCAGCATGACCCCTCCTCCCTGATTGCGGGCCTTGTTCTGGACCCATTATCATATTATGTTTGTTGAATGGAACGTCAATCGGGATCGATGCCGCTGTGGCTCTCGGCCCTTCTCCTGACCTTCGCGCTCACGGTCCTGCCGGCACTGGCACGGGCCGAAACCGTGTTGGTCATGGTGGAGGAGGAGGGCTGTGCGTGGTGCGCGCGGTGGAACAAGGAGATCGGGCCGATCTACGCCAAAACGCCCGAGGGCCGTGCTGCGCCGCTGCGCCGCGAGATGATCGGCGCGCCACCGGAGGACATCGCGTTTGACCGGGGGCTGCATTTTACGCCAACATTCGTGCTGGTGCGCGATGGTGCCGAGCTGGGCCGGATCGAGGGATACCCGGGCGAGGATTTCTTCTGGGGGCTGCTGGGGCAGCTGATGGAACAAAGCGGCGTGGCCCTGCCCGCCGAAACAAATGAGGGTGAGACCGGCTGAGGCCGGGCGCGTGGGATGAGAGCCGAGGGAACCGACAACATGCTGGACGAAAAGCCGAACCTTCCGGTGTTCGACAAGAACATGTGCGCCGAGGACATGGACAGGATGGTGGCCAACGCGACGGCGGCGGCGAACTTCCTGAAGGCGATAAGCCATGAGGGCCGCCTGATGATCCTTTGCCACCTCGCGACCGGCGAGAAGACGGTGACCGAGCTGGAAGAGCTTCTGAGCGCCCGGCAGGCCGCCGTGTCGCAGCAGCTTTCGCGGCTTCGGCTCGAAGGGCTGGTGACGCCGCGCCGCGACGGCAAGGCGATTTACTACAGCCTCGCCGACGACCGCCCGAAGAAGATGATGGAAGTCGTCTACGAGATGTTCTGCAAGGAGGGCTGACCGGCCCATTGCGGATGTCCGGAGCTTTGGGAGGAGAGCCGGGTGTTCGAAACACTTCTCGACAGGATCGGTGATGCCAACGCCGTGGCCCTCGTGGGGCTTGCGGGCGGTATCCTGCTGGGCCTCGCGGCGCGGGTGGGCCGCTTTTGCACGCTCGGCGCCATCGAAGACCTGCTTTATGCCGGAGACAGCCGCCGCCTGCGGATGTGGGCGCTGGCCATCGGCACCGCCGTCGTGGGCGTGGCTCTCGCGCGCGCCGGCGGGCACTTCGACCCGACGGAAACGCTTTACCTGACCCGCGTGTGGGGGCCGCTCGGCAGCATCGTGGGCGGGCTGATGTTTGGCTACGGAATGGCGATTGCGGGCAATTGCGGCTACGGCGCGCTGGCCCGGCTGGGCGGCGGCGACCTGCGCGGCTTCATCATTGTGCTCGTCATGGGCCTCTCGGCCTATGCGGTGCTGTCCGGCCCGCTGGCGCGGGCCCGCGTGTGGCTGTTTCCGGTGGAAGACATGGCCGTGCAGCCGCAGGGCTTTGCCGAAAGCCTTGGCGGCGCGGCGGGCGTCTCGCCGGTGGCGGTGGCCCTCGCATTCGGCCTTGTCCTGCTCGCCCTCGGGCTCGCGAGCCGGGAGATGCTGCGCTCGCCCGGGCACATCGGCTGGGGCATCGGGGTGGGGCTTGCGGTGCTCTCGGGCTGGATCGGCACCTACTGGGTGGCGCACACCGGCTTCGCGGGAGAGCGGATTGCCACCCATACCTTCTCTCAGCCGCTGGGCGACACGATCTTCTGGGTGATGACGGCGAGCGGCAACACCCTGTCGTTCAGCGTGGGCTCGGTGGTGGGGGTGCTCATAGGGGCCTTTGCGGGCTCGCTCTTCAAGGGGCATTTTCGCTGGGAGGCCTGCGAAGATCCGCGCGAGCTGAAGCGGCAGATGATCGGCGCGGCGCTCATGGGCCCCGGCGCGGTTCTGGCGGTGGGCTGCTCGGTGGGTCAGGGGATCAGCGCCTTCTCGGTGCTGGCCTGGTCGGCGCCGGTGACCTTCGCCGCGATCTTCGCGGGCGCGGCGCTGGGGCTGAAGCAACTCATTTCAGGCTTCCATACGGCGCGGGGATAGCCGACAAAGCCTGTCATGACAGACACGGGCAAAAAGCGCCGGATCGCGATTATCGGGATGGGGCCGCGGGGCCTTGGCGCGGCGGAGGCGCTGGCGGCGCGCGCGGCGGGCCTGCGGGTGGAGGTGTTCGACCCGGTGCAGCCCTGGGGCGCAGGGCCGAACTTTGCCCCCGGCGAGAGCCCGCTTTGCCTGCTGAACCTGCCTGTGCGCGAGGTGCGGATCGACGGCAGCGCCTTTGGCGACTGGCTCGGCAAAGGGCCGGAGGTGTTTCCGCCCCGGGCCGATCTGGGCCGGTTCTTTGCCGCGCGCTTCGAGGCGCTGGCCGCGCGGATGAGCCTTGTGATGCACGCGCCGCGGTTGGAGGCGATCGAGCGTCGCGATGGCGCGTGGTGGCTGCGCGCGGGCGAAACACACGGCCCCTTCGACGAAGTGCTGCTGACCCAGGGCCAGGCCGAGAGCGCGCCCGATCCGCAGCTGGCCCGTTGGAAGGACCACGCCGAGGCCCACGACCTGCCGCTGCGGCCGGCCTACCCCGGCACTGCCCTGCGCGAGGCGGCGGAGGGTTGGGCCGGAAAGGTTGTGGGGCTGCGCGGCCTGGGCCTTTCGACCCTGGATGTGCTGCGGCTGCTGACGCTGGGCCAGGGCGGGAGGTTCGAGGGCGACAGCTACGTGAGATCGGGGCGTGAGCCTGCACGCATCCTGCCCTTCTCGCTTGATGGCCACGCCCCTGCGCCCAAGCCGGCAGACGCCGAGGTAGACGCCCGCTTTGATCCGCAGGAGGCAGAGACGGAGGCCTTCACGGCCGCGCTGGCGCAGGCCGTTGCCTTGCCGGCGGAGGCGGCGCTGGAGCGCCTGTGTGCAGCTTTGGAGGCCCCGGTGGCCCGGCTGTCTGGCGCGGGCGAGGCGCCGGTGCAGCGCTGGCTGGCAAAAGAGCGTGACGCCCCCGGAAGCCAGGAGACGCGGGGCGCGGTGGAGGCGCTGGAGGCCCATGTAGCCATGGCCCGGGGCGCACCGCCCGACATTGGCTATGCCCTGGGGCAGATCTGGCGCAAGTGGCAGAACGCGTTGCGGCGCGGCTTCAACCCGGCGCGTATGGCTCCGGAGACGGCGGCGGCGCTGCTGAAGTTCGACGACGGGCTGAAGCGCTTTTCCTACGGGCCGCCATTGCGCTCGGCCGAAGAATTGCTGGCGCTCATCGGCGCGGGCGTGGTGGATCTGCGGGCGGTGGATGACCCGGACATTCGGCTGGTGCCGGAGGGGTGGGTGCTGGATGGCGATGCCGCCACGCTCACGGCGGCGGCGATGGTGGACGCGGTGCTTCCCGCGCCCGCTCTCGCGCCGGTGACCGACCCGGCGCTGGTGGCGCTGCGCGCGGAAGGCTGGCTGCACGAGGTGGCGGAGGGGCTGGGCGCGGCAACCGCAGCCGACGGGCTTGCGCTGATGCCGGACGGGCGCCCCGCCCCCGGCCTCGCGGTGCTGGGCCGGATGGCCTCTGGCAGCGTGATTGCGGTGGACTCGATCCACGATTGTTTCGGTGCTGCGGCGGAGCGCTGGGCCGAGGGCGTGGCAGCCCGCGCCGAGGCCGCCACGCGCGACTGACGCCAGGGCGTAACGGCCTTTTTTTGCAGGACGCCGAAGTGATTTTGCCACCCGCACCGGGACGTCCGCGTGCATCCCTCGCCATCGAATGATTTCACCCGCAAACGCCCCGCAAAGGACGCAATCCCGCCACCTTTTGTTTCCAGATTGGTGACAAACACGGCGGTGAGACGCGACGGAGAAGGGGCACAGATGCAGACGGGTTCAACGCTCGTATCAGACAGTTCGGACCGTGGCCGATTGGCCCGTGCGGGCCAGTCTGCGCTGCTTCCGGCCCTGCTTGCCCTACTCGTCGGCGGATTGGTTCAGGCGCAGACCTACCTCAACCATGACGTGGCCTGGGTGCTCAACTCGTCGGAGCGGCTGCTTGACGGCGGCACCTTCGGACGCGAGATCGTTGCCGCCAACCCGCCGCTGATCTGGTGGCTGAACGCGCCCGTGGCCGGGCTGGCGCGGCTGCTGGGCACCGAGCCGGTGGAGACCTTCCGCGCGGTCGTGCTGGTGCTGCTGGCGCTGAGCCTTGGCGCCTTCAACCGTGCCCTGCCCGCCTCTCTCTCCCCTGCCCGCCGGGCCGCACTGCTGACCGGGCTCGCGCTGGTGTTGACGCTTGGCGCAGGCCGCGACTTTGGGCAGCGCGAGCATCTGGCGGTGGCGCTCTGCCTGCCGTGGCTGATGCTGATGGCGGCGCGGGCCGAGGCGCGCACGGTGTCGCCACTGGCCGCCATGCTGGCGGGGCTGGCAGCGGGTGTTGGCATTTGCTTCAAGCCGCATTTCCTGGCCGTGCCGGTGCTGGTGGGGCTCTATGCGATGGCCCGGCGGCGCAGCCTGCGCCCGGTGTTGACGCTGGAGAACCTCCTGATCGTGCTGACGGGCGTGGCCTATGTGGCCGCGACCTGGCTCTTCGCCCGGCCCTATCTGGCCGAGGTGGTGCCGCTGATCTCGCAGGTTTACTGGGGCTTCAGCCACTCGATGCTTCAGGTTGTCCTGAGCCAGCCCCTGCCCTTGGCGCTCTGCGTCGTGGCGCTGGCGGCGGCGCTTGGGCGCGGACGCCCGGCTGCCGCGATGGTGATTGCGCTGGCGGCGGCGGGCTTCCTCGTTGCTGCGCTGGCACAGGCGAAGGGCTATAGCTACCACTTTTACCCGGTCACCGCGCTGGCGCTTCTGTCGCTCGCCCTGAGCGCGCTCCACCACGCCCCCGCCCGGCTGGTGGCGGGTGGAGCGCTGGCGCTGGGGCTGGCGCTGCTGGCGGTTCAGAGCACGGTTGCGTTGAGCTACCGCATGGCGGGCGGCGCCTATGGCACCGCCACCGCCTGCCTTGTGGGCATGGTGCAACAGAACTTGCCCGAGGGCGGCGGCTTCATGGCCTTCTCGACCCACCCCTACCCCGGCTTCCCGGTGGCGAACTACAGCCACCGCCGCTGGGTCGCCGCCACCAACAGCCGCCTTTACCTGCCCGCCATCGTGCGGCTGCGGGCGCAGGGCGACCTCACGCCCGAGGCGGCCCGGGTGCTGGCGCTGGCCGAGCAGGCCGAACGCGCCGCCGCGCTGAAAGACATGGGCCAGAACCCCGCGCTGGTGCTGATCGACGCCCGCGAGGGCCGCCACGCCATCGGCACCCTGCCGATGGACTTCGAAGCCTTCTACACCGAAGACCCCGCCTTTGCGCAGGTCTGGTCGGGTTATCAAGAAATCAACTCCTGTGTGCCAGGCATACGGGCCTTCAAGCTGACCGAGGGAGCCTGAACCATGCGCAGCTCACCGCTTTCCAACACCGCCGTCGTGATCCCCTGCTACAAGGCCGCGGGCAGCATTCGCGCTGTCGTCGCCGAGGTGCCCGAGGGGATCGGGCGGATCTATTGCGTGAACGATGCCAGCCCCGACAATCTGGCAGAAGTGTTGGCCGAACTCGCCGCCGATGACCCGCGCGTGCAGGTGGTGACCCATGAGGTGAACGGCGGTGTGGGCGCGGCCACAGTCACCGGCTACCGCGCGGCGATCGAGGGCGGCGCGAAGGTGATCGTGAAGCTCGACAGCGACGGGCAGATGGACCCGCGCCTGATACCGGCGCTGATCGAGCCGATCCTGCGGGGCGAGGCGGATTACGTGAAGGGCAACCGCTTCTTCGATATCGCCGGCGTTCAGAAAATGCCAACCGTGCGGCTGATCGGCAATGCGGGCCTGTCGTTCATGAGCAAGCTCTCCTCCGGCCTCTGGCACCTGTTCGACCCGACCAACGGCTTCACCGCGATCCACGCCGACGTGGCCGCGATTCTGCCGCTGGACAAGCTGCACAAGCGCTACTTCTTCGAGAGCGATCTGCTGTTCCGCCTCGGCACCGTCGGCGCGGCGGTGAGCGACGTGCCGATGGAGGCCGTCTATGGCGACGAGAAGAGCGGGCTCAGCGAGCTGGACGCGCTGCTGAAATTTCCGTGGCTGCATGCGCGCAACCTGTTCACGCGCGTCTTCTACAACTACTTCCTGCGCGGTTTTTCCACCGCCTCGCTGATGCTGCTGGTGGGCAGCCTGCTGTTTGTCTTCGGAGGCATCTACGGCGTGACCCAGTGGATCGAGAGCGCGCGCACGGGCGTGCCGGCGACGGCGGGCACCGTCATGCTCAGCGCCTTTCCGGTGTTGCTGGGGGTGCAGATGTTGCTCAACTTCCTCGGCCACGACGTGAGCGCCTCGCAGCGCCCGGCGTTGCATCCGCATATCGCGCGGGTGCGCGTGCTGAAAGCGCGGCCCATGGGGGCGAAAGCGCCCGAAGCAGAGACGCTGGCCGCGACCGGCACACGGTAGGGTTCAGCGCGGGGCGGCCCCGGCCAGCCGGGTTACCGCCTCGATCATCCCGCTTGCTGCGGCGTTGGAGAGCAGCAGAAGCGGCCGCGCGACAATGGCCACGGTCGCCGCCTCGGCCAATGGCATGCCGAGAAATACCAGCACCCCCGCCGCGCCGGCCTCCGCCACGCCGAGCCCGGCAATCGAGAGCGCCAGCGCACCGGCCACGTTGAGCCCCGCCAGCATCACCCAGGCCTCGAACGGCCCCAGCGGATGGCCCGCCGCCGCGAAGCCCGCCATGATCCCGCCCGAGGCGGTCAGCCAGAGCAGCAGCGTGAGCAGCGCGGCGGGAAGGCGGTTGGGCGGGGCCACGTGCTCAGGCGGCGGCGCCTTGCGGATGCGGCGAAGCAGGCGCCCGGCAAGGGCCACGGTGATATCGGAGAAGTAGAGCGCGGCGAAGAAGAGCACCGCCCCCGCCCCGGCCAGCAATGGTAGGTGCCCAGTGCCCGCAAGCCCGGCGCAGCCCAGCCCCAGGACGGCGCAGATATCTCGCAGCCGCGCCCCGGCGATCAGCGCCGCTGCCGGGACGGTGCCCAGGCCCACCATGCGCCTTGCAAGCAGCGGAAAGGCGAGATCACCCGCGCCGGAGGGCGAGAGGATGAACACCAGTTGGTGACGGCCAGCGAGCGCGACCCAGCTGCCATGGCCCGCGCCGGTGGGCGGGGCCAGCAGGCGCAGCTGTGCGCCCCGCAGCGCCAGCACGGCAACATAGGCCGCGACAGCGGGCAGCAGCAGCACGGGGCGGATGGCGGAGAGGTCGATGGCGCCGACATCGGCAACCCAGAGCACCAGCGCCAGAAGCCCGGCGCTGATGGCAAGGGCGAAGGCGCTACGCCTTGAGATCATAGCCGAAGTCCGCCGCAGCGGCGCCGCAGATCGCCCGCTCCGCGGCGGCATCGCGCAGATCGACCCCGGGGGGCGCGGGGTTGACCCGCTGGCCGAACTCTTTGGGATCAACGCTGGCGGGCGGCTCCAGTTGCAGCACGTCGAACACCCGGTTCATCGCCGCGTCGCGCCGCTCGGCCTCGCCCGAGAAGATATCTTCGCTGCGCACCAGCGCATAGGCCTCGGCCTTCTCGGCAAGGGCGGCGATGCGCCGGTTGCACCAGACCCAGCGGTGCAGGCTTTTCTCGAAGGGGCTGAGCCCGCGCCAGCCCGCCGGGCGGGGGGCCGGGAAGGGCTTGGCGAAGGGGACGTAATCGATCACGTGGCGGTACCGGCTGGAGGCCTTGAAGGTGGTCATCGATTGCGCCCAGCCGCCCGGTTCGCGCACCACATGGACGATCCGCAGGGGCCGCGTGGGATGCGGCAGCAGGTCTGTCACCGCGCAGAGGAAGGGGTTCACCTCGATGCGTTTTCCTGAGGGGCCGTGAAAGGCGCGTTGGTGGCGGCGCGACAGCCAGCGCGCGGCCCCGCCCATGAGGCCGAAATCATTGCGCAGGTTGCCGAGCATCATCAGCGAGCGGGTGGGCGCAGGCTCATGCGCGATGAACACCTCGGGGAAATGCCGGTTGATGAGATTTTCCAGGAACACGGTGCCGGTGCGTCCGGCGGAGAGCACGTAGTAGAGCGGGCGAATATCTGCGTCGCGCGAGGGCGCATCTTGGGAAGGGGCGGTCACTTGGCTCATCGCTGCTGGTTAGCCTGTCTTCAGGGCAATGCATAGCCGGGGGCGGAGCTCACCAGACGCCGGGTGGCACGGGCGACACGGCGAGGCGGAGGGTGGGCTGCCGGTGATCCCGCGAGGATACAGCCGAAGCGTGACCCTTCAATGGTTTACACTCAGATGGTCCAAAAACAGGAAGCCAGCTTGGTCAACGGGTTACGAGGGCGGTTCCAACTCAGCCCCCACATGTCCTTCACCGGCAGGCCACGTTCAGAGGAGCCGCAGCACCTTGCCGCCCAGAGCCAAATGCTGTGGTAGCTCAGTGGTAGAGCACACCCTTGGTAAGGGTGAGGTCGAGAGTTCAATCCTCTCTCACAGCACCACCACAACCCCAATGAAATAAGGGCGAAGAAACCACCTGGCGGCGAGCGTTTGGGCTCAGGTCTGCAGAACTTTGCAAGTACATGCAGGCCATTTCAGGTACACCCCGTACAATTTCCGTACACGGGGTGCACCATTTGTTCACTCCGGTGTTGCGTGAAGCCGACCCTCGCCGACTCCATATTTTCGTCGGTACCACTCCGTTCTTCGGCGAAGCTCCTCTTGCAGGTCTCGCAGCGAGCGACACTTGCAGCACGAGCAGCATTGAGGTTTGGGCTGACAGTTCATGGCACGTTCTCCTTAAGCTGTGTGACCATGACTCCAGTCTGGATGTGCGTGACGCTTAGGCGCAATGTACCCAAGTATTAGAGCGGACAGGGCTCAGAGTTGCAGGAGCCGAGGACGTAGATGCACTTCATCTGGCTGAAATATCGCTGCCGCCATGAGGGCAGTAGGCCGGCTCTAGAAGGTGAACCAGAGGTCTTGCGCTAAGAGATCATCACTCGATCGAAGTGCGGCCCTTGCGGAATGCGGAGATGAATCGCAACGACTACGCCTGAGGCAAGGGCTTGGCCGCATCGGGCAATCCGATGGACACCAACATTCAGCCGAGAGGGCATCCACCTTACTCTATACAACCGCTCGCAATCTCTCAGCTTCTAATGCTTTGAGCTGAACACCTAGATGAATCTCACTACCTGTGACCTGAGGCAAGTCGGAACCTTGATCTGCTTCGCAATTGGTAAGCAGCGGCTCAAAGAGATGCTTTCGCAGAAACGACACTATTGGGACAGCGACACCGTCGCCCGTAACACGATACGCGCTAGTTGCCGAATTCGGCAACTTGTAGCTTGAGCTCAACCCCATGAGCGCCGCCGTCTCTCTTGGGGACATATTTCGTGTCTGGACCTGCCCCTCCCTTACTATGACGAGGGTCTGTAGACTGGATCCTCCGGCTGGAACTCTCAGACAACCTGACACTCCATCAAATCGCACCTCCGCCCTCTGAACGCTCTCGCCATCGGCGTTCTTCCGCATGCGCTTGTATAATGTACCAACAATAGTGCCTTGGGATCTCTGAGCATCTTCAACCTTTTGCAAATTGATTGGATCCATGAGTGAGAGCAAGTGCTTTGTTTTTTCCGGCGAATCCCAATGCACTAGATGATCCTCAGGCGAATTTAGGTACCGCATGAGATCTGTGCACTTCGGAGGCAGATCTGGGAGTCTCCACCACAGCCATTTCCTCTTTGCACTCTCCGGCAGCTTTGAATGCGCAGCACGAATAGCCCTAGTATGGATAGCCTTGACAGCGGACTGAGAAACCAATTCCTTCGATAAACTAACCCGATCACTCACACCGACAAAGAAGAGCCTCTTTCTCGACTGTGGCAGGAAATTAACTGCATCCAGCGAGAATGCGCCAAACCGATAGCCAGCATCAGAATACGCCGAGCACAACGTCTCGAAGTCCTTGCCGCCATGCGACGTAACAGCTCCCATAACGTTTTCTAATACCACGATACTTGGCTGACGCTCTAAAGTGACCAACTCCTCGATCAGATGCCAATAAGCCCGAAATGCACCAGACCGTGTGCCGGCCAAGCCTGCACCTCCACCCGCGAGAGACAAATCTTGACAAGGGAATGAAGCCCAGGAGAGATCGGCGCGCTGCCCAAGATCTTCGGCGGACAAGGAAGCCACGTCACCCCGGACAAAGCCTGCCTCTCCCCAGTTGGCAGTGTAGGTCTGAGCCTTGGCAGGATCGATGTCGTTGGCAAACAAGCAGGTCCAGCACTCACTCAGGCCGGCCCGCACCATGCCGCCGCCCGCGAAGAATTCTTGGAAAGTTGGCACTATCGCCCCCCGTTTTTGAGTGTGTATAGTTGCCCACGAGCACGCTGGCGACAAGGCATTTTGAAAACATGGATTTCGAGGACAACACATTGCCGTTAGATGAGAATCCCCCGGCCGAGCTTAAGTTTGCACACAATGTGATCGAGCACCTCGGCATCAAGTTGTACAAGAACAAGGCTGGCAACGTGCTGGCCGAACTGCTCGCCAACAGCTGGGATGCCGACGCACAGTGGACGGAAGTCACCATACTCAACTCGGGCAAACCAGGCGAGCCGGGAGCGATCCTTGTCCAAGATAATGGCTTGGGCATGACATACGAACACGTCCGAGATCACTACCTCCATGTTGGCAAACCAAAAAGGCGCAGCCCAAGCCAAACGTCGCCTGGAGGCAGGCGCCCAATGGGTCGAAAAGGATTAGGTAAGCTGGCCCCGTTTGGCATTGCTCGAGTTGTCGATGTCGTCACTATCGTCAACGGTGCAACGACTTGGTTCACCCTCAATCTGGATGACATACTGTCGCACGGCCAAGACGGACGCTACCCACCCAAATTTCATGCTCAAGATTTGCCCGAGAACGAAGAAATCAAAAGTGCAGATGCTTTCGTTACGGAAAAGGCCTCAGCGTTTCGTGAAAAAATTCTCTCACAAGAAATGCGATCAGGCACTATGGTTTGCATGTCAAAGGTCGGTGAGAATCTCCTTCCCGACACGGATGAGATCGCTTCAGAAATTGGCGCCAGATTCACCGTAGTGCTGCTACGAGATGACTTCACTGTCTTTGTAAATGGCAAACGCCTGTCAGAGGCTGAAGCATTACCTAAATTTGAACTTAGAATCCCAACGGGAAACGGCACGGTGACCGAAACTGTTGATGGCAACCAAGTGAAGTTCTGGGTTGGCTTTGTCGACACCGCCGAATGGTCATCCGATCAAGCCGGCGTGGGGGTATTTGCACACGGAAAGATAGCCCAGACTCGGCCATACTTTTTCAACAAGAAGGGAAAAGAAGTCTTCCAGAGGTATCTCTATGCAGTCGTCGAGGCAGACTGGATTGACGAGGCCGATGAAGACCTCATCTCCACTGATCGGACGGCCATCGACTGGACTTCTCCAAAGCTTCAAGCGCTGCACGATTGGGGGCAGCGAAAAGTGTCTAGCTGGATATCAGCCTACGAAGAACATCGGCGCGAGAAGCAAGACAAAGAGGTAGCGAACCAAGCCGATGAGCTCAGGCAGAGTAAGAAAGCGAACACTTACACTAAGGCTGAGAACGACCAAATTGACAAGCTAGTGTCTGACGCCACTCGGGAAATTGGGAAGACAAAAGCCGCCGTTCAAACACGCGAGGATCTCCTCATTGCGGTATCGAAGGCTTGGATTAATCAGCCAACTCGACAGTTTCTTGGGGACCTTTGGGGTAGCCTCCTGAAGTCGAACGCTACAGCCTCCCAGATTGGGGAAATCGTAAACCAACTGTCGGCACATTCAGTCCCCGAAAAAATGGGCCTCGCCCTAACGTTTTCGCAAAGAGCGTTCGCGCTGACCGTTCTGTACGACCTTGTCCATAAGAGGTCTGAGACCGATCTGCAGCAACTTGTTGCGGAGTTCCCTTGGATTCTTCAACCACGCGGTGACCTGTTGACAGCAGACAAGTGGCTTAAGACGACAATCAACGAGGCCGCTGAAGCTCTGAAGGATGGCCCTCGGTATGATCCGGGATTGGCCATTAAGGGAATGACCGAAAGCCAGAGAGCAGACTTTGTTTTTCTGACCTCCCCTGACGATAAGACCATCAAGATCGTCGAAATAAAATCTCCTGAACTGGTTCTTACTGTGGAAGAAGGCCGCCAGCTGACGTCCTATTTGGATTTTGTTTCCGCGCAGCGGTCGGACGCAATAGTGACGGGTGTCTTGGTTGGAAATAAGACTGGCTACCAGGCGACGGATACTCGTGTCGAGGTAAAGAGCTGGAGTGAAATATTCCTAGAGTGTCGATCGATTTACGTCGAGATGCTTGCAAGCATGATCGAAATTTCAGATATTAGTGGTGGCGACAGTAGGCTCGAGATCATAAAGCAAGTTGGCGGCCCAAGAACCTGGGAGCTATTGGTAAAACTTTCAGATACGGACCCGTACCTTCAACAGCTTTTTGGTCAATTCGAGGCACCCGTTGTGATATAGTAGATATAGGCGCCCTTTGCGCTAGACTAACTTCCGTTGACGCACTCATAGTGTGTGGGTCGATCATCCACCGATCCATTGTCGTCGCTTAAATCCCCGTTACTGTGCAACCTCACACCGTCGATACTTGATCGCGTAACCATGTCGGATCATCTCGCAGGCCAGGTCAGCGCCGTTCGGCAGGAAGCACTGCGCTACCTGACGGTCCCAGCGCCCCCGGTACTTGCCCTCGTACGTGACACGCTTGCCCATTGTGAGCTGCTGCATCCCCCATTTCGCGGTCGGCCCACCGTGTGCGGGTATACAATCACCTGCTGACCCAAGAACATTTCTGAGCACTTGTCTCCGTAGGTATTGAATTGCTGTCGGTGGAGCCCATGTATCACTTGTCATAGCAGCAGTGTATCGACGACCGCATGCATAAATGGAACTGTCGGTAACTGGCTTAGTGGTGGTGGCTGCTACAACAAGAGACCCCCACCATGAGATGATGGAGGTTCGCAATGCGAGCGACGTTCATCCTCGAAGCCAGCAAGTCCGACGGTACGATGTATCGTATGCAGACTTCCTTGGACGTATTAGTCTTGGGCTGGCTGTTGAGGTACTTCGGGCTCTAGGGCTTGCACGGGGTCGTCCGATAGGGCGGCCCCTTTCGTTTTCTGGACGTTGTCGTACTATTGCGGGAGCAGTTTTGGAGGACCATGCGAGATGGCCAAGGGCTCAACATACAGGGGGCAGTACTGGGGGATCGACCGAAACGGAAAGGTTGCGACGGTTTCCGAGTACTACGAGGATGGTGGCATAATTCTCAGGATGATGAACCACGACGCTGCGATCATTCAGCATGCTGTAATGCCGGGCAGGCAAGCTCGTTCAGAGGTCATCATTGTTTTTGGGTTGAAAGAGATCACCTTCGTAGCGAGTAGTATGGCAAACAGTGAATTTGAAGCGTCCGTGCGCGAGCAATTGGAGGCCAAAGCATCAAGCCAAGAATAGTCAGGAAGCGGTACCGCCCGCAGCGCTTCGCGACGGGTGTGTGGCCCACCTAGCTCGCGCATATCACCCGCGTCAAACGCCCAGATCCGGACCTTGTCGGGTCCTTGGATCGTGTCGCCGTCAACGACATAGAGGGCGGCGCAGACCGAGAGGATGCAAAGCACGACGGCCTTCTACCTCGACCTGAAAAAACCCATGGCGATAGTCGCGACCAAGTCACCCAAGAGCCATGACACAAGCGCGTGTGGCAACCAATGCCAGTCTTCGCCGATGAGGTTCCAAACTACGACCCAAGCGATCACTCGAGGTATCAGGCCCAGTACTCCGCCGACGAACAACCACCCCATCTGCGCTCTCCGTTTCCGAAAGACAATCTGCCATGAGACTATGGCATGGCCATTCCGCTTCGCACAGTGACTACGGGCTCGCCCTCCTCCGCAATTGGGTCTTGCGGTAGCAGCACTGCAATCCTTCGAAGAATATCTTCGAGATGTTTTTCGAAAAGCGTTTCCATGGTGTTACCCTCATAGGGCTCGCGGTAGTCGTCGAATAGTGCAAGGTCCGTGATCCGGCACAGGAAATGAACGCCGTCCCGAGCAACTCTAAAATGCAAGGCTTCGATACCGGCAACCTTCCAAGGCCCTTCTACCAGTTCCACCGTCATTGGCACCTCCCACTTGGTATCCAACCGATCATACACAAGAATGCCATCACGCTGCACCCCCAGCCCGACGTTAGGAAGGTCGGCGTCAGGATGGTACCAGTGCACATCATCGAAGCCTCAACCGCGCTCGCAGCCACAGCGAGGGCGCGCTTGGAGAGACAAACGTCGAAATGCTCGCAATAGGTGCCGGGCTGCTGGATCCGGCGAGTTTCAACGCCGATGCCGTCGGCCAATACCAGCAGCTCTGTGCACGGGTAAGCGATCACATCGCACATTCTCATCTGCCCGTGGCGCGCGCATATTGTCTGCGTAGACCGTCACCGCGGGCACCCATGCTTCTCGCATTGCTCGCCCATGTAAACGACCCACTCGGCCATGGGCCGGTCGACTCTGATGGTGCCTCCAAGGTCGTTGTCGGTTTGCGTTTGGCGCTCTGTTGCGACTTGGGTCCGTACGATCTAGCATCCGTCGCCCAGTATGCGGCCATCTTTTAGAGAGTCATCGCATGTACAACGCACGGTCTGAAGCGAAGCATCAATGGCCCTCCTTAAGCCGGATCCGAGCGGACGCGGTCAGCGATGACGGCGTCGGCCAGATCGCCGGCAGAGAAGGTGCCGGCCTGTTTGCAGTAGGCGACGATGGGCTCGTCGGTGCTCACGGCAGCGAGACGCCCGTTCGCGTCCACGGTGAGAGCGGCACCAACGGCATAGGTGCCCGCCGCCATCCGGACCTGGTAGGTCTGGCCCGGAACCGCCTGGTAGGCGGCGCCGGTGTCACCGGACGCGTAGGCGGTGCTGATGGTCTGGTTGTTGAACTCCAGGTTCGTGAGAACGAAGAGCTCGTTGAGAGCGTCAGCGGCAACGGCCCGCGTCAGCTCGGCCCCGTCGGAGACCATCAGCTCGCCCGGGGTGTAGGCCCCGGCCAGCGGAAGGTTGACAGTCTCGGGCTGCGCGCGGCTCGGGCCGCGGTAGATCGCGTAACCAGTCATTGGTTATGCCTCCTTCTTGTCGGCGTTGCCGAGGCCCATGACTTCGTTGAAGTCATAGACATCCGCACCATCACCCGCGCCCGCACCCGCGTTGGTGAGCCCGGCGGCCTTGCCCGGCTCGGCCTTGGCGGCGAGCTTGCGTGCGGCGTTGAGGGTGAGCTCACCGGCGGCCTCCTCGTCGAGGATGTTCGCCTTGACGATGGTCTTCACCAGGTCGGCCAGCTCGGCCTTGTCCTTGGCCTCCTGGTTCGCCTTCATCTCGGCCAGGTTGTCGGTGAGCGGCTTGACCGCGTTGGTGACGGCCTCGGCGATCTGGTCGCCGATGCCATTGATGCTTTCCTCGAGGCCATTCACCCGCTCGGAAAGCGCTTCCAGCTGCTTTTCATCAGCCATCTGGTCTTCTCCTTCGTTGTTGGAGGTGGTTTCCCGCTGCGAGGAGCCCTGAATGGCCTCCATGAATGCGGTCATGATGCGTTCGATCATGGAGGCGCGCTCCATCTTCTCGACCGCGCGGACGGCCCAATCGGTCGCCCATTCGAGGTCGCGCATGGCATCATCCGCGATGACGCTGTTCACGACCTCGATCTCTTCGCCCTTCCGGTTGACCATCATCCCGACGCCCTGGTCGGGCGTGGCGGCGCCCTGCTCGTTCAGCAGGATGGCGTCGTGGTCGAACCAGATGTTGCGGGCGATGTGCTTGAACCCGGCCCCCTCGGGAGCATCCTCGATGTTGCAGAGGAGCCCGGTGCTGGTGTGGATCGGCTCGCCCTTGTTGACGGCCTCCATCAGCTCGCGGCCCGCCTCGGTACGGTTGGCCACCTCGACGTCGATCACCTTGTCGAGGAGGACGCGGCCATTCTCCTGCCGCACGTTCTCATTCCAGGCGCCGCACCAGCCGCGGTTGATGCCCTCGGGATCGCTGGCGGAGACGAACTTGCCGTTGACCTCCGGGTGCCCGAGGGGCGCGGGCGCGCGCTCCAGCGTGGCGTAGGAGTTGGCGATCTCCAGCGCCGGGTACTGGATGTCGTTCATCACGATGTTGTCCGGCAGGGTCGCCGATGACACCACGATCACGTCGCGGCCATTACGCTTGGCCTTCTTCGGCTTCGAGGTCGCGTTGCTGCGGATGTTGACCCGGATCTGCTTAGGCATCGTCGTCGTCCTCTCGGTTCAGTTCGTCCAGCGGCTCGAAGCCGACCTCGGCGCGGATTTCATCAACCTTGAATGCGGGCTCACTGCCCCCCAAGGGGTCGCTGCCGATCTTGTTGATCTCGGACATGGTCTTGGCGCGCTTCATCCGCTCCTCGGGCGAGGCGTTGAGCAGGCTTTCCCAGTCGATGGTCCAGTCGCGCTCGGGGATGATCTGGAAACGCTCCAGCCGGTTCAGCAGCTCGCGCAGCGATGGGATGACGATGTGCTCGCGCCGGGCCATGCAGGCCTTCGACCACTCCTTCTGGTCTTCGGTGGACGCGCGCTCGCCGGTCTGGTTGCCGACGAGGATGCGGATCGGCATGTTGACCGAGGCCGCGAAGCTCTGGACGCTGACGTTGAAGAAGTGCTCTGGAATTGGCAGCGTCACCGAAGTCGGCTTGGCCTCCATCCCCTGGAGCATGAGAAGCTTGTCAAACCCCTTCTGGAAGTCGTCGACCTGTTCGTTCAGCGCCTCGAGGAGATCATCAACCGAGACCCCCATGGTCGCGGCCATGTCGGCGAGCTTGGCCTCCTTGTCGACTTCGATGACGGGCGCGCCCTTGGCGTTCTTCCAGAAGCCCTCGCCGCCGGCGCCCTTGATCTTCTCCGCGTCGACCAGGTCGTTGTAGCCGGGCTCCAGAGCCGAGGGCGCGTGGACGGTCCCATCGACTGACCAGATGATGACCCTGTCGGGATGCACCTCGAACTGGCGCTGGCGCTGGTGCTGTTGCTCGACCGCGCCGCCAGTATCGACCGCTGCCTCGTGGAAGACGAACATGGTCGGGCGCCCGTAGGTCTCCGAGGTCTCGTCCGTATCCCAGCGAGACACCTTCAGCTGACCGGCCCATGCGGGCACGATCTCCACCAGCCCGTCCAGCCCGCCCGGTACCCGGTCGACGGGCTCTTGGAATCGCTTGCTGTCGGCGAAGCGGAGGATCGCACCGGCGTAGCCCCCGACAAACGAGCGCCGGTCAGCCTCGACCAGCGCCTGCCATGCTCGGATGTCGGACAGGCGCTGGCGAAGGTCTGCCTCGGTGTCACTCTCGGCCGGTTCCTCGCTCTCCCAGAAGCTCGGCAGGGTCTCCCAGGTCCGGAGGATGGTCTTGTTGGCCGCCGCAGCCCCGAGCCCGTTGCGGCGATACATGCCGTAGAGCATGTCGAAGGTGACATCCTGCGGCCACCCGTAGTCCTTGTAGAAGTTGTGTTTGGCCTCGGGAAACCAGCCCGGCGGAAACATCGTCGAGAAGCGCCGCATGGCGTTGACCATCATGTTCATGCGCGGTTGCCTTTCAGCTTCTGCCGGACGGACTTGCTCAGGAACATCTGCGCCGTCGTCTCTTCTCCGAGCATCAGCTCGGTCAGGGCCCAGACCAGCGCGTCAGCCCGGTCTGGTGAGCCGGCGCCCTGGTAGCCCTCGGTGGTGAAGGCGGCCATCTGGTCTTCGAGGTCGGAGAAGGCTCCGACATGGTGGGCTCGCGCGGGCCGTATGATCTCGCCCCGGTCGTCGGCCTGTTCTTCGTAGAGCGCCGCGATGGGCTCGGCGCGGACGTGCTTGCCGCGGGACGCTTTGACGAGCTTCACCTTCGCGTTCTGGTCTGCGGTCCTGATGGTGCTCTCGACCATGGCCCCGCCGTAGTTCGCCTCCGCGACGATCAGATCCGCCTTCCAGCGTCCGTAGGCTTCGACCGCCCGTCGCCCCCAGCCAGCGGGAGACAGGCGGCAGGTGAGGTCCTCAAGGATGTAAGCGTGGCCATCCACCCCCTTGCCCGCGACGATGATGCCCTGGCTGTCGCCCCCTGCCCCGTCAGAACCCGATGGATCGACCGCGACGACGATGCGGGTCAGTTCGGGTGCCTTTTCCACCCGCGTGGCGTCCATTCGCTCGATAGGCCAGAGCGTCCCCGGCACCTCGGCCAGGTACTTGCCATCGAGGAAGCGCTGCCTCTGGCGCTCGGGGAGTGTCTCCAGCTCCTCTAGGTACTCCGGCGGCAGGTTCGGGTTGTCCGCGGGGTTCATCTGCACCCAAGCCCGCGTGCCTGAGGGAAGCGGCAGGCCGTTGTCCGGCCTCACGCCCTCGACGAACTCCCGATGCGTCCAGTGCGAGCGACCGACCGGGTTGAGGTCGTAGTAGGCCTTGAGCGGGAGCCTATGGCCGTTCACCTTCGTGATGTTCTGCGCCAGGCGCGTGCGCAGGGTGAGGATCGTCTCGTAGGCGATCTGCGACGTCTCGTTCGGGTAGATCGTCGCGTATTCCTTGCCGAGGATCTTCTCGACCCTCTCCTTGTCATCGAGGCCCCCGAACCAGACCTCCGAGCCGTTGGGCAGGACCACGAACTGGTCGGCCTTGTTGGGCGTGTACGGCACGCCGGGAAAGGCCAGCCGCATCATCGTCGGCCATGTGTCCATCATGACCGCCTGGCGCACGTCGATGTTATGCAGCCGGCAGATCAGGTGGCGCGACTCCGGCGCCGAGAGCGCCCGGGCGGCTACACAGCGGCAGAAGCCGAAAGTCTTGCCGCTTCGCGACCCACCGTAGGCGAGGATGTGGCGCGCAGCCGAGGCGGCTGCGTCACGCTGTTCGGCCTGCTTGGCCGTGAGCTCAAAGCTCAGCGTCCTTGCCTTCGAGGTTCACGGTAATGCTCCCCGTTGCGTTCACCTGCTCCCTGAAGGCCTGCACGTTCACATGCTTGCCAATCAGCTCGATCCGCCTGACCCGGTCCGAGAGCTTGAGCTTGCGGACGGTGCCGATGCGCTCCCGATCCTCGCCGCGACCTTCGAAGAGCTCCTCGACGTCGACGCCTGCCACAAGACCCTTGCGCCAGATCTCCGGCCAATCGTGCACCGGTTTCAGGTTCATGCCCTCGTCGTAGAGATCGGCGAGGTCGGCGTCGGCTTCGTCAGCCAGCCGGGTCAGCACCCAGTCCGATGTGATCTCGGTGCGCTCCGAGCGGGCGGCCTGAGCCTCGGAGACAGCGGCCGCAACCTTAGCATTCCCCAACAGACGGGAACCTTGCTGCTCTGCGGTCTTGGGGCTGTACCCCGCCCGGATCGCGGCCTGGGTGGCGTTGAGATCGACGAGGTACTCCTCGACGAAGCGCTGTTGCTTGGGCGTGAGGGCCATCACACTGCCCTCCGTTCAAGGGGTGCTGGTGTTCCGGTTCAGATTCTGGGGGTCCGAAAACAAAAAAGGCGGGCTCCGGCCCACCTCTTGCGATAATGCGAATCTACAGGGTTTTTTGTGCCGGTCAATACGTCGTCACACCTTTACTCTGCCTCACTATGGGAAAAACTCCTCAACTTTCGGGGTGTCGCCGAACGCAGTCCAGTCATCCACGGACTGACTCTACCACGTCAGCAGTGATGACAGAAACCCCATCGTCCATGTATTCGCTTGCTGACCGCATCCGGGTCGGCGTTCCACTCATGAGCAATTTCCTGTAGGCGACACGTCGAAGCTCATCGAGCGCCTCCCACCAACTCGGTCGCAAGTACACGTTTTCGGTCTGGAGAAACAAGAGCCGAACCAAAACATCCGCCTTGCGCTCATCGGGAATGCTCTCGAACGAGTCCACAAAAGCTGAGGCCGGGCCAACATTGGTGCCAACCCAGCCGAAGACCACAATTGTTTGCCCACCGAAGGTGGTCACATTGACGCTCATGTGTTCGTAATCCTTGCTCTCGCGGCCGAGCTGCTGCAGCTCCGCCCCTGAAGCGTCGAATTCAGGATGAAAGGCGCCACAAGCTACAACAGGAAGAACGCAGTCAAAACGGACAGCCAGATAATGGAAAAGGTCCAGTGAGCCCTGGATGAGCAGGTCGTCGAACTCCTTCTTCCACTGCTCGGCGTCCCTCAAGCCAATTCTTACTCCAGCCTCATGCAAATGCAGATATTTCTGGATCATTGCTTGCCATTGGAACGGGAGGCCGCGATCCCCCTCTCGCTGAATGGGCACTCCCCTGAGTTGAACTTCCTTTGCAAACCTTTCATATGAAATAGCCCGGTAGCTAAAAAGAAACGCCGTGTCTTTGCCCAACGTTAGGGTTTTCCCTTCGATTGGCTTAAACAGTTCTGTGTCGTGTCTGTTGCAAAATCCGGGGAACACGGATGCGTTCTTCACACCAACCTTACGCGGATTTGGTTGCCCCTGGGACTCGATCATACCTTTCATGGTGGGCTTTACGGTCAACACGTGGCCCGCTTCTGCAATCTCCGCGATACCACCACTCTTCTGGATCGTATGAGCTTTGATAATCTTCGAACTGCACGGGCTATTTTCTTGATCAGGATGAGAACAATAGCCCTCCCGAAGCATCGCAAAAAGCTTACCCTCTGCCTCGAAGATATTGACTGGGTCCTGATGCTCTCGATCCAAGTGGCACTTCTTGTACTTTTGACCTGATCCGCACCAACACGTCTCATTGCGCCCCATCTTCTCGACTGGCGTTATTGGGTCAACTTTAAGCGCTGGAGCGCGAAGGGAACTGTGAGGTGCCATGCTTTGAACATAGTAAACCCCAGCGCCGGTAAAAGCCGAAAATTCGGCGAGCGTAGACCGCCATTACGATCTACTGCTCTGACGGGCTAAGGAATCGGCCAGCTGCAATCTGGTGTCACGTGCCTGCCCGGTGCGCAAGCTCATCCAGACCTTCCCGCAACCGCTCCATGTAGCGATAGAACGCCCGCGACCCCTTGCAGCCCTCCATCGCTCGGATCGACCGGTTCTCGAGGACAACGTGGGCGATGTACGGCCAGTGGCGCGCTGAGACATGCCGCGCGACCGCGTGATAGCCCCCGATCCGATCGACCATGATCGCCACGCTCTGGTCGGGTTTCGGGCTGGTATCGACCTGGACCTTTTTGATGGCCGGGGCCGTGCGCTGTGTATTCTCCCATGCGTTCCGGAGCATCATCGCAGCTTTGGCCTGGCGGGCGGTGAGTTTGCCCTGCTGCTCGTAGCGCTCGATCCAGCAGAGGCGGCGGGCCCGCTTGACCCCGTTTGGATTGACCTTGCGGCCAGTCCGGGCGTCGAACTGGTAGGCGGGCTCGATGGTCGGGCTGTAGCCGTTGCTGCGCATCCAGTCGGCCGTGGCCTGCCGGGCCCGGGCTACGCGGCGCTGGCGCTCCCTCGGGCCGACGTTCGGATCCTCCGGCCCGAGCACGAGAACCCGCAGCCGCCGGTCCTGTCGGAGGTCTTCGCGGAACTCGGCGAGGATCTGCGGCACGTCGCCAAGTACGGCGAGAGTTGCCGGGCCGAGGTCCCATGGTGATTTCTTCTGCTCGCTCATGCGCCCTCGCTCGTCGCGTTGTTGATTTCTGCCTCGGTCACCAGCCCGGCCTGCAGGCATTCGAACTTCATCTGCTCAGTGAGGCCGAAGACGCGGCCGCCCTTGATCTTCGCTGCCCAGAACTCGAGCTTCTGCTGCCTCGTGGCCCTATCGTCCTTCGGCGGCGGGAAGTTCTTCCACGCTGCCTCGCAGAGCCAGTTGTCGGAGAATTTCACCTTGTCGCGGTCGTAGGTCGCCGAGGCCGTGGCGTATCGCCGGGCCGCTGCCGTCAGGTCTGCCGGTTGGCATCCGCCTCGAACGGCTCGGTCCCAAGCCTCCCGGCCCCGGTCGGTTTCCCGGGGTTTCGGATGGGCCTTCAGGAAATCCTCATAGCCGTCGTCGTCGCGCGCGCTGCGCGCTGATAACAACGAAGATGATTTATCATCTGAGTTGTTATTACTCTTGGTCTCTTGGAATGGATACCGCCCCGGAACTTCCGTGGATGCATCCGCGGTTGGCGGTGGTTCTTTGTTTTTCAGAGACTTACCAGATTTTTCTTGCGTTTCTGTGGGGGTCATTCGCGCACCACCATGGCGCGCAACTGCCTCGTTTTTTTGATCACCTCCGCCCTTCCGGGCACTCTGCGACTTCAAGAATTTCTCGGTTTTGACGGCCTCGATGGAAAGGCGATCATTCTTCCAATTGCCTTCTGCCACCTCGAAGAAGGGCTCGATGGTCGGCCGGATGCGCCGCTTCCATGTCTGGGGCGTGGCGCGAGCAATCCTTGCCAGCTTGCGGTCGTCGTCAGGGAGGCTGCACTCCTCACGCCCCCACATGGCAGACAACAAAAGGAAGTAGGCCCCGATCTCATCTGCGGACAGTTCGAGGGTCTTGCGCACGAACGCATCCACCCACATCGGCAGCGCGTACTTGGTTCGAGCCTTCTGAGCGTTGAAAGAGCTCAAGCTATGCCTCCAGCCCCATAAGGGCTTCCTCAATGGCTATTTGGCGGCAGCGCCGCCAGGTCCGGCGGAGGACGCGACGCCACCGCTCATCGCCCCGTTTGATGCGCCGCCGTGCCTTGGCCAGCCGCTTCCGAAGGTGCTTCGGTACCGCGCGCCAATGCACGCCGCAGATCCATTCCTCACCATCGTGGATAGGTGGCTCTCCTTTCCGCTGGCCGCGGGTGCGGTGGCAGCCAGGGCAAAGACAGGTTAACCGCCGCGTCATGTCGCCTCCTCCAGGCTCACGCTCTCGCAGCCCAGATCGGGGTGGCAGCGCAGGTTTCCCTTCGGCAGGAGCACCGTGATCGGGCATTCGAGCTCGTGGTCATAGATCAGGTAGTACGGCGCGCCCGAGATCTGGAAGCGCCACAGGCGCCGCCCTGTCCGGCTGATGCGCTGGACATATGTGACAACCCGCTCGTCGCCTTCCTGGACTGCCTTGGAAAGGACCAGCCACAGAACCTTGGGCTTGATGTGATCGCCGATGCGCTCCCTCACCCGCTGCGCGAAGTGGAGGTAGCAGCCCTTGGTGTCAGGCGCATTCATCGGGCAGCCCTCCGTCCGATGATGATGTCCTTCATGTCGGCGTCTTTGATTGCGGCCCGGGTTTGGGCGGCCGACGCAGCCAGTTTCCCGGCCAGTCGTTGCTCCCGCCATTCGCCGGTGTTGATCTTGTTCCAGCGCGAGATGCTCCGCTTCGGCAGGCCCAACCGCTCTGCGGTCTTGCAGATGCGCGCCATGTTCGTCCCGAAGTGTGCTGCCATATCGGAGCACCCGACCTCATAGCGCCACATCGAGCGGAAGCTGTCTTCCTGCTCAGGCCCGATGCACTGCTGGCGGTCACGGGGAAATTGCGGGCGCGGCGGCAAGTCCCGCGCCGCGGCCCGGAAGCGGACCGCCTGGGCGCTGATGCCGAGCTCGGCTCCGATCTCCGCGAGCGTCATGTCGTGATTGTTCCAGAGCCGCGCGAAGGCCGCGTTGGACACTGTCTTGCCTCGATGTGCCGCCCGGGTCATGGCAAGAGCCTCCGGGCCTCGGCTGAGAGTGCTCCACGGCACCAGGCAGCAATGTCGATGTTGGGAGCCGCGTGGGGCGCGATCACCGCCACGCAGCCCTTGAGACCCGGCACCCAGACAAGATGGAAGACCGGCACGATCCGCCGATTGTCGTCGGGCAGGACACCGGCCTCGACCATCGCGTCGGCATAGGCCTTGATGACGTTGTCGCCATCCATACCCCCTACCCCGTCGGCGCCGACGTGATAGGTGATCTCGACCGGCGGCTCGACGGGGCGGATGCGCTGGAGTGCGAGCATCTGCGCCGCCTGCCGGCGCCACGCTCGGTACTCGGGCGTCTTCCGCCGCCCCTTCGCCGCGTTAGCGAAAGCGTTGTTCAGGCTGATGGGGGCTGGAAGAGCAAGGACCTGGGTCATGCCATTGCCTCCCGGCTCGACGAAGCGGCCAGATGCGCCGCGTTCGCCCCCGCAAGGGCCTCCGCCAGATCGGGGCAGACGCTGTTACCACAGCACGAAATCTGCACGTGCTTGGAGAAGGGGGTGAAGGACCATTCGCCATGCGCGTCCTCGCTCCAGACGCCCTCGATCACGTAGCTTTCGTCAATGGTCAGTTGAGCGGCGTATGAACTCGCTGGAAGTGTTCCGTCGCGAATGGACGAAGCGATGGCAGTAGCCACATAGGAGGACAAGATTTCCAAGATCACGGCGGAGGCTGGGGAAGGCTGTCCAGCCCGCGATGTGGTGAACTTCGAAGCCTCTTTCCGGATAGACGTGCGCTTTTCCGCATCGACGGCATGAAGCCCCGTCGCGCCGCCAAACCTGGTTGCAGAGATCCCGCCACTCGCTGGATGTGTAGAAGGTCTGCCGCTCGGACGTTGCTCCTCCTCTCCAGTTCCCGTTGCGAACGCCCGTGTTTGATGCAGCTGCGCAAGCGACCGAGCAATATCTTCGAACTCGGTAGGCAGGGGAAACGAGACGCTGCCGGCCGCACTCCTCGCAGGTGACGTGGATCTTTTGGGACTGCGTAGAACTAGACGCCTTTGCCCTAAGTCGATCAGCGCAGACACGGGAACATGACCGCTTCGGCCTGCTGCCCATGATTGCCACGAAGGGAGCTCCGCAGGCTTCGCAACGGCGCTCGACGCGAGGGGCTGTGCGCGGGCGACCGCCCCTTGGATTGTGCGGCCTTGCCATTGTTTGATCCTCCACGTTTTCCACCAAGAAGGGAAGCCCTGCGCGTTGAACAGCTCGCGGGGCGTCAGCATGCGCAGGCCAATGTCGATGACCACGAATGTCTCGCCATCCAGGTCCAGCGTCACAAACTCTTCTTCGCCCCAAGCGCCGTGGGCGCGCAGGAAGGCGGCCACCTCGCGCGCCCGGTCCTCGTGCTCGGGGCGGAAGGGCGGCGCAGCCAAGTCGGCCTGAATGTGGCCGAAGCGATCATCCACCGTGACGGTGTGGCAGGGCTCATCGAGCGGCGCGCCGGTGCCTTGGCCGTAATACTTGGTCAGGAAGGCCGCCACCGGGGTTTGGTGGCTCCCGCTGCCCGCGACTGTGCTCACGGGCTCGCGCGGATCGTGCCCGGCGTGGGCTCCCATGCGCGGCCCACCGTTCTGTTGGGCGAGGAAGGCCGCGACCGGATATTGCTTCACGCCACCAGCGACCACCGTGTTGAGCGGTGCGCCAATATCGAGGGCGCGCGGGGCCTGCCCTTCACGCTCGCCGTTGCCCACGTGAACCATGGTCGCGGCGATCATGCTGTTCTGGTCTTTCTTCGACGCGCAGATGGTGTGAGCGGGGGCGTCGACCGGGCGGCAGGAGCCGCCGTGCTGGGCCTGCGTCAGGACTGGCGCGACAACGGCATGCTGGACGCCCCCCACGGTGACGGTGCCCATCGGCTCTTGCAGCGGGTATTCGCGCCGCCCGCCGCTGTCGCCGTGGGCGATGCTGGCGAGGTAGGGCGTCACGCAGGTCAGCCCCGCGCCTCCAGCGGTGACGGTGTGCGTCTGCTGGTCTGCACCCTGCCACGGCTTCTGACTATTCCGCATCGTTGCCAGAAAGGGCGATACGACGGCGCTATGCCCGCCCCCGGCCAACACCGTGGGGTGCGGCGCATCCACGGCGCTATCGCGGCGGGCGGTGCCCTTCATTGACATGAGCGACGGCACCACCACGCTCTTCTCGCCCCGGTTGGCGCAGGTGATGGTCTCGAACGGATCGTCCACGCTTTCCACGCGCCCGCCGTGGGTGAGGTTCACGATGTAGGGCGCCTTGGCGTCGAGCACGTAACGCTTCATGCCCCGCGCGATCCTCGCCATGGTGTTGTCGGCCAGTGGGCGGATGGCGCGCAGCCCGTGCTTCTCCTTGATGTCCTCTGAGCTGTCGAAGATCGAGGGGCATGTGATCGACCAGTCGATGCACTCGGCCGCCGTGCGCCACGGCTTGCGCTTGCCCTGCTTCACCGCCCGGCTTTCAGGATCTCCATGCGTGGGCTTCGGCCAGACAATCGGCCTCCCGTCGCGGCGCGCGACCAAGAACCACCGCTTGCGGATCGTCGGAGCGCCGTAATCGCAGGCCCGCAGCTCGCGGGATTGCACCCGGTAGCCCGCCGCCTTGAGCCGCTTGAGCCAAAGCTCGTAGGTCATGCCGGAGAACTCTTTGATGATCTTCCCGTCGTCGCCCAGCGGCCCCCAGGTCACGAACTCTTCGACGTTCTCCATGCAGATCACGTCGGGCTTCACCTTCTCGGCCCAATCGACGACGATCCACGCCAGGTCGCGAATATTCCGGTCGCGCACGGCCCCGCCCTTCGCCTTCGAGAAGTGCTTGCAGTCGGGCGAGGCCCACAGCAGGCCCACCTTGCGGCCCGCGCAGACCTTCACCGGGTCGACATCCCAGATGTTGCTGTTCAGGTGGAGCGTGTCGGGGTGGTTGGCCGCGTGAAGCGCGAGCGCCGGGCCGCTGTGGTTGATGGCGATATCCGGGCTGCGGCCAAGCGCGCTCTCAATGCCGGTCGAGGCGCCGCCGCCGCCGGCGAAGCTGTCGATGATGAGGGGGAGTGCCGATCCGTCCATCGTTACATACCCAGCGCGGATTTGTACATGTCGAGCACCGCCTCTTCCTCGGCGATGTCGTCGGGCTCGCGCTTGCGCAGCGCGATGATCTTGCGCATGACCTTGGTGTCGTAGCCACGCCCCTTGGCCTCGGCCATCACCTCCTTCTGCGCGTCCGCGATGTCCTTCTTCTCGGCCTCGAGACGCTCGAACCGCTCGATGAATGAGCGGAGCTCTTCGGCGGCCACGCGATGGGTCTTGTCCTTCACGTCCTGATCGGCCGCAGTCTCCTTAATAGGCCTCGACCGCTCACCAAGCGCGCGTTTAACTGACGTCATAGCTGTCTTTGCGATCTGAAGGTGCTTCGGCAACTCGGCCACGAGCACATCGCGCTTTCCCACTGAATTGGGTGGGCTGACGATCCCGGCCTCTTCCATTGCTTCGACCAGGCGCGCGGCCTTGTTGTAGCCGATGGCGAGCTTGCGCTGGATGTAGCTGGTGGAGCACTTGCGATCCTGGATCACCATCTCCGCGGCCTGTAGCAGGAGAGCGTCAACGCCGTCGGCGGCACGCTTCAAATCGCTTTCGGTGAACGGTCCTGTGGTGGTGCCATCTGCCAGGGTCATAGTCATGGTGGTCTGATCATTCATGGTCAGCTCCTTCAGAAAAGGTTCTCCTGGCCCTCAGGGGCAGGCGGTTGCGGGTTGCCGGGGTAGTCGCCCGGGCGCTCCAGCGCCGCACGGCTGCCCGGCGGGATCCAGTCCAGCACCTTCGCGGCACCCCCTTTGCGCCAAATGAACCAGGCGTAGCTGGTGGCGGTGCTGGGCTGCTTCCACTTGCCATCGCGGGCGCACCAGTAGGGTTGCGACGGGTCCAGCAGCAGGCCGGAGGCCATCACCACGCGCTCGGCGAAGATCAGAGTCTCATTGGGCGGGGTGCGGGCGAAGATGTCATGGTAGCGGCCGGCGCTTTCGAGGAAGGCGGTGCGCAGCAGCATCGCGCAGCCGTGCCGGGCCACGCCGAGCGCGCGATGCACGAATTCGGCGGCCCGGTTGAAGGGCGGGTTGGTGATGATCCAGTCCACCGGCTCGCCGTGAAGGATCGGCTGGGTATCCGGCCAGTCGAGCAGGAAATCCTGCGTGCTTTCCTGCCCTGCCCCGTAATCCACGATGTCGGAGGCCCAGACTGAGCGGAAGCTCTCTGCCAGCACCTTCGCCATGTGCATCTCGCCGCAGGCAGGCTCCCACACGCTCATCCGCTCCGCGCCCCAGATGCGGCGGGTGAGCGCACGTGTCGCCCATGGCGGCGTGGGGAAATAGTCGAGGCTGTCCGCCGCCGAGTGACGGCGCGCCATGACTGCTGTTGAACTGCTTGTAGCCATCATCTCACCGGCTCTTGAGGAGTGGTTTCCCTTGCAGTGAGCTTCAGCCTGAGTTCCGCGAGATCGCGTGTGACAAGAGCGCGAGAGACGCCCTCGGCGCGCGCCATCTCTGCGAGTGACTGCCCGGCTTCGGCCATCGCCTTAAGTCGCTCACGACGCTCGAGCGTCGCCTTTCGAGGACCGCCGCCACCGCCGACTGCCTTGGACGGGGTCAATCCCATTTCCTTCAGCCAGACGCGGACACGGTGGTCAGGGAACCCGGTTTCTTCCGCGAGGCCCGGGACGGTCTTTTCGGGGCTGAAGGCGGCGCGCAGGATCTCCTTCCGCTCTGCCTTTGCTGCGCGCTTCGTCCTTTTCGGGATCAACGGCGCGGGTGCCGGTGGCGACGATGGCGCTGCCGTGAGCCTGCGCTTCGGCCCGGTGATGAGGGCCACCGGCGGGCGCGCGCAACGAATGCTGCTCACCCCTGCCCGCCTGGCCGCGTTCTCGGCGGGAGCGAGCTCGGCCATTCCGCGGGCATATGGGATCTGCAACGCCACCCACTGCTTTGGTGTCAGGTCTGCCATCATCAGCCCCCGTCCCGAGGCTTGGCGAAGATCGCCTTCGCGATGGCCTTGGACATGCGAATGCGAATGTCAGCGGTGCTTGCTGATTTGGCGCCCTTGCAAGGACACGGCTGGAGGGCGACCCGCAGGCTGTGCGCCTCGACGATAGGCAGGCGGATCACAAGGTGCTCGCCATCCCGCTTGATGCTGGACGCCTCTCCGTCGAAAGCGAGGTCAGGGACTGAAGGGGCTCCGTCAGCCATGGCGACCCCGAGTGTTCCCGGAAGGTTCTCCGGAGATTTTCTTCAGCCGCGCAGCGGCGCGCGCGGCAATCAAGTCGCCGGTGGCGCCAATGTGGATGCCGAGCGCGACTTGAAAACGGAGCCACGTGATCTGAACCCGGATCATCCACGCAGCTCCCGCGCCGCCTCGGACGGGAAGCGCTCGTAGGCCATGCCCACAGCAAAACCGCTGGGGGCGTTGCTACCCTCCCACCAATTTCGCGCTGTCGTCGCATCGACGCCGAAGGTGAATGCAACGTGCTCGGGGCTCTCGAAGTGACTGTGGATGAACTTTTGCCAGCGGGCCTTGAACGCTTGCCGATACGACAGCGCTTGCTGCTTGGAAAACTTTCCTGAGGACATTCCTTTGGTTCCTGGTCCAGGTTGCGTGTGTGAACAGCGACCTGACGATTTGGAGCCAGAGAAAGGATCAGAGGCCGGGGCAACAGCTCCGGCCTCTGCTTGCGTGGCGACACAGCGGCTCATGCGGCAGTCTCGCCATCGGACTGCTTTTGGGGAGGGTTCTGAGCCATGTAGGCGCGGAGCTTTTCACTGTCCTCCGCATCCTTGATGTCGCGCCGCTTCTTCCGCTCGAAGAAGCGCCCGTTGCCCAGCGCCCGAAGGGACAAGGTCGAAGGGGCGATGCCTGCATCTTCGCAGTACCGCCTGACCTCTTCGGTGATGTTGGTTTGCTCCGTCATATCAGCACCGACATTTGCCTATTGGCAACATCATGTCAATGCCAATTGGCAAATATGATGTCGGCAGGCAAAGTGCTTTAGTCGCGCACATGAGCAAGACAGTGCGCGATCGGATAATTCAGGCTTGGGAAGAAAGCGGCGTGTCAGCTGCAGAGCTGTCGCGCCGCTCCGGCGTCAGCTACGATGTCATAACCAAGCTCAAGCATCGACCAACATCGTCGACATCCGCGGAAAATGCGGAGAAGTTGCTCAGAGCCCTTGGCCTGACCGGCACCGCATCAACCTCCTTAGCCACCCCGCCGACTGCATTCGGCAACAGCGCCCCCTCCGACGCAGCGCTCACCTCTGTTCCAGTTTACGATATTGCGGCGGCGGCCGGCGTGGGCATGATTGTTCCCGATTACGAGGCCGTGGCCGAGAACCTTGCTTTTCCATCTGGCTACCTTCGACACTTGACGACCACCGCACCACAGCACTTGGCCATCATCAGCGTGACCGGCGCCAGCATGCTCCCGACCCTGAGCCATGACGACTTGGTGATGGTAGACACGACAAAGAAGAACATCGCCTACGACGGCATGTTCGTGATCCGGCATGATGATCTGTTGAAAGTGAAGCGTCTGCGCTGGGGGCGCGGGAAGACCAGCATCATCATTCGCTCCGACAATGTGCGGGACTTCCCCGAAGAAGATGCGGATCCAATGGATATCGAGATTGTCGGCCGGGTGATCTGGACAGGGAAGAAAGAACCATGAAGAAGAAGATTCTGTGCGCCTGCCTGCTGATCAGCCTTTCTGGATGCCTTGGGGATCCGAACACGGCGGTCGATCTCATGAAGGGCAATGGTTCAGTAAGCAGAGCGCCAGATGGATCTATGACGTTCCGATACGTCGTTCACGCAGACGCCTATGATGGCATCATCGATGACCCCAAGGAGCTCCGCTCTCAGCACGAGATGCTCATTGGCCAATTCCTAGGAAACGCCCAACACTGCCCTTCTGGATATGCGATCACATCGCGATCCAGGAACGAAACCGTACCAGCATACGTATACGAGGGCCGCTGCCGCTAAGCGCCGCGCCTATCGACAACACAACCACACCCTGACGATTCGGCTCATTGCGAGGAAAGTTGCCATTTGGCAAACTTTTCCCTTGCCAATGACTTTGCCATTTGGCAAACTCCCTTCTACTCGCCCACCCCCCGGGCACCAGAGAAGGAGACCCCGATGAAGACCCTCACCACCGCCACAGCGCTGCTGATTGCCCTCAGCGCCCCGCTCATGGCTCAGAGCATCACCGAGAAGGTGACCGGCTGCGCGACCAAGCCCATTGAAGGCACCAACGCGCTCCAGTTTGCCGACCCCACCTGCGCCGCCCGCGCCGGTGTCATCGCCCCGCCGAGCGGCGGCGAGACGCGGCCCGCAGTGTCCGCAGAGGTCGCGCAGAACATCAAAGACCTCGCTGACCGCCTGTCCAACTGACCCATCCGCCTGCCGCCCTGCGGGGCGGCAGCACTATGGGCCAGACGAAGGAGAGACCCATGCTCTACAGCGCCAAACTCACATCGATCAGAACCGGGCTGGAGACCACGTTCGTGGGCTCACGCGAGCAGATGGAGGGAATTGCCTCTCGCAACGGCGTGAGTTTCCGGTCTGTCGTCGGTCCGGCGACAGACGAAGAGATCCTCGGCTGCCTCGCCCGGTTGGACAACGATATCGCCCAGGCGCGCACTCAGCTGGACAACTCGTCCTGGAGTTCCGGCCCGCACCATCGGGGAAAGATCGCCGACCTCCAGAACGAGCGCCTGAGCATCCTCCGCGACCTTCCCTCCCACCTCTCTGCGAGGGTCGCCTGATGAACAATCGAGCAGATAACAAAGAACGCCTCATGCCTGACGGCGTCACCTCGACCGGCGGGCGGGCATCTGTCCCGGCCCACATGCCCGCCGGTCACCTTTCCAATTCGAATGCCGACGTCCCTCACGGAACGGCATGTGCCGGCGGCGGGGTCTCCTCCCCCTCCTCCCGCCCCGCCGCCGGCACATGCCGTTCCGTGAGGG
>NZ_QTNQ01000035.1 GCF_018424695.1 Vannielia litorea
ATCTCCTCACCGTGGTCGCGTGGTGCCCCGCCGCGCGCCCTTTTCCGCCCTGCGGGGCACCACGCGACCACGGTGAGGAGATTGCAAATGCACGCGCAGGCTTCTGAGATGGAACACTGGGGGCCGTGGATCGAGCATAGCGGCGGCGGCATACCCGTCCCGCTCGGCACCGTCATTCACCGGAAGTTCGACAGCCCCTTCGACATGATGAAGGGCGAGCGGGTTACCCCGGCGGACGAGCACATTGGGCCGGCGCAAGCGACAGAGGCTCTGAGCTGGAATGGCCGCGAAACCCTCTTTCTCGGCGGCCACGTTCCGCAGGTCATCCGCTACCGGGTGCGCCAGTTCTCTGCGATGATCGCGCTCAAAGCTATCTGCGAAAACCCTCAGCCAGTCGAGGTGTTCGCATGAGCCTGCCCCGCACAGACGCGACCTTCGCCTACATGCCCGATCCTCGGCTGGTCGAGGTCCGGCGGCTCCGCCGTCGCTTCATCCTCGCGCTGGCCATCGGCATCGCGATGGGCCTGCTGATCGGCACCCTGGTCACAAAGGCCATGGCGAACGCCGCCCACTACTCCGCCATCCACTCCTGCGGGGCATGCTGATGGCCAAGGTCAAGCTCACCGAGCTCCCGATCCACGTCTACACCTGCATGACGGACCCACAGCGGCCGCCCGTCGCCATGATCGGCAACCTGCACTTCGTATTCCGGGGCGAGACCCCGATGAAGGCTCGCAAGGCGGCTGACGATTGGCGGAAGGTCGAGGCCGCGAAGCTGGCTGGAAAGCGCTCCCGGATCGTGGCCGATGCGCTCGAAGCCGAGGGGGTGGAAGCATGATCCGCCAACCCTCCTCCCTCTCGCAGCTCTACGCCTGGCACCGCGCCGCGCTCGCAGGTGAGAACCCACCGCGCCACGACGGCCTGCCAGAGTGTGGCTGGTTCAAGCGCCGGCTCGTCAAGAACGGCCCTTGGGTGCCTGTCCGCATCTACATCGAGCGCGAGATTGATCCGGCGACGGGCGAACTCACCTGCGACGAGATCATGCGCATCGAGGTCGAGGGCCTCGATGGCGGGGATCCGGCCAACCACTGGACATACCTCACGCCCATCACCCGGCGCGAGTTCGATCACCTGGTCGATTACCGCCTCCGCGACAGCCGCATGCTCGACGCCCGCCAGCGGATCGACCTTTCCAACGCGCCCACCCCACCCCAAGGAGTTCTGTGATGCTCGACGCCAACGAAGCCGGGATTGGCCATAACAATCCCCCGCCCTACGATCCGGAAGCCCTCTCCGAGCACAAGAGCAAGGCCGACGAATTCCTGGCCGTCACCCAGCAATGGCTCGGCCTCGAGAAGATCGAGACCGAGGAGCATGCCGCACAGGTGACTGACCAGCTCGACGGCTTGCGCGGGCTCTACAAGAAGGTCGACGGGGCTCGGAAAGCGGCGAAGAAGCCGCACGATGACGCGGGCAAGGCGGTTCAAGCAGCCTATTCGCCGATCCTGACGAAGCTGCAGCGCGCGGCCGATGCGCTCAAGCCCAAGCTCGGCGCCTACGTTGAGGCGAAGGCGCGCCGTGAGGCCGAGGCGAAGCGGAAGGCCGAAGATGAAGCCCGGCGCGAGGCAGCGGCCGCCGAGAGGGCTCTGCGCGAGGCCGAGGCATCCGGCGACATCTCCGCCCAGGTCGAGGCCGAAGAGAAGGCGAAGGCGGCGGAAAAGGCTGCCAAGGAAGCGCAGAAGGCACCCGATACGCGGGTGCGCAGCGCCTCCGGCGCCGGGCGGACCATGTCGATGCGGACGGTGAAAGAAGTCGAGGTCGTGAACATCAACGTCCTCTTCCTCCACTACCGCGACCACCCTGAGGTCAAGGCATTGCTCCAACGTCTCGCCACCGCCGATGTGCGCGCCACGGGCTACGACCACGCCGCCGACCCGGTGCCCGGCATCACGGTCACCGAACGGAAGGTGATGGCGTGATGGAAGACGCCTACCCCCTTCAATGGCCCGCAGGCCGCAGCCGCACCCCCGCGTCACAGCGTGTCTGGGGGCCCTTCAAGGGCACGCCGGACGCGGTGCAGAAACACATGCGCGACGAGATTGCCCGGATGGGCGGGCGGCAGGTTGTCGTCTCCACCAACAAGCCGGTGCGCCGCGATGGCGGCGTCTATGCCAACGCCCGCGAGCCGGACGACCCTGGTGTCGCTGTCTACTTCGAACGGAACGGCGACAGGGTCTGCTTTGCCTGCGACCAATATGATCGGGTCTGGAAGAACATGCGGGCCATCGCCAAGACCATCGAGGCGATGCGCGGCATCGAGCGCTGGGGCTCCAAGGAAATGCTCGACCGGGCCTTCACCGGTTTTGCCGCCCTGCCTCCGCCAGACGCACACATTGAGATGCCCGGACCCCAGTCTTTGCCGAAGCCGTGGCACGAGGTTCTCGGGGTCTCACCCGCCGCGACATGGTCGGAGATACGCACGGCCTACCGCGAGGCAATTCGCGAGGCCGACGACGAAATGAAGCTGGCGCTGAACCTGGCCTACGAGCAGGCGAAGACGCCGCAATCCAAGTAACACCACACAAGGAAGCCCAACCATGAACCTCCCCGCCAAAGTCTCTGCCCCGTCCCTCCTGATGGACCCGACGTCGTTCGATCACATGCAACGCGTCGGCAAGATGCTGGCCCTCTCGCCGCTCTTCCCCGACCACCTGCGCAAGGGCTCTCAGGAGACCGCCATCGCCAACGGCGTTCTCATCATGAACATGGCCGCGCGGCTTAACGAAGACCCGCTGACAGTGGCCCAGAACATCTACTTCGTGTCCGGCAAACCCGGCTGGTCTGCCTCCTACATGATCGGCAAGGCCAACCAGCACGGTGTTTTCAAGAACCCGATCAGCTGGGAGGTCGAGGGCAAGGGTGGCGAGCTCTCGGTCACTGCCTTCGCCGAGCTGGCGGCCACGGGCAAGCGCGTCCAGGTCACCTGCGACATGGCCATGGCCAAGGCCGAGGGCTGGACGAAGAACAGCAAGTACCAGTCGATGCCGGAGCAGATGCTGCGCTACCGCTCGGCCACATTCCTCATCCGCCTCTACTGCCCGGAGGTCATGGTTGGCGTGCCCTCCCAGGTCGAGATCGAGCTCGGCATGAAGGACGTGACGCCCGACGACTACGCGGCCATGCACGCCCAGGACCGGAAGCCGGAAAGCCAGGCAGAGCCCGAGGATGCCGAGGTCGTGCCCGCGGACGAGGAAGAGCCCGAAGACGATGAAGGGCAGGCTGAGCTCGAAGCCCTCCGCGCCGACTTCGAGCGCCAGACCGGTGAGAAGCCGGACGGACGCTGGGGCACGGATCGCCTCAAGGAAGAGGTCGCGAAGGCTCAGGCGGCGAAAGCCGAGGACCCGACACCGGCAAAAGAAGAACCTGCCGAGGGGTTTGTGCCCAAGGCTGTGTCTGCGCCGTCTGGCGGGAACGCCCCCGACCCTGAGCAATTCCGCGGGCTCCTGAACATGATCAAGCGAGACCTCATGGACGCTGGTAGCGTCGCCGATGTCGTCGATCTCTACAGTGCCCAGCT
The DNA here is from genome assembly GCF_018424695.1 of Vannielia litorea. Lineage (GTDB taxonomy): Bacteria > Pseudomonadota > Alphaproteobacteria > Rhodobacterales > Rhodobacteraceae > Vannielia > Vannielia litorea_A. Next base: position 3,578 of record NZ_QTNQ01000035.1, read on the forward strand.
GGATCAGATGAAGACGGTCGCGCCCGAGATGTTCGCCGAGCTCGAGGAAGAGTTCGAAGCCTACCGGGCGCAGGAGAGGGCGGACTGATGCGCTCCGACCTGATCGATCTCGAAGCCCGCCTCGTCCACCAGACGCCCGGAGCCTGGCTTCTCGACACGGGCGAAGCCGAGCCGACCTGGCTACCCAAGTCGGCATGCGAGTTCGACGAGGACACCGGCACGCTCACGCTTCGCCGGGGCCTCGCTGAAGAGAAAGGACTGGTTTGATGCACTTCACCGATCTGCAGAAGCATGAGGCGGCGAGGCGCGAGGCAGAGCTGCGGAGGCGCGTCTACCCTCGCTGGGTCGCTGATGGACGGATGACACAGGCCGAAGCGGACAGGCAGATCGCCGTCATGGAAGCAATCGCCGCAGACTACGCGCCGCCCGACCTCTTTGGCGCAGTGGCCGCCTGATGTTCGGGCTCGGCTTCATCATCGGCGGCCTGGCGGGCGCTGCGGGCATCATCGCTCTGGCGGTTCAGAAGGCGCGGAGCAAACCGCCCCAACCGCTGGCAGAAAGTAGCGCCGACAAGCTTCGGGTCGCGCGGCGCTATCTCGGCCAGATCGCCAACCGCGAGAGCATTAGGGAAGCGCGCAAGATCGCAAACAAGGCACTGAGGGTGACGGAATGAGCGACGTTGGCATAGTCCTGCTCACATCGAGCCTCGCACATCGAAGACGGGCGAGCAGCGTGTCACATCTATCGTCGTCCATCAGGCGTCCGGATGGGTCCGAGACGCTGCCGCAGGGCTTCGATGATGAATTCCTCGCGATCTTCAGAACGCCTGTCGATCTCCTCAAGGATCTCGTGTGGGATCGTGATCATAAGCGCTTCACCGTCACTTGGCGCCAGCACCGACAAGAAGGTGGAGATGGCACCTGCCTGCGGTTTCCTGCCGCTGTACCCGGGTACCGGAAGAACCTCGCCTGCCGAGGCGAGAGTATCGACCTTGTCCTGCAACTCAGCGGTAGCTCGGGTGAGCGCCGTCCTAAGAGAGCTGGCAACTCCGCGAACGTTGGCACAAGGCACCTCCACCACCCACTGACCATTCTCATCGGCTCCATGAATCACAGCGGGATAATGAGCTGCAGACACAATCTTGAATCCTTGGTAATGCGCGGTCTTCCTCAACATACTACTGCATACAACCTATGCACGACGACAGAACTATCCGTCGCTCAAGGGAAGTCGGCAAAAGTTCTCCGCCGCAATGCAGCGATTTCAAACCGCGCGGTCGCGCCCCCTGAGCATGAAGGAGCTTCCTGATGGCCGCCCCTGCCGGAGGTGTGAGCATGCCCGTCTTCCTCTCGCCCCGCTGCGAAGAGCTCAGCGCCCGCCCGCTCGCGTGCTTCTGCCGCCTGGGCGACCCCTGCCACGCCGATGTGCTCATCAGCATGGCCAATGCGAAACCCTACGGAGACCGTGATGGGAGCGCCCGTCTTCACCGAAGCCGAGCTTGAGCGCGCATGGCGGGTTGCCGAGCGCGTCGGCGCCATGGTGGAGGTATGCCCACGAAAGGGAACCATCCGGCTGCTTGCCAAGGGTGACACCGCCCCCGTAGCATCCCCCGAAAACGGAGAGGATGCATGGGACGCAAAGTTCGGGGGGGCATCCGATTGAAGCACCTGAACCCGTCAGGCTTCTTTCGGAGCGGGAACCAGCGCTTCTACTACCGCCCCAAGGGCCAGAAAGGCTTCGCCATGCCCGATCTGCCGCCGAACCATCCTGAGTTCCTGAGGGCATACATATCCGCCGCCGGGACTGAGCCAGTTGAGCGCCCGGTGACCGGCACCATCGGCGCCGGTATCGTAGCCTACCTCGCCAGCGACGAATACCTGGGGCTCGCCAGGGCCACCCGTGAGAACCGCCGCCGCATCGCGGACAAGCTGCGCCGGGAATATGGTTCGCTGCCCATCGCCGGTCTGCGGTCCCGGCACATCCGGCAGGATCTGGCGAAGCTGCCTCCGAACCCCGCAAACAACCGCCTGAAGGTCTGGCGCGCTGCCTGCCGCTTCTGGGTTGCAAAGGGGTTGATCGACGCGGACCCGGCCCGAGACGTTGCCTCAGTTCGCGCACCCCGAACAGGTGGGCACACGCCATGGACGCGGGATGACCTTGCCGCCTTTCGGGCGCACTGGCCCGTCGAGACGCCGCAGCGCATGGCCATGGAGCTGATCTATCGCACCTGCGCCGCCATAGGCGATGCTTGCGCGCTTGGGCCGGGCAACGTGAGTCGAGACGGGTGGCTGACTTATCGCCGGGCCAAAAGCCAGACGTTCGCCACCTGCCCGTTTCTCGTGCCAGGGCCGGATTGGTATGAGGGGGATGCGTGGCTGGCGGAGTGCATGAAGCACGCGCCGAATGCTTTGACCTACCTTGCCACGAAAGGTGGTCGCCCGCGCTCGCCCAAGGCAGCAACGCAGTGGTTCGCTCGTGCCTGCCGTGCGGCCGGGCTGGACGACGGAAAGACTGCCCACGGCCTGCGCAAGCTGCGGGCCGCGATGTTCCGCGAGAACGGCGCATCGAAGGATCAGCGCATGGCGATCCTTGGCCACGAAACCGAGGCTGAAGCAGACCACTACAGCAAGTCGGCGGATCATCGGAAGATCATAGCGGGAACGGAAAGTTCCAACCCGGTTCCAACTTCTCCGAAAGATCGCAGGAAATCAGTCACTTAGGAATAGGGTGGCGATCCCGCGAGGACTCGAACCCCGAACCTGCTGATTAGAAGTCAGCTGCTCTATCCAGTTGAGCTACGGGACCGCTGGAAGCGGGATAGCCCGGCGAAACGGGCCGGTCAACGCGGGGCGGGGTGTCATGAAAGTTTCACTTGGGGTTGCCTCTTATTTCGCATATTCATGAATTATGGAAAAAGAGATTCCCGACCGCCTCACGACCCTCGGCCACCCACAGCGGCTGGCGCTGTTCCGGCTGCTGATGCGCCGCTACCCAGACAGCCTGCCTGCCGGGGAGATCGGGCAGGCGCTGGGGCTGAAGGCCAGCACGCTCAGCGCCTATCTTTCGGCACTTCAGGGCGTGGACCTCATTACCCAGCGGCGGGCGGGCACATCGCTCCTCTATGCGATCAACATGGCGGGCGTGCGACAGACGTTCGAGTATCTGCTGCTCGACTGCTGCCGGGGCCGTCCCGACCTTTGCGCCACTTTCCCTGACCTGCTCACTGAAGGAGCCACGCCAATGGCTGACCGCAAGTACAACGTGCTGTTCATCTGCACCGGAAATTCCGCCCGCTCGATCTTTGCCGAAACGCTGCTGCGCGAGATGGGGGTGGATCGGTTCAACGTGTTTTCCGCCGGAACGCGCCCGCAGTCTGAGCTGAACCCCTTTGCGGTGCGGCTGCTGGAGGAGAAAGGGCATGACGTAACGTTGCTCAGGGCAAAAAACGTCAGCGAGTTCACCGGCCCCGACGCGCCGCCGCTCGACTTTGTCTTCACCGTCTGCAACCAGGCCGCCAACGAGGAGTGCCCGGCCTGGGAGGGGCAGCCGATTTCGGGCCACTGGGGCATGGAAGACCCGGTGAAGCGGGAGGGCACAGAGGCAGAGAAGGCGCTGGCTTTTCGGCAGGCCTACGGCGCGCTGAAGCACCGGATCACCGCCTTCACCGCCCTTCCGCTGGCCACGCTGGACCGGATCGCGCTGCAATCGGCTGTCGACGAAATTGGCCGCGAGAAAGAGGACCACGCCGGATGACCACCTATGCAGTAAACGGCCTTGGCCGGATCGGAAAGCTTGCCCTGAAGCCGCTGCTGGAGAAGGGCGCGAAGATTGCCTGGATCAACGACGCGGTGGGCGATGCGGCGATGCACGCGCATCTGCTGGAGTTCGACACGGTGCACGGGCGCTGGGGTGCGGAATTTGCGAGTGATGAGGAGAGCGTGACGATTGATGGCGTGCGGCTGCCGTTCATCGGCACACGCGACTTGGGCGAGTTGCCGCTTGAGGGCGTTGACGTGGTGATCGACTGCACCGGCGTGTTCAAGAGCGAGGCCAAGCTGGCACCCTACTTCGAGGCGGGCGTTAAGAAGGTGGTAGTGTCGGCCCCGGTGAAGGACGGGCCGACGGCGAATATCGTGATCGGGGTGAATGACGAGAGCTATGACCCGGCAACGCATTCCATCATCACCGCAGCCTCCTGCACCACCAACTGCCTCGCGCCGGTGGTGAAGGTGATTCACGAGGGGCTTGGCATCAGGCATGGTTCGATCACTACGATCCATGATGTGACCAACACGCAAACCATCGTGGACCGGCCCGCGAAAGACCTGCGCCGTGCGCGGTCGGCGCTGAACTCGCTCATCCCGACGACCACGGGCAGCGCCACTGCGATCACGCTGATCTACCCCGAGCTGAAGGGGCGGCTGAACGGCCATGCGGTGCGGGTGCCGCTGCTGAATGCTTCGTTGACCGACTGCGTGTTCGAGGTGGAGCGCGAGACCACGGCAGAGGAGGTGAACGAGATGTTCCGCGCGGCCTCGGAGGGGGAGTTGAAGGGCATTCTGGGCTATGAGACGCGCCCGCTGGTTTCGACAGATTACACCAATGACCAGAGGTCCAGCATCGTCGATGCGCCCTCGACCATGGTGGTGAACGGGACGCAGGTGAAGGTCTACGCGTGGTACGACAATGAGATGGGCTATGCGCACCGGTTGGTGGATGTGGCGATGATGGTGGGAGCCTCCTTGTGAGCAAGCCGGAGGGGCTTTCTGCCTATATCGCCGTCACGGCGGCCTACTGGGCTTTCATGCTGACGGATGGCGCGCTGCGGATGCTGGTGCTGCTGCACTTTCACACGCTGGGCTTTTCACCGGTGCAGTTGGCCTATCTCTTCGTGCTCTACGAGATCGCCGGGATGGTCACGAACCTTTCCGCCGGGTGGATCGCCGCGCGCTTCGGGCTGGTGAGCACGCTCTATGCGGGGCTCGGGCTTCAGGTGGTTGCGTTGCTGGCGCTGACGCTGCTCGACCCGGGCTGGGCGGTGGGGGCCTCGGTGGCCTTCGTGATGTGCGTGCAGGGCGCGAGCGGCGTGGCGAAGGACTTGGCGAAGATGTCGTCCAAGTCTGCGGCGAAGCTGCTGGCGCCGAGCGAAAAGGGCGGGCTCTTTCGCTGGGTGGCGGTGCTGACCGGGTCCAAGAACGCGGTGAAGGGGGTGGGCTTTCTGCTTGGGGCGGCGCTGCTGGCAGTGATCGGCTTTACCGGGGCGGTGCTGGCGATGGCGGTTGTGCTGGGGGCGATCCTGGCGGTGATCGTGGCGGTGATGCCGTCTGGCCTGCCCACGGGGCGCAAGGGGGCGAAGTTCTCGGAAGTGTTCTCGAAATCGGCCAACATCAACTGGCTTTCCGCCGCCCGCGTCTTCCTCTTCGGGGCGCGGGATGTGTGGTTCGTCGTCGGCATTCCCATCTACTTCTACGCGGTGCTTTCGGACGGGACCGAGGCGGGCAATCGCGCGGCCTTCTTCATGATCGGCACTTTCATGGCCGTCTGGGTGATCCTTTATGGCGCGGTGCAAGCGGCAGCGCCGAAGCTGCTGCGGGCTTCCGCGCGGGATGAGGCAGAGCTGGTGCGGGCGGCGCGGGGCTGGGCCGGGGCGCTGTGCCTCGTGCCTGCCGCGCTGACCGCCGCCGTGCTGGCCGCGCCCGGGCCGCAGCCGTGGCTGACGGGCACGCTGGTGGCCGGGCTGCTGGTGTTCGGCGCGCTCTTTGCCGTCAACTCCTCACTGCACAGCTACCTGATCCTCGCCTTCACCAAGTCGGAGCGAGTGACGATGGATGTTGGCTTTTATTACATGGCCAACGCGGGCGGGCGGCTCTTGGGCACGGTGCTCTCGGGGCTGACCTACCAGATCGGCGGGCTGGCGCTGGTACTCGGCACCGCTGCCGCGATGGTGGCACTGGCCGCCCTGCTCTCTGGCCGACTGGACGCGGAGGCGGTGGCGGCATGAGCGTTTTCGAGCGGTATCTGACCCTCTGGGTCGCGCTGGCCATGGCGGGCGGCATTGCGCTTGGCGCGGCCTTGCCGGGGCTGGTGGAACTCGTCGCGGCGGCGGAGGTGGCGCGGGTCAACCTCGTGGTGGCCGTGCTGATCTGGGCAATGGTCTACCCGATGATGGTGGGCGTAGACCCTGCGGCGTTGAAGACGGCGGTGAAGCAGCCCAAGGGGCTGGCGATCACCCTGGCGGTGAACTGGCTGATCAAGCCTTTCACCATGGCGCTGCTGGCGGTGCTGTTCTTCGACCATGTCTTTGCCCCGTGGATCGCGCCGGAGGATGCGGCGCAATACACAGCCGGGCTGATCCTGTTGGGGGCGGCGCCCTGCACGGCGATGGTGTTTGTCTGGTCCCAGCTCACCAAGGGCGACGAGAGCTACACGCTGTTGCAGGTGAGCGTGAACGACGTGGTGATGGTCTTTGCCTTCGCCCCCATCGTTGTCTTCCTGCTGGGCGTGACAGATATCGAGGTGCCGTGGGAAACCCTGCTGCTTTCGGTGGTGCTCTTCGTGCTGCTGCCGTTGGTCGCCGGGGTGCTCACGCGCAAACGACTGTCCACGCCCCAGCGGATCGAGGCGTTTCAGAACAGGGTGAAGCCGTGGTCGGTGATCGGGCTGATTGCGACGGTGGCGATCCTTTTCGCGCTTCAGGGCGGCACCATCCTCGCCCGCCCTGAGGTGATTGCGCTGATTGCGGTGCCGATCGTGCTGCAAAGCTACGGAATCTTCGCGCTGGCCTATGCCGCCGCTTTCGCCCTGAAGGTGCCGCACCGGGTGGCCGCGCCCTGCGCGCTGATCGGCACGTCGAACTTTTTCGAGCTGGCGGTGGCGGTGGCGATCTCGCTCTTCGGGCTCAACTCGGGCGCGGCACTGGCCACGGTTGTGGGCGTGCTGGTGGAGGTGCCGGTGATGCTTTCGCTGGTGGGCTTCGCCAACCGGACGCGAGAGCGCTTTTCTTAGTGCGACCAGGGCTCGCGGCGGGAGGTCGAGAAGTTTTCGCCGTAGCCGCCGGGGCGGATGTTGGGCTTGCGCTTGTGCGGCTCTGTCACCACGGCGTCGATGCCATGCTCCTTGGCATAGTCCAGCGCCTCTTCCTTGGTGGAAAACCGCAGCCGAACCTGCGCCTGCGTGTCGCCCGAGCCGGTCCAGCCCATGAGCGGATCAAGCTCGCGGCTCTCCGACGGGCCATAATCGAGCACCCAACCCTTAGTCTTGGCGGTGCCGGATTGCATGGCATTGCGGGCGGGCTGGTAGATGCGGGCGCGCATGGGGCAGGTCTCCTGTCTGATGCGGTTGATATATGTGGCAAAACGGGGGGTCGGCGCAAGGGCGATGCGTTGAAAATGCCCTGCCCCGCCTAGGCCCGGGCGAGCCGGCGCAGCGTGGCCCAGCCGAGCCCGGCCAGTGCCAGCTCTGTCACCACACCCAGGAATAGCCGTGGGCCTGCCGCCCCGCGCAGCACCTCCACCGCCCCGAGTGCCGCCATGGCCAGCATGATGCCGATCACGCAGAGCGGCAGCACCCGTTGCGCCGCCCGCCCCTGTGCACCGGCGGAGAGCGCGGCAAACCCCGCGACACCGAAGTAGATCACCCCGGCGCGGCGCGCCATCACTGTCGCCCCCGGCTCAGCTGGCAGGCCGAAGACCCAGAAGAAAAGGCCCGGTGTGACCAACAGGCACAGCCCCATTCCGGCAAAACAGGCCGAGATGAAGTGGGCGAAGGGGCGGTAGGGCATGGGGCCTCCTGACGGCTCCTGACAGTTCGTTGTCAGCATGGGGTCTTTACACCGGGCGGTGATGGCACAACTTAGACCTGATGAAGGAGCCTGCCCATGCCTTACGCCCATAACGACGGCTCGGAGAGCCATCCGCCGGTTTTGCACTCCCCTGCCCCTGACGTGAAGACGCGGGAGAAGCTGGAGGGGGGCAAGAAGCTGGTCATGCACACCGAGTTCTCGGCGGCGGGCGACCAGCCGACGGCGATTGCCGAGCTGTCGGAAGGCGTGAAGAACGGCGACCGCGATCAGGTGCTGCTGGGCGCCACCGGCACGGGCAAGACCTTCACCATGGCAAAGGTGATCGAGGAAACCCAGCGCCCGGCGATCATCCTCGCGCCGAACAAGACGCTGGCGGCCCAGCTCTATGGCGAGTTCAAGGGGTTCTTCCCCGACAACGCGGTGGAATACTTCGTTTCGTTCTACGACTACTACCAGCCCGAGGCCTATGTGCCGCGCTCGGACACCTATATCGAGAAGGAAAGCCAGATCAACGACCAGATCGACCGGATGCGCCACTCGGCCACCCGGGCGCTGCTGGAGCGCGATGACGTGATCATCGTCGCCTCCGTGTCTTGCATCTACGGCATCGGCTCGGTCGAAACCTACGGCGCGATGACGCAGGATCTGCATGTTGGCAACGACTACGACCAGCGCAAGGTGATCGCCGACCTGATCGCCCAGCAATACAAGCGCAACGATCAGGCCTTCCAGCGCGGCACCTTCCGGGTGCGCGGCGACGCGCTGGAGATCTGGCCGGCGCACCTTGAGGACCGCGCCTGGCGGCTGAGCTTTTTCGGGGAGGAGTTGGAGAGCCTGACCGAGTTCGACCCGCTGACCGGCGAGAAGGGCGGGACGATGGAGAAGGTGCGGATTTACGCCAACTCGCACTACGTGACGCCGAAGCCGACGATGCAGCAGGCGATTGTGAGCATCAAGAAGGAGCTGCGCCAGCGGCTCGACCAGCTAGTGGGCGAAGGCAAGCTGCTGGAAGCTCAGAGGCTGGAGCAGCGCACCAACTTCGACATCGAGATGCTGGAGGCCACCGGCGTCTGCAACGGGATCGAGAACTATTCGCGCTACCTGACGGGCCGCGCGCCGGGCGAGCCGCCCCCCACACTCTTCGAGTTCATCCCCGACCATGCCATCGTTTTCGCGGATGAAAGCCACGTGTCGGTGCCCCAGATAGGAGGCATGTACAAGGGCGACTACCGGCGCAAGTTCACGCTGGCCGAACATGGCTTCCGCCTGCCGAGCTGCATGGACAACCGCCCGCTCAAGTTCGAGGAATGGGACGCGATGCGGCCCCAGTCGGTGTTCGTTTCGGCCACGCCCGCCGCTTGGGAGCTGGAGCAATCGGGCGGGGTATTTGTGGAGCAGGTGATCCGGCCCACGGGGCTGCTGGACCCGGTGATCGAGATCCGGCCGGTGGATACGCAGGTGGATGACGTGATGGACGAGATCCGGCAGGTCTCGGCGCGCGGCTATCGGACGCTGGTGACGACGCTGACCAAACGGATGGCCGAAGACCTGACCGAGTATCTGCACGAGCAGGGCATCAAGGTGCGCTACATGCACTCGGACATCGACACGCTGGAGCGCATCGAGATCCTGCGCGATTTGCGGCTCGGGGCCTTCGACGTGCTGATCGGGATCAACCTGCTGCGCGAGGGGCTGGATATTCCGGAATGCGGGCTGGTGGCCATTCTGGATGCCGACAAGGAGGGCTTCCTGCGCTCGGAGACCTCGCTGATCCAGACGGTGGGCCGGGCCGCGCGGAACGCCGATGGCCGGGTCATCATGTATGCCGACCGTGTGACGGGTTCGATGGAGCGCGCGATGCGCGAGACCGACCGGCGGCGGGCCAAGCAGATGGCCTATAACGAGGAACACGGGATCACCCCGGAGACGGTGAAGAAGAACGTCGAGGACGTGCTGGCCGGGCTCTACAAGGGCGACGTGGACATGAACCGGGTGACGGCGAAGGTGGATTCGGTCGGGACCGGGGCGAACTTGCAAGCGCACCTCGACGGGCTGCGGGAGCAGATGCGCAAGGCGGCTGAGAACCTGGAGTTCGAGGAGGCCGCCCGACTGCGCGACGAGGTGAAACGGCTGGAGGCGGTGGATTTGGTCGTGTCGAACGACCCGCTGGCTCGACAGTCGGCGGTGGAGGCTGCGGTGGAGGCCGGGAAGAAGGCTTCCGGGCGGTCGACGGCCGGGCGGCCGGGGCAGCGTGGGGGGAATGTTAAGAGGCGGGGGAGGCAATGAGCGATCAAGGGAACCAAGATCAGATTTCTACCGAATCTGAAGTGAGGCCCGCTCCACCGAAAGTTTTTTGGGGCACATTGATGCGACGTGCAAACTTTGGCTTCTATGTCGAAGCAACGCGCAACCAATTCTTTATGAACGACGATTATCTCCAGAGGTTGTGCGACGTTCAATCGAACATGGAAAGAGTAATTGGAAGACTCATAGCGGGTCTATTTGCTTTCAGCATATTCTCTGTCGCAACAGTAGAAAGCTCACTAGCGGGCGCCGAATACCTAGGTTTCAAGATTTCTGAAGTGCCATACTTAACCGAATTGTGCACACTGGTCTTGGGCGTTCTTGCGACCCTTTACGTCATTATCTTTCTGGACATCATAGCGGTTCAGAAAATGCGTTACGATCTTTTCAGCACCACGGGCTCAGAACAGCCAAACATGAGAATGGTTCATATGAAAGGGTCGGGGGCGTGGCTGGACGCCCTAACGCACAAATCTGCAGGCTACTCAAGCGGATACGGACACGCCGTCATCCGCTTCTTCGCCGCGTGTTGGAGTGCTCTGATACCACTTACGATACTGGCAGTGGTTTTCTCTGCGCAAGTGTTCTGCATCAGCTCAACAATGGAAAATGAAACGAGTTCATTCCCCTTGGTGGTTTCAGGGCTTGGCCTCACCTTCTCTTTGGCTAGCGCGTTGTTGCTCATTGCGGTTGCGGTGATACCAATTCGTTTTTCATTGAAATCTTGACTTGGTTCACTAGAAATCAAAGATATCCCCCAGCATCGCGCCCACGCCCTTCTTCTTACGCTTCCCGCGATACCGGTCGTCGCCGCCCTTGCCATACCGCCGATAATCGTCGTCCTCGTCGTCATCGTCCCAGTCGCGGCTCCGCACGGCGCCCTGGTCGTAGCGGGCACCGCTATCGCCGCCGAGCGGTTGGCTTGCCCGTTCGATGATCTTGTCCAGTTCCCCACGGTCCAGCCAGATGCCGCGGCATTGGGGGCAGAAGTCGATTTCGATGCCGGTGCGGTCGGCCATGGAGAGGGGGATGTTGCAGTGGGGGCAGTTCATGGGCTGTCCTTTTTGCCTGTGGCTTTGGAGGACAGGTAGGGGCCGGGGCTGCGGGTTTTAAGAGGCTGCGGCAGAGCGCCCCGCCTTACGCGCCGGGCACCACCGTCAGCCCCAGCATCCGCCACATCTGCATCCCGCCGCGGTAGTAGTGGATCAGCTCCGCGGGGTAGCCGGCTTCGATCATTCGGCGCGCTGCCGTGGGGCTTTGGCCGCACCAGGGGCCGTTGCAGAACAGCGCGACGCGCGGGTGCTCGCCTTCGCAGATCCAGCCGTCGAAGTCTGGCTCGCAGCCGAGCGCGCCCAGCCGGTCGGCGGCCTCGGTGTAGGGCACGGAGACGGCGCCGGGGATGGTGCCGGCCTCGAACTCGGGGCGGATGCGCCCGTCGATCACCACGGCCTCCGGGTCTTGCAGAAACTCCATCAGCTCCAGCTCGCCGATTGGGGTGACGCCGGGGGCGGGCACCATGGGCTGGATGCAGAAGTTGGGGCACGGGCGCGCGATTTGTGCAAAGTCGCCCTCGATCACCGCCGCGTTGTCTTGCTCGCGGGCAATCTCGACCGGCCCGGAGGGGGTTTCTACGGTCACCGACATCACATCGGGCGTGATGCCGACCGGATCGGCCATGGCGGGGCTGGCCAGCAGCAGGAGTGCGAGCCAGCGCATCAGAACACCGCCGCCACGTCCATCATCACCGGCTCGAAGCTCTTGACCTCGGCGTGGATCGCGCGGTTGCGCTTGCGCATCTCCGGGGTGCGCAGCATGGCCTGAAAATCCTCGCGTTTCTCCCATTGGGAGTAATTGGCGATCCGCGTCTGCGCGTCATTCACATGGAGCGCGGCGGCGATGAAGCCGGGCTGTTTGGAGATCACCTCGGCATAGGCGGCTTTCAGCGCGTCGAGCACGTCTTCGCAGGTGCCCGGCGTGACCTCGAAGGTGGTCAGCACCGTCTGGCGGGTGGCGTCGGTGGTGATGGTTGGCATGGGGTCCTCCTCCCTGGCTGCCCTCAGCGTAGCGAAAGGGCGTGGCGGGACAAGCCCCGCCCTACCGGATCACGTGGACGCAGCATTTGGCGTGGCGCACCACACGGGCCGCCGTGGAGCCGAGGAAATAATCCTGAAGCCCGGGGCGGTGCGAGGCGATGACGATAAGATCGGCGCCCATGCTCTCGGCCTCCTCGAGGATGGTGCGACCGGAATGGCCGGTAACGACGCGGGGGGTGACGGTGGCGTGGGTGCCCAGCTTGGCGGTGAGCGCCTCTTCCACGCTTTTGCGCGCTTCGGTCATCAGCGCCTCGTCGACGTAGGTGGAGGCATAGTTCGGCACCTCCTCTACCACGTGGAGCGCGGTGATGGTGCCGCCGGGGGCCAGAAGCGCCTCGGCCAGTTCGAGTGCGGCGTTGCTGTCACGCGCCTCTTCGAAGGCGATGGGAACGAGGATGGTGGAATACATGCGGAAGCCCTCCTTAACTTTGCTGTCCGCCTCAGGATAATGTGCCGCGACAGACGCCGCCTTGACCTGAATCATCATGCCCGACACGGACCCGATACGCCCGACCGACGAAGACGCCCGCCGCCTTGCACGGGGCCTGCTGGACGACGCCCGCTTTGGCGCGCTGGGAGTGCTGGAGGGCGGGATGCCGATGGTGAGCCGGATCGCGGTGGGCATCGATGCAGGCGGCGGACCGGTGACGCTGGTATCATCGCTGTCGGCCCATACGAGCGCGTTGCGCGCGGAGCCGGCCTGTTCGCTGATGGTGGGCGAGCCGGGCCCGAAGGGAGACCCGCTGACCCACCCGCGCCTTTCGCTGCAGTGCCGCGCGCGCTTTGTGGCGCGGGAGAGCGAGGATCATGCGGCCCTGCGCGCGAGATGGCTGGAGAGTCATCCGAAGGCGAAGCTCTACATCGACTTCGGCGATTTCGGGTTTGTCGCGCTCGATGTGCAGGGGGCCTTCCTGAACGGCGGGTTCGGCAAGGCGTTCCGGCTCACGCCGCAGGATTTGGGGCTGAGCGCGCGGCTCCAAGGCGGGTAACGCGGAACCGCGCGCTGTGTCCGGTCAGTTGGGATTGTCGACCCGGCCGGTGATCTGCACGCGCCCGGTGCAGGCGCTTTCCCACTCCAGATCCACCTCCTGCTGACTCGCCCCACGCTCGACCCGGACGTAGGGCATCGACCACAATTTGCCGCCGCCGGACAGGTCGATAGAGTTTTCGGCGACCACGCTCTGAACGTTCCGCACCCGGCCCCCGAAGGGCATGTAATCACCAAAGTTCAGCGTCCAGGTCTTGGCGGCGGTGTTCTGGTCGAATTGCAGCAGCACCGGACTCACTGTCATCTGGTTCACCCCGTTGAAGGTGTTGGAATGGAACTGGATGTTGCGGAAGCGCCCGTAATCGAAGCCGGCGTAGCTTTCGTCCACCTGCTCCACCCGGTCGATGGAGCCGTTCACCGTTTTGAAGGTGTTGCCCGTCACCGTCAGACCGTGGATGAAATGGCCGGCCCCGAACGGCTTGATAACGATGAAGCTGAACCACGGCGCGGCGTTGGTGCAGAAGAAGATGTTGTTCTGCATCGTCAGCGCGCCGAAGGAGTAGCCCGAGTTGTAATCGGGCGTGGCGTCGTGCTCGTTGGTGTGCTCGATGAAGCTGTTGTCGACATAGTTCGAGTTGATCGTCGAGGACACGTTGACCGAGGTGAAGACGATCCCCGCCGAGCGCAGTCCCTGGTTGACGCTGTCGCCCTGAAACCAGTGGTTGCCTTGGATGATGTAGTTGGAGCCGCCGAGCACGAGGAAGTGCAGGAAGCGCACCGCGCGGCAGTCGCGGATCTTGGCATCGTTGGAGTTGATATTGGCGGCAATGGTCGTCCGATCCTGCACGTCGGAACTGCCTTCCTTGGAGAGAAACTGGCAGCGGTCGAGCTGCATGCCCTGGCAGGCGCCACCGATTGATGTGATGCCCCTGTCCTTAGGCGTGGTGATGAAGCAGTCGCGGATGTGGAAGTTGAGCCCGTCCTGCGGCAGCATGATGCCCGAGGCCTTGGACGAACACTGAAACTCGATGTCGGCGAAGACGAACTTGTCCATGTTCACCATGCCGGAGAAGTCGAGCATGTACTTGAAGCGGGTGAAGGTGAAGTTCTGGGTGCCTGCCGCGCCGTAGAGGGACTTCGAGAGTGTCACCGTCTGCGCGCCCACATTCTTGGACTTCACGTAAACCTCGCGGCCCACGCCTGCCCCGGTCACCAGGCTGCCGATCTCGATGTTGGCCACATTGGTGACGCCGGTGAGCCGCTTGCTGTCGGAGGTGGTGTAGGTGGCCTGCGAGGTGACGACGGTGTCATCCCAGGCTGTCGAGGACGAGGCTTGAAACTGGCCATTGCGGATGACCCGGCGGATCAGGAAGGCATCCTGGTTGTCGATGGCGGCGCGAATGTCGATCGGTTCGGTGAGGTCCACCTTGCGTCCGCCCATGTCGAGGCTGTCATGGTCGTTGAAGTTGAACAGCGACTGCACCGCCTTCTCGAAAGCCAGCCGCTCGTCGCCGAAGGCGTCGATATAGGTGGGCAGGTCGAAGTTCTTCTTCAGCGAGAGGCGCCGGTTGGCCGGCATCACCAGCGTCCCGACAAAGCGGACGGGGTTGTCCATGGTGACAGTGCTGCCGAGGTAATAGGTGCCCTCCGGCACCAGCACAGCGCGACCGTTGGCAGCATTGTCGGCGGCGTTGAAGGCGGCGGTGTCATCGGTCACGCCATCACCTGCCGCGCCAAAGTCGCGCACATCGACCCAATCCATCATGTCGCGCAGGAAGGCGGAGGTGATATCTTCCACCACCAGGTCGTCGATGCGAACCGTGCCGCCGTTGGGCCCGGTGAGATCGAGGCCGACATGGGCATAGAGCACATCGGTCGTCCAAGGCATGTGCACGCCGGTGCGGCTGGCGGTGCCGATGATGGCCGAAACCTCCACCACCTCGCCGTAGGAGCTGAGGTTGACGGTGGGGCCCGTTTCATCCAGCCCTGTCACGTGGTTGCTGCCCGCGCCACCGGCCCAGGCGGCGATGCGCACCGAGGGCAGGTTGCCCGCAACCGCCTTCACCCGCGCCGTTACCTTGAGGTAGCAGCCCGGCAGGATGGGCGTTTCGCCCATATAGCGGATCTTCTGAGTTCCGGTCGTCTTGTTCAGCTCAAGGCATCCGGCAAAATCGGCGTCGGACGGTACCAGTGCCGCGTTCGGATCGCCATCATAGGTGGCGCTGCCCGGCGTGCCATCGCCCTTGGACCACACGTCCAGCCCGCCCGATAATGGCGGCGGCATGAAGACGATTCCGTCGGTGATTGCCTTGTTCATCGCAAAACCCCTTTGTCTGCTCTGGACCGCTCATGGCAGGCGGCCACCACCCGGCACCCGCCGCGCGTGGCGAGGCAGGTCTCGATTGTCATTCGATATGCGGAATGGTCCGGCACGGTGCCGGTGCGCAGACGTGTTTACGGGGGAAGGTTAAAAGGTTGGTAACCTTGGCGCGCGCAGGTCAGGCCGAAACGTCGGGTGCGGGGATGAAGCTGACGCCATCAATCAGCCAACCGCCCGCGCCATCGGGGATCATCTCGTATTCCAGTGCGTGATAGCGCCCTTGGGCGTCGCGGATCGTCACCGTCTGGTAGATGCTTTCTCCCTCCGCGCGCTGGGTGCCGAAGGTCACCGCATCGGGGCGGTGCACCATGGGGTAGCCCCGCTTCACCATCGCGCCGAAGTTCTCGGGCGTGCCGAACATCCCCTGGATCATCGGGCTGGCGAAGGTAAAGGCGCGGGCAAAATCGTCGGCCTCGAGGGCCTCCAGCTGGCGACCGATCACGTCGGGAATTGCGCCCGCCTCCTGCGCCTGCGCTGCGGGCGCGGCGAGCAGAAGGGTGAGAACGATTGCCAGAACACGCATGAAGCTACCTCCCTTGACCTCAAGGAAGATAGCCCAGCGCAGGATTTCGGCAAATCAGACCAGCTCGCCCGCCAGCGCCTTGTCGATGAGCGCCACGGTTTCATCGACCCCGTAGAGCGCGATGAAGCCCCCAAAGCGCGGACCCTGATCGGCCCCCAGCAGCACCTGGTAGAGCGCCTTGAACCAATCGCGCATCGGATCAAACCGCTCGCGGCCCACCTCGTAGACGATACCTTGGAGACCCTCGGCATCCTGCCCGCCGTCCCATGCGGCGAGCTTGCCGCGCAGCGCCTCCAGCGCCTCGCGCTCGGGCTCGCTGGGCGCGCGGAACTGGCGGGTGGGGGCGACGAAATCTTCGAAATACTTCACAGCGAAACCGGCCGCCGCGTCGAGGTCGGGGTGGGTTTCGGGCTCGGCCCCGGGCGCATAGCGGCGGATGAAACCCCAAAGGGTTTCCTTGTCCTGCGCACCGGACACGGAGGCGAGGTTGAGCAGCATCGAGAAGGGCACCACCATGTTCGAAACAGGCGGCTTGCCCCCGTGGATGTGCCAGACCGGGTTGGCGAGTTGCGCCTTGGCGTCTTGCTCGGGGAAGGCGCGGAGCTGCTGGTGGTATTCGTCCACCATCTTGGGGATCACGTCCCAATGCAGGCGCTTGGCCGTCTTGGGCTTCTGATACATGAAGTAGCTGAGGCTCTCGGTCGCGGCATAGGTCAGCCACTCGTCGATGGAGATGCCGTTGCCGGACGACTTGGAGATCTTCTGGCCCTTGTCGTCGAGGAACAGCTCATAGGTGAAGTGCTCGGGCTTCTTGCCGCCGAGAATTTCACAGATCCGGTCGTAGATCGGGGTGTTGGTGGAGTGGTCCTTGCCATACATCTCGAAATCGACGTCCAGCGCGGCCCAGCGGGCGCCGAAATCGGGCTTCCACTGCAGCTTCACGTTGCCGCCCGTCACCGGCAGGGTCCACTCGCGGCCATCCTCATCGTCGAAGGTGATCGTGTGCTCCTTGGCGTCCACGTGCTTCATCGGGACGTAGAGCACCCGGCCGGTTTCGGGGTGGATCGGCAGGAAGATCGAATAGGTTTGCTGGCGCTCTTCACGGAGGCTCTTCAGCATGACCTTCATCACATCGTCATAGCGCTCAACGGCGCGCTTGAGCACATCGTCGAAGCGGCCCGAGGCGTAGAACTCGGTGGCGGAGATGAACTCGTAGTCGAAGCCGAAGGTATCGAGAAAGCGCCGGAGCATGGCGTTGTTGTGGTGGCCGAAGCTCTCGTGGGTTTCGAAGGGATCGAAGACGGAGGTCAGCGGGCGCTGCATGTCTTCGGCCATGCGCTCCTGGTTTGGGACGTTGCCGGGCACCTTGCGCATGCCGTCCATGTCATCCGAAAAGCAGATGAGCTTTGTCGGCATGTCGGAAATCACCTCGAAGGCGCGACGGATCATGGTGGTGCGCAGAACTTCGCCGAAGGTGCCGATGTGCGGCAGGCCGGAGGGGCCGTAGCCGGTTTCGAACAGCACGTAGCCCTTTTCCGGCGGCGACTTCTCGATGCGTTTGAGCACGGCCCGTGCCTCTTCGAAGGGCCAGGCTTTGCTTTCCATCGCGATTTGCCGCAGTTCGGACATCTGTTCGTGCTTTCCTTTCCGGGGGCACCCCATGCGCCGCCCGCCGGTGCTTGCTATTGCGGCACCGCGGCAAGGTCAATAAAACAGGCGCAATGCAACGCCCTTAAGCAACAATGAGGCCAGCCGTGAGTGAAGATACCTCCTCGATGACATCGCAGGACTGCCTCGTGGCGGTGATGATTGCGGTTTCGGCCTCAGACGAGGCAATCCGCACGACCGAGCTGCTCACCATCGAGCGCATCGTGAACCACCTGCCCGTTTTCGCCGATTACGACCTTGACCGGGTGCGCGGCGTTTCGGCCACGGTGTTCGACCTGTTCGAGAACGAGGACGGGCTGGATGCGCTCTTCGGGCTCATTCGTGAAGGACTGCCAGAGCGGCTCTACGAAACGGCCTATGCGCTTGCTTGCGACGTGGCTGCCTCGGACGGCAAGCTGCAGGAGGCCGAATTGGCCTTCCTTCAGGAGATGCGCTACGAGCTGAACATCGACAGGCTGCACGGTGCGGCCATAGAGCGCGGTGCGCGCGCCCGTCACCTCACCCTCTGAACTGCAGCAACCGCAAGTGCCATGCCCCCCCGCTCTCCCGGGTGGGGAAGCCAGTTCAGGCGGCGGCTGTCGGTGCGCCGGGGGGTAACTGCACGCCCGCCGTGCCGCCAATCTCCAGTGAGCGGGCCGCGGCGAGTACGGCGCTGGTAATCGAGCCGATCTTTTCGAGCCGGTCTTCCAGCTCGGTCTGAAACTTGTCGAGCCGGTCGATGATCGCCAGCAGGCTGTCGTTATGCTCGGGCAGGCGCGCGCTTTCGATCTTGCACATCATGCGTGTGGTGGAGAGACCGGCAATGAGGCGCTTCATGTCGTTCACGGCACGCCCGAAGGTCTCTGCCTCTCGTTCCACGGTGTGCAGGTAGTCATCGGATAGCTTGCGATAGATCTGCGCCACCTCGTGCAGCAGGGCCCGCTCCTTCTCGCGGTCCATCCCCGCCGACATCTCGCCAGCCTCGGAGCCAAACTGTATGCGCGCCTCTTCCATCACGCGTGCGGTGGCGCTGAGCATCCGGCTGCGGCTGACGGCGTTGCGCAGCACGGCAAAGGCGCTTTCCTCCCCGAGGATGAACTTCTGCACCCAGTCGGAAATCTCCTTGGACATGGAGCCGTAGTTTGAGGAAATCGCCGCAATCGGCCCGCCAGACGCCTCCAGGCGCGACGCAAGGATGCGCATGTTGTGCGGCACTGCCTCGATAGCATTGAAGGTTTCGCAGAGGGCGTTGGTGTGGGCAATTGCATCCCGCACCGCCTGCGCCACCTCGGAAAATCGCTGGCCACGAGCGTTTCGCTCGTGGCCCAGCTTGGTGTCGCGGGCAATCAGCTCGCGCGCCAGGCTGGAGGCCATGAAGTGCTCGTAATCGGTGTATCCGAATTCCTGAAGCCGCTTGACGATTGCATCGGCGCTCTCTGCCGGGCTAAGGCCTTCTTCCTGTTCGAGTTTCAAGACACGGGCATACTCGGATGCGCATGGCTCGAAGAGGTCACTCGACGGCTTGATCCTCACCGATATGTAGCCCCCGTTCGGCATCGGCGAAACGAGGGCATAGACCCAGTAGTATTGGCCATCGGCCGACCGGTTCTTGACGTAACCCGACGCCATGCGCTCGGCCTTAAGCCGTTCCCAGAATAGATGAAAAAAGCCCTTGGGCATGTCGGGGTGCCGGACAATCTTGTGCGGCGCGCCGATGAGCCTTTCCCACGGGTATCCCGACACGCGGCGGAACACCTCGTTGCCAGATTGGATCACCCCGCGATCGTCGGTGCGGGAAAAGAAGATCTCGTCAAACGCAAAGGGCACCTCGCCCGTGGGCGGGCGCAGCGCGTCTTTTTTCGGGTCAGACATCAACTCTCCACCGCTGGAATGGGGCCGCGGGTGCGCCCCGTTGGGCCAGCCTTACGCGAGGAGCGTTTTAGATTGATTAACGGTCTGCGGGTCAGCCCGAATAGAGGGTGCCCCAGCGCTCGATCAGCCGCAGTTGCAGGTTCTTGGCCCGCTTGTTCCATGCCCCCGCCCCTTCCGGGCGCTCGCGCTCTGCACGGCTCAGCCGGTTGCGGCGCGGCTCGTCGGCCATGAACATCGCGAAGGCGAGGTCGGTGCCGTCCGGCGCCTTCACGAAGCCCGCAAGCGCGGACACGAAGTTGAGCGTGCCGGTCTTGGCGACGATTTGCAGCGGGTGCCCCTCCAGCACGGTGCCCGCCTCATTGCGCATCGGGATCGGCTTTAGCAACCCTCGCAGGCCCAGGCGGGGTGCAAGGCCGGTGAGCGCGGCGACCATTTCACGGCAGGAGATTTCAGAGGCGTCGCCAAGGCCCGAGTGATCGACGAAGCGCGCCTTGTTGGTGCCCACGCGGGCCGCCAGCCAACGGCTCATGTCGCGGGCCGAATCCTTGAGGTTGCGCGGCGCGCGTCCGCCCCGGGCCGAGGCTGTCATGCCCACGGCTTCGGCGGTGATGTTCGTGGACCATTTGAGCATGTCGCGCGCCACAACCGACAGGGCGTCGGATTGAACCCGCGCCAGCACCTTGCCATCGGGCCGGCGCGACACGGCATCGCCGAGGTCGAGACGCACACCCTGGGCGGCGGCGAGCGACTGGAAGACCTCGCCTGCATAGGCGCCGGGGTTGCGCACCGGCAGCCAGCGCGAGCCGCCCTTGCCCAGCGCGCCGCTGGCCACTGTCCAGCGATCGACACCGCCACGGCTTTCGTAGGTGTAAACCGGCAGGCTGCGGTTGGCGACATCCATCCGGGCCATCCGCACGATGGGGCGATACCTGTCGGAGCGCGCATCCATCGCCACGGAATAGCCACTGCCCGCGCGCTTCCACTCGAAGTGGACCCGGTTGTAATTGAGGTTCAGCCCCGAAATGCCGGGAGAGTAGCCCACGTGCTCGGGCTGCTCGGGGTCGATGGTGCGCACGCTGGGCAGGGCGCCCTCGAACACGCGCAGCCTGCCGGTGGCGCCGCTCACGCCCGCCTGCCGCAACCCGGCGGCAAGGTCGGCCAGCCGGTTGGTATCGAGCGTCGGGTCACCACCACCTGCCAGCACGATATCGCCCTGCACCACCCCGCCCGAGACGGGGCCGGTGGCGATGATATCGGTGGAAAAGCGGAAGCCCGGGCCGAGCCGCTCCATCGCATAAAGCGCGGTGATCGCCTTGGCGGTTGAGGCGGGCGGCAGCGGCAGCAGCGGGTTGTGCGCCTCCAGCACCTGCCCGGTGCGCGCATCGGCCACCACATAGCCCACCTTGCCGCCCAGCCGCGCGGCCTCGATGAGCGCTTCGGCGGCGGTGGAATGGCGCGCCTGACCGGTGCTGAACGTGGGCTTGACGACAGGCCGCAAAGATCGCTCGGGCGCATCGGCCACGGAACAGGAAGCGGCGGAACTCAGAAGACCGGCCAGCACGAAGCGGCGAGAGAGGGTGGGGGCGCTCATAAAGGCGAAGTAAGCAAAACCCGGGCCGGGGCTCAAGCCTCTGTGCGTCTGCGCGCGATCACTTCTTTGCAGCAGCCTCACCCGCCGCGCGCGCGGCCCGGATCGCGGTGGAGGACTGATGGCTCATCGGGATGTTGATGAAGCACCACGCCGGCGGTGTCGTATGGGGCAAGAGAGGCGCGGCGGCAGCGGGCAGGCGGAAGCGGGCAAAGCGCTCTGCGGTTTTCGACATCCTTGCCGAAAGCCTCTGGCCGGGCCGGGCGATGACACCCACGGGCACCGAGCCCATGATATCCTGCCAACGATCCCAGAGGTGGAACTGGGCAAGGTTGTCGGCCCCCATGAGCCATGTGAAACGCACGCGCGGGTAGAGGCGTTGCAGCCCGGCAAGGGTTTCGGCGGTGTAGCGCGTGCCCAGCCGCGCCTCGATGCCGGTGACGGTGACGCGCGGGTGTTGCACCAGTGCGCGGGCCTCGGCGATACGGGTCTCCAGCGGCGCGGGACCGCGTGCCTTGAGGGGGTTGCCGGGGCTTACGAGCCACCACACGGCATCCAGCCCGAAGCGCTTGAGCGCCTCGCGGGTCACATGCACATGGCCCTCGTGCGCCGGATCAAAGCTGCCGCCCAGAAGGCCCACCGCCTGCCCCGGCGCCGCATATGGAATGTTCCACCTCATCAATGGCTTGTAGCGCGGTGCGGTGCCCCAAAGTCAATTGCTTTCGGCTTGACGGTGGAAATTGCCTGACTAAAGTCAGAAGTCATGCTGACAGACATCGCCCGCATTCGCCGCTTCAACCGCGCCGTCACAACCGAGACCGGCGCGCTCGATGACAGCTTTCTTGGCCGGGGGCGCCCGCTGGCGGTGAGTCGGGCGAGGCGCTTTCGTCCATCGTCAGGGTGCGGACCCACGGTCACCAGCCCTTCGCCCTCCAGCCCGCGCCCGCAGCCTTGGCATGGGCGTGTTGCGGCTCGACACAAACTCGGCCCTGCCCGAAGCGGTAGCGATGTATCGCAACGCAGGCTGGACCGAGATCGACCGGTTCAACGACGACCCTTACCCCGACCATTTCTTCGAGAAGGCGCTTTGAGCAGCCTTTCCATTCGGCCTGCGACGGCGGCAGATGCCGAAGCCATCGCCGCGCTGCACCGGGGCACCCATGCCGAACACGTGGCCATGATCGAGGGTTATGACGCCCGGCCCTGG
This sequence comes from Vannielia litorea, assembly GCF_018424695.1. Classification (GTDB taxonomy): domain Bacteria; phylum Pseudomonadota; class Alphaproteobacteria; order Rhodobacterales; family Rhodobacteraceae; genus Vannielia; species Vannielia litorea_A. The sequence goes on from NZ_QTNQ01000035.1 coordinate 25,981, forward strand.
GACGACGAGATCATCGCCCGCCTGATCGACCCCGGGGCCGAGGCCAGGCCCTTCACGGTGCTGGTGGCCGCCCTGGGCGGGCATTTCGCCGGGCACCTCGCACTCCACCCCATCAAGGCCCTCGTGGAGGGGCAAAGGCTGTTTCACATTTCGGATGTGTCGGTGCGCGCGGGCGATCGTGGCTATGGCGTGGGCCGGGCGCTTGTGAAGGCCGCCGAAGAGGAAGCAACCCGCGAGGGCGCCACCGCGATCATCGCCCAGATCTGGCCGGCCAATACCGCCTCGCAGCAGTTCTTTGCCGCCATGGGCTACAGCTCCAAACCGGATAGCAAGCGCGGCCTCGTCGTGGCCGGCAAGGCCCTCGGCGAGGCCCCTCCCCTCGCGCAGGCGCCAGCCAACCTCGACAGGTTCGCCCTGATCGGCGCCATGGGCCTTCTGGCCTTCATCGGCACCGCGATCCTGCTCGGCTTGCTGACCTGACCGCAATTCGCGGTCTTTGCGCTGCCTTTTCCCGCCCCTTTCACGCTCCTCTCACGGCAGAGCCACACCGACTCATGCTACCATCGCGTGCATTGACCCCTCGCCATTTCACACCGGGAGCCTTCCCATGAACCCGATTGATGCCTTCTCACAGACCCTCAAGATCAACCCCAATGCCGCCAAGCTCATCTCCGCCGGGCTGGGCGTTCTGGCCGCAGCGGCCATTCTCATCAGCTGGGGCAGCAACCTCGACGATCTGCGCCTTGGCGCGATCTATGTGCTGATCTTCGCCTCCATCGTCACACTGCTCGCCTTCATCGCCCGCAACAACCGAATGACCACGGTGCTCTCGTGGATTCTCGTCGCCGCCTTCGGAATGTTCGTTCTCGGGCTGGTCGGCTCGGTGTTCCGCGTCCCCCCGTCGCTGCCGCCAACGCCCTGCTACCTGCGCATCCTCTTCGAGCTGCCCGAAACCTGCGTGCAGAACCTGCGCAACACAGAGAACGACCTGCGCATCGGCAGCGCCGCGCCGGTTCTGGCGCCAAGCGGCGGGCCTGAGACTCTGTGGCGCGCGCAGAAGGGGGTGGTGCCGCAGCCCACCGCGCATGGCGGGGAGATCATCGTGCAATACACGCCCCACATCCCTCAGGTTGAGGCGGTGCGCCTCTCGGAGGCGCTGGCAGACCTGCGCTGGCAGGTGCAGAACCAGGCCACCGGCGGCGAACAGGTCAAGAGCGGCCCGGCCACCAACGAGGTGCGCTACTTCAAGGATGCCGACAGGCAGGCCGCTATCGACCTTGCCCAAACCATCCACGGGCTGCACCCCGACACGCCGATCTACGTGCGCGACTTCACCCGCCTCGGTGCTTTCTCCAAGGACGGGCGGCTGGAGCTGTGGCTGAGCCAGCCGCTCGGCCCCTCCGCCTAGGGTGAGGCCGGGCCCAGCCATTGTTCCGGTGCAGCTCATCGGCCCTTTCAGGCCCTCTTCGCAGCTGCGATGAGCGGCCGCATGCCCCGAAGGATAGCCCCACCCCGACAGTTGCGGGGCGGGGCCCTGCCTTACAGGAAGGTCACCTTCTCCGGTGCCAGAAACGGGGGCGCCTCGGGCGGCAGCCCCAGATCACGGCGCAGATAGGGGGGCACCTCCGCCCTGTCGGCCTCGGGCAGCGGCGGCGCGCTGCGCCAGAGGGTGAAGTTCAGCCGGCTCCAGGCCTGCATCGGCCCGGTGAAGAAGGTTGCAAAGCTGAGGGTCATTGTCGTGCTCTCCTTGGGTCAGGAAAGCCGCGCACCGAAACAGACAGATAACATGAACAGGAAGTGAGACATGAAAAAGGCCGCGCCGGAGTGCGGCCTTCGGGTCATGCGATGATGTGCAATCCGAGCCGCTACTGGGGGGACACCCCGGCGAAATAGGCGGTTCGGATGGTCATCATGGGTCGCTCCTGTTGTCCGAAATTGCTTCGGTGCGGGTTCTGTAGCGGCAAAGCCCCGTCGCGACAACCCGTCGCAGGCCCGGCTCCTGACAAAGTGCCCATTTCCGCCCGATTGCCCTTTTCCGCTGCCTCCCCTAGATGTGCCGCAAGCAGACCCGGAGGATCGCATGGCCAGCTATCAATACGTCTACCACATGGATGGTGTCTCCAAGACCTATCCGGGCGGCAAGAAATGCTTCGAGAACATCCGCCTGAGCTTCCTGCCGGGGGTGAAGATCGGCGTGGTGGGCGTGAACGGCGCGGGTAAGTCCACGCTGATGCGGATCATGGCCGGGATCGACAAGGATTTCACTGGCGAGGCCTGGGCCGCCGAGGGCGCCAAGGTGGGCTACCTGCCGCAGGAACCGCAGCTCGACGAGAGCAAGACCGTCCGCGAGAACGTGATGGAGGGCGTCGCCGCGAAGAAGGGCAAGCTGGACCGTTACAACGAGCTGGCGATGAACTACTCGGACGAGACCGCCGACGAGATGGCCGCCCTGCAAGACGAGATCGACGCGCAGAACCTCTGGGATCTCGACAGCCAGATCGACGTGGCGATGGAGGCCCTGCGCTGCCCGCCCGACGAGGCCATGCCAGAGAACCTTTCGGGCGGTGAACGCCGCCGGGTGGCGCTCTGCAAGCTGCTGCTCGAAGCGCCCGACATGCTGCTGCTCGACGAGCCGACCAACCATCTTGACGCGGAAACCATCGCCTGGCTGCAGCAGCACCTGATCGACTACAAGGGCACCATCCTGATCGTCACCCACGACCGCTACTTCCTGGATGACATCACCGGCTGGATCCTCGAGCTCGACCGGGGCCGGGGCATTCCTTACGAGGGCAACTACTCGGCCTGGCTGGAGCAGAAGGCCAAACGGCTGGAGCAGGAGGCCCGCGAGGACAAGTCGCGCCAGAAGACCCTCGAACGGGAACTGGAATGGATCCGCGCCGGCGCGAAGGCCCGGCAGGCCAAGCAGAAGGCCCGGATCAACGCCTACGAGGATCTCGCCGCGCAATCCGAGCGCGAGAAGATCAGCCGCGCGCAGATCGTCATTCCCAACGGCCCGCGCCTTGGCAGCAAGGTGATTGACGTGGACGGGCTGCAGAAGGCCTATGGCGACAAGCTGCTGATCGAAGGGCTGGAATTTGCCCTGCCGCCGGGCGGCATCGTCGGCGTGATCGGCCCCAACGGTGCCGGTAAGTCCACCCTGTTCCGGATGCTGACCGGGCAGGAACAGCCCGATGAAGGCAGCGTCGAGTACGGCGACACCGTGAAACTGAGCTATGTCGACCAGTCGCGTGATGCCCTCGATGCCAATGCCACCGTCTGGGAGGAAATCTCCGGCGGGGCCGAGGTGATCGAGCTGGGCGACGCCAGCATGAACTCCCGCGCCTACTGCTCGGCCTTCAACTTCAAGGGCGGCGACCAGCAGAAGAAGGTCGGCCTGCTCTCGGGCGGTGAGCGAAACCGGGTCCATATGGCAAAGCTGCTGAAAAGCGGCGGTAACGTGCTGCTGCTCGACGAGCCGACCAACGACCTCGACGTGGAAACCCTGCGGGCGCTGGAAGATGCGCTGGAAGACTTCGCGGGCTGCGCCGTGATCATCTCGCACGACCGCTTCTTCCTCGACCGCCTCTGCACCCACATCCTCGCTTTCGAAGGCGAGGCCCACGTGGAATGGTTCGAGGGCAACTTCGAAGCCTACGAGGAAGACAAGGCCCGCAGGCTGGGGCCGGATGCGCTCGAGCCGAAGCGGGTGAAGTACAAGAAGTTCGTGCGATAGGATGCCGAAGCCCCGGCGCAAACCCGGCCCGTACCGCGTGCTGGGCCGGGACATTTCGGCGATTGACCCGTCTCACAACAAGACGGCCCGCGCGGCCTATCAGGCAATCATAGGGGCCGATCCGTCCCGGGCGCTCGACGGGGCAACACGGCGCCGGATCGCGGAGTATGCCCGTGCAGAGCTGGGCCACATCGCCTATGCGCCCTGGCTCGAAACCTATGCGGCCCTGCGCGGCACCTTTGTTGAAGGGTGCCTGCCCGACAACTACGTGCTCCGCCACGTCGTGCCCTACAGCATGAGCACCTACGGGATCGTCACCGGCCCGACCCTTGCGCGCCGCATCTTGCCTGCCGCCCCCATTCCTGACCTCGCCTACCAGATCGCCGGGCAGTTCTACGGGCTCTCGATGGAGCGGATTAAGCCGGAGGATCTGGCCGACGTGATCTTCGCCGAGATCTCCGTGGTGTACGTCAAGCAGAAGGGCGGCCTGCAGGGGAAAGGCGTGCAGCGGCTGAAGCGCGACGACTTCAGCCTGGACAAGCTGCCCCACCGCGACTTCGTGATCCAGGGCGAGGTGCAACTCGACCCGGAGTTTGCCGCGCTGTCAGCGGGAGGCACCAGCACCCTGCGCATCACCACCGTTCATCCCGGAACGAGACCGGCCCAGGCGGTATCTGTTGGCATACGGCTGGGGCGCAGCGGAGATTCACACATCCGAACGGCCTCGGCCCTGAAGGTGATCCTCGACATCGAGGCGGAGGAACTTGCGCCGGTCGGGTGCATGCCGGACTGGAGCGCAACCACGCACCACCCCGACAGCGGGTTGCGCTTTGAAGGGCAGAAGGTGCCCGGCGTGCGCCGCGCTGCCGAAGAGATGGCCCGCCTGCATGACCAGCTGCCCCACATCCGCCTCATCGGCTGGGACGTTGGCATTGCGCCGGACGGGACGCCGTGGGTGTATGAAGTCAACATGGCCCATGTTGGGGTGACCTTCCCCGAAGCCTTTGTAGGACCGCTGTTCAAACAGTTCGGCTGGCACCGCCTGCACCTGATGGACGATGGCGAGGTGTTTCGCTGACGGTGTGCCCGAGGCTGCCTATGCGGCTTTTTCGCCTCGTCGCAACATCATGCCATCGCCCAGCCAACCAGCGCGCACCTTCCCCGCCCGGACTTCGCGGTGATAAGAACTTGCCGCCCAGTCTTCCGGGCGGGCAGCCAACCCGTGTCTGACAGGATCTGCCCAGCAGAAATGGATAAGGTGATCGACATCATCGTCGTCAGTGCAAACGTGCTGGCGCAGCCCCTTCTTCCAGATCCCCGCCCTGCCCTTCGGGAACAACCCGCGCTGCCCCTCAGCGTCGGCGGTTGGCCAAGGCGGCACAAGTCCCGCCCGGCGGGCATCGCGGGTGAAACGGGCTTTTATGTTGCCCCAGCGCTGGGCTGCGTTCGGATCATCCTCGGGGAAGCGCAGCACGGCGTGCAGGTGATCCGGCAGGACGACGAAGGCGAGGATGTCGAAGGGGCGGTAGCTTTTGACGTGGCGCACGGCGTCCCGCAGCACCGCGAGGCCGTCGATCAGCAGGCTGGAGCCGCGCTCGGCGAGGCGGACGGTGAAGAAGACGGGGGCCGTGGCGGGCAGGGGGCGGGTTTCACGTGGCATGACCCGAGACTGCCAAAGCGCGGTTAACTGCTGGTAAATACACACAACCCTTGCCCGAATCCGTGCAACCTGCGATACCAGCGACGCGACCGCTACCGCTATTCGATCCACTGTCTCCCTTCCAAAAGGCGTCACGACCGATCTGCTACCGACGCCAGGCCGCCGCACTTCCGCGGGCGGTAATACGACTAGGAGACACCGGAATGCCCAACGGCACCGTGAAATGGTTCAACCCCACCAAAGGCTTCGGCTTCATCGCGCCCGACGAGGGCGGCAAGGACGTGTTCGTGCACATCTCCGCCGTCGAGCGTGCTGGCCTCACCGGCCTGAAGGACGATCAGAAGATCTCCTTCGACCTCGAATCCGGCCGTGACGGCCGCCAGAGCGCGACCAACCTCGAACTGCTCTGAGCCACCGGCTTCATGACAAATCCGGAAGGGCGCCCCTCGGGGTGCCCTTTTTTCTTTGGCGACCCGGGCCCTGCTGCTAACTTGCGTGCATTCATTTTGAAAGCACAAGGAATTGCACCATGACCACCCAAGGAGGGTTTTCCATCGCAGTCTCCGGCGACGGCATCATGCTGGGGATGTTCATCACCGACGGGCTGCAACGCTGGGGCGAGGAGGTGACGATGTATGACCATACCGCCGCCGTGAAGGCGTTTCGCGAGGGCGAGGCGAAGCTGGGCGAGAGCGGCTATGGCGACAAGGGTTCGCAGGAGTTGGCCAAGAAGATTCGCGCGCATGATGCCAACCCGCCGAAGATCGACATCCAGGTAAAGTTCGCCAGCTTCGGCGAAACCGAGATCTGCATCGTTAGCGGCAACGGCAAGCAGCGGGTGGTGCGGCTCGACAAGTCCAAGCAGGATTGGCAGAAGCTGGAGCACGCGCTGGAAGAATGCTTCAAGGCGGTGGACGAGATCCGTGGCACCAAGCCGATGCGCCCGCGCTTCATCCAGCGCCCGAAGGCAGCGCCCGTGTCATAGCCTCCAGCGCCTTAGGGATCAGTCGTCGAGCACGAAGGTGACCATGAGACCGACGCGATATTCAGAGATCTTGCCGCCATCGACGGTCACCTTCATGTCCTTGACCCAAGCACCCTGAACGTTCTTTAGGGTCTCCGAGGCACGGGCAATGCCCTTCTCGGTGGCATCGTCAAAAGAGGTGGGCGACGAAGCGATAATTTCGGTGACGCGTGCAACAGACATGGCTCTCTCCCTTGTTTGCGATGGGACAGAGCTAGCCCGGTTCAGGCCCCGTTCCAGTCGACCCCTTCCGCGTGAGCGATCGAAAGCCGGCCATCCGGCCAGGGGTGGCAGAGGTTTGCGGCCTCCATCTCGTTGCCGAGGCACCATGCTGCCCACTCATGCGGCGCGAGGATCACGCCCATGCGGTGATGGATCTGGGCGACATCACCGTTGGGTTCGCAGGTGACCGTGGCGACCTGTGCCAGCTCTGCAGCGTTCGGGGCCTTCCAAGTGTCCCAGATCGCGGCGAATCCGAGCAGCCCGCCATCCTTGGGCGCGATCCGCCAGGGCTGCTTGCGGCGGGCCTTGCCTGTCCACTCATACCAACCGTCACAGGGCACCACGCCGCGCCGCACCCCCTCGAACGCCGACTTGGCGAAGACGGTTTCGGAGCGGGCATTCACGATGGTATCCATCACCGGGCGGCCCCGCGCGTTGACCCGGCCGACCGGAATCATCCCCCAGCGCATGAGCCGCAGCGCTGCGCCATCCCACACCACCATCTCTTGCCCCGGTGCGATGTTGGCCCTCGGCCCCTGCCCCTCCGGCATGGGTGCCCCGAAGGCTGCGGCCACCTCCTCCGCCGGGCGGGTCAGCAAGAGCCGCCCCGGCACCGGCCTAGTCCAGCGGTTTGAGCACGAAGTGGCCCGGTGCCACCTCGTCATAGACAGAGGGCGCGGGCTCGTGCCCCACGGGGAAGACCGGCGATGGGATCGGCTTGAAGTTCAGCTCCCGCTCGCTCTTGCGCTGGCGTGGGTCGGCCACCGGCACGGCCTTCATCAGGTCGCGGGTATAGGGGTGCTGCGGGTCTTCGAAGATGGCGGAGCGGGGGCCGATCTCGACGATGCGGCCCAGATACATCACCCCGACCTGATGGCTCACGCGCTCGACAACGGCCATGTCATGGCTAATGAAGAGAAGGCTGATCCCCAGCTCGGCCTGAAGCTCGATCAGCAGGTTCAGCACCTGCGCCTGAATGCTTACATCAAGTGCCGACACCGCCTCGTCGGCGATGATGAGCTTGGGGTTGAGCGCCAGCGCCCGGGCGATCGCCACCCGCTGGCGCTGGCCGCCCGACATCTCATGTGGAAAGCGGCGCAGGAAGCTGCGGGGCAGTTCCACCCTGTCGAAGAGTGCGGCGACGCGGTCCTGCACCTCAGAGCCCTTTGCCAGACCGTAGTTGTGGATCGGCTCGGCCACCTGATCCATGAGCCGCATCTGCGGGTTCAGCGAGGCGAAGGGATCCTGAAACACCATCTGCATGTCGGCCCGGGCCCGGCGCAGCTCACGCTGGTTCATCGCGATCACATCCTTGCCGCCAAGGCGCACCTCGCCTGACTGCGGCTCCACGAGCCGCAGGATCGAACGCCCGCAGGACGACTTGCCGCACCCGGATTCGCCCACCAGAGACAGGGTTTCGGAGGTTTTCAGGTCGAAAGACACATCCTCAACCGCGTGGACATAGGCCTGGGTGCGCCGCAGAAGCCCGCCCTTAACCGGGAAGCGCGTGGTCAGGTGCTTCACCTCAAGCAGCACCTTGCGCTCGGAGGCAGGCACAACCGGATGCGCCTCGATCTCGCGCCCGAGGATCTTCAGCGGCTCCGGCTCGGACTTGCCGCGCATCTCACCCAGCTTGGGCACAGCGGAGAGCAGCGCCTGCGTATAGGGATGCTGGGGGGCCTCGAAGATCTGTTCGACGGGCCCCTCCTCGACCTTGTTGCCCTTGAGCATGACAACCACGCGGTCGGCCACCTGGGCCACCACGGCCATATCATGGGTGATGAAGAGCACCGCTGCGCCTGTTTCGCGCTTCAGCCGGTCGATCAGGGCGAGGATCTCGGCCTGGATCGTCACGTCAAGCGCGGTGGTGGGCTCGTCAGCGATGAGCAGGCGCGGCTCGCAGGCCAGCGCCATGGCGATCACCACGCGCTGACGCATCCCGCCCGAGAGCTCGTGCGGATATTGCTTGAGCCGCCGCTCCGGCTCGGGGATGCGCACGCGCTTCAGAAGCTCCAGCGCATGCTCGGATGCGGCCTTGCGGCTCATGTTCTTGTGCACGCGCAGCCCCTCGGTGAGCTGGCGCTCGATTGTGAACACCGGGTTGAGCGCGCTCATCGGCTCTTGGAAGATCATCGCGATCTCGTTGCCGCGTATGTCGCGCATAAGGCTGTTCTCGGCTTCGGAAACGTCGAGCGCTTCGCCGGTTTCACGGCGGAACTTCAATTCACCGTTGGCGATCCGGCCGCCACCGAACTCCACCAGCCGCATCAGGCTGAGCGAGGAGATGGATTTGCCCGAGCCGCTTTCGCCCACAACGCAGAGGGTTTCGCCCGGGTCGATGTGGAACGAGACGTCCTCGACGCCCACCACCAGCCCGTCGTTGGTATCGAACTCCACGCGCAGGTGGCTGACATCCACCAGTGGCTGCTTTTCGGTTTCGTCGAGCATGATCTGTCCCCTGTTTGGGTCAACTCTATGCCATGGCGCGCAATTCTCAATGCCCCGCGCAGCCGCCGTGGCGGCAGGTGCTTGCCATTCCCCGGGCAGGGGTAAAAACTTGGGCGGAGAGGCCGCGCGATTGGGCCGGAAAAGGATTGGAGAGCCAGATGGACCGTTACGACCGCGACATGCGAGGCTATGGCCCCCGCCCGCCCAACGCAGCATGGCCGAACGGCGCCAAGGTCGCGGTGCAGTTCGTGCTGAACTACGAGGAAGGCGGCGAGAACAACATCCTGCATGGCGACGAGGCCTCGGAGGCCTTTCTGAGCGACGTGATCGGCGCGGTGCCTTGGCCGAACCAGCGGCACTGGAACATCGAATCGATGTATGAATACGGCGCCCGCGCGGGCTTCTGGCGGCTGCACCGGCTGTTCACGGCGATGAAGATTCCGCTGACCGTTTATGGCGTGGCCACGGCGCTGGCCCGCTCGCCCGATCAGGTGGCCGCCATGCGCGAGGCTCGGTGGGAGATTGCCAGCCACGGCTACAAGTGGATTGATTACAAGGACTTCTACGAAGCCGAGGAGAAGGAGCACCTCGAAAAGGCGATTGCCCTGCACCGCGAGGTGGTGGGCGCGAGGCCGCGCGGGCTCTATGTGGGGCGCTGCTCGGAAAACACCGTGCAGATCGCAACCGAACTGGGCGGTTTTGCATATTTGTCAGATAGTTACGCCGACGACCTGCCCTATTGGGTGCATATCTCCGGCAAGGACCAGCTGATCATCCCCTACACGCTTGAGGCCAATGATATGCGCTTCACCACCGCCTCGGGCTTTGGTGATGGAGAGCAGTTCGAGCGCTACCTGAAGGACACCTTCGATGTGCTCCATGCCGAGGGTGCGGCGGGGGCGCCGAAGATGATGAACATCGGCCTGCACTGCCGTCTCGCTGGCCGCCCCGGACGCCTGATGGCGCTGAAACGCTTTATCGACCACGCGATGGCAAAGGACGGCGTGTGGTTTGCACGCCGGATCGACATTGCCCGGCACTGGACGATGACCCACCCACCCAAGAAGATGTCGGCCCGCCCGAGCCAAATGGACCTGACCACCTTCACCAACCGCTTCGGTTCGATCTTCGAGCATTCTCAATGGGTTGCGGAACGTGCCCACAAGCTCGAACTCGGCCCGGCGCATGACACGCCGGAGGGTATTCACAACGCGATGGCGCGGGTCTTCCGTCGCGCCAGCGAGGATGAGCGGCTCGGCGTTCTGCGTGCGCACCCCGACCTCGGGGATGCGATCACCAAGGCCGACCGGCTGACCGAGCATTCCAACGCCGAACAGCAGGGCGCGGGCCTGACCGCGCTGACCGACGAAGAGCGCCGCGAATTGACGGACCTCAATGAGCGTTACGTGGCGAAGAACGGCTTCCCGTTCATCATCGCGGTGAAAGACCACGACAAGACGGGCATCATCCGCAAATTCCATGAACGAATGAATAACAGCAAGGGCGAGGAGATGGCCGAGGCCTGCTATCAGGTCGAGCGGATCGCCCTGCACCGGCTGTACGGGATGGATTGGACCTGAGCCCAACCCGCTGGCAAGGCGCGCAAAACAAGCGGCCGGGCAACGGTGCTGCCACACCGGCCCGGCCTCCCCTCGCACCTCTCGCGCACCGCTCAAAGACGGGTGGGACACCCTTTTTTGGCCCGGGGCTGGCCGATGTGATGGGGGTTGATGATGAGATACCAATGCACCGGCTCGCCGGGGGCCTGCGCCTTGGAATAGGAGCAGCCCGCGGGGGTGGTGTACCACTGGCCCTGATAGCCTGCCGGGGGGCGCGGGTTGGACTTGGCCTTGCCGAAGGCCGAGGCGCTGCCGGAGAAGGCGAGGGCGGCGGCAACGGCGAGGGCTGCGATCTTGGCGGGACTCTTCATGCAAGCGGCTCCGATGGCTGGTTCTGCGTTGCCACCGGGTATGGCCCGCAACCGCGATGAAGAGCGGGCGAGAATGCGGCATCAATGCGCCGCTGCGCTAAGGTTTAAAGGGAATCGGAGAGTTTTGGTGGAGCCGATCGGGATCGAACCGACGACCTCGTCATTGCGAACGACGCGCTCTCCCAACTGAGCTACGGCCCCACTGGCGCGGTATTTGGGATATGCCGCCCGGCGTGTCAAGCCGGGGCGTGCTGGCGGGCGAAGGCGGTGATGTCGGCGGCGGGGCGGGCACCGGCGAGACGGGCGACCTCGCGACCGCCGGAAAAGAGGATCAGCGCGGGTATGCCGCGGATGGCGTAGGCGCCCGAGGCCTCGGGAAAATCCTGCGTGTTCACCTTGGCCAGCCGGGCGCTGCCCGCAAGCGCCTGCGCGGCCTTCTCGAACTCCGGGGCCATCATCCGGCAGGGGCCACACCAGGGTGCCCAGAAATCGACCAGCAGCGGCAAAGTATCAGTTTTCACGGCCTTCTTCAGCCCTGCCGGGTCCAGTGCGAAGGGTTTTGCCGGGGCCAGCCGCGCGCCACAGGTTCCGCATTTGGGGCCTGCGCTGAGCTTGTCGGCGGGCAGGCGGTTTCCGGCGGCGCAGGACGGGCAGGTGAGGGTGTGGGGGCTGGGCATCTTGGGGCCTCGCTACATATTCGCTGGAGTGAATATATTACTGACAAAGGTCCGTTCAAGGGGGTGCGCACGGTGGTGCAAGACAGAGGCATTAACCCTGGCAAGCAGGGGGGCACAACCCGTGCACCTGCGATGCACATCCTATGCACATGTCATTCGACATAAGGGACATTAATCAATGGACCGTGCGCAGCACCTCTTCGGCCCTTCGGTCCTCATCGCAGCTGCGAGGAGAGGCCGAAGGGCCCGAGGAGCTGCCCGTTGCGCGGTGGGCGGAATGCTCCCCCTACTCGGCGGCTTCAGCGTAGCTCTCGACCGGCGGGCAGGTGCAGATGAGGTTGCGGTCGCCCGACACGTTGTCGACCCGGCCGATGGGCGGCCAGTACTTGTCGACCCGGAAGCTGCCCGGCGGGAAGCAGCCCTGCTCGCGGGGATAGGGCCGCTCCCACTCCGCCACGAGGTCGTTCACCGTGTGGGGCGCGTGCTTGAGCGGGTTATCATCGGCGGGCATGTCGCCCGCCTCGACCGCCGCGATTTCGTCACGGATGGCGAGCATCGCGGTGATGAAACGGTCGAGCTCGGCCTTGGTTTCGCTCTCGGTCGGCTCCACCATCAACGTGCCCGCGACCGGCCAGCTCATGGTGGGGGCGTGGAAGCCGCAATCCATCAGCCGCTTGGCGATGTCGTCGACGGTCACGCCCGCTTCGGCGAAGGGGCGGGTGTCGAGGATGCACTCGTGCGCCACTCGATTGTTGCGGCCCTTGAAGAGCACATCGTAGGCCCCGTTCAGGCGGGCGGCGATGTAGTTGGCCGAGAGGATGGCGACCTTGGTGGCCTGCGTGAGGCCTGCGCCGCCCATCAGCAGGCAGTAGGCGTAGCTGATCGGAAGGATCGAGGCGGAGCCGAAGGGCGCGGCGGAGACCGGGCCGGTGGTGCCGCCGGTTTCGGGGTGGCCGGGGAGGTAGGGCGCGAGGTGCGATTTGACGCCGATGGGCCCCATGCCAGGGCCGCCGCCGCCGTGGGGGATGCAGAAGGTCTTGTGCAGGTTCAGGTGCGAGACGTCGGAGCCGATCTCGCCGGGCTTCACCAGCCCGACCATGGCGTTGAGGTTCGCCCCGTCGAGATAGACCTGCCCGCCGTGCTTATGGGTGATCTCGCAGACCTCGCGCACGGTATCCTCGAAGACGCCGTGGGTGGAGGGATAGGTGATCATCACGGCCGCCAGCTTGTCGCCGGCCGCTTCGGCCTTGGCGGTGAAATCCTCAAGGTCGATGTCGCCGTTCTCTGCGGATTTGACGACCACCACCTTCATGCCCGCCATCTGGGCGGAGGCCGGGTTGGTGCCGTGGGCGGAAGTGGGGATGAGGCAGATGTCACGATCCTCGCCATTGGCCTCGTGGTAGGCGGCGATGGTCAGCAGGCCCGCGTATTCGCCCTGCGCGCCGGAGTTGGGCTGGAGCGACATGGCGTCATAGCCGGTGATCTTGCAGAGGCGCTCGGAGAGGCTTGAGAGCATTTCTGTGTAGCCTGCGGCCTGCTCCTTGGGCGCGAAGGGGTGCATGGCGGCGAAGGCGGGCCAGCTGATCGGGTCCATCTCCACCGCGGCGTTGAGCTTCATGGTGCAGGAGCCGAGCGGGATCATCGCACGGTCGAGCGCGAGGTCACGGTCGGCGAGGCGGCGCATGTAGCGCATCATCTCGGCCTCGGCCCGGTTCATCTGGAAGATCGGGTGGGTGAGGTAGTCTGACGTGCGCAGGAGGTCTTCGGGCAGCGCGGGGGTGCCGCCCTTGGCGGTTTCGCTGAGGCCGAAGGCGCGCCAGACGGCCTCGATTATGTCGGCGCGCACGGTTTCATCGGTTGAAATGCCGATGCGGCCCTCGGGCAGCTTGCGCAGGTTGATGCCCTCGGTCTCGGCGGCGCGCAGGATGGCGCCCTGCAATGGGCCCGCCTCGACCACAATGGTGTCGAAGGGGTTTTCGGGTGTCACTTTGAAGCCCGCGTCGCGCAGGCCGGACGCGATTTCGGCGCAGGAGAGGTGCACCCGCTCGGCGATGGCGCGCAGGCCCTTGGGGCCGTGGAACACCGCATAGAAGCTGGCCATGACGGCTAGCAGCGCCTGCGCGGTGCAGACGTTGGAGGTGGCCTTCTCGCGGCGGATGTGCTGCTCGCGGGTCTGGAGCGACAGGCGGTAGGCCTGATTGCCGCGTGCATCGACAGAGACGCCGACGATCCGCCCCGGCATCTGGCGTTTGAAGGCGTCGCGGCAGGACATGAAGGCGGCGTGGGGGCCGCCGTAGCCCAAGGGCACGCCGAAGCGCTGGGCAGAGCCGACGGCGATGTCGGCCCCCATCTCGCCGGGGGCTTTTAGCAGGGTCAGCGCCAGCAGGTCGGCGGCGATGACGGAGACGGCCTTGGCCTCGGCGAGCGCGGCGCATTCGGCAGAGAAGTCGCGCAAGCCGCCGGTGGTGCCGGGGTATTGGAACAGCGCACCGAAAACCTCTTCAGGCTTCAGATCATCGGGCGCGCCGACCACCACGTCGATATCGAGCGGTTTGGCGCGGGTTTGCACCACGGCGATGGTCTGGGGGTGGCAGTTTTCATCGACGAAGAAGGCGGTGGCCTTCGACTTCGCCACCCGCTGGGCCATCACCATGGCCTCCGCCGCCGCCGTGCCCTCATCGAGCAGGGAGGCGTTGGCGACTTCCAGCCCGGTGAGGTCGCTCACCATGGTCTGGAAGTTCAGCAGTGCCTCCAGCCGCCCTTGCGCGATTTCGGGCTGGTAGGGGGTGTAGGCGGTGTACCAGGCAGGGTTTTCAAGGATGTTCCGCTGGATCGCGGGGGGCGTGATGGTGCCGTAGTAGCCCTGCCCGATGAGGTTGGTCATCACCCGGTTCTTGCCCGCGATCTGGCGCATCTTCACCAGCAGGTCGCCTTCGGTCATCGGCTCCCAGGGCAGTGGCTCGGACTGGCGCAGGCGCTTGGGCACGGTCTGTTCGATCAGCTCGTCGAGGGTGGAGACCCCGAGCACCTCCAGCATCTCGGCCATTTCCTCGGGCGAGGGGCCGATGTGGCGGCGGTTGGCGAAGTCATAGGGATCGTAGGCGGTGGGGGTGAAGGGCATGGGGGCCTCTG
>NZ_QTNQ01000036.1 GCF_018424695.1 Vannielia litorea
CCTGAGGGGCATCCTCGCCCCCTCCGCCCGGGCCGGGGGAGAAAGACCGGCCCGGGCGGAGGGGGCGAGGATGCCCCTCAGGCGTAGCGCTGGCCCTCGGGCCGCTGCGCGGCGTAGCTTTCGATGGTGTAGCGCACGCTGCGGCCCTCGCCCTCCTGCCGCACGACGCGGAAGCCGGGCTCTTCGGCGGGGCGGTTGACGATGAAGGCCATGCGGATGCTCTCCCAGCCGTGGGAGGCGTCGAAAGCGATGACGCGGATATACTTGCCGCCGTGCTCCTTTCGGCATTCGTTGACCTCGAACACCACGGCGGCGGCGTCCTTGTTGTCAAACATCGGGTGGCCCCACATCTCCCAATAGGTGTTGCGAGGGTGGGGATCATCCGTCCATTCGACAGACACCGCCCAGCCCTTGTCGATGGCGTATTGGGCCTGGGCGTGGATGTCGTCGTCGGTGAGGTCGGGGAGGAAGCTGAACTGTCCTTGGCGGATGCGCATGAGGTGTCTCCTTGTCACAGGTGCGCCATGAATGCGCACCCTACGGGGGGTTGGCGTAGGGTGCGCATTCATGGCGCACCCCGGCTTGGGTTACATCGAGACTTCGGGCGTGGGCGCGAAATCGGGGGCGTCGGTGGAGGCGTAGTCGAAGGTCACGTCCTTCCAGGTGTCGAGCGCCTGCTTGAGCGGGGTGCAGGTTTTCGCCGCGTCGCGCAGGATGTCCTCGCCCTCGTTCCAGATGTCGCGGCCTGCGTTGCGGGCAAAGACCATCGCCTCCAGCGCCACCCGGTTGGCGGTGGCCCCGGCCTCGATGCCATGGGGGTGGCCGATGGTGCCGCCGCCGAATTGCAGCACCACATCCTCGCCGAGATAGGTCAGAAGCTGGTGCATCTGCCCGGCGTGGATGCCGCCCGAGGCGACGGGCATCATCTTGTTCAGCGAGGCCCAGTCCTGATCGAAGAAGATGCCGTTTTCCAGGGCCATCGGGTTATATTCCTCGCGGAAGATGTCGTAGTAGCCCTTGGTGGTGGCCGGGTCGCCCTCCAGCTTGCCCACCACGGTGCCCGCGTGCAGGTGATCCACCCCGGCGAGCCGCATCCATTTGGCGATGACACGGAAGCTCACGCCATGGCTGCGCTGACGGGTGTAGGTGGAATGTCCGGCGCGGTGCAGGTGCAGGATCATGTCATTGTCGCGCGCCCATTTGGCCATCGACTGGATCGCGGTGTAGCCGATCACCAGGTCGATCATCACGATGGTCGAGCCGAGCGACTTGGCGAACTCGGCGCGGGCATACATCTCTTCCATCGTCGCGGCGGTGACGTTGAGATAGGTGCCCTTCACCTCGCCCGTCGCCGCAGAGGCCCGGTTGACCGCCTCCATGCAGTAGAGAAACCGGTCGCGCCAATGCATGAAGGGCTGGGAGTTGATGTTCTCGTCGTCCTTGGTGAAGTCGAGCCCGCCCTTCAGCGCCTCATAGACCACCCGGCCATAGTTGCGCCCCGAGAGGCCCAGCTTGGGCTTCACCGTGGCGCCCAGCAGGGGCCGCCCGTAGCAGTTGAGCCGCTCGCGCTCCACCACGATGCCGGTGGCCGGGCCCTGGAAGGTTTTGACGTAAGCCACAGGCAGGCGCATGTCTTCCAGCCGCAGCGCCTTCAGCGGTTTGAAGCCGAAGACGTTGCCGATGATCGAGGCGGTCAGGTTGGCGATGCTCCCCGGCTCGAAGAGGTCGAGATCGTAGGCTATATAGGCGAAGAACTCGCCGGGCGCGTTCGGCACCGGGTCCACCCGGTAGGCCTTGGCGCGGTATTTGTCGCAGGCGGTGAGCCGATCGGTCCAGACGACCGTCCATGTCGCGGTGGAGCTTTCGCCCGCCACGGCCGCGGCCGCCTCCACCTCGTCCACGCCGTCTTGGGGCGTGATGCGGAAGAGCGCGATCACGTCCGTGTCCTTCGGCTCGTAATCGGGCTCCCAATAGCCCATCTGGGCATATTTCATCACACCCGCGCTGTAGCGCTTCTTGGCGTCGGTGACGGTCTTTGCATCGTCCTTCATGGGGTGTCCTCCTCGGGGGGGTCTGGGTGTCAGGCGGCCTTGTTGGCGGCGATTTGCGGATCGAGCGCGCCGCTGGCGTAGCGGCGGGCCATCTCGTCCATCGAGACGGGCTTGATGCGGCCCGCCTGCCCCGCCGCGCCGAAGCGCTCGAAGCGGTCGCGACAGAGGGCTTCCAGCTCCTCCATCGCCGGGATCATGAACTTGCGGGGGTCGAACTCGGCGCGCTTCTCCTGCGCGACCTTGCGAAGCTGGCCGGTCATGGCCATCCGGCAATCGGTGTCGATGTTGACCTTGCGCACGCCCATGGCGATGCCGCGCTCGATCTCTTCGACGGGCACGCCGTAGGTTTGCGGCATGTCGCCGCCGTTGGCGTTGATGAGGTCTTGCAGCGCCTGCGGCACGGAGGAAGAGCCGTGCATCACCAGATGGGTGTTGGGCAGCTTCTCGTTGATCCGGCGGATCGTCTCCATCGACAGAATCTCGCCATCGGGCTTGCGCGAAAACTTGTAGGCCCCGTGGGAGGTGCCGCAGGCGATGGCCAGCGCGTCGCACCTGGTTTTCAGCACGAAGTCCACCGCCTGGTCGGGGTCTGTCAGGAGCTGGTCGTGCGAGAGTTTGCCCACCGCGCCCGAGCCGTCTTCCTCGCCCGCCTCGCCGGTTTCAAGGCTGCCGAGCACGCCCAGCTCGCCCTCCACGCTCGCCCCAACCGCATGGGCGGCGCGGGTGACGCGGGCGGTGATCTCGACGTTGTAGTCGTAGCTCGCCGGGGTTTTCATATCCTCCTCAAGCGAGCCGTCCATCATCACCGAGGTAAATCCGTGGCGGATGGCCGAAAGGCAGGTAGCGTCGTTGTTGCCATGGTCCTGGTGCAGCACCATGGGGATATCGGGGTTCATCTCGGAGAGCGCCTCCACCATGTGGCGCAGCATGATGTCGCCCGCGTAAGAGCGCGCGCCCCGGCTGGCCTGAAGGATCACCGGCGCATCGCAGGCGCGGGCGGCGGCCATGATGGCGAGGCCCTGCTCCATGTTGTTGATGTTGAAGGCGGGCACGCCGTAGCCCTCGCTGGCGGCGTGATCGAGCAATTGTCTGAGTGTGATGAGCGCCATGGCTTCCTCCGGTCAGGCAGCAGTTTGGGTTTGGGCAAGGGCGGCAATTCCCGGCAGGGTCTTGCCTTCGAGCCATTCGAGAAAGGCGCCTCCGGCGGTGGAGACGTAGGTGAAGACCTCGGCCACCCCGGCGGCGCTCAGCGCGGCCACGGTGTCGCCCCCGCCCGCAACGGTGACGGCGCGGCCTTCGCGGGTCAGCGCGGCGGCCTCGCGGGCAAGGCCCGTGGTGGCGCGGTCGAAGGGCGGGATCTCGAAGGCGCCGAGCGGGCCGTTCCACAGGATGGTGCGGCAATTGCCGAGCAGCGCCTTGAGGTGGGCGAGCGTCTCCGGCCCGGCATCGAGGATCATCGCGTTGGCCGGGCAGGCGGTGGCCGGCACGATCCGGGTTTCGGCCATGGCGCGAAACTCGCGGGCCGTCACCACATCTGTCGGCAAGTGAAGGGTGCAGCCCGAGGCGCGCGCGGCCTCGCGGATCGCCTCCACCATCTCCACCTGATCGGCCTCGTGCAGCGAACGGCCCATCGGCGCGCCCTCCGCGAAGAGGAAGGTGTTGGCCATGCCGCCGCCGACCACGAGGTGATCGACCCGCGCGGCGAGGTGCTTCAGCACCACGATCTTGGTAGAAACCTTGGCCCCGCCGACGATGGCCACCGAGGGCCGCGCCGGGCTTTCCAGCGCCGCGCCGAGCGCCGCGATCTCTTCCAGCAGCAGCGGCCCCGCGTAGGCGGGCAGGCAGCGGGTGATCGCTTCGGTCGAGGCATGGGCGCGGTGGGCGCAGGAGAAGGCATCGTTCACGTAGAGGTCGCCAAGCTGGGCGAGCTGCGCGGCAAAGGCGGGATCATTCGCGGTTTCACCCGACTGGTAGCGCAGGTTCTCGCAGAGCAGCACTTCGCCCTCGGCAAGCTGCTCGGTGAGGATCGCCGCAGAGGGGCCGGCGCAGACATCGGAGAAGCGCACCGGAACGCCCAGCGCCTCGGCCAGCGCGGGGCGCAGCTTGTCGACGGAGAACTGCGGATCAAGCTCGTTGGGCCGGGGCCGCCCGAAGTGGGTGATTATGACGAGGCGCGCGCCACGGGCGAGCAACGGGCGCATCCCCGCGGCAAAGCGGGTGATGCGGGTGCGGTCGGTGACGCGGAAGCCCTCGACCGGCACGTTCAGGTCGGCCCGCACCAGCACCCGCTTGCCGCGCACATCGGCGTCCATGATGGAAGGCAGCCCCTGCATCAGATCAGCCCTCCCATCGCCACCGCCGTATCGGCCATGCGGTTGGAGAAGCCCCATTCGTTGTCATACCAGCTGAGGATGCGGCACATCCGGCCCTCCATCACCTTGGTCTGGTCGGTGTGGAACAGGCTGGAATGGGGGTCGTGGTTGAAGTCGGCCGAGACATTGGGCAGGTCGGTGTAGCCCAGCACGCCTTTCAGCGGGCCGTTGGCGGCGGTGCGGATGGCCTCGTTGATCTCTTCGGCGCTCGTGTCGCGGCTGGCCTCGAACACCAGGTCCACCACCGAGACGTTGGGGGTGGGCACGCGGATCGCCACACCGTCGAGCTTGTTGTTCAGCTCGGGCAGCACGAGGCCCACGGCCTTGGCGGCGCCCGTGGACGTGGGAATCATGCTCATCGCGGCGGCACGTGCGCGGTAGAGGTCGCCGTGCATGGTATCCAGCGTCGGCTGGTCGCCGGTGTAGCTGTGGATCGTGGTCATGAACCCTTTGGCGATGCCGACCGTGTCGTTCAGCACCTTGGCGACCGGGGAGAGGCAGTTGGTGGTGCAACTGGCGTTGGACACCACCACGTCATCCGCCGTCAGGGTGCCGTGGTTGACGCCGTAGACAATGGTTTTGTCGGCATTCCCGGCGGGGGCGGAGACGAGCACGCGGGCGGAGCCGTTTTGCAGGTGCATCGCGGCCTTCTCGCGGGCGGTGAAGATGCCGGTGCACTCCAGCGCCACGTCGACGCCGGCCCAGGGCAGCGCCTTCGGGTCACGCAGCGCGGTGACCTTGATCGGGCCGCGGCCCACGTCGATCCAGTCCTCGCCGGTTGTCACCTCGCCGGGGAAGCGGCCATGGACAGAGTCGAAGCGGATGAGGTGGGCGTTGGTCTCGACCGGGCCGAGATCGTTGATGGCGACCACCTCGATATCGCTGCGCCCGCTCTCCACGATCGCCCGCAGCACGTTGCGCCCGATGCGGCCGAAGCCGTTGATTGCCACTTTCACGGTCATTCAGGTGTCTTCCTTGTTGGTGAGTTTCCTGGCCGCCCGCACAACGGCGGCGGCGGTTATTCCGAAGTGTTCGTAAAGGTCCGTCGCGGGGGCGGAGGCGCCGAAGGTGGACATGCCGATGAAGGCATCCTCGCGGTCGAGGAAAGCGCCCCAGCCCTGCCGGATGGCGGCCTCGACACCGACGCGCGGCGCGATGCCGCGAATCTCGGCCTGGTAGGCCTCTGGCTGGGCGGCAAAAAGCTCGAAGCTCGGGGCGGAGACCACCGCCGCCTCGATGCCCTCTGCGGCCAGCGTTTCGGCGGCCTGCACGGCCAGTTGCAGCTCGGAGCCGGTGCCGATCAGCGTCACGTCGCGCCGCGCGGGATCGCGCAGCAGGTAGGCCCCCTGCGCGGTGCGGTTGGGCTCGGCGTGGGTTGTGCGCAGGCACGGCAGGCCCTGGCGGGAGAGGCAGAGGACGCATGGCTGCGCGGAGGTCATGGCGATTTCCCAGGCCTCGGCGGTTTCCACCGCATCTGCGGGGCGGATCACGGTGAGGCCGGGGATGGCGCGCAGGCTGGCGATGGTTTCCACCGGCTGATGGGTGGGGCCGTCTTCGCCCAGCCCGATGCTGTCGTGGGTCATCACGTAGGTGACGGGCACGCCCATCAGCGCCGAGAGGCGGATGGCGGGCCGGCAGTAATCGGCGAAGGCGAGGAAGGTGCCGCCGTAGGGCTTGAACCCGCCATGCAGCGCGAGGCCGTTCATCGCGGCGGCCATGCCGTGCTCGCGGATGCCGTAGTGGATGTAGTCGCCGGAGTAGTCCTGCGCCATCACCGCCCGCATCGCGCTGGTGCGGGTGTTGTTGGAGCCGGTCAGGTCGGCCGAGCCGCCCACGGTGTTGGGCAGGGTGGCGTTGACCACCTCCAGCGCCATTTCGCTGGCCTTGCGGGTGGCCACCTTGGGGGCCTCGGCGGAGGTTTTCGCCTTGTAGGCCTCGATGGCGGCCCCCAGAGCGCGGGCATCCGCTGGCGCGTGCGCGGCGCGGAAGGCCTCGGCCTGCGGGCTGGCGTTCAGCCGCTTTTCCCAAGCCAGCCGCGCCTCGCGCCCGCGCGCAGCAACGGCCCGCCAGGCCGAGAGGATATCGGCGGGAATGTCGAACGCGGCATGGGGCCAGTCCAGCGCCTTGCGGGTGGCGGCGATCTCCTCGGCGCCCAGCGGCGCGCCGTGCACATCATGGCTGCCCTGCTTGGTCGGCGCGCCGTAGCCGATCACCGTCTTGCAGGCGATGAGCGAGGGCCGCGCCTCGGCGCGGGCGGCGGCGATGGCCTGCGCCACGGCTTCGGTGTCATGCCCATCCACGCCCTGCACATGCCAGCCTGCGGCGGCGAAGCGGGCCTGCTGGTCGGTGGAGGTGGAAACCTCGGTGCCTCCGTCGATGGTGATGCCGTTGTCATCCCAAAGCACGATCAGGCGGCCCAGGCCCATGTGCCCGGCCATGTCGATCGCCTCGTGGGAGATGCCTTCCATCAGGCAGCCGTCCCCGGCGATGACATAGGTGAAGTGATCCACCAGATCGTCGCCATAACGGGCGTTCATCATCCGCTCGGCCAGGGCCATGCCGACCGATGTGGCAATCCCCTGCCCCAGCGGCCCGGTGGTGACCTCGATGCCCTTGGCATGGCCATACTCGGGGTGGCCCGCCGTGCGACTGCCGAGCTGGCGGAAGCGGCGCAGCTGCTCCATCCCCATGTCGTCATAGCCCAGCATGTGGTTGATCGCGTAAACCAGCATCGAGCCATGCCCGGCGCTCATCACAAAGCGGTCCCGGTCGGGCCACTTATGCGCCCCCGGGTCCACCCGCATGAAACGGTTGAAGAGCACGGCGGCAACATCGGCCATGCCCATCGGCGCGCCGGGGTGGCCGGAGTTGGCGGCCTCCACCGCATCCATCGTCAGGGCGCGGATGGCGTTGGCCATCTGGCGCTCCATGGTGAGCGTGGTCTGGATGTTCATCGGCTCCTCTCCCTCAGCTGCGCTTGGATTCACTGACGAGACGGGCCACCATGGGCGTGAAGATGAGCTGCATGGCGAGGTCCATCTTGCCGCCCGGAATGACGATGGAATTGGCCCGGCTCATCCAGCTGTTCTGGATCATCGAGGTCAGATACTGAAAGTCGATGCCGCGCGGGTTCTTGAAACGGATCACCACGAGGCTCTCGTCGGCGGTGGGAATCCAGCGGGCGATGAAGGGGTTGGAGGTGTCGACCACCGGCACCCGCTGAAAGTTGATGTCGGTCTCGGTGAACTGCGGGCAGATGCAGTGCACGTAAGCGTGCATCCGGCGCAGGATCGTGTCTGTCACCGCCTCGGTGGTGTAGCCCCGGCTGGCCTTGTCGCGGTGGATCTTCTGGATCCATTCGAGGTTGATGACGGGCACCACCCCGATCTTCAGGTCGGCCAGGGCGGCGAGGTTGACCTCATCGTTCACCACCGCGCCGTGCAGCCCTTCGTAGAACAGCAGGTCCGAGCCCTCGTCGAAGCTTTTCCACTCGGTGAAATTGCCCGGCGCCACACCGTAACGGGCGCTTTCGTCGTCGTCATGCACGTAATGACGGGTCTGGCCGGTGCCGCTCTCTGAATAGGTCCGGAAGACCTCCTCCAGCTTGCCCAACTCATTGGCCTCGTATGAGAAATGGCTGAAGGTTTCGTCGCCCGCCGCCTTGCGGCTCTCCAGCTCGGCCTTCATCGCCGCGCGGTCATAGCGGTGGAAGGCATCGCCCTCGATGGAGACGGTGCTGATCCCCTCGCGGCGGAAGATCTGGTCAAAGGTGCTCTTGACCGTGGTGGTGCCGGCGCCGGAAGAGCCGGTCACCGAGATGATCGGGTGTTTCTTGGACATGTCTGGCTTTCAGGTCAGGCGCGGAACAGGCCGCGGTTCGAGAACAGGGCGTTCACGTCCTGCGGCGGCAGGTCGTGGTAGGCGGTGACGCGATCCACCTTGTCGGGGGTGCCGAAAACAAAGGGGACGCGGGCATGCAGGTGCTCTGGCGTGAGGTCCAGCAGGCGGGTCAGGCCATCGGTCGCCCGGCCCCCGGCCTGCTCGACGAGAAAGGCGATGGGCGCGCATTCATAGACCAGCCGCAGGCGGCCCTGGGCGTAGCCCTCGCGGTTGTCTGCCGGGTAAAGGAAGATGCCGCCCCGGGTCATGATCCGGTGGGTTTCGGCCACCAGCGAGGCGACCCAGCGCATGTTGAAATTCTTGCCGCGCGGCCCGTCGATCCCGGCAAGGCAATCGTCGATATAGGCGCGGACCGGCTGTGACCAGTGGCGGTAGTTCGAGGCGTTGATCGCGAATTCCGAGGCGTCGCCGGGCACGGTGGGCGGCGCGCTTTCGACGAAGCGCTTGGTTTCGCGGTCGAGGATGAACATGCGGACGCCCGCGCCGAAGCTGGCCACCAGCGCCGTTTGCGGGCCGTAAACGAAGTAGCCCGCCGCCAGCAGGTGGCTTCCGGGCCGCAGGAAGCTGGCCTCCGCCTCCGCTTCGGCGGGCTGGATGCCGAAGATGGTGCCGATGGAAACGTTCACGTCGATGTTGGAGGAGCCATCCAGCGGGTCGATGGCCAGCGCCAGCGCGCCGCCCGCGTCGATCTCGGCCACGCCATCCTGCTCTTCGGAGGCATACCAGCGCACGCCGGTGCCGCGCAGGGCGGCCATGAAGACCTCGTCGGCCATCACGTCGAGCGCCTTCTGGGTGTCGCCATCGGTGTTGGCCCCCACCGAGGCCCCGAGCGCCCCGCCAAGGGCCCCGCGCGAAATGGTGAGCGACAGGTCCGCCGCCACCGCGCAGAGCGCCTCCATGGCGGGGGCGAGGGCTGGCGGTAAGGCCGCGCCGCTGATCTGAAGTTTCCCTTGCATCGCCTGGCCTCCTCCACCCGGTGTGCTTGGCCACTTGAGTTTCAGGTTCCGCACCGTTAGGAAATTTTAAAATTCTGACAGGAGTGTAAGAAAATTTTTGCCTCGCTCGACCTCGTGACGCTCAAACAGCTCCGCGCCCTGCGTGCCGTGGAGCGGCACAAGACGATCACCGCCGCCGCCGACACGCTCGGGCTGACCGGCCCCGCAGTTCATAACCAATTGAAAACGCTGGAGTCTGCGCTCGGCGTCACCCTGCTGACGCGGGAAGGCGGCAAGGGCAACGTGCTGACGCCGGAGGGCGAAGTGCTGCTCACCGCCTATGGCGAGATGACCGCCTCACTCGGGCGCGCGGTGGCCACGATGCAGGCGATGAGCGCAGGAGAGTGCGGCAATCTGACCTTGGGCGTGGTCAGCACGGGCAAGTATTTCGCCCCCAAGATCGTGGCGCTGCTGCGCGAGGCGATGCCCGACGTGAGCGTGCAGCTGGTGATCGGCAACCGGACGGATACCATCGCCCGGCTGGCGCGGGGTGAGCTGGACCTGTGCATCATGGGCCGCCCGCCGCGCCTTCCGCTGGGGGGCGCCAGCACCTTTGCCGAGCACCCGCACGTGCTGGTGGCCGCGCCCGACCATCCGCTGGCCCGCCGCCGCCTCGTGGGCAGCGCGGAGCTGCTGGAGGAGCGCTTCGTGCTGCGCGAGGAAGGCTCGGGCACGCGGATCATGGCCGAGCGCTTCCTCGACGAAATCGGCAAGGGCCGGATCTTCGAGACCTACGAGATGGGCTCGAACGAGACGATCAAGCAGGCGGTGATGGCGGGGCTGGGGATTGCGGTGCTCTCTGCCCATACGGTGGCGCATGAGCTGGAGACGGGCCGGCTGGTGGCGCTGGATGTGCCTGGCTTTCCGATCATCCGGCACTGGTTCATCGTCAGCCCGGCGCATGTGCATGAAACGCCCATCGCCGCGCGGGTGCGCGACTGGCTGGCCGAGAACAGCGCCGCCTTCATGCCGCAGGTGCAGGGCGAAAGCGCGCCAGGCTGACGCAGCCCGGTCAGCCTGGCCGGGCAGGCAACAGGATGGCGCTGAAGAAGTCCGACAGCTCTTGGCGGGCGGTGAGCGGCAGCACATTGGCCACGTATTGATCGGGGCGCACCACCACCATGCAGCCCTGCGCCCTGTCGACCCCGCGCATCTCGAAGATTTCGCCCGCGCCCTTGTGATCCACGCAGAAGAGCTTTTCATGGTCCTGCAAGCCGAGCGGGCCTTTCTCGGGCTTCAGCATCGCGGGCACCTCTTCATAGGACACCTGATCGAAGGTCGATTGCAGAACGCCGCGCAGGTCGATCACCGCGTCGATATCTTCGCCCTTGCGGGTGTGGCGCAGCACGGGAGAGTCGGGCGCGCCGCCCAGCCAGTTGGCCAGATCGTAGAGGCCCGAAGGCTCGTCCCCCGCAAAGGCGTAGATTCGCCAGCGGCCATCGGCCTCGGCCACATGGCCAAGGTGCATCTGCATCGCATCCGCCACCCGCACCACCGGCGCGGAGTGAAACCGGCGGCCAATCTCGAAGCCCGGCGCGAGGGCCTGATGCGTGGCCTCGCCCGTCAGGCGGGAGGGATCGTATTTCACCGCGAGGCCGCCGGTGAACATGAGGTTCTCGATGAAGGCCTTCTGGAAGCGGGGCATTTCACCGCCATCCAGCTTGGACTCCCCCGGCGGGGCCGACATGATGCGCGACCATTCGTGATCGGTGTCGATCAGCCGCTTGGCCTCGGCCCGGCGCTCGCCGGAATAGCTGCGCAGCAGCTCCGGCCCGGCCCGCCCTGTCAGCACATGGGCCAGCTTCCAGCCAAGGTTGAAGCTGTCCTGCATCGACACGTTCATCCCCTGCCCCGCCTTGGGGCTGTGGGTGTGGCAGGCATCTCCGGCGGTAAAGACGCGGGGGCCTTGGTCCTCACCCGCATCGTCGAACCGGTCGGTCAGCCGGTGACCGATTTCGTAGATCGACCACCAGACCACCTCTTTCACGTCGATGGAATAGGGCGCCATGATCCGGTTGGCGGCGGCGATCAGGTGATCGGCGGTGAAGTTGCGCTGCGCCACCCGCTCATCGGGGTTCAGCTTGTCGAGCTCCACATACATGCGAAAGAGATAGCCGCCCTCGCGCGGCAGGATCAGCGTGTTGCCCTCCGTGGCCGAGGTGATGAGGCACTTCTGGCGCACATCGGGGAAGTCGGTGTTGGCGAGAATATCCATCACCCCCCAGGCCTGATGCGCCGCATCGCCGTGGAGCGTGCCGCCAATGGCGCGGCGCACGTTGGAGCGGGCGCCATCGCAGCCCACCACGTAATTGGCCCGCACGACGTGAGTCTCACCTGCGTTGATGCCAGTGTTTTCCAGCGTCACCGCCACCGGGTGGTCACTGGCCTCCCGATCCACCTGCACATCCTTGACCGACCATGAATAATCCGGCTCCAGCCGCGACGGCGACTTGCGCATCACGTCGAGGAACAGCTCGTGCACCCGGGCCTGGTTGAGCAGGGTATGGGGCATTTCCGAGCTGCCCTCGGGCACGTCCTGCACCCGCCCGATGCGGCGGATATGGGCGGGGTTGGCCGGGTCGGGCGACCAGAAGGCCGTCTGGTTGACCCAGTAGCTCTCGCGCTTGACCTTCTCGCCGAAGCCGAAGGCCTGGAACATCTCCATGGTGCGGGTGTTCACCCCGTCGGCCTGCCCCTTCTCGATCGGGCCGGGCTTGGGCTCCACGATCATAGTGTCGATCTGCGGAAACTGCGAGAGCTGGGCGGCAAGGCAGAGCCCGGCGGGTCCGCAGCCTGCAATCAAGACATCGACCTTGTCGGGCAGCGGCGCGAAGGAGCCGCGATTGCGACGGTTCGGGGCGGCGTTGCTCAGGTCGGGGTCGCCCCCGCGAAACCCATCCAGATAATATTGCATCCCCCTGCCCTCCTCCGCGCTGTGGATGGCAGTTAATAACTACACTTATCATTTACCGTCAAGAAAAATATGTATACATACCATCTCAGGCAGGGAGGCGTGCGGATGAAGGCGCATGGAATGGCCGGGCACCTGATCCGGCGGCTCAACCAGATTTCGACCCAGGTGTTCTCGACCCGCGTTCAGGCGGCAGGGTTTGACGTGACGCAGGTGCAGTTTGCGGCGATGGACGCGATCCTCGCCCACCCTGGCCTCGACCAGGCGGGGGTGGCGGCGGCAATCGCCTATGACCGGGCCACCATCGGCGGGGTGATCGACCGGCTGGAGCAGAAGGGCTACGTGGTGCGCGCGGTGAGCAAGCGCGACCGGCGGGCGCGGGAGGTACGGGCCACCGAGGCGGGCCGGGCCATGTTTGACGAGATCCTGCCGCTGGTGACCGCGTTGCAAAGCGAGGTGCTGGAGCGGCTGGAGCCGAAAGAGCGCGCGGCCTTCCTGGCGCTCGCCCGCAAGGCCATCGGCCCCGCCCCGGGGATGACGGAGCAGGGCTGAAGCACCCTGCCCCGCAGCGCGGCAGGCACTAGACCTCGACCTCGACCGCCCCGATGGGATGGGAGCAGCAGGCAAGGATATAGCCCGCTGCAATGTCATCCTCCGAGATGCCGCCGTTGTGCACCATGTGGACCTCGCCCTTGGCCTTCTTCACCTTGCAGGTGCCGCAGAGGCCGAAGGTGCAGCCAGAGGGGATGTTGAGGCCGGAGGCGCGGGCCACGGCCAGCACCGTATCTGTCTCGTGGCAGCTTGCGGTGACACCGGACTGGGCGAAGGTGACCTCGGCCCTGGCGGCCTCTTCGGGCACCACGTCATCGTGCTCGGGGATGTCCTCGACGGTTTCCACCGGGGCCTTGAAGCTCTCCTGGTGGTAGTGATCCATGTCGAAGCCCATGCCCTGCAAGGCCTCTCGCACGGCTGTCATGAAAGGCTCGGGGCCACAGCAGAACACTTCGCGCTCGAGGTAATCGGGCGCCATCAGGCCCAGCATCAGCTGGTTCACCTGCCCCTGATAGCCGGTCCAGGGCCGGTAGCGGTCGGCCTCTTCCACCACCCACTTCAGCACGATGCCCGGCACGCGGGAGGCCATGTGCTCCAGGCGTTCGCGGAAGATGATCTCGGAGGGGCGCCTGGCGCAGTTGATGAAGACGATATCGGGCTCGATGCCGACGTCCCACATGTAGGTGGTCATCGCCATCGCCGGGGTGATACCGCTGCCCGCGGAGATGAAGAGGTGTTTCTTCGCCGGGTGGTTCATGTGGCTGAAAAGCCCGGCCGGCCCGAAGGCACGCAGCCGCATCCCCGGCTTCAGATGGTCGAGCATCCAGCGGGTGCCAAGGCTGCCTTCCTGCGCCTTCACCGTGATCGAGAGCGACCGGGGCCGCGTGGGCGAGGACGAGATCGTGTAGGTCCGGTGGATCACCCCTTGCGGCGTGGGAAGCTCCAGCGTGATGAACTGCCCCGGCAGGTAATCGAACATCGCGCCCGACGGAGCCTGAAAGGCGAAGGTCGCCGTATTGGGAACCTCGGGGATGACCGAGACGCATTCCAGCGGCTCGCTGTCTTCCCAGAAGGTCTGGCCGGTGATCGGGCTCATGTCGTTCATCGCGCCTACTCCGCCGCCATCTGCACCGGAGTCAGCCGGTTCTGCATCGTGGCGCAATACCAGTCGACGAACTGGATCACCCCGTCTTCCTGGATCGCGGAATAGGGGCCGGGCTCGTAGGCGGGCGAGTTGATGCCGCGCTGGTTGTTCTCGACAACTTCTCGGTCTTCGTCGTTGGTATGGGTCCAGACCTCGGTGAGGCGCTTGAGGTCATAATCCACGCCCTCCACAGCATCCTTGTGCACCAGCCATGTCGTCGTCACCCGGGTCTCCATCGGCGAGATCGGGGTGACACGGAAGGTGATGGAATGATCGCTCAGGAAGTGGTTCCAGGTGGTGGGGTAGTTGAACAGCAGCAGCGTGCCGGCATCGAGCGCGGGGATGCGGCCCAGCCGTTTGGTCACGGCGATCTTGCCATCCATGGTGAAGCTCTGCGCCCCGTCCAGCAACGGCATCCGCGCCACCCGGAACTGCCCGCCCTCTTCGAGATGGAAGCGCGAGGGCGCGCCCATGCCTTCGAGCCGGGCGAAATGCGCCTCGACCGGCGCGGGGAAGTTGCCATCCCCGGCAACGCCGCCGATCACCGGATCTTCGGGGAAGGTGCGGCAGAGCGAGGGGTGGTTGCCGCCGCAGTGGTAGCACTCGCGGTTGTTTTCCCACACCAGCTTCCAGTTGCCGTTCTCGATGATCGAGCTCTGGTGCGCCACCTTGGCATTGGCGAGGTCGTGCACCTCGAGATAGGGGCGCACCTTGTCGGCGAAGCTGTCGAAATCAGGCGCCTCGGCAGCAAGGCAGATATAGACCAGCCCGGCGAGGGTGCGGCAGTGCACCGGCTTCAGCCCGTGGGCAGCGGCATCGAAATCGGCGCCCATGTCGCGCGCCCAGAGCAGGCGTCCATCCAGCTCGTAGGTCCACTGGTGATAGGGGCAGACGAGCTTGGGCGAGGTGCCGCGCTCATGCTTGCAGATCACCGAGCCCCGGTGGCGGCAGGCGTTGTGGAAGGCGCGGATCTCACCGTCGGCCCCGCGCACGAGGATCACATTGTAGGCGCCGATCTGCTGCGTCACATAGCTGCCCGTCTTCTCCAGCTCGCAGGCGGGGATGGCAAAGAGCCAGTCGCGGTAGAAGATGGTGGCCATGTCGGCGGCAAAGATGGCCGGATCGGTGTAAAACGGCTGTTCGAGGGCATAGCCGGGCCTGCGCCGCGCCAGAAGCTCTCGGATCATCTCGCTCATCGTTTTGCTCTCCTGCCGCGCGAGGGCGGTCCTGCTGGGGCGACCGGCGGAGAATGGAGCCGAAGGGCACGGCGCATGGGAGGAGCCGGCCCGTCCGGCGCCATCACCGCCACCCGCGGTTCGACGTCACTCGAAGGGCTGGTTTCCGGACTTGGCCCGTGGCCCTTTCGGGCCAGAGCGCGGCGCCTTCCCGGGCTCCTCCTGCCCAGTGGCCATGCCGCGCCCGGTGAGGGCTTCACCGTTGCGGGGGCAGCGCCGGAATTGCACCGGCTTCCCAATTCTCGGGCCTTGCGACCCGCACCCTTTCGCCCCCTGATAGAACGCCCCGCCAGCCCGGTATGACCGATTTGCGACGCGGCACGAGAGAAAAGAGACACCGGCCCATTTTTCGCCGGTTCCACCTTCGGCTCCGCCGTTGCGGTCAGGCGGTCCGGCCAGCCCCGCCGCCGGATCAACCGATGTCGCTCGTTGGCTTGCCTCTGTGACTAAGGCGCCCCTAGTTTCCTAGGCTCAGGACCCATTGATCTCAGCGGAAGGGCATGATTCACCGCGCGAAAACTGAGCGGTGACATGTCTGATCTCTTCTGGCTGAGCGATGCGCAGATGGCGCGTCTGGAACCCTATTTCCCAAAGTCCCATGGCAAGCCGCGCGTCGATGATCGGCGCGTCCTGAGCGGGATTATCTTCATCAATCGCAATGGGTTGCGTTGGCGAGACGCGCCGAAGGAATACGGGCCTCACAAGACGCTCTACAATCGTTGGAAACGGTGGAGCGACAAGGGTGTCTTCGCCCGGATGATGGCGGGCCTGGCCGCCGAGCACGGCGAGAAGAAGACTGTGATGATCCCCTCTCATCGAAACTGCGTTTCAACTGCCGGGGCAGTGGACGCCACCTACCTGAAGGCCCACCGCACGGCGTCCAGTCTGAGCGTTAAGTAAGGAGGATCAGGAATTGATCCGGGGGATCAATTCCCCGACGAACGGGGGCGCGGCCGCCTGATCGGACGGACCAAGGGCGGCATGAACACGAAACTGCACGCCATCTGCGACAGCCAGGGACGCCCTCTCAACCTGTTCGTAACGGCAGGGCAGGTCAGCGACTACATCGGTGCGCGGGCGCTTTGCGACAGTCTGCCGGATGTCGACTGGCTGCTCGGGGATCGCGGCTACGACGCCGACTGGTTCCGTGAAGCGTTGAAAGACAAGGGGATACGCGCCTGCATCCCCGGCCGGAAGCAGCGAAACACAACCGTCAAATACGACAAGCGCCGCTACAAACGCCGAAACCGGATCGAGATCATGTTCGGCAGGCTCAAGGACTGGCGGCGCGTTGCCACGCGCTACGACCGATGCCCGAAGGTCTTCCTCTCTGCCATCGCTCTCGCCGCTATCGTCATCTACTGGCTATGAGTCCTGAGCCTAAGCGGCGAGTGCTCACGGAGGGGTATCATGAAACTTGTCCGCTTGCGGCTCAGCAATTTCAGATCGTTCTGCAAGGATTTTGCAGAACTGGATTTGGACGACCTGACATTTCTGCTCGGCCCGAACGGCGCCGGCAAGACCGCGGTGCTGCAAGCTCTGGCAAGACTGTTCAGTCTCGATCCTGCCCAGCGCAAGATCAGGAAGTCCGACTTTCACATCCCGCATGATGAAGAGCCTGACGAAGCGCCGGCGGAGCGCGAGCTCTGGATTGAGGCAGACTTCGAGTTTCCCGAGCTGGTGGGCAAGGGCAAAAAAGAGGCACCTGCGGTTCCCGGAAACTTCGCGCATATGCAACTTATGGGGAGCGATGAGCCAGCGCAGATCCGTTTCCGGCTCGATGCTACGCTCGACCAGGACGAGGATATTGAAGAGAACCTCACCTACGTCATGAAGGTCGATGCTGAAGGGAACCCGCTGGAGCAAGGCCGGGTCGCAAAGCACGATCGGAATGCCATTCAGGTGCACTACCTGCCAGCGCGGCGCAATCCTGCGGACCATATCTCTTACTCGGCAAATGCGCTGCTGGGCCGCGCACTGCGTTCGGCCGACTGGGCGGACGAACGCGACAATATCTCCAATTTGACCGAGGAGATCAGTGCGACCCTTGCCGGCAATGCAGCAATTGAGGGCATGACGGACGCATTGTCAGATCAGTGGGGAAATCTGCATAAAGGCAGTTATTTCGCCGACCCATCGATTTCATTCGGTCGGAGCGAACTGCAAAACCATCTGCGCCACCTGAACGTCGAATTCACCCCAGGCCACGGCGAGCAACTGGTCGATTTCACTCGCCTGAGCGACGGGCAGCAGTCGATTCTCTATCTCTCGATCGTGCTGGGTATGCACCAGATCGGCAGTGATGTGCTGAGTGGCAAGCTCCCGGATGCCTTTGACATCGACAAGCTGCGGCCGGCCGTCTTCACCCTGATCGCCTTGGAAGAGCCCGAGAACAGCCTATCGCCGCATTACCTGGGACGAGTCGTCCGAGCCCTCGAAGAATTCGCCGGGGGACAGGATGCGCAGGCGGTGCTCGCTACGCACTCCCCGTCGCTGATGCGCCGCGTTCCTCCGGAGGCCGTCAGATACATGCGGCTCGATGAAAAGCGCACTACCGTCGTGAGGCACATCGAGCTTCCCGAGGAAGCGGAGGCGCACAAGTTCGTTCGCGAGGCGGTCCAAGCCTTTCCCGAACTCTATTTCTCGCGCTTCGTCGTTCTCGGGGAGGGTGACAGTGAGGAAGTCGTGCTTCCGAGGCTTTTGGCGGCCGAGGGGATACTCGCTGACGACGCATCAATTTCGGTCGTGCCGCTCGGCGGCCGGCACGTCAACCATTTCTGGCGACTCCTTCATGGACTCGGGATCCCTCATGCGACCCTGCTGGACTTGGATCCGGCGCGATTTCAGGGCGGGTGGGGGCGGATAAAATACGCCGCCAGGCAACTACTGGAATATGGGGACGTGACGAAGGCGGGGTTCACCGGCACCCAAGTGAATTCAATCCCCAATTGGGACGGTAAGCAGGGACTGATGCTGGCAGACGACGGGTGGTTCAACCGCCTTGAAGAACACGGCGTGTTCTTCTCCTCACCGCTCGATCTCGATTTCCTCATGATGACCGCCTACCCAAACGCATATGGCGTGGAAGACGAGGAGCTCGAGGATCCGGACGAAGATGCGCTCAAGTCGGTGCTGGGCAAGAAGCACGACATTGTCGCCGGCCAATATGACGATGACGAGCGCGAGTACTTCGACGCTTATCACAGGCGGTTCAAGCTGGGCAGCAAGCCCGTGTGGCACATCCAGGCGATGGCCAGCCTGACGGACGAGGAACTGAAGGACGAGATGCCCGAAGTCCTCGAGCGGTTGCTCGCGCGTGTCCGCGACGACCTGAAGGCGTTGCCGGAATGATGCGCGTTGACCGCTGGGTTCCATCGGACAACCTCAAGCTCGAGCCGAATGCCCTCCTTGCGGCAACAGAGACCGAGAGAAACCTGACGCTGACGGCAGGGCCAGGAGCGGGCAAGACCGAAATTCTGGCGCAGCGGGCGGACTTTCTCCTCCGCACCGGCACGTGCCGCTACCCCAAGCGCATCCTCGCCATCTCGTTCAAGGTCGATGCGAGCCACAATCTGAAGGCACGCGTCCGCAAGCGCGGCGGCCCCGAGCTGGCCGCGCGGCTCGACAGCCACACTTTTCACGCGTTCGGCAAGCGCATCATTGACCGCTTTCGTCTGGCGCTCACCGGGCGCGATGCCCTTGATGCGGACTACAGTGTCGGGCAGGCACGGGTCCAGGGACAGTCCATCACCTTTCAGGAAATGGTGCCATTGGCAGTTACCATTCTTGAGACCAGCGTCCTCGCCAGGAACGCCATACGACAGACCTATAGTCACGTGTTTCTGGACGAATTTCAGGACTGCACGAAGGAGCAGTACGCGCTGATCAAAGCCTGCTTCCTCGACTCAGGCGCGAAGCTCGTTGCAGTCGGCGACACCAAGCAGCGGATCATGGGCTGGGCGGGGCGCTCGAAGGCATCTTCAAGACCTATGCGGCGGATTTCGACGCGAAAGCGCTGAACCTCTATCAGAACTTCCGCTCTGCGCCGCGACTTCGCCGGATGCAGAACGCGATGGTGCGGGTCATGGACCCGCCTGCTGCGCTTGATGACGACGAATTGCAGGGTGACGATGGCGAGATCGAGATCCCTCACTTCAAGAATGCCAGTGAGGAAGCCTCGCATTTGGCCGACACAATCAAGGGATGGATCGAGAATGATAGCCTGGATCCTTCCAACATCGCGGCGCTGGTGAGCAAGCAGCAGAACCTCTATTGTCAGGAGTTGCGAGCCGCGTTGCGGGACCGGAAGGTTCCGTTTCGCGAGGAAGACCAGACGCAGGACTTCGCCTCCGAACCGGTTGTTCGTGTGATCACCGATTTTCTTCTTGTGGTCGGGGGAGGCGCACAACCGGAAGCGTTTCGCCGTCTGCTCGAAGCCATCGTCTACAATGAGGGTCTCGATGAGGAACAGGAATATCGAGCCCGCTCGCGATGGGACCGGTTCGTCGCGGACATACGGGCGAGGGCGGCGGCGGGACAGATCGAACATTCCGATCGCGATGCGCTCGCGGCGCTGGTGGCGGAGCTGATCGAACTGGTTGGCCGGGACGCTGTCGTCGCCCTTTCCGCAGACTATGCTCAGGGCAACAGGCTCGATCAGTTGATCGAGGATACGGTAAGCGGCACGAAAACCTTCCACAGCACTTGCAGCTCGTTGGCGCCATCCATCCGGGCTGCCTCTTCGAACGACTGCGGAATGCCCTCGAAGAAGTTGCGCAGCAGGATGATGTTGAAGCCGTTGACGGCGAAGCCGATTATGATGCCGAAGTAGCTGTCGAGCAGCCCAAGGTCGCGCATGTTGAGGAAGAACGGGATCAGGCCAGCGTTGAACCACATGGTGAAGGCAACCATCAGGTTCCAGAAACGCCGCCCGTAGAGCTGTGGCCGCGACAGGGCATAGGCCCCCGGGATAATGAACGCCAGGCTCATCAGCGTACCGCCGATGGTGTAGATGAAGGTGTTGGCGTAGGACGACCAGAACAGTGGCTCGGAGAGCACCTGCTTGTAGGCTTCGATAGTGAAGCCCACAGGTGTAAGCACCACGTTGCCCGCCCGCGCCTCGAAGCCTGTCGAGAGCGACAGCGAGGCAATGTAGATGAACGGGTAGAGCGTGGAGATCGTGAACAGCGCGATCAACACCATGTTGACGATCACGAAGAGCTTGTCGCCGCGGGAGTAGAGATTCATGTTGGTCATGGGTCTTTCCCCCTCACCAGAGCGACGTGCGCGAGTAGCGCTTGGAGATCGTGTTGGCTGTCATCACCAGGACGAAGGCGACCACGGCGTTGAACAGGCCCGCAGCGGCGGCGAGGTCGTATTGCCCGCCTTGGATGCCCTGCCGGTAGATGAATGTGTTCACCACGTCGGCGGTCTCATAGGTGGCCGGCTGGTAGAGCAGGATGATCATCTCGAAGCTCACCTCGAGCATGTTGCCGATGCGGATGATGAGCATGATGATGATGGTCGGCATGATCGACGGGATCGTGATCTTCCACATCATCTGCCAGCGGCTCGCGCCATCGACCACGGCGCTTTCGTAGAGCGTCGGCGAGACGCCCGCGATGGCCGCGAGATAGACGATCGACTGGAAACCCGCCTCCTGCCAGATGCCCGTGCCCACGAAGATCGGGCGAAACCACTCGGGCTTGGTCAGGAAGTAGATCGGCTCGATGCCAAACCAGCCCAGCATGGTGTTCACGATGCCCGCCGAGGGCGAGAAGGCTGTTATGACGATGCCCGCGATGATCACCGAAGAAATGAAGTGCGGCAGGTAGACGATGGTTTGCGCCGTCTTCTTGAAGGTCTGCCTTAGGATCTCGTTGAACATCAGCGCCAGGATGATTGGCATCGGAAAGCCGAAGATCAGGCCGTAGAAGCTGATGATGACCGTGTTGCGCAGGGCGCGCAGGAATTGGTCGTTGTTGAACAGTGTTTGAAAATGCTCCAGCCCGATCCAGGGGCTGTCCGCGATTCCGCGAAAGATCGAGTAATCCTTGAAGGCGATCTGAAGGCCGTACATCGGCTTGTAGAGAAAGACGAGCAGCCAGACGATCGTGGGGATCAGCATCAGGTAGAGCTGCCACTCGCGCTTCAGGTGGTCACCCACCCGCACAATCCGACTGGGCTTGCGACGGCGCTGTGCCTCGGTGGCATCGACGATCAGCTCCTCGGTAGCGGGCCCGGCCGCGGTGGTGAAGTTCGGATCGTTGCTCATTGCTCCAACACCTGACCGGGCAACGCTTCGCCGCTCTCGGCATCGAACACACGCACCAGGTGCGGCGCGATGGTGAAACCGCCGATGCTGTCGAGAATGCCCATCTGCCCCACCGTGTCGGTGCGGATCACGAAGGGGTCGCCCTGCAAGCTGGCGTGCACCAGTGCCTCGGAGCCGAGGGTCTCGACGAGATCGACCTCGATCGCGATGGATCCCGGCGCGCCGGCCTCCGCGACCTTCACGAACTCGGGCCGGATGCCGAGGATCACTTCGTTTCCAACTGCGTTCTGGAGCGCGGGCAACGGCTGAAGCGGCACCTGCTGACCATCGAACTCGGCCACCGGGCCGCTGTCGCCCGCCACCACGGTAGCCTTGACCATGTTCATCGGCGGCGATCCGAGAAAGCCCGCAACGAAGGTATTGGCCGGGTTCAGGAAAAGCTCCATCGGCGTGCCGATTTGTTCGATACGGCCGTCGTGCATGACCACGATCCGGTCGGCGAGCGTCATCGCCTCGACCTGGTCGTGGGTCACGTAGATCGAGGTGGCGCCGAGCCGCTTGTGCAGCCGCTTGATCTCGGCCCGCATCTGGGTGCGCAGCTTGGCGTCGAGGTTGGAGAGTGGCTCGTCGAATAGAAATACCTTGGGGCGACGCACGATGGCGCGGCCCATGGCGACGCGCTGGCGCTGGCCACCAGAGAGGTCGGCCGGGCGCCGCTCCAGGTAGGGCGTGAGGCCAAGGATCTGGCCCACCTCCTCCACCGAGGCGGCGATGGCCTCCTTCTTTTCCTTCCGGATGCGCAGGCCGAAGGCGATATTGTCGGCCACGTTGAGATGCGGGTAGAGCGCGTAGTTCTGGAACACCATCGCCACATCGCGGTCCTTCGGAGCAACGCGATTCACGTGGCGCCCGTCGATTGTGAGATCGCCGTCGCTGATCTCCTCCAGCCCGGCGATCATCCGCAGGGTGGTGGACTTGCCGCAACCCGAGGGGCCGACAAGTACGACGAATTCTTTTTCCCGCACCTCAAGGTCGATGCCATGCACCACCTGCACGGCGCCATACGCCTTCACGATTCGGTCCAACCGAACTCCCGACATGTGCTCTCCTCCGGTTGCGCGGTCCCCGCGCGCCTCCCCTCGAACCGCCGCACCCCGGCGGGCGCTGTAAAGCTACGATTCGACCAATCTCACAATCTGGTATACTAGTAATTTTTCTGGTATACTAGTCTAAAATCTGCAATACTAGTCGCAAGTTACAGCGCGGCGCGCAACTCACACATCGCCAGCTGGTCAAAAGACAGCGAATCTGGCGCGCCATGAGGCACCGCCGCAATTGAAAGGCACGGGACATGGACACTATGGAGGAGAGCACACCGCAGTCACCGATTGGCGAGTTCGGAGTGAGCGACTATAAATCCATCACTCAAAGGGGGCAGCGAGGCATGCGAACCAACTTGGCAACCGATCGGCGCACGACGGTCGATGAGATTTTCGACCATCTCTTCGATGAGATCAGTTCGCTTCGGCTGCGCCCTGGCGACCGGATATCCGAGGCCGATATCGCGGCCCAATTCGGCGTGTCGCGTCAGCCGGTTCGAGATGCGTTCACCCGCCTCGCCAACCTAGACCTGCTGCTGATCCGCCCCCAGCGAGCTACCGAGGTAAAGCGCTTCTCTTCGCGCGAAATCGAAAAATCTCGGTTCGTCCGCGCGGCTGTGGAGTACGAGGTGCTGCGCCGTGCGTCGGCCAACGCCAGCCCGGCAGCACGGAAGCTTCTGGACGCCTGCCTCAAGCGTCAGCGCACAGCTATCGAGAAGGGCGACTATCAGAAGTTCGGGGAACTCGACTACGAGTTTCACCAAGCCCTCTGTGAGATAGCCGACGCGGACTTCGCCTTCGAGGTCATCTCGATGGAGAAGGCCAAAGTCGACCGGCTCTGCACCCTTGGGCTCGCCAAGGAAGACCGGATGCCTCAGTTACTCGCGGATCACGAGGCCATCGCGGAGGCCATCCTGGCAGGGGACGCGGAGAGCGCCGTCGCGGCGGGCAAGCTGCACCTGTCGCGGCTGGATGCCACGATTGCCTCGATAGAGGCCACCAACGGCCACTACTTCGACCCCGACGGCAACTGACCGGCGCGGCGCACAGCCGAACCGCGACACCCCCACTCCCATCCGCCGCTCCGCGCGGCACTCCGGCCCTGCCGGACAAGAGTTTGCCATGCGCGCCCAAGCCCAGCCTCCCGCAGTGCCCACAACCCGCTCCGTCTTTCACCTCGCATGGCCGCTGACCCTGAAGTCCATCATGCTGCACGGCATCGTCGTGATCGACGGTTGGCTTGTGTCGTCGCTGGGTGAAGGCGCTGTGGCGGTGCTGGGCCTTTCGGCTTCGATCGCCGGGCTGTTGATCGGATTGATCGTAGCCTTCTCCAACGCCACGCAGATCAGGATCGCGCAGGCGTTTGGGTCGGGTGATCGGGCTTTCCTCAAGTCCGCGCTGTTGTCGGGTCTGACCATTAACCTTGGCGTCGTCACAATGGGCCTTGCGCTGCTTGCGCTTTTCGCCGGACCGCTGATCGACGGGTTGGCCCACAATGCCGAAATCGCCTCCGGGGCACGGGCCTATCTGAGCATTTTCGCCGTGGTCATCCTTTCAGAGGCGGTGGGCCACTGCCTCACCGGACATTTCAACGGCTGCGGCGAAACCCGGCTTCCGGCACTGAGCTACATGATGGCCGTGCCGGTGAACATCGCGGTGAGCGTGGTGCTGATCCACGGCCACCTCGGCGCGCCGGACCTCGGAGTTACCGGCGCCGCGATTGGCAGTGCCATTGCCTCGGTGATTCAGGTTGGTTTCTTGGCTGGGCTCCTGCTGTATCGCAACCGGACTCTTTTGCGCGTCCCCGGATGGCGCAACGGCACCTACGCCGCCAGCCTGCGCCGCCACTTCACCTTCTCGCTTCCCATTGCCGCCACCTTCGGCAGCGCGACCATTGCGATGAGCGTCTGCGGGTTGCTCTACGCCCGGCTGCCGGTCAATGACTTTGCCGCAATGACCATCATCATGCCCTGGGTGCAGGTGGTTGGCACCTTTGGCATGTGCTGGGCGCAGGCCACAGGCATTCACATCGGTCAGATGCTGGGCCGCAGCACAGCCGCCGAGGTGCTCGACAGGTTTCTCCTATCCGCCTGGCGCACCTCCTTTGTGGCTTCGGGCCTCGTTGCGGCGATCTACACCGGCATCTGTCTCGCCAGCCCCTGGATCTACCCCGAGCTGCACCCCGATACCCGCGCCACCTTGCTGAGTTTTCTGCCCATCCTCATCTTCCTCCCTTTTCCCAAGGGCTCCAACGCGATCTGCGGCAACACCCTCCGCGCGGGCGGTGAAACGCTTTACGTGATGCACATTTTCGTCTGGTCGCAATGGCTCTTCCGCGTACCAGTCACCGCCGCGGCGGTGCTTTGGCTCGATGCCTCCGTGACGGTTGTTTTCGCACTCGTGTTGGCGGAAGAGCTCATCAAGTTTGCCCCCTTCCACCTACGCCTCAGGCAGGGGCATTGGAGGAGCGGGCGGATGGAAGATTGAGGCGGGAAGCAGCCTTTGCCTGATGGCAGCTGGGATGCTCGTGCTGGATTCGGCTGGGGCATCTGCATCGACACACCCGCACCATTCTATCGCCCGGCGGAGGGGAGCGGCGGATCCTTGCCGGGAGATGTAGCAAGTCCGACCCAAGCCCAATGTAGGCCGTCTTGGCACCGACTGCGGCAATCCAGTCCTTAACGACGCGGGCGAACTCTACGACTTGCAGGAAGGCCCAAACGAGATGCACAACCTCTTCGACCACACCTGACCCGGCACCGTACGCCGGGAGCACTTCAGTGATGCGAAACCGCCCGAACGACCTGATCACCGTGGCGCCTAGAATTGTTTGGCACTAACTACTCAGCACAACCGGGTTGCGGTGTGGAACGCTCGAAT
Organism: Vannielia litorea; assembly: GCF_018424695.1. GTDB lineage: Bacteria > Pseudomonadota > Alphaproteobacteria > Rhodobacterales > Rhodobacteraceae > Vannielia > Vannielia litorea_A. The sequence continues at coordinate 25,415 of NZ_QTNQ01000036.1, forward strand.
CTGAAAGGGTGCGGTGAGTTGGCTTCTTACGTCCAGCCTTCCGCAACTGAGCCGGTTTGAGAATGGCTTGACCAGGCGATTGCCGCTCGTGGCAGCCGTGACAGCTTGGCGCATGTATCCTTACCATCACGGCTCAACTACCTGGCATGAGCCTTGTTCAGATTGGATCAGAGCGATCTGTAGTTTTGTTGCGCGCACGTAGTCTGGAGAGTTCCGATCCAAACGATTGAAGAACAGGTCCAGGAGCAGGTCCTTTTCATAATCAATCAAGTCTCCCCGCGCTCTCATTTCCGTCATGATGCCCGAGCGCTGATCATCCTTCAGCTTGCCGTAGTATCGCTCGGTAATCACGTCCGTCTCGTGCCCCAGGTTCTGAGACCACGCTTTTCTTTCACGTGCAGACTTACAAATGAGGCCGCCCAGAGCCGCCAGCGTGTCCCTTGCGCAATGGGGGCTGTAGTCCGCATGAGCGACCAGGCTTGCGGCCTTGAAAGCCCGAGTAACCGAGCCTACGCTCCGCATCGGCTCAATCTTTCGACGGCGGCTCAACTTATGGACGAGTTGTCGATGATCCGGGAAGAGAGCGTCGTCTTCTCCGAAACCCAGCCGTACTATGGTTTCGATCCACTCCCGCACGACACGCTCGAAACTTTCGGTGCGCGGGAAAAAGCTGACGACAAAGTTCTTGCCGTTCTTTCCCTTGAGGCTCCGTCCATCATGGATCACTTGGGCATTCTCCAGTTCGACGTGTCTTAACCGGAGATTGGTCGGCGCCGTCGCTCGGAAGCCCGAAAGAAAGGCCATCGCAGCGATCGCTTGGTCCCGTCGCTCGCGGAGGCTACCGACAGGCATGCCAGCAATCATCGCGGCAGCGTCCTCAATACCAGGATAACTACGGGCTTTGGGAAGCGCTTTGGCAGACAACTTCCGGGGTAGTTCGAGGTAACCCGGCAAGTTGGCGCTCAGCCTGCGGAAGCCATCTTGACCGCGGAGCCAGATAAGGAAGGCCCGCACGTGAGATGCCCGGTGCCGCACCGTCGAACAGGAAAGACCGTTCTCGCCGCTCTCCTCCAGGCGCAACAACAAGCCATCGCGATACCCGGCGACATCCTCTTGGCGCAGCTTTTCAAACGGCTTCTCCCCGACGGACGCCTCGAACTCCCGTATGGAGACGAGATGCGCCGCGATGGTTTTGGCGTCGTAACGAACTGCATATTGCTGCCAGTGAAACACCGTCCGATCGTTGCGTGAGCCACCGCTTCCCGCAGCATTCTCGTCACCAGGTGAACGGATCTTCCCAATACCAGCCGGAGGGCAAGCTTCATCTTCGGCTATGACTTGCAGGCTGATGTGGGTTTGGACAGCCGTCTTGAGCTTGTCGCACTCAACCTCATTCAGGAACTTTGAGTTGCGCACTTCACAGTTTGGGCAGACGGCAAATGCCGTCAGTCCGCGGTGTGCGCCAGACAAAATTTCGACTGAGCCGACTTCAGGAAAGAAAATTGCCTTGCAGGTGAAGCATTTGAATTGCCCGTGGCGTAGTGACTGACGGCTTCTGGATCGACGAAGCTCATGAAAGCGTTTCAGTTCTTCTCCTCTAAACAGATGTTGCCCCTCACCCGGAGAGGGGCGCAACCCATCGCCAACCCAGTTCGATACCGTGTTCCGACAGACATCGTAGAGCTCCATGACCTGGGGAACCGAGTAGACTCGATGCCTCATCGGCCGAACCTTCCTGTACGAGCGGCTCATTCTTTAACGAGAGTTCGACGGCGGGCTTCGAACTGCTCCAGATCCACGCGCGCCCAGCGCGTGACCCTGTTGGAAAATCGGACCGGTTTCGGGAACTCGCCTTTCGTGCACCACCGCCAGATCGTGGCGGAAGACACACCGAAATGGGCTGCAACTTGCTTTACCGAAAGATAATTTCCGCCGGGCGCGTGCTCCGCAGGACTTACGGCCTTGGCGAGCGGCTCCTTAACGGCCACTTCGCTCGGGGTGACATCGGCAACGCTATTCGCGTCGATTTCATCCGAAAAAAGATCGAATTGTTCGTGATTGCTTGAGTCACCATTGGACATGCTTGATCCCCTTCGTCGAGGGCAATCAAGACAACATCCTGCGCCTATGAATTGCGGTTGTACTGCGGGCTTATCAGGTAGCCTTCACCTATGGTGCTAACATGCAACGACCTGAGGCGACCTGACAAGCCATTTTTCGGCGCTGCAACCAGCGGTGTGAAATGTGTGGCTCAATGTGGGGCTACACACGGCGACCCCATATATTTTCAAATTAAATCAATATCTTAAAAATAAAAAATGGCGGTGGGGATGGGCCTGGGGTCTAACCCTCTCCAACCCAACTGCGACGCATCGTCCGGCAGGTTCACCCAACAGGTATTAAATGGTAGGTCGGAGCCAGCCTGTCTAACTTCCGTCGGAACGTCATATCGGGCGGAAAGCGGGCGTCAGCTGCGGCTGATGCAAAATCTGCAGTGCGGGCCGGTTTTGGGGTGGCCAGATTTCGCAATGATTCATAGATGTGCGATCGCCAGTGGGTTTAGAATGGCTCATCACTCAGTGGTTTGCCAGTATTCCCAGCCCACGTGATTTCGCCTCGTCATTTAAGGTTGCGATCGTTTCGTCCGGGATTTGCAGGCCTTCGGTCAGGGCTCTTTCCCTCAATACCGCGGCCTGGTCTCCTGGGATGCGGACGGGGCGGGACGGATTGGCGGGCGGGTTTTCGCGGCAGGCGTTGGCGAGGTGATCCGATTGCAGGACGAGCGCGTCCGTTCCGGCGAAGGCGTCGGGGTCCCAAACCTGCAGGAAAATGCTTTGCGAAAGTGGGCCCGCTGGCGTGTTGGCCCGCCCCTTGCCGGACAGGCCTTGGCTCATGAGGTCTTCGATGACGGCGAGGCCGAAACCCTTGTAGCCCTTCGAGGTGCCGCCGATGGGCAGCAGCGTGCCTCCATGCTCGGTGACCTCGCGCGGATCATCCGTTGGCTGCCCTGCGGCCGTCAGCGCCCATTGGCCCGGATATCGCTCGCCCCGGCCGGCGAGGGTCTGGGTCATGGTGGTGGTGGTGATCGAGCAGGACACATCGACCACGATGGGATGAGCGGAGGTCGGGAAGCCGACGGCGATGGGATTGGGCGTCAGCAGCGGCCTTGTTCCGCCAAAGGGCGCCATCCGGGCGGCGGCGGGGTTGGACGCGGTGATGCGAACCACAAGGCCCTGGTCGGTCAAGGGCCGCATGTAGGCCGCGAGGGCGCAGGTGTGGTGCGCGTTGCGAATGGCGCCGCTGGCCGTGCCGTACTGCCGGGCGCGCTCGGCGGCCAGATCCAGGCCCTTGGTGACCAGCCACGCCCCGGGCAGGCAGTTGCCCTCCCAGACGAAGGTGGCGCCGCGGTCGCGGATCACCTCGTGGCTGCCGGTGCCTGCCAGGGCACCGGAGGACAGTTCGGATAGGTACCAGGGCACGAGGCCGACCCCGTGGGTGGCGCGCCCGATCATCTCGCCCTCCACCAACACCTCGGCGGTGACCCCAGCCTTTTCGGCCTCCATCCCTGCGGCCTGAAGGAGCGCTGCGACGAAGTGCTTTAAGTCTTCGGGTCTGATGCTGGTCATGGGGTCGCCCGTTCTGGTTTTGTAGGCCGCAGCCGTCACGCGCCGGTCAGGCCACGCAGGAACTCGATGCTGCGGGAGAGGTGCCCGCGCATGGCGACGCGGGCCTCTTCGGGGTTGCGGATTTCGATGGCGGTGACGATGGCCGCGTGTTCCGCCATGGCGGCTTGGAGGTGTCGCTCGTCTCCATCCCGCGCCGAGACGGGCAGGTCGAGGCGCATCCGTGGCATCAGGAGTGGGCCGAGATACTCCAGCATCTCGAGGATGTAAGGATTTGCGGAGGCCGCCGCGATGGCGTGATGCAGCCTGAAGTCTGCCTGTGCCATCCCCGCGCTTTCCGCGACCGTCTCTTCGAAGCCCTGCCTTGCGGCGAGGATTGCGGCCATCTGCGCGTCGTCCCGTCGTTCGGCGGCGAGCGCGGCGGCCACCACTTCGACACCCATCCGCAGTTCCATCACCGCCAGCACGTCCTGCCGCGTGGCGCCGAAATTCTCGGGGAGTTCGAAGGTGCGCGGAGCTGTCGGTGGACTGGCGACCACGAGCCCCCCGCCTTCCTCCTGCCGCAATAGCCCCTCAGCCACCAGCATCTGGAGCGCGCGATCGACGACGCCCGGACTGGTGATGAACTCGCCGGCAATTGCGTCACGATCCACGATCTCGTCGCCCTCGGCGAGCGTTCCGTCCGCGATCCGGGCTGTGAGCGCGCGCGCGACTTCCTCGGCTAGCCGGTTGAGCCATGAGGAGCGGCGGGACAGGTTTCTCACCATTCAGGCCCTCCGCTCGCGCTGATTGTGCCGGATCGATGCCAGGAGCGACCCGAGGATGAGGCCTGCGCCGATGAGCCCGGTGAACCATTCGGGGATGTGCATGAGCGATTGCAGGAACATGATCACCGACAGGATGAGGATCGAATAGAACGCCCCGTGCTCGAGGTAGCGGAACTCGGCCAGCGTGCCCTTTTCCACCAGCAGGATCGTCATGGAGCGCACGTAGAAGGCACCGATGCCGAGACCGATGGCGATGAGAAAGAGGTTCTGCGTGAGGGCAAAGGCGCCGATGACGCCATCGAAGCTGAAGGAGGCATCGAGCACCTCAAGGTAGAGAAACGCGCCGAGCCCGCCCTTTGCCGCCAGACCGCGCACGTCATCTGCGCGGTCGAGCACCTGGCCCAGCAGATCCACCGCGAGGAATGTCACCAGCCCGAGGATCGCGGAGAAGAGAAAGTCCATCGCGCTGGGGCCGGAGAGCGCCATGCTGAAGCCGAGGGCCAGCACGAGCACCGCGGCGATCTCCAGCCCGCGGATATCGGCCCCGGCGCGCAGCCATTTCTCCACCGAGCGGAACCAGTCCACCTCCTTCTCCTCGTCGATGAAGTAGCTGAGCGCGACCATCATCAGGAAGGTGCCCCCGAAGGCGGCGATGGAGATATGCGCCTCGTTCATGATGCGCGCGTATTCCTGCGGCTCCACCGCTGCCAGCACCACGGCTGACCAGGGGTCGATCCGCCCGGCGATGGAAACCACGGCCAGCGGAAACACGATGCGCATGCCGAAGACGGCAATCAGGATGCCCCAGGTCAGGAAGCGGTGCTGCCAGACCGGATCCATGTCTTTCAGCTTGTTGGCGTTGACGATGGCGTTGTCGAAGCTCAGCGAGATTTCGAGCACCGCGAGCACACCCCCGATCATCAGGAACGACAGCGCCCCGCCGAGGGTGCCGGACGCCTGGTAGCCGAGGAGGAAGGACAGCAGGAGGCCAACCACCGTGAAGGTCAGCGGCCAGCGGAAAGTGGAGAGAAACTGCGCCATCGGTGGTTCAGCCCAGCGCGTAGACGGGGGTGAGGAGCGGCGTGCCGGCGAAATAGGCGGCGAGGTTGTCGACCACCAGCTGTGCCATTGCATCTCGCGTTTCGACGGTGCCGCTGGCGTGGTGCGGGTAGAGGGTGACGTTGGGCAGCGACGTCAGCGCCGGGTCGGGGTTGGGCTCGTTCCAATAAACGTCCAGCCCGGCGTTGCCCAGCTTGCCGTTGGAGAGGGCGTCGATGAGGGCCGGTTCATCAACCACCGATCCGCGCGCCACGTTGATCAGGGTGCCGGCGGGGCCGAGCGCCTCCAGCACGGGGGCGTTGATCATGGCTTTGGTCACTTCGCCGCCGGGGACGATCACCACAAGGATGTCGGACCAGGTGGCCAGCGAGAGAACATCGGCGAAATAGAGGTGGTCCACCGGCTTGCGGCTGCGCGCCGTATAGCCGATGTCGCAGCCAAGCGGGAGGAGCCGTGCGGCGATGGCTGAGCCGATGTTGCCCAACCCGACGATGCCCGCCCGTTTGCCGCGGATCGAGGACAGCAGGGGGTACATCCCCTTCCGGCCCCAGTCGCCGGACTGCACGTAGGCGTGCGCGGGCACCAGTTGGCGGCGCGCGGCGAGCGTCAGCATGAGCGCGGTGTCGGCCACGTCGTCGAGCAGGGCATCGGAAGAGTTGGTGAGCCAGATGCCACGGGCCCTCAACGCCGCGTCGTCGATCAGCTCGAAACCGGCGGAGGAGCAGGCGACGATCTTCAGCGCGGGCAGATGCTCGAGGTGCTCGCCGGTCAGCGCGGCATGGCCGTTGGTCACGACGGCCTCGCAGCGCGGCCCGAACTCGCGCAGGAAGGCGGGCTTGTCAGCGGCCTCGTCGTAACGGTGGAGCGTGTAGGCCTCTTCCAGCTGCGCCATCGCCTTGTCGCGAGCCGGGTACATCACGAGCACATCGCTTTTGGTCATGCCAGTTCCTCCTGCATCCGGCGCTTTGCACGGCGGCGCTCGGCCTGGACCTCGGGATCGGGATCGAGCGAGGCCGCCATCAAGTTGCGGGTGTAGTCCTTGCGGGGATTGTCGAAAATTTCGGCCACCGGCCCCTGCTCGACGATCCGGCCGCCCTGCATGACCACCACGCGATGCGCGAAGTCGCGCACCAGCGGCAGGTCATGGGCGATGAAGAGGTAGCTGAGGCCCATCTCCTGCTGGAGTTTCGTCAGCAGGTCGATGACCTGGCTCTGCACCGAGACGTCGAGCGCCGAGACCGCCTCGTCACAGACGATGAGCTTCGGCTCCAGCGCTAGGGCGCGGGCAATCGCAATCCGTTGCCGCTGACCGCCGGAAAACTGGTGCGGGTAGCGGTGCATGTGGCCAGCCTCCAGGCCGACCTGCTCGAGCAACCCGCGCACCCGGTCCTTCCAGCGCGCTTTCGGCAGGATCTCGGGGTGGATCGCGAAGGCCTCGGACACGATGTCATAGACCGACATGCGCGGGTTGAGCGATTGCGTGGGGTCCTGAAACACCATCTGAATCTCGCGGCGGAGGGCGAAGAGCTCGCGCGCGTCAATCGTCACAAGGTCGCGGCCCTGGTAGAGCGCCTCGCCCGAGGTGGCGTCTTCCAGCCGCAGCAGGGTCTTGGCCAGGGTCGACTTGCCCGAGCCGCTTTCACCGACGATGGCCACCGTCTCGCCGGGCAGCACGGTGAGGCTGGCGCTTTCGAGGGCGACGAAGGCGCCGAAGTGCTTGGTCAGCCGGTTGATCTCCAGCATCGGCTTGATGCCGGTGTCGAGCGGCGCGGCCATCTCACCGCTGCCCGGCACCGCACCGATGAGCTTCTTGGTGTAAGGGTGCTTGGGCGAGCGGTAGACGTCCGCCGCGCTGCCGGCCTCAACGATCTGGCCGGAGTTCATCACCACCACCCGGTCGGCCACCTCGGCCACAACGCCGAGGTCGTGGGTGATGAGCAGAAGGCCCATGCCGGTCTCGGCCTGCAACTCCTCCAGCAGCGCGAGGATCTGCGCCTGCACGGTCACGTCGAGCGCCGTGGTGGGCTCATCGGCGATGAGGATATCGGGCTTCAGCGCGAGCGCCATGGCGATCATGATCCGCTGTCGCTGGCCGCCGGAAAACTGGTGCGGGTAGCTGTCGATCTTGTTGCGGAAGTCGGGAATGCCGACGCGCTCCAGCAGCTCCATGCAGCGCGCCCTCGCCTGCTCCTTCGGCGTGTCGTGGGCGGTCAGCATCTCCTCGATCTGGAAGCCTACGGTGTAGACCGGGTTGAGGTGGCTGAGCGGGTCCTGGAAGATCATCGCGATGCGTTTGCCGTTCAACTGCCGCCGCGCCTCGTCGGACATCTTCAGCACGTCCTGCCCGCCGAACAGGATCTCGCCCGAGACGATCTCGCCCGGCGGGCAGTCGATCAGGTTCATGACCGCGCTGGCGGAGACGGATTTGCCGGAGCCGCTCTCGCCGAGGATCGCAAGGCACTCGCCCCGGTCGAGGTGCCAGCTCACGTCGCGCACGGCATGGACGACGCCGCGGGCGGTGTGAAAGTCGACCGTGAGGCCGCGAACTTCGAGAAGGTGCTCGGCCATCACTTCTTCCTCGGGGTGTCGAGTCGCCAGCGCTGCACCGGGTCGAGCGCGGTGCGCATCCAGTTGCTGAGCAAGTTGAGCGACAGGGTGGTGAGGATGATCGCGAGGCCGGGCCAGAACGAGAGCCACCAGGCCGTGGTCAGGTAGGGCCGGCCCTGGCTGACCATCAGGCCCCAGGTGATCTCGGGCGGCTGGATGCCGATGCCGAGGAAGGAGAGCGAGCTTTCGGCGAGCATGACGAAGGCAAAATCCAGCGTGGCGATGGTGACGAGCGTGGGGAACACCACCGGCAGGATGTGGCGGAAGACGATGCGCCGCGTCGAGGCGCCCATCACCTGCGCGGCCTGCACGAACATCCGTTCGCGCACCTCGAGCACCTCGGCCCGCGAGGTGCGCAGGTAGACCGGGATCCGGGTGATCGCCAGCACGACGATCAGGTTTCCGACCGAGGGGGCGAGCATGTAGAGCACGATCACCGCGAGCAGGAGCGAGGGGAACGACATGATCACGTCAGCCAGCCGCATGATGACCTGGCTCGCCCACTTGGAGGAGTAGCCGGCGATCAGCCCCAGCGTGGTGCCGAGGATCATCGAGCAGATCACCGCGCCGGTCGCCACCATTAGCGTGTTCTGCGCCGCCACGATGATGCGCGCCAGCAGCGGACGGCCCAGCGCGTCGCCGCCGAGCCACATCACCCAGGGCTGCGAAAAATCGAACGGGGGAGAGTTACGGCCGCGCAGGTTCTGCTTGGTGGCAACACCCTCCAGCAGCGCTGGCCCGAAAACCGCGCAAAGGATCATCAACAGCAGGAAGAGTGCTGCGCAGAAGGCGAACTTGTCGCGCCAGAGCATCTTGAGGATGCTGATCCAGGCAGGCGGAGCGTCGGGAATGACGGGCTGTTCGGTGAGGGCCATGGCTCAGTACCGGATGCGCGGATCGAGCACCGCGTAGAGGATGTCGATCAGGATGTTCATGACGAAGATTGCAACAGCGGTGACGAAGATCGCGGCCAGCACCACGGTGAAATCCCGTTGCAGGATCGAGTCGATCATCAGCTTGCCGACGCCCGGGAAGCCGAAGATCGTTTCCACCACCACTGCGCCGTTCAGTAGGGCGGCCGCCTGGTCACCGATCACGGTGATGACCGGCAGCATGGCATTGCGCAGCGCGTGGACAAAGATGATGGGCCGGTTCTTCACCCCCTTCGCCCGCGCGGTCTTCACGTAGGCAGAGCTGAGCGCCGTGATCATCGAGCCGCGCACGATCTGCACGATCAGGCCGAAGGGCCGGATGAAAAGCACGCCGATGGGCAGGATCCAGTGCCAGAGGGTGCCTGTGCCCGATGTTGGCACCCAGCCCAGGGTCACGGAGAACACCACGATGGCGACGATGGCGACCCAGAAATCAGGCGCGCTGGCGCCGATCAGTGAGAAGAAGGTCGCGATCCGGTCGAAGAAGCCGCCGACGTGGAAGGCCGCGAGCGAGCCCAGCACGATGGCCGAAACCGTGACCAGCGACATGGTGATGAGCGCGAGTTGCAGCGTCCACATGAAGGCACTCAGCACGGCGTCCAGCGCGGGTTCGGCCCGGCGGATCGACATTCCGAAGTCGAACTGCACGAGGTCGCCCATATAACGGAAGAACTGCACGTAGAGCGGATCGTTCAGCCCGTTGATCTCGCGAAAGCGCTCACGGCTCTCGAGCGAGGCATCGACGGGCAGGTAGAGATCGGTGGGATCGCCTGTCAGCCGCGACAGGAAGAACACCAGTATGATGAGGCCGACCAGCGAGATGGCGCTGGCGATGGCGCGCTTGCCAAGGAAGGAGTTCATGTCGGCGCCCCGCGCGAAACCGTTGGCTCGGGGGCGGCGGGAGGGCCGCCCCCGAAGGTCGTGTTACTTGAACTTGATCTGCGACAGTTGCAGCTCGGAGTTCGTCTTGATGCTCGGCTCGAAATCAAGCCGCTCGTTCACGCGTGTGAAGCCCACCATGTGCCACAGGAAGACATCCGCCACGAGGTCGTTGAAGACATAGGCGAAGGTGTCCTTCCAGAGGCTCTCGCGCTCATCACCGGTGGCCGCCGTGGCCTCTGCGATCATCCCGTCGAGCTTGGTATCGGTCACACCCGACTGCACGCCCTCGGACGCATACTTGTTGAACATCGAGAAGACCGGGTCACCGTTGGCGTTGTCATGCATGGCTTCCACTACGATCGGGCCCCCGCTCTCGGCGAAGGGCTTGGAGTAATACTCGTTCCACTCCGCCGTCTCAACCATCTGCAACTTGATGTTGAGCCCGGCCTCCTGCCACATCGAGGTCAGCGCCTCCATCGTCTCGGTGACGTTGGCAAAGTTCTCGAGCCGGCCGATCACGGTAATCTCTGCATCAACCGGCACACCATCGGCAGCCGCCGCGGCGAGCAACTCCTTGGCCTTCTCCAGATCGTAGGAATAGGGCGTCAGATCGTGGTTGTATCCAATCGTGGAAGGCGGGGTCATGCCGGTGGCGAGCAAGGTTCCATCGGCGAGGATGGTGCCCACGAATGCCTCCTTGTCGACCGCGTAGTTCATCGCCTGCCGGACCCGCACGTCATCGAGCGGCGCTGTGTTGAGGTCGAGCCGCATGTAGACGGTCTCGGAGTTCGGATAGCTGTAATCGGTCTCCGGGTTGGTCGCATCCTGGAGCGCGATGTTGGGCGCAATGTCGGCCTCGCCTGCGGCAACCATCGCCGCGCGTACGGCGCTTTCGGAGCGGAACACATAGGTCGCGCTCTTCACCGTGGGCGCCTCGCCCCAGTAGTCATCCCGCGCGCTCAGCTTGATATATTCGCCGCGGGCGTACTCGTCGAAGCTGTAGGGGCCGGTGCCTACGGGCTGATCCACGAAGGCGTCGGCATTGGCCTCCGACGGCAGCACGGCAAGGGTCGACATCAGCAGCGGCAGGATCGGCTGCGGCGGATTGCTCGTGATCTCGACGGTCAGATCGTCGACGATGTTCGTGGTCAGCTCCATGCCACCGTAATACTTGGCGCCGGTCTCGCAGACGAACTTGTCGGACTTGTTGCGCTCCAGCGAGAACACCACGTCGGCGGCATCGAACGTGGAGCCGTCGGAGAACGTGACGCCATCGCGCAGGGTGAAGGACCAGGTGCCGTTGCCCTTGTCTTCCCAGGCGGTCGCAAGGCGCGGCTGTAGGCCCTCGCCGGGCACCAGCTCGGTCAGGGTTTCGGACACGTTCTGCAGGATCACGCGGCCGATGTTCGACTTCGCGGCCATGCAGGGCTCTACGTTCTCCAGCTCCTCCGAGAGAACGACGGTGACAGCGTCTTGCGCATAGGCTTGCCCGGCAATGGTGCTGGCAAGCAGTGCCGCGAAAGTGCGACCGATCTTAAAAGGCATGGTTTCCTCCCATTTCAAGCCTCCGGCAATCGCGCCGCGACTGCCCCCGATCCCGTGCCGGCCGCAGCCGACACGTGTTGAATCCATGGAAGGATACCTGGGGAGTTGGTTAAGTATATTCCATTCTTGGATTGAAACGATCCATAACTTGTATCATTGTGGCGCATCGAAAGCGATGCGGAACGCGTCTCATGTCCAAGGGATCATTCGAGCTTCACCAGTTGCGCTGCTTCGTGGCCGTGGCCGAGGAACTGAACTTTCGCCGTGCCGCCGCCCGGCTGAACATGACCCAGCCGCCGCTCTCACGGCAGATCATGCTGCTGGAAGATCGAATCGGGCTGACCCTGCTCGAGCGCAGCAACCGGTCGGTGCGGCTGACGCCGGCGGGCACCAGCTTTCTGGCCAGCGCCATCGACCTGCTGCAACGCGCCGAGTACGCAGTGCTCTCCGCACGCCAGGCCGCGCGTGGCGAGGTGGGGACGGTGGCGATGGGTTTCGTGCCGTCGGCTGCGCTGGAGTTCGTGCCGCGCATCGTGACCGCCCTGCGCGAACAGATGCCCGGCATACGCTTCGACCCGATCGAGATGATGAGCTATGAGATCGTCGAGGCGATGCACTCCGGCCGGCTCGACTTCGGCCTGACGCGCACCACCGGGCGCAACCGCGAAATCGAGAGCATCCAGGTGGTGCGCGAGCCCTTCGTGCTGGCCCTGCCCGGGGGGCACCGGCTGCACGAACCGGCGCGGGTGAGCGCAGCCGATCTTGACGGCGAGGCGTTCATCGGCTTCTCGGCAGAACGCGGCGGCTTTCTGCGCGAGACCCATCGCGCGCTCTTCGCCACCGCGGGCATCGCGCCGCGCATCGTGCAGGAGGTGAGCCAGACCCAGACCATCGTGGCGCTCGTCAACGCGGGCCTCGGCGTTGCGCTGGTCCCGCGCTCGGCCTCCGCCATGCAGATGCAGAACGTGAGCTTTCGATCTATCGAGATCCCGCCCGAGTTCACCTCGTCGCTCTACCTCAATCTCGCGCCGAACCGCAGTACGCCCATGCACGACCGCCTGCGCCGGACGATCCTCGAAGCCTTCGACACGCCGGACCCCAAGGCACGGCGGGCCGCCGTCAGGTTTGACTGATCACTCGGCGCCCGGCGCTGCGGGCCATCAGCAGCGTGGCGAGGAAGATCACCGTTCCCCCGATCAAGGTCGATGCCGTGACCGGCTGGGAAAACAGCAGCCACCCCAGCAACGCAACGAACGGGAGGCGCAGGAAATCGAACGGCGCGATCAGCGAGGCCTCGGCCAGCGAGAAGGCCTTGGTGGCCAGCATCATGTTGAATGCGCCCATCACCCCCTGAAGCGCCAGAAAGCCCCATGCCGCAGGCGACGGGTTGGACCAGACCAAGAGCGCCGGCACCGCGGCGATCGGCACCATCAGGATCAGGTTCCAGGCCACAAGCGTCTCGGTGCTGTCCGTCGCAGACATGTCCTTCAGGAGCAGCTGGATCACCGCCGTAAGCAGGGCCCCCGCGAGCGCAAACCACAGACCGGGCGGTAGCTCACCCGCCTGCCCGGGCCTGACGACGATCAGAACACCGACAAATCCGATTGCCATTGCGATCAGGCGCGCCCGGCGCGGCTGCTCTCCGAGCAGGAGCCAGGCACCTAGGAAGACGAAGATCGGCGAGGTGAAGGCGATCGCCGTCACGTCGGCCAGCGGCGCCGAGGCGAAGGCGTAGAAGAAGGCGATGAGCGACGCCAGCTTCAGGGCGGCGCGCACGAAATGCCGCGCGCGGTAGTGCGTTGCGAGCATGGAGCGCCGGCGCAGGATCCACGGCAGCACCGCGAGCAGGCCGAAGCCGGCACGGGTGAAGCCCATGATGAACGGGTGAACCTCGGGCGAGAGCAGGCGAACAATGACGGAATCGATCGCCATGATTGCTGAGACGACCATCATGTAGAAGGCGCCGAGATAGGCGGCCCGGTCGCTGCCTTGGACTCCAGGATCGGTTTTCAGGGCTGACCTCATCTCCGCGCGCAAGACGCTGCTGTGATTCCGCGCAGCCTGTTTCAGTTTTCGCGCGGTGTCAAAGCCGTCATCGTCCTGACAGCGCGACGAGCTTCGCACTTGGCCTTCTGAATGCCCATGGTGGTTGGCGGAAGCGGGGTTCGGGACGATCGACTGAGTGGAGCTAATTCGGGACGGCGGCGATCAGTTCATCCTGCGGGCGGACACCGGCCGTTCGCTGCCCTCGGCACAGACGCCTGCTTTGGGCCGAAGATAGACCTAACACCATTGCTCTCCACGATTCATCGCTATTTTTATTGCTTTAAATCCGCGTCAGCAGCCCCCTCACATTCGACACCTGCCACCGCCCGCCCCGCCGGGTGAGGATGCCCCGCGCATTGAGCTGCGCGGCAATCGCCCGGAGCGACACATGCCCCTCCGCCCGGATCGCAGCGACCACCTCCGCCAGTCCCGCCGCAAACTCGTCCGCATTGCGAGAGACCGCTGCTCGAAGCGCCGCACCGCCCTCCCCTGCCCGCCTGAGGGCCGCGGCGCCGTTGGGGTTGCCCAGCTTCACGCCGCGGGCCTTAGCGGCCGCCAGAGCCTCTTTCGTGCGGCGGGAGATCGCCTCGCGTTCCTGCTGAGCAACCAGCGCCATGATGCCCACGGTCAGGTCGTTGGCTTCGGGCATGTCGACGGCGAGGAAGCGGACGCCGCTGTCGCGCAGCGTGAGCAGGAAGGCGGCGTTGCGGGAGAGGCGGTCGAGCTTGGCGATCACGAGGGTAGCGCCGGTAAGCCGGGCGAGGGTCAGCGCCTGGTCCAGTTCCGGCCTGTCGTTGCGCTTGCCGCTCTCGATCTCGGTGAAGCGGGCGATGAGCGGGAAGTCCGGGCTGCTACCATCAAGGCGACGCCAGAAACCCCAATGCCTCTGATGGAAAACCCACACGCCTCGGTGGCGACAACGGTGAAGTTCCTTCGGACCAGGAAGCCGGACAAGGAGGGCGTCCTCAGCGCCACGGCGCCAGGCCTGTGTGGCGTGGTCGTCGGCGCTGCGTCCGCCGAACGGGCTTGCTTCTTCCTCGACGCGTTGGCGCGGACACTCGAGGAGGTCGGGCTGAGCCTGACAGCGGCCGGCGAGAAGATGTCCGTTCAAAAGGGCGCGGACAAGATCAGCTTCACCCTGCTCGAACGAACGAGAAGGCTGAAATACGTACCGACCCCAGAAGAAATCGCTCGGGAGGAGAAGAGGAAAGAGAGACAGGCACGGTCCCTTCGGCGCAACGATTGGGACAGCGTTTCGTTCGGCAGCCGACCGCCTTGGCCGGAGTATGTGACTGCGTGGACCGGCGAGCTCGTGTTCTCGATCGACGCGTGGGCGGACGGCCTGCGGAAGACGTGGGGTGACGGCAAGACGCAACGCGTGGAACGGATGGTCCCCGAAATAGTCGCCGGCATAGAGCTCATTCTAGAGACCATTCGCGTGCGCCGCGAGGAGTGTGAGGAGCGCGAGAGGCAGTGGAAAATCCTGCAGCACCGGCGACAGCTCGCACAGGCCCGCCTCAAACGCGAGGAGACGCGCCTCTCTCACCTCCGGCAGATCATTGAGCTGCGTCGGGAGGCCCGCGAAATCCGCGAATGGATCTCCGGCCTGCCGCAGGAAGCCAGCCTAGCCGTCGACTCGGATCTGGGCCGGATGCTGCAGTGGGTACCTCCGGCACAGGCCTCGGCTCCTGCGGATTGAGACGATGCGCTCGGGCGGTGTCGGTCACCAGCTTCATTCGGGTCGGAAGAGGTTTGGGGCCACGCTGCGCCATCAGTCATTCCCTTCCCCGCATCCGACCCCCGGTCGCAATTGTGGCTTCGTGCGCAGAAAGCCCCCATGGCCGGTCCGACCCTCCCC
>NZ_QTNQ01000037.1 GCF_018424695.1 Vannielia litorea
AAGCCAGGACCATCGAGGAGCGGCGCTTGCTGCACTGCCAGACAACGGCATAGACTGAAACCACAACGAGCCAGACCCTCCGTTCGAGATCAGGCGCTCGTGTTCCAAATCACCTGACGACGGACAGTCTTTGGCGGCAGAGACGCCGTCGCTCTCACCGTGGATGCTTTTCCAGGTCTCCTGACGGATGTAGAAGCAGTCATCATCGACCCAGCCATCGGCAGCCGGCATGTCTCCGAGAGGTGCGAAACACGCTCCATTGGCGGCCAGATGCTGCCTCGTCCGCTCAAGTGAGACCTCGGCTTCTCGCCGGCTTCCTCCATCGACGCCGCCAAGCCAGAGCCGTGCGCATTCCAACAGCGCGGAGGTTGCGTCACCTCTCGTCCAACCGGTGATGTCATACCTCGTCGCGAGTTCACCAGCGAGAGCCGTGAATGCAAAGCGGTCCAGACTGCGAGCCATCACAGGGTCGTCCACGATGTCGAGGTGCTTCGCGTAGCTCAAGGCAATCCCTTCAAGCAGCTTCTCCAGCGTGTCCCGATCGGGCGTTCGCCGCAGCAAGGCTTCTACGAAGGCAGTGCCGGCCGTGCCGTGGCTGCCATTGGCCGCCGCCAGCAGTTTCTTTGCGAAGGCCCTTGCGTCGGCTTCGTCGTGGAACGTCCGGAAGGCGCCTGTTGCCAGGCCATCAATCGGAAGGTCGATCAGACGCGCCTCCTGTCCGGCGAAGTGAGATGCTCCCGCCGATGCGAGATGCGCCTGCACTGAGACCTCGCCCGAGCTGATGACGGGGACGCGTCACTCCATCACGGCCTTAGTCTCGCCGTGCAAGCCCATGCGCCCCTTTCCATGACCGTTGCCGAGCATGTAGATGGCAGCACCCAAGCGCCGGTGATCCATCTGGTGGAGTTCGTCCAGGGCGAGAAACTGATCGTTGTGCCGGGCTGGCGGCCGGTGGAGACACGAGCATAGCCGATCGCCATAGGGCGCTGGTCGGCGACGGTCGCTGCCATGAAGGTGTGGTCGGGACGTGGCATGTGCATGCCTGGGCTCCTTGTGTGCATAAGGCTGTAAGGGATGAGGTATGGGCGTAGGGTTCTGCACGGCGCGCCAGGCGTCGGCGCGCACGCTAAGGGCCAAGCAGGGCCCGAGTGAGCACCGCAGCCCAACAGTCCGCCCCACAAAGGCATGGGCCGAGCGTTGAAGTTTAGGTGCTGGTGGTGGTTAGTCTTGGCTCACGCGCGCCAGTAGCCAGGGTCGGCCGGCTTTGTATGCCGGTGGAGCGATCTCATGTGCGCGCGAGAAGGGCGCATGTCAGGGCGGCGCAACGTGGTGCCCGATGGCGATATGATCTCTCATGTGCCTTTCACCTTCCACTTGGGCAGATCAACTCGCTGCTTCTTCTCGAGCTCGTCGAGGATCTTCTGGATCTTCGTGACATCCTTGAAGGCCGCTTTGCGCGCCTTCATGTCGCTCAAATCGGCGGCCTCGAGCTCATGCAGGCGTTCTGTGAGCTGTGCCTTCTTGTAGGTATTGATCGAAACTGCCAGCTCCGTGGCTACTGTGAGCAGCCCATCGACAAGGACCTCCGCGCGGCCGACCGAACCAGGATAGTTCCGGAAGTGCTCATCGCGATCTTCGTCGGATCCGAATGCACCCGGGTTGGAGAAATCTTCCGGCCCACTGTCGTCGTCGAAAGACGGCGGGTCGATGCCGAGCAGGTCGAGTTCTGCTTCGATTGTCGACCAGTTTGGGTCCTGCTGCACATGCTCGAAGAAAGGCTTGGCGAGATACGGATGCGCATCATCGCCAAGCCTATCGAGCGCGGCGGCCTCACGTGCGCGCTGTTCTCGCTTTCTCTCCGTCGCTGACTTCGCCATGTCGATTCTCCGGTGTTGACATTTGTGACCTTGTATGTGACAATAGATGGCACGGTCGCATCAGTCAAGTAAATTGTGAAGCGAGCGAAAGTGGCGACAAGCAACGCATCCCGAGTTCGTCCTCGCTATAACTGAAACTGAAGCGGCCCAGCTGATGTCGGGGCGCAGTAACAAGGAAGGACGCCATGAGCGATAAGAAGCCCTACTCGTGCCAGACCTTGGCCGAGCGCTGGTCGTGCAGCCCGGAGACAGTCCGGCAGATGACCCGCAACGGCGCGCTGCCGTCCTTCAGACTTGGAAAAATGATCAGGATCCCGGCCGAGGCCGTGGTGGAGCACGAAGCATGCAACAATACACCATCCAGCGTTTCCGCGGAGGTCTCGCGGTTGTCTCGTTTGAGGGCGGGAAGCGGCGACGGCATCGTCTTGAGGCACGCGATAGAGCGTCGGCCGAAGCCGAAGTGCGCGACTTCGCGGCCGCGCAGCGACGGCCCTCAGGCGGCCTGACTGTCGCAGATCTTTGGCAGCGCTACTCTGCGGAGAAGGCAGGTCGCCCGGTGGAGCAGAACATGCTTCACCGGGGTAAGTCGATTTTGCCGTTCTTCGGCCACCTGCGACCTGAGCAGATTACCATTGAGGACTGTAGGAATTACGTTGCCCAGAGGCGCCGTGCTGGTCGCAAGGACGGCACGATCTGGGGCCAGATGAACAGCCTCCGAACCTGCCTGAACTGGGCTGTCAAAAGCGGGCACATCGACGTCGCGCCGCGCCTGGAGCTGCCGCCCAAGGGCGTCCCGCGTGAGCGCTACCTCACCAGAGAAGAAATTGGGCGGCTCATCGCCGCGCCGAGTGCGCCGCATATCCATCTCGCCATTGTCCTGATGCTGACGACAGCCGCGCGAGTCACGGCCGTCTTGGAGCTCACATGGGACCGGGGCGATCTCGATCGCCGGCAGATCAACCTTCGCACCTCTGAAGGGCATCGGAAGGGCAGGGCGGTCGTGCCGATCAACGACACTCTTCTCGAGAAGCTGAAAGAGGCCCGCGCCGGCGCGCTGACTGACTACGTGGTGGAGTGGGCGGGAGGTCCGATCCGGTCCATCAAGAAGGGCTTCGCCGCTGCGGTCAGATCCGCCGGCCTGATTGACTGCACACCTCACGTGCTGCGCCACACCGCAGCGGTGCACATGGCGGAGGCGGGCGTGCCGATGGCCGAGATCAGCCAGTATCTTGGGCATTCGGACGTGCAGATTACCGCGTCCGTCTATGCCCGGTTCAGCCCGGGGCACCTGCGAAAGGCTGCTTCAGCGCTGGAGTTCAGAGCCACTAAGGTTCAGTGAACCTTGGATCACTGTCTCAGAAACGACGATGCTCTTTGATTTATTGGTCGGAGTGAGAGGATTCGAACCTCCGACCCCTGCCTCCCGAAGACAGTGCTCTACCAGGCTGAGCTACACTCCGACCGTGGCGCGGGCTGTATCGCGCCACGGGCGGCATTGCAAGCCCTTCAGTGCGGCGGGCCTACTGTTCTGACGCCTTGCGCGTCAGCCGCCCCAGCAGCGAGATGCGGGGCGTGGTGCCGGTCTCGGCGCGGGAGCGGTTTTGCAGCACCGGGTGCATCAGCGAGCGCCCGCCGAGGCTTTCGCGCAGGACGATGTAGATGCCGCTGGCGATGATGATGCCCGCGCCGATCCACGTCACCCGGTCCACGCTCTCGCCGAAGAAGAAACTGCCGTAGAAGGCGGCCCAGAGCATCTGGCTGTATTGCATCGGCGCGACGATGGCTGCATCGCCCGACTTGTAGGCCAGGATCGAGCAGAGCCCACCGGCGAAGGCGAGCGAGGCCATCAGCCCGAGCAGGCCCAGCTCGTGCAGCTCCAGCGGCACGTAGACGAAGGGCAGTGCGCAGGCCATCACCACGAAGTTGGCCATCATCGGGTAAAGCAGCAGCACCGCCGAGCGCTCGTCCTGCCCGATCTTGCGCACGATGATCGACACCAACGAGCCGGTGCAGGCCCCGACCAGCGCCGCGAGGTGACCGAGCTCCAGGTCGGACTGGCCGGGCCGCAGCACCACGATCACGCCCACCAGCCCCACGATCACCGCGCCCCAGCGGTGCATCCCCACGGTTTCCCCGAGGATCGGCACCGAGAGTACGGTGATGATGAGCGGCATCGCGAAGATGATCGCGTAGACCTGCGCCATGGGCAGGGTGGCGAAGGCGTAAAAGATGCAGAGCCCGGTGACGACGGCTGAGCCGGTGCGCAGCGCCGTCCACCACGGGTGGGCGGGAATCAGCGTCCCGCGCGTGGTGTCGCGCATCAGCATCAGCATCACCAGCGGGAAGCTCAGAAGCACCGAGAAGAAGATGATCTGGAAGGTGGTGAAGCTGCCGCCGAGCGTTTTCACCACCACGTCATGGGCCGAGTAAAGCCCGAATGCGAGGAGCGCCATGAGGGCGCCCTTGATGTTGTTTGATGTCTGCATGGGTCTCGTGTTGGCGCTAACGCTTGTGCCGAGGCTACCATGCCGCAGCGCGGCGTCAATCGGGACCGGCCTCATGCGCCGCGCGGCTGTCTGCCGGGGCTTCGTCGCGCTCCGTCATCCCGTAGTCGCGCAGCACCTCGGCCACGCGCAGGCGGTAATCGGCAAAGACACCGCCGCGCCCGGCGGCCTGCTGCGCCCGGTGCCCGGGCCGGTTGCGCCAGGCCTCCACCGCGGCCTCGTCCTCGAAGAAGCTGAGCGACAGCATCTTTCCCGGCGTCGTCAGGCTTTCGAACCGCTCCACCGAGATGAACCCCGGGTGTTCAACAAGGCTTTCCCGCAGCGCTGCTGCGCGGCTGAGATAGTCCTCGCGGCGGCCCTCTGCCGGCTCGACTTCGAAAATGATCGCGATCATGTCGTCCTCCCTGATGCCAGCTTGAAGAATGCCCGATCCTCCCGCCGGATGAAGCGCTTTTCCTGCGCGAAGGCATAATTCTCCCGGCCCAGCGGGTCCTCGGCCAGCCTTGCGCGATAGGCCTCATAGGCCGCGAGGGAGGGCAGGGAGTAAACACCATAGGCCAGCGTGGCGCTGCCTTCATGCGGCGCGAAATAGCCGATGAACTCCGCACCGCAGCGCGGGATGCACTGGCCCCATGTGCGGGCGTAGTGTTCGAAGTCGGCGCGCTGGGTCGGTTCGATCTCGTATCGGATGAAACAGGTGATCATGGGTGGCTCCTTTCGCCCCCTGCCTAGCCGATCCGCCTGCGCCGATGCTTCGGCCCGCACGGAAGCGTCGCCGCTTGACCACGCCGCCGGGCGCGCAGAGGCTGTCGCCATGAAGGAAGGCCCCGACATCACCCGCATTGCCGCGCTCATCGGTGACCCGGCGCGTGCCAACATGCTCACCGCCCTGCTCTCCGGCAAGGCGCTGACGGCGGGCGAGCTGGCGGATGAGGCCGGCATCACCGCGCCCACCGCCTCGGGCCATCTCGGCAAGCTGGAGGAGGCCGGGCTGCTCTGGCGGCGCAGGCAGGGGCGGCACCATTACTTTGCCCTCGCGGGCTCCGAGGTGGCCGATGCGCTGGAGGCGCTCGCCGGGCTTGCGGCTGCGCGTGGCCACCTGCGCAGCCGCACCGGCCCGCGTGACGATGCCCTGCGAGAGGCCCGGATCTGCTACGATCATCTCGCCGGTCTCGCCGGTATCCGCATTTTCGACAGTCTTGCCTCTTCTGGCGCGCTCACCGTGAACCGTGAGGCCATTGCTCTCACCCCGGAGGGAGAGGCCCGCATCGAGCGCCTCGGCATCGGCCTTGCCCCGCTCATGGCCCGGCGCCGCCCGCTCTGCCGTGCCTGCCTCGATTGGTCCGAGCGGCGCACACATCTTGCGGGCGCATTGGGCGCGGCCATTCTCTCCCACATCACGCAGGAGGGATGGGCCACGCACACCAAGGGGTCACGCCTCATCAGCTTCAGCAAGGACGGCGCCGCTGCCTTCGAGCGTGCCTTTCCGGTGTGCTCCGTGGGCGGCTTTTGTCAGTCCAGCACCCGGATCGAGGCGCGTGCGCTGCGGCCCGAGGCGTCGATCACCGTGAGCTGCAGGTAGCCGGGGGCCGTCCAGTCAAACTGTGCCTCCCTGTCGCGCAGTCCGGTGGCCAGCGGTGCGCCATTGGCCAGCAGGGTGAAGGGCGGGTGGCCATCACGCAGCTTCACCACCAGCGCGCCACCGGTTTCCAGTTCGGCCCCGTCGGGCGGGTAGGCGAGCTTGGGCGCGTCGGGCGTGGCGCTGGAGAGTGCGGCGGAGCGCGAGGCGAAGTGGCGCAGCGGCTGGGGCAGCTGGGCATTGCTGACGGTCAGCACGCCGGGCGGCGGCGGGGCAAAGGCCTCGCGCCGGTCCTTGAGCCGGTCGAAGCTGGAAAACAGCAGCGGCCCGGCCACGCCCGCCCCGAAGGCCCCGGGCACCGAGGTGCCATCTGCCCGCCCGATCCACACGCCGATGACGTGGCGGGCGTCATAGCCAACCGCCCAGGCATCGCGGTGGCCATAGCTGGTCCCGGTTTTCCAGGCCATTGGCCCGTGGGAGGCGCGCTGCGGCGGGCGGAGCTGGGCAAGGATGTGGGTCACCTGCCAGGCGGCTTCGGGCGAGAGCACGCGCTTGGGCGTCGGCTGCTGCGGGCTGCGGGCGGCGGAGAGGGCAATGCTCTCACCGCCCCGGGCAATCGCTGCGTAAAGCTGTGTGAGGTCTGTCAGCGTCACCCCGAGCCCGCCGAGCGCCACGGCAAGTCCGGGCCGCCCGCGCGGCAGTTTGGGCTCCATCCCGGCGCGGCGCATATGAGCCAGCAGGCGCTCGGGCGTGAGCGCCTCGGTGAGCTGGATGACGGGAATGTTCAGCGATTGCCGCAGCGCCTCAGAGAGGCGGATGGTGCCCCGGTAGCGGTTGTCGAAATTCTGTGGCGCGTAGCTGCCGAAGGCCATCGGACGGTCTTCGATCAGGGTTTCGGGGTGGGCCAGCCCCTGATCGAAGGCCAGGCCATAGACCAGCGGCTTCAGCGCCGAGCCGGGGGAGCGCAGGGCGCGGGTCATGTCGATCCAGCCCGCGCGGGTGTCATCGAGGTAGCCCGCCGAACCGACGCTGGCGAGGATCTCGCCAGTCTGATGGTCGGCCACGACGATGGCGACCGAGATGGTGTCGCCGATCTCGCGCGCGGCCTGCGCGGCCAGCGGCTCCAGCGCGGATTGCAGGCGCTTGTCGATGGTGGTGTCGTGGCGGGTGCCGATTGGGTTTTCTGCCAGCAAGTGATCAGAGAGGTGGGGCGCCAGCGCCGGAAAGTCGCGGCGGCGCGCGGGCACAGGGTCGCGCAGGGCCGCCTTCGCCTCTGCCCCGGTCAGAAGCGCCTTGCCCACCATCCGCTCCAGCACCCGGCCCCGGGCGGCGGTTGCCTCGTCATTGGCGCGGTCTGGCCTGCGCCGTTCGGGCGATTGCGGCAGGGCCACCAGCAGCGCGGCTTCCGCGGGGGTCAGGCGGCGCGGCTCCTTGCCGAAGTAGGCGAGCGAGGCGGCGCGCACCCCTTCGAGGTTGCCGCCGAAGGGCGCGCGGTTGAGGTAGAGCTCGAGGATCGCCGCCTTGCCGAGCCGCCGCTCCATCGCCAGCGCCACGCGCACCTGCCGGATCTTGCCCTCCCACTGGCCCGTCGGCCCGTCTTCAAGGATGCGGGCCACCTGCATCGAAAGCGTCGAACCGCCGGAGATGACGCGCCCGTTCCACACCGCCTGCGCCACGGCGCGCAGGGTCGCCCGCCAATCAACGCCCGGGTGGCTGCGGAAGCGCTTGTCTTCATAGGCCAGCAGCATCTCCACGTAGCGCGGATCGACCTCTGCGAGCGTGGTGTGCAGCCGCCAGCGGCCGTCAGAGACGGTGTAGGCCCGCAGCAGGCTGCCGTCGCGGGCGAGCACCTCGGGCGAGGTTTCCGCCACCAGCGGCGGCAGAACGGTGGCTTCGATCCAGCCGTCGAGCTTGTCGCGGCCCAGCGCCAGGGCGAAGAGGGCGACGGCGGTGACAACCGCCAGTCGGCCCATGAGCCGCTCACGCCACATCGACGGTGCCCTCCCAGAGGCCGGGGTAGTGGGTGACGAAGCCGGTGGGGTGCACCTTCAACTCCGCCTTGAAATTGGGCGAGGCATAGCCGAACCGGCCCGCGCCCTTCTGGGTGTAGCGCTGCGGCAGGCGCTCCAGCCTGCCGTCATCTTCCTCGCGAAACCAGGCGGCCGCCACCTCCTCGGTGCCCTCGAAGGCCAGCCGCCGCAGCGGCAGAAGGTTGGTGGCGGGGGTGAAGGCCAGGTCGATGTCCACGCAATCTTCCAGTTGCGACGGACCATCGCCAAGACACCAGCCGACCGGGCCGCGCGCCATGCGCCAGGCCACCTCCTTGCCGCCGACAAGGCCTGTCACATCGGCGGTTTGCGCCTCCCAGGCGGCGTTGCAGCGCACCACGTAATCCAGCGCGGTGCGCTGGCCGCCATGGTCGTAACGGGCGTGGCCGCAGAGCATCCAGCCGCCCGGCTCCTCGACAAGGCGGCAGCTGTCTTCCCCGGGCCGGTCGAGCCGCCGCCAATGGGCGGTGGCGTGGGGTTTGCCACTCTTCACCGGTCTCCTGCCCTATTCCACCACCGTCACCCGGCCCGCATCGGTGCGGGCGCGGAAGGCGGGGCGATACATATCCTCCACCGAGGCTGCCGGGTGGTGGTAGCTGCCTGGCGAGATGGCGCGCACGATATAGGCCAGCTTGAAGGGCTTGTCCGAGCGCCAGTTGACCGCCGAGAGGAAGCGCTCCTGCCGGAATTCCGAGTGCTCGGCGCCGGTCGTCTTCAGCCACGACAGTTCGCGGATGTCGCCGGAGCGGATCAGCGAGGGGTTGTCGATCTCGAAGCCCGCGGGCAGCGCATCGTCCACCATCAGCCGTGCGTCGCGGCGGCCAAAGGGTGTGACGGTGAGCACCACCACCATGCGCTCGCCCGAGGGCACGGCGCCAAGGTCCACGCCCATGCCGTCCATGGTGAAATACTCGCGGGTGATGGAGTAGCCGTTGCCGCCTGCGGGCTCGGGCTCGGTCGGCACGCCGAAGGTGGTCAGCGTCAGCGTGGTGGTCTCGCCGCTGTCGTTGCGGATATCCACCGGCTGCGCTGCCGTTTCGTCGGCCAGCACCTCGACCAGCGGGCCGGAGACGGGCTGGCCGTTGCGGGTGAAGCCGTCACGCGGGGCGGACTCGATCAGCGCCTTGGCGGCCATCAGTGTCCAGACCTTCTCCTGCGTCGAGCGGTAGCCGCTGGCCCCCGTCACCCGCACCGATAGCGCCTCGCGGTTGATGGTGTTGCTCCCGGCCTCTGCCGCAAGCGCCAGCACCCCGGCAGCGTCGCGCAGCTTGGTGCCATAGTCGTCGCGCCAATAGCTCGCCTCCTGTCCGGTGGGCTCCGAGGCAAGCTGCGCCGCCGCGCGCGCAAACATGGCATCTGCGCGCGTCGGGTCGCCGTAGAGCGACAGGGCAGTGCCAAGCTGGGCCGCGCCCAGCGGCGTGGTGAAGGCGGCCCCTTTCACGTCGGCGTAGTAGCGCAGATCGCCCATCGAGGCCGCGCCCTCGCGCGCCAGCACCATCAGGCCATAGGCAATCGCCTCGCCGCCCTCGTCGAAGTCGGAGGCGTAGTTGACCTTGTTGCGCAGGTTGTCCAGCGCGTTTCGGAAGGCGATGGCCGGCACCTCGTAGCCCTGCGCACGTGCCCGGCTGAGGAAGTCGGTCACATAGGCGTCGAGCCAGAAATCGCCGTTGTCGGCATACCACAGGCCAAAGCTGCCGGAGGCCGACTGCCGTGCGAGGATGCGGGTGATCGCCCCTTCCACGCGCTGCCGGGTGTCGGCGTTTTCCTCCAGCCCCATCGCGCGGGCCACCTCGTCGAAGTAGAGCAGCGGCATGGCGCGCGACGTCGTTTGCTCGGTGCAGCCATAGGGGTAGCGGTCGAGCGAGGCGAGCAGGCCCGGCACGTCGAACCGGCCCAGCGGCCCCAGCGCCAGCGTGGCTTTGCCGGTGCCGGGCTGGAGCCCGGTAAAGACATCGCGGGTGAAGGCAAAGTTCTGCCCCGAGGCCAGCTCGAAGCGGGAGGTGCGCGAAATTTCAGGGTCATTCACCTGGATCGGCAGGTTCAGCGACTTGTCCAGCACCTCGCCCGCGGGAGTCGTCAGGGCGATATCCACCTTGGCAAGGCCCGGCTGCCCGGCGACGACGGTGAGCGGCAGGCGGATGGTCTGGCCCTCTGCCAGGTCCATCGTGGAGGCCGCGCCGGTAGGCAGGGTCACGCCATTGCCGGTGATGTCGAGGCCGATCTGGCCCGTCTCGCCCGAGGCATGGGTGATTTCTAGCAGCATCCGGCCTTCGTCGCCCGGCGCCATGAAGCGCGGCAGCGAGGCCTGCAGCACCACCGGATCGCGCACCAGCACATCGGCCGAGGCCTGCCCCACCCCCGTGTCGGACCATGCCACCGCCATCAGCTTCACCGTGCCGTTGAACGACGGCATGTCGAAGCTGGTGCGGGCGTAGCCATCAGCCCCCACCTCGAGCGGGCCGGAGAAATAGGCCACCAGCTCTTCGGTCGGCGGCGGCGATTGCATCCCCGCATTGGCGTTGGCGTCGCCGCCCGAGCGGATTTCGCCCATTGCGCCGTTCATCCCGTCGATGAGGCGGCCATAGATGTCACGCATCCCCATGCCGAGGCGGCGCTGGCCGAAGTAGTGGCCCGACGGGTCGGGCGGGGTGAAGCCTGTAAGGTTGAGAATGCCCTGGTCGACAGCCGCGATTGTCACGTGGGCGGTGTCGCCCGGGGCCACACCCTCCACCTTCAGCGCCACATCGAGCGGGCCACGCGGGCGAATCTCGGCAGGCACCTCGAAACTGGCGGCAAGTTGCTTGGCTCCCGGGTCCACGCTGGCATGGCTGAGGCCCAGCGCACGGGCCGGGCCCCGCTTGTCGGCCAGGTCCATCGGGCGGATCACCGTGGCCGTCACATAGGCGCCTGCGCCCCAGTCGTCCGTGACCGGAAGCTGCACCAGCGTGTCGGCCTCGGCCTCCACCTCGACGGTCTTCATGTCGATCAGCCGGTTGGAGACCACGGTGACAAGCGCCTTGCCGGAGTAGCGCGGCACGATCCGCAGGGTGGCGGTGTCGCCGGGCTTGTAGCTTTCGGCGTCCAGCGACACCTCCAGCGTGTCGGGCGTGCTCGACACATCCACCGGCGCATACCAGCCCGCGTAGAACTCGTAGGAAGCCGAGGTGAATTCACCGTCAAGGCGCTCCACCACCAGCTCGTAGCTGCCCCAGTCCACCACGCCGGACACCTCCAGCGGCGCCGCGCCCAGGCTGCCCTCGCCCACGGCGATGCGCTCGCGCCGGGTGATCGGCTCCCAGTTCCACGCGCCGTATTCCGAATACCACTGATAGCGGCGGGTCACGCGGTTCAGCGTCCACTTCACCTGCATCTCGGTGGGGGCAAGGTCGGCCCCCAGCGCGATGACGGAGAAGGCGGCTTCGGTGCCTTCGGGCACAACGCCGTCTGCGGCGGGCCTGATGCCGATCATCGGCTTGCCGGGGCCTGTGACCACCGCCTCGCGGCGCTCCACCGGGCGACCCGAGCCCTCGGCGACGCGCACGGTCAACCGCGCCTCGATGGGGCCGTCGAAGCCCTCCATCTCGTCGGGCATGGTCAGCTCAAGCTGGGCCATCCCGTTGTCGTCCGTGGTGGCGCTGTTGAGCCAGGAGGTCTTTGGACCTGTGCCGTTGTTCGCGGTGCCGAAGTGGTAACCCGGGAAGCCCTCAAGCTGGCGGCGCGGCGCGATGCGCAACTCGCCTTCCACCGGCAGGCCCGCGCCCGGGGCGCCGAAAAGGTAGCGCACCTCCACGTCTGCCGTGGCCTCGCCCTCCGTCAGCCCCTCGGTGGGCACCTCGATGGAAAAGTCGATGCGCTCGGGCAGGAAATCCTCCACCAACACCGTCTTGGTCGCAATCGGCGGGGCTTTCGGGTCGGCATGGAGCGCGATATTCCACGCCCCGCGCGGCACCACGCCCGAGGTGGGCATGGAGAAGACATGGCCGCCGTTCACCCCGCCGTTGGAGAAGTGGCGGGCATATTCCACCCCGTCGGGGCGGGTGAGGATGGCGGTGAGCGGCAGGCCGTCAATCGCCGTGGCGGTGGCGTCGCGCACCAGCGCCGTGGTGTAGATGGTCTCACCCGCGCGATAGGCGCCCCGATCCGTCGTCATGAAGGCATCCACCGCGCCCGCAGGCGCGCGGCCCTCGACGCCGCGGTCGGAGAGGTCGAAGGAGGGATCGGTGAGCGAGAGGAAGCCCATGTCTTCCTCGCCGTTCTTCACCAGCACCATCGCGGGGGCCGCGCCGCCCCGGCCAAGGGTCAGGCCGGGCTCGAACATGGCATAGCCCTGCGCGTCGGTTGTGGTGGTGCCCAGCTCGCGGTTTGAACGAGAGAGCAGCGTCACGGTGAGGCCCTCCATCGGGTCGGCGGAGGTGAGCGAGCGGGTGAAGATGTGTAGCCCGTCCGCGCCCGACATCGAGGCAAGGCCGATGTCGGAGATCACGAACCATTGGGTGGCCGCAGGGTTTTCATAGGGGTCGGCCCCCCGGATCGCGGCCTTCAGCGCATAGACGCCCGGCGGCAGGTCAGAGATTGCCTCGGCCATCGGCAGGCGTGTGGTGACATCCTCATTCAGCCGCCGCTCCATGTGGCCGGTGCCTTCCCAGACGGTTTCGGCGATGTCGCCGTCGAAATAGTCTTCCTCCCACTCGTTCAGCGGGCGGCCGAAGTAGCTTTCCTGGATGACACGCAGCAGGTTGCGGTCGGACACGCGGTTGAGGGTGAGGTCCACCTCCTCGGTGTTGACGGTGACGATGGGAATGCCCGCATCCGCCGTCTTGGGCAGCACATAGGCCCGGCCCGGAAAGCGCACCTGCGGATCGCGGTCGCGCACGTAGAACGACAGCTCGACATCCTTGATCATCTTCTCGCCGGAGGCCGAGGGCAGGCCCGCGCGCAGCACCACGCGGTAGCGCTCGCCGTGGGTGAGGCCCTCGATGCACAGCTGGTTGCCCGAGGGCTCGGCGGTGAAGGAGGTGCCGTGGAGCTGCACGTAGGGCGCATAATCGGTGCCGCTTTCGGCCAGCCGCTCGGAGAAGGTGGCGCAGACGCGCGGCACGGCGGGGTTCGGGTCCACCTGATGGTCGGTCACGCGGAAGCCGTATTTGCCCAGCGCGTCATCCAGCGCGGCCTGGGTGGCGGGGCTGGGCAGGGTGGATTGCGCGAGGCGCAGGGCGGGGATCATGTCGCGCCCGCGCCCGGCACGCTCCAGCGCGGAAGCCAGAATGGTGAGCGCGCCGGATTGGTCGGCGGCGCTGTCGGCGCGCAGGTAGCCGTTGATGGCGGCATTCAGAGCCCGGCGCTCATATTGGCGCTTGCGCGAACTGGTGTTGTTCTCGGCCCGGGCGTCGAGGGCATAGCGAGCATAGTCGATCCACTGATCGTCGCGGTCGGCCAGCACGATGGCCGGGCCGATCCAAACCATCGCTTCGCGCAGATTGCCGTTGCGCGCCGCCTCCAGCGCGCCTGCCTCCAGCCGGTCGAGTGACCAGCCTGCGGGCGAGTGCAGCGCGGCCATGCCATCGGCGAAGTTGCGCGCGTTGGTCAGGTCGCCGGAGCGCAGGAAGTCGAGCGCCTCGGCCCGGGCGCGGGCCTGCGTGATGCGGCCCTCGGGTTCGGTGATGACGGTCGCCGATTGCGCGCCCTGGTAAGGCTCGCGGCGCTCCACCGCGCGCTTGGGGAAGCACGAGTTCGAGCGCGCATTGAAGGTGAAGGCGGTGCAGGCGGCATCGGCCATGCAGGCGGTGCGGCAGGCGTCATAGGTGGTGTCGAAGAGCGCGCGCAGATCGGCGCCGTAAAAATCCACGTCCTTTTCCGGCACCAGCCTGCGCTCGGGGATGGGCGCGGGCCCGGCGGGCCCCTGCTGGGCTGTTGCAGGCAGGCCGGTGGCGGCGATGGCAAGAAGGCAGAGGAGGGGCGCGAGTATGCGACGCATGGGAAATGACCTCGGATCTGAAATGCGATGAATCCTTGTCGATGGTGACACGCGCCCACATCCCGAGTCCAGTAGCGGCGCGGCGAAGTGAACGGTCTTTGTCTGATTAAGACAGTTTAAACTGTATCGGGGCAGAACCTTCACAGGGCGTGCCTTAACCATGATTCCCAGGGCCGCCGGGCGGACGGGAGCATGCGATGTCACTGACGGACAAGCTGGCAAGGGAGCGGCGGGGCCGCCTTGCCGCCGAGCGGATGCTTGAGCTGAAGAGCCGCGAGCTGATGGCGGCCAATCGCAAGCTCTCGGATCATGCGCTCAAGCTGTCCGATACGATCATCGCACAGCGCGAGGTGGTGGCCACCACCCGCGCGCAGGCCCATGCGCTGAAGGAAGAGGCCGAAACGATGAAGGGCGTGGCGCAGGAAACCCGCGCCAACCTGGAGAAGGCCGAAAAGGCGGTGACGATCGCCGAGCGTCGGCTGTGGGATTCGGTTGAAACGATCACAGACCGTTTTGCCGTCTTCGATGCCGAAGACCGGCTGGTGGCAGCCAACAACGCCTGGCTCGCTGTCTTCGACGGGCTGGAGGCCGTGCGCCCCGGCCTCACCTACATGGACATGCTCCGCCTGATGATCGAGGAGGGGCTGGTGGACCCGGGCGAGCAATCTCCCGGAGACTGGATCACCGCCATGCTCGACCGTTGGGACACGCCCGACATTCCGGACATCACCATTCGCACATGGGACGGCCGGCATTTGCGCCTGCATGACAGGCGCAGCGCCAATGGCGACATGGTGTGCCTCGGCATCGACGTGACGGGCGAGATGCGGCGACAGAGAGAGCTGAAGAAGGCGCGCGACGCTGCCGAGGCGGCAACCCGCGCCAAATCCGCCTTCCTCGCAAAGATGAGCCACGAGCTGCGCACGCCGATGAACGGCGTCGTCGGCATGGCCGACCTGCTGCTGGATACCGAGGTTGACGAGGAGCAGGCCCTTTTCATCCGCACCATCCGAAACTCGGGCGAGGCCCTGCTGGAAATCATCAACGATGTGCTCGATTTTTCCCGCGCCGAGGCCGAGAAGCTGGAGCTCTTCCCCGAGCCCTTCGATCTCGAGGCCATGCTCTGCGAGGTGGTCACCCTGTCGCTCCCCGTGGCGCGCGAGCGCGGGCTCGACCTGCTGCTCGATTACGCGCCCAATGCGCCGGTGCAGGTCACTGCCGACCCGAAGCGGCTGCGCCAGGTGGTGGTGAACCTGTTGGGCAATGCGATCAAGTTTACAGAGGAGGGCTTCGTCCGGATCGGCGTGCGGGCCGCGCCGCCATCGGCGTCGGGGTGGCTCTGGGGCTTCCAGATCGAGGTGGAAGACACCGGCATCGGCATCCCCGAAAGCATGCGAGAGCATATCTTTGGCCAGTTCAACCAGGTGCAGGATGACAAGAACCGCAGCTTCGAGGGCACCGGCCTTGGCCTTGCCATCACCCGCCAGCTGGTCGAGCTGATGGGGGGCCGCATCGGTCTGGTTTCCGAGCAGGAACAGGGCACGACCTTCACCGTTGATCTCGCATTGGAGGCAGAGGCACCGGCCAGCGGGCGTGGCCCCTGGCCGCAGGGCGAGGCGCCCCGCGTCGTCGTCGCCACCGCCTCGAAGGCCGGGCTGCGAGTGGCGCGGGCCCGGTCGGCCCTGACCGGGCTCGATATCGAAGTGGCCCGCGCGCCCGACGTGCTGCGCAGCATCCTGTCAGAGGGGGCGGAGCCCGACCTTGTCGTGATCGACAGCGATTTCTGTGCCGGAGAGGCTACCGAGATTTTCCGCGAGGTGCGCGCGCGCGCGCCGCGAAGCCAGATCCTCTGCGTGGTGCGGCAGGGGGAAAGCGGCGTGCGGTCGGCCCTGGCCGGGAGCGGGGTAGATCACGTTCTGAATTACCCCTACGGGAACGCGGAGATGGCCAAGGTCTATGCCTCTCTCGCGCATCCCCCGTTGCGGTTTCGGCCCGTGCAAGCAGGCCGGGAGGCCGAGGCGCAGGCGTGCACGCCCGCGCCCGCAGCGCCCGAACCGGCCCGCATCCTCCGGGTGCTGGCGGCCGAGGACAACAAGACCAACCGGCTGGTCTTCTCCAAGATGCTGCAGAGTCTGACGCTGGAGCTGACCTTCGCCGAGAACGGTCGCGAGGCGGTGGAACGCTACGAGGCCGAACGCCCGGACCTTGTGTTCATGGATATTTCCATGCCCGAACTCGACGGCAAGGCCGCCACCCGCGCAATCCGCGCCATGGAACAGGAGCGGGGTTGGCCCCGCGTGCCGGTGGTGGCCATGACGGCCCACGCCATGGCCGGTGACGGCGAAGAGATCCTCGCCGCCGGGCTGGACCATTACCTGACAAAACCGCTGAAGAAACAGCTGATCCACGAACAGATCGCAATCCATTGCCCCGCGGGCGTGGAGCCATTCGATCCGCCTGCGGCAGCGCTGCAAGAGCCGGGTTCGGCAGCGCCGGGCAAAGCGGCACAGGTCGAGGCCATCTAGGCCCGCCCGGCGCGGTGGAGGTCAGGCGGTGGTGTCGGGCCGCGAAAAGGTGGGCTGGCCGGGCTCCGAGAGGTCGGGGCGGAAGCGGTAGCCGCCGGTGTCGAAGCCCTCAAGCGCAACCGGGTCCAGCAGACGGTGCTGCACGACGAAACGCGCCATCGCGCCCCGGGCCTGCTTGGCGAAGAAGCTGACCTGCTTCGGCCCGCCTACCTTTTCCTCAAGGAAGCGCGGCGTCACGACATTCAGCCCGCCAAGCGCCGCAGGGTCCACCGCGCCGAAATACTCCTGACTCGCGCAGTTGACGAGCGTATCGGTGCCAAGGGCCTTCGCCTGTTCGGCAAGCTGCGCCGCCAGCCTGTCTCCCCAATAGGCATAGAGGCTGTTCGCGCGCCCCACCTTCAGACGAGAGCCCATTTCCAGCCGGTAGGGCTGGATCGCGTCCAGAGGGCGCAGCAGCCCGTAGAGGCCCGACAGGATGCGCAGGCGGTCCTGCGCCCAGTCCATCTCTTCCGGATCCAGCGATGCGGCCTCGAGGCCGGTGTAGGTATCGCCCGCGAAGGCCAGCGCGGCGGGGCGGGTGGCCTCGGCGTCCGGCTCGGGCGCGAAGGCGCGGAACCGCTCCTGGTTCAGCTTGGCGAGGTCGGGCGAGATGCCCATGAGCTTTTGCAGCGCGGGCCGCGAGAGCTTCGCGCCCGCGCGGGCCAGTTTGGCGGCGTCTGCGGGAAAGGCCGGGGCCGTTTGTTCGATGTCGCGCGGCTGCCAGTCGAGCCGCTTGGCGGGGGAGATGACGATAAGCATGGTGGGGCTTTTAGCGGGGGACGTTGGCGAGGGAAACAGGGGGCGGCTCATCCGCCCTTCGAGGCGTCTTCGCCGCGCCCGCGCCAAGGCGAGGAAACCGTCGGGGCGGTTGACGAGCGCTTGGCTATTCGGAGGCCAGTGCGGTAAGAAAGGCCCAGCCGAACCGGTCCAGATGGCGCTCGCTCATTCCCTGCACCCGGCCCAGCGCGTCGAGGTTCGCCGGATGGGCCTTGACCACCCGGCGCAGCAGCGCGGTATCGCAGGAGAGCGGCTTTTCGGTGCCGTCTTCGCCCCGGTAGAGCTGTTGCGCCGCAGCCTGTAGCCTGTCGAAGGCCTCGCCCTGACCGCGCGCCGCCATTTCGCGCCGGGCCGGGTGCAGCTCGGGCGCGGCCTCGCCGGTGAGGACGGCCAGAAACTCGGCGCCGTAGCGCTCCAGCTTCTTGGCGCCGACCCCGCTCACATGCGCCATCTGGTCCAGCGTTGCCGGGCGCTGCTCGACCATCTCGATCAGCGTCCTGTCGGGGAACACCACATAGGCGGGCACGCGCTGGGCCTCGGCCAGCGCCCGGCGCTTGGCCTTGAGCGCGGAGAGCAGCGGCGCATCCTCTTCACTCACCAGCGCCTTCACCGCTGGGCGGCGGGCGGTGTCGGCCTTTGCAATCGAATCTCGGCGCAGGGTGATGCTGGCCTCGCCCCGCAGGATGGGGCGGGCCCCTTCCGTCATCCGCAGGGCGCCGTGGCGCTCCGGGTCGGGGCGCATCAGGTCCAGTCCCATCATCTGCCGGAAGACCGCCTGCCAGACCTTTCGGCTGTGCTTTTTGCCCACGCCGAAGGTGGGCAGGTCGGCATGGCCGCGCTGGCGCACCTTGTCGGTCTCGATACCGAGCAGGATGTCGGTCAGGTGCCCTGCGCCGAACCACTCGCCAGTGCGCAGCGCCGCAGAAAGGGCCATGCGGACCGCCTCGGTGCCGTCGAACACCTCGGGCGGTTTTTCGCAGAGGTCGCAATTGCCGCAATCGTCGCTCTCTTCGCCGAAGTAGCCCAGAAGCAGCTTGCGGCGGCAGCCCTGCGCCTCGGCGAGGCCAAGGAGGGCGTTGAGCCTGCCGTGGTCCGCCACCCGGCGCTCCGGCGGGGCGAGGCTTTCGTCGACCTGGGAGCGGCGCAGCCGAATGTCATCGGGGCCATATAACGTCAGCGTGTCGGCGGGCAGCCCGTCGCGCCCCGCGCGGCCGATCTCCTGGTAGTAGCTCTCGATCGACTTCGGGAGATCGGCATGCAGCACCCAGCGGATATCGGGCTTGTCCACGCCCATGCCGAAGGCCACCGTCGCCACCACGATCAGCCCGTCCTCGGCCTGAAAGCGGCGCTCCACCTCACGGCGCGGCTCCGGGTCCATCCCGGCGTGATAGGCTACTGCGCTGTGCCCCTCGGCCTCCAGCGCGGCGGCGATGCTCTCGGTCCGCGCCCGGGTGCCGCAATAGATGATGCCCGCCTGCCCGCGCCGTGCGGCGGCGAAGGCCAGCATCTGGTTTCGGGGCTTGTCCTTTGCCTCGAAGGCCAGCCGGATGTTGGGGCGGTCGAAGCCGCGCAGGAAGGCGCGGGGCGGGGTGCCGCCGAACAGGCGGGTTATGATCTCTTCCTGCGTTTCCGCATCCGCCGTGGCGGTGAAGGCGGCAAGCGGCACGCCCATGCGGGCGCAGAGGGGCCCGATTTCAAGGTAATCGGGGCGGAAGTCATGGCCCCACTGGCTGACACAATGGGCCTCGTCCACGGCAATGAGTTGCACGCCCGCCCGGCGCAGCAGCCGCTCGGTGCCTGAAGAGCGCAGCCGCTCGGGCGCCATGTAGAGGATCTTCAGCCTGCCTGCGTCGATGGCGCTGAAAACCGCGTCGGTTTCTTCCTCGGTATTGGCCGAGCAGAGGGCGCCCGCCTCCACGCCGAGCCCGCGCAGCGCCGCCACCTGGTCGCGCATCAGCGCGATCAGCGGCGAGATAACAAGAGTGGCCCCGGCGCGGCAGAGCGCGGGAAGCTGATAGCAGAGCGATTTGCCACCCCCGGTGGGCATGATCGCCAGGGTCGGCGCGCCTTCCAGCACGGACTCGACGATCTCTTCTTGCCCCGGGCGGAACTCGGGGAAGCCGAAGACGGAGTGGAGCAGGTCAGCTGGCGCGGGCATGGCCTCCCTTACCCCCGCCAGCGCGCGGGCTTCAAGCCAGTCGGCTCAACCGAAGAAGAGGCCGGGCAGGATGATGTTGCGCAGGGCGATCACCACGACGAAGGCGATGAGTGGCGCGAGGTCGAGCGCGCCGGTGTCGGGCAGCACGCGACGGATCGGGCGATAGACCGGCTCCAGCAGGCGGTTCAGCCCGTCCCAGAGCTGGTAGACGAAGGGCTGGCGCAGGTTGAGGATCTGAAAGGTGATGAGCCAGCTCATGATCACATGGGCCAGCATGATGAAGAAGACCACGCCGAGCACGAGATCGAGCAATTGGTAGAGCATCAGCATGGGCAGGCATCCTCTGTTAGAGCCGCAACAGAGGTATTCATGCCCGGGTCCGGTTGCAACCGGGTTAACCGTGCCGTGACGTCGCGGTTGACGCCGGGGTCATGCGGGGCACCTTGCGCCGCATGTATCCTTTCATCCGCATGGCCAAGGAGCTCTGGCTCGCCGGCCGCCAGCCCCCGCTGCCCTTCGACGGCACCCACATCAGCCACCACCGCTGCTGGCCGTGGGATCTGGATTTCTGGATGGAGTTGAACAACGGGCGCACGCTCACGCTCTACGATCTCGGCCGCATCCCGCTGGCCCGCCGCGCCGGGCTGATCCCGGTGCTGCGCCGCAACCGCTGGGGCCTGACCATCGCGGGTTCTGTGGTGCGCTACCGCCGCCGGATTACCGCCTTCCAGCGCTTCGAGATGCACAGCCGCCTGATTGGCTGGGATCACCGGTTCATCTACATCGAGCAGAGCATGTGGCGTGGCGAAACCTGCTGCGGGCAGGCGGTGTTTCGGTCTGCGGTGACAGGGAAGGCGGGGATCGTGCCGCCGGTGGAGGTGATGGAGGAGCTGGGCCTCGCGGATCATCCGGGCAAGGCCCTGCCCGACTGGGTGCAGGCCTGGATCGCCGCCGAGGACCAGCGCCCCTGGCCGCCGGAGCGCAGCGCCTAAGCCGTGCAGCGCCGACCCGTGGGATGGCGCATGCAACAAATGTGCGGGTGCGCTTTATGGTGCAGTGCTCATCTGACCTCAGAGGTCGCCATGACTTCAACGAAGCGCCGCCCCGGGGGGCGGGTCGGCGCTGCACGGCGCCTTCGGCTTGATTCCGTGCAGGCACACCCGCTCAATTGGCGGTCAGTCGGCTTTGCCCGCCGCCTCCTTTGCCACCGCATCGGCGGGCTGCGAGGGGTCGTGATCCTCCAGCATCCGGACTTCGCGCTGCGGGAAGGGAATTGAGATATTGTTCTGCTTGAAGGCATCCCAGAGCGCGAGGAAGACGTTGCCGCGAATGTTGGTCAGCCCGCCCGTCGGATCTTCGATCCAGAACCGCAGGATGTAATCCACCGAGCTGTCGCCGAAGCCGATGATGTGGCACACCGGCGGGCGCCACGACAGCACCCTGTCCACCGATTTGGCCGCCTCGATGGCGATCTTGCGCACCTCGTGTGGATCGTCGTGATAGGCGGTGCCGAAAAAGATATCGAGCCGGACGAAATCGTTGGAATGCGACCAGTTCACCACCTGCCCGGTGATGAGATCCTCGTTCGGGATCAGGTATTCCTTGCCGTCGCGGGTGACGACCGAGACGTAGCGCGCGCCGAGGCTGTTGATCCAGCCGAAGGTATCGCCCAGCGAAATCACGTCCCCCGGCTTGATCGACTTGTCGAGCAGGATGATGACGCCCGACACGAGGTTGGAGACCACCTTTTGCAGGCCGAAGCCGAGGCCGATGCCGATGGCACCGGAGAGCACGGCAAGGCCGGTGAGATCGAAGCCCACGGCCTTGAGGCCGAGGAAGAAGGCAGCGCCGAAGAGCACGATCTGCAAGACCTTGACAATCAGCTCCTGCATCGAGGGCGAGATGTCCTTGTTGGCGCGGATCTTGCCCTGTGCGCCGCGATGCACCACGCGGGCGAAGAAAAACAGCAACCCGGTGATGATCAGCGCTTTCAGCAGGCCCAGCACCGACAGGCGGAACTCGCCCACCTCCAGCGCCACGCTTTCCATCAGGTCCGAGGCGCCTTCCCAGAGGCCGAGGAAATAGAGCGTCACCCAGATCCACGCGCCCCAGCGCACCACCCGGCGGAGAAACTGATTGCGGATGAAGCGCGTCGCCAGCCCGATGAGCAGCCACGCGGTGGCGATGGTGGCGACGATCCCGATCATGTAGCTGCGCGAAGGCCAGGTGACCTCCTGCATGATCCAGAAGGTTCCCCAGGACAGGGCGACGAAAAAGATCAGCGTCAGCCTTTGCTCCAGCACCAGCAGCACCCGCAGCTGCCACTTCGGCCGTCCCTCCAGCGTGCGCATCCAGGCCCTCAGGCGCGGTGAGACCCACTTGCGGATCACCCATGCGGCGGCGAAGAGCGCCACGACGATGGCGATCTGGTAAAGCCGCCAGGGCTGAAGCATCGAGCGCAGGAAGGTCTCGGCCATGCCCAGCAGCCCGGTGAAGTGCTGCTGCAACGCCTCTATCTGCTCGGTCTGGTCTTCTGGGTCCATCCAGCCCTCTCCTCCTTGGCATGGTGGCACGCGTCCGGCCTGTCGGGCAAGTACGTGCGCTTGCGGGAAAAATCGCAGGTGGCCCCGCGTTACGGGCAGGCGGGCAGGGGGGCCTCCGGGCCTGCCGCTGCCGCGATCCTGGCGACCGGAACGCCGCGGATCAACGGCGCGTAGCTGGCACCGCCATCGAGGCTCAGATCGGCGGCAACGGTGGCCTCGGGGTGCGGCCCTTCGTCAACGGCGCAGCCGCCGAGGCTGAGCTGAATCGAGCCCGTCGTTTCGTCGGGCGCTTCCTCCTTCCAGCGCGCCGCCTCTGCCTGCGCGACGCGCAGCGTTTGAACATCGGCCGGGGAGAGCCGCCACGTGGAGCCCCGTTGTTCGAGCGCAAAGGCATGCGTGAAGGCTTCACCCGTGGCCTTCCGCTCTGCAGAGATGGTGAGGATCGCGCTTCCGGGGCGCACCGCCAGCCCCTCGGGCAAGGTGAGCCGCGCAGCGATGGCCGCCGGATCGGCTGTGAGCGGGTTCATCCGGGAGAGGCGCGCGGCTGTCACCGGGTTGAGCGTGGTACAGGCGGGGAGCATTGCGGCGAGACAGAGGGCCGCGAAGAGGTGGCGCATGGTGATTTTCCTTGATTCGAGATGAAGTTATTGTAATACGATAAGTAATCGCTGTGAAAAGAGGTTTTCTGATGGCTGGTCCTGCTCCTGTGCGCCGTTGGGCGTCGGTTCTCCGGGTTCTCACCTGTGTTGCCATGGCAATTCTGGCCGTGGCCCTCGTAGCGGGCATCGCCTTCTCGGATCTGCCCGAGGAGATGCGCCGCGCCGCCGGAATCGCACCGGAGCGCGCTCTGGCTCCTCTGCACCGCGCCGGCGTGGCCGCGCTGGGCGCTCTTCCAGCGCTGGCGATGCTCTATCTCCTGCGGGAGATGGCCCGGCTCTTCGGGCGCTACGCGGCGGGCGAAACCCTCACCGAGGCCTGCGCGCGCCATATCCTGCGGATCGGCGCGGGGCTGCTGGTGGCCGTCGCGCTGGAACTCGTCACCCGCCCGCTTCAAATCATGCTGGCCAGCCTTGCCAACCCGCCCGGTGAGCGTGTGCTGACGATCTCGCTGGAGGGCGCCGACTTGGGGCAGGTGCTTGCGGGCGGGCTGATGGTGGTGATCGGCTGGGCCATGCGCGAGGCCGCCGTGGTGGCCGAAGAGAACCGGGGCTTCATCTGATGGAGATCGTCGTGCGGCTCGACGTGATGCTGGCCATGCGCAAGATGAAGAGCCGCGAGCTGGCCGAGCACGTGGGCATCACCGAGCAGAACATCAGCCTGCTGAAGTCTGGCAAGGTGAAGGGCATCCGCTTCGAGACGCTTGCGCGCATCTGCGAAGTGCTCGATTGCCAGCCCGGTGACCTGCTGGAGGCCGTCCCGAAGCCGTGAGACCCCTTGCCGCAAGGGGCGGGCGGGTGTATCTCCCGGCGCATGAGAGTGGTTTTCGATATGGATGACCGGGCCCGCCTGCCGTGGCGGTTCTTCGGCGCAACCCTGACGATCCTCGCCTCCCTATGAGGCGCGGCGCCACCCGCGCGCCCTCCGCATTCGAACCCCCACGCATATCAAGGGAGAGGACCGCATGTCCCCCAAGACACTGTATGACAAGATATGGGATGCCCATCTGGCCCATGAAGCCGAAGATGGCACCTGCCTGCTCTATATCGACCGGCACCTCGTGCACGAGGTCACCAGCCCCCAGGCTTTCGAAGGCCTCCGTATGGCGGGCCGCAAGGTGCACGCGCCCGACAAGACCATCGCCGTGCCCGATCACAACGTGCCCACCACCGAGGGCCGCGACGACCCCAGCCAGATGACGGAAGACAGCCGCATCCAGGTGGCCGCGCTCGACAAGAACGCCAAGGACTTCGGCGTGCACTACTACCCTGTCAGCGACGTGCGGCAGGGCATCGTGCACATCGTCGGCCCCGAGCAGGGCTGGACCCTGCCGGGCATGACGGTGGTCTGCGGTGACAGCCACACCGCCACCCACGGCGCCTTCGGGGCGCTGGCCCACGGCATCGGCACCTCGGAGGTGGAGCATGTGCTGGCCACCCAGACGCTGATTCAAAAGAAATCGAAGAACATGAAGGTGGAGATCACCGGCAAGCTCGCGCCGGGCGTCACCGCCAAGGACATCACCCTCGCCGTCATCGGCAAGACCGGCACCGCAGGCGGCACCGGCCACGTGATCGAATATTGCGGCGAGGCTATCCAGTCGCTCTCGATGGAAGGCCGGATGACCGTGTGCAACATGGCCATCGAAGGCGGCGCCCGCGCCGGCCTCATAGCGCCGGACGAGACGACCTTTGAGTATGTCAAAGGCCGCCCCCACGCGCCCAAGGGTGCGCAATGGGAGGCCGCCATGGACTGGTGGAAGACGCTCTACACCGACGAGGGCGCGCATTTCGACAAGGTGGTGACGATCCGCGGTGAAGACATTGCCCCGGTGGTAACATGGGGCACCTCCCCCGAAGACGTGCTGCCGATCACCGAGGTGGTGCCCGACCCGTCCAGCTTCACCGGCGGCAAGGTCGAAGCGGCCAAGCGCTCCATCGAGTACATGGGCCTGACCCCGGGGCAGAAGCTCTCGGACATCGCCATCGACACGGTGTTCATCGGCTCCTGCACCAACGGCCGGATCGAAGACCTTCGCGCCGCGGCGGCCATCGTGAAGGGCAAGAAGATCAAGGAGGGCATGCGCGCCATGGTGGTGCCCGGCTCCGGTCTGGTCCGCGCCCAGGCCGAGGAAGAGGGCCTGGCCGACATCTTCAAGGACGCCGGTTTCGAATGGCGCCTCGCGGGCTGCTCGATGTGCCTCGCAATGAACCCCGATCAGCTGTCCGAGGGCGAGCGCTGCGCCTCCACCTCCAACCGCAACTTCGAGGGCCGCCAAGGCTACAAGGGCCGCACCCACCTCGTCAGCCCCGGCATGGCGGCAGCGGCGGCGATCACTGGAAAGCTGACCGACGTTCGGGAGATGATGTAATGGAAAAATTCGACAAGCTCACCGGCATCGCGGCGCCCATGCCGCTGGTGAATATCGACACCGACATGATCATCCCCAAGGTCTTTCTGAAGACGATCAAGCGCGAAGGGCTGGGCGTGAACCTCTTCGACGAGATGCGCTATGACCGGCAGGGCAACGAGATCGAGGATTTCGTGCTGAACAAGCCGGCCTATCGCGATGCGCAGATCATCGTGGCGGGTGACAACTTCGGCTGCGGCTCCTCGCGCGAGCATGCCCCCTGGGCGCTGCTCGATTTCGGCATCCGCTGCGTGATCTCCACCAGCTTCGCCGACATCTTCTACAACAACTGCTTCAAGAACGGCATCCTGCCGATCGTGCTGCCGCAGGAAGATGTCGACAAGCTGATGGACGACGCCGAGCGCGGGGCGAACGCCGTTGTCACTGTCGACCTCGAAGCGCAGGAAATCACCGGCCCCGATGGTGGCAAGGTAACCTTCGACATCGACCCCTTCCGGAAGCACTGCCTGCTGAACGGGCTTGATGACATCGGCCTGACGCTGGAAAAATCCGCCAGCATCGAGGCCTTCGAGGAGAAGGCGGCGCAGGCGCGGCCCTGGGTCTGAGCCTGCCACGAGACACGAAAAAGGGGGCCTGCGTGGCCCCCTTTGCTTTTATGGTGCGTCTCAGGCTGCGAGGGCAACCGGGGTCTTCTCACCTCCGAAGTGCTTGGCGTTGAGCTTCAGCACCAGCGCGATGGTCGCCAGTTGCAGCATCAGCGCGGGGGCGGTAGCGGCCCAATAGACGGCGCTGAACTTTTCGATCACGCCCGCACCGACGAGGCCCTTGTTGACGAAGAACTGGAGCATCACCGAAAGCGCCACGCCGGGGCAGACCAGCGCATAACTGGCGGGCGAGCGCTCGGGGCCGGAGATGAAGCGGGCGAAGTAGCCCTGCGCCCGCAGCACGGTCAGCCCGAAGAGCGCGGTGACGAGTTGCAGCGCCAGCAGTGGCAGCAGCATCAGGAAGCTCGAGGCAGGGCCGCCGTGCACGTCAAAGTGCACATGCAGCCCGTGGGCCTGCCGCAGCCAGGCGATGGCGACGACCGTCAGCAGCGGAATGGCGATCAGCAGCGTCGGCGCGGCCTCGGCATTGGCGCCATGCTCCATCATCGCGCGCAGGCCCATCACCATGGTGACAAGCGCGATGACCAGCGCCAGCAGGATGAAGAAGCTCGACAGCATGATCGACACCGCCACCGTGGCTTTCACCGTGCTCATCGCGGCAGGGGCGGCGAGGCCGACGCCGACCATGGCGAAGGCGAAGCCCGGCAGGGTCTGGGCAAAACTGTTGTTGGCGGCGCAGTCGATTCCGCCCTTGCCCAGCCGTTCGGCAAGGAAACGGCCATAGAGCTTGAGGCCGTAGGCCCCGATGGCGGTGAAGGCGATCATGGCGAGAGGGAAGAGATATTCGACCACGCCCCAGAGCCCCGGCACGAAGACGAGGCCGAGGATGAAGCCGCCGTTCACCGCCATGGCCAGCGCCAGCGGCACCGCCAGGAGCTGTGAGCCTGCGTTCGAGGCCATCAGCTTGTCATGGCCTTCAGTGCGGCGATAGGCGGCCAGCGTACGAAGATTCCACGCCAGCGAGCGGAACATCAGCAGCGCAAACCCCGCGATGCCTGCCCAGGCCGCCACGATCATGGCCTGTTGCAGCGGCGTGCCGGCGGAGAAGGCGCGGGTGATATCTTTGAACACCGGCACCGACTGGCCGGGGTGGGGCACCCAGAACATCAGGTAGAGAAAGAAGGTGACCATGAGGCCACCGGCACCGAGGGCGGCGAGAAAGTAGAGGGGCACGTAGCCCGTGCGAGGTTGGGTTTGCATCGTGACGTCTCCTTGATGAGTCCATCAACTTATACATTCATATTCGTGAATGTGAGTTGATCCATGTCAATACGTGCGGGCCAGGCCCGCTGCGTCACCGGCGTCCTGCTGCCGTCGATGGCAGAACTCTGCGCAACAGGTCCACAACCGGGCAGGCCC
This sequence comes from Vannielia litorea, assembly GCF_018424695.1. Classification (GTDB taxonomy): domain Bacteria; phylum Pseudomonadota; class Alphaproteobacteria; order Rhodobacterales; family Rhodobacteraceae; genus Vannielia; species Vannielia litorea_A. Next base: position 27,077 of record NZ_QTNQ01000037.1, read on the forward strand.
ATGGACGCATGCGCTGCCAAACGCTCCGGTTGGCTTTTTCTTCGGTGATTCAACTAAATCGTGTCTCAATCGAAGGTCGTTAACACGTTCGTTGGGGCGAGTTTTGCCGCACATACAACATGTTGCGTGAACGCGATGCCTCGCCACCTTTCTGCCAGCAATTTGATGCAAAGCCGCACCAGTTGGCCCGCGAAACCGCCAAATTGATTTCGTTAACCTTAACCGAAGCTTGTAGCGGCTAATGAAAGACGGCAAAAATTGGGCAAAGTTGAGGCATACCGCCACAATCGGCGGAACACCGCGGAAACGGGCCTTTGGCAATGCACCGAGGCCGGCCGTGGGAAAGGGATCGAGCAGTGATCACACGGATCACAGGCGCCTTGGTGCGCGCAGGCTTGGTGGCATTGCTGATCGCAATGCCCTCTCTGCTTGTGCCCCGGATCGGCCCGGATGCAGCGCAGGTCACCGCGCTGCTGGCCCTTTTTGCCGCGGGCCTTACCCTTTTTGAATACGCCTCGAACTACCCCAGCCTCGTCGAGTTCCGCGATGCTCCGCCGTTCAACCGGTTGCGCTTCGGGTCGCTCTTCATCACCGTCTTTCTGCTGACCATGCTCTGCCGTGGCCAGGTCGACGACAACGCGCTGACGGTGTTTACCGGTGCGGTTGGCCAGCTCATCGGCGATATCATCGACTTTCCCTACAGCCCGGTCCAGCTTGTGCTTCTCAGCCTCCCGGCCTCGGTGAGCCCCGAGCACGTGGATCTCGTCCGCGCCGCGGCGGGCATCGCCTATCTCACCTCGCTGATCTCGCTTGCGATCTTCGTGATCTACATCCGCGCCGGGGGATGGCCCACGCGTTCGGGTGCCTTCAACGTCTGGGTCAACCTGCCCACCTTCGACCCCACCACGGGAGGCGACGTGGTGGATCGTCTCCACCGCGACGCAAGGCTCAACATCGCCCTCGGTTTCCTGCTACCCTTCATCGCACCGGCGGTGGCCAAGATGGCGGCAGTGGTGTTCAGCCCGCTTGCCATGGAGGCCCCGCAAACCCTGATCTGGACGATGGCGGCATGGGCATTCCTTCCTTCCTCGCTCTTCATGCGTGGCATCGCCATGGGGCGCATCGCCTCGATGATCGAGCAAAAGCGCCGCCGCACGAGCGAGGCCAAGGCCGGCGGCGACGTCGCCGACACTCTGGCCGCCGCCTGATCTTCGCCGCGCTTGCGGCCCTCCTGACAACATCTCCGGCCCGCGCAGAAACTCTGCGGCTGGCCACTTTCTCTCCCGAGCTTACCCGCAAGGGGCCCGGCCTGCTGTTGCGTGATATCACCCGGGGCGACGCGCAGGTGGATGCGGTGGTGGAAGTAATCCGCACGGCTGACGCCGATGTGCTGCTGCTCACCGGCATCGACATGGATGGCACCGGCGCCACGCTGGAGGCGCTCGCCACCCGGCTGGAGGAGGCGGGCGCGCCCTATCCCCACCGCTTCACCGCACCCGGCAACACCGGGCTGCGCACCGGGCTCGATCTCGATGGCGACGGGCGGTTGGAGGAGCCGGAAGATGCACAGGGCTTCGGGCGTTTCCCCGGCGAGGGCGGCATGGCCGTTCTCAGCCGCTACCCGCTCGGCGCGGTCACTGAATTGACCGATGTGCTCTGGCGAGATTTGCCGGGCGGCGACCCCTGGTTTGCCTCCGAGGCCGCCGCAAGCGTCCACCGCCTGTCTTCAGTTGCCCATTGGGACGTGCCGGTCCTGGTGCAAGGCGGTCCATTGCACCTCCTAGCCGTCTCGGCAACGCCGCCGGTGTTCGACGGCCCCGAAGATCGAAACGGTCGGCGCGCCCAGGATGAGCTGCGGCTGTGGCAGGCCTATCTCGACGGCGCGTTCGGCGGGCCACCGGGCGGGCCCGCAGTGGTCGCGGGCCGACTCAACGTGGACCCGGTGGATGGCGAAGGCCTGCGGGATGTGTTCGGCGCGCTCCTTGCCGGGCCGTTGCAGGATCCGGCCCCCGAAGGCCCGGGCGGGCGGGCCGAGGCCGATCCAGGGCATCGCGGTCCGCCTGCGCAGGACACCGTGGATTGGGACGGGCCCGGCAACCTGCGGGTGGATTACCTTCTGCCGCAGGCTGGCCTTACACTCGCCGCTGCGGGCGTGCTCTGGCCTGAGGAGGGCGCGCCGCTAAACGGGCTGAGCCTTGCCACGGCGCGCGCGGCCTCGCGCCACCGGCTCGTCTGGATCGATCTGGTGCTGGATCGCTGAGGCCAGCGCCTCGGCCAACGGCGTAACGCGAAACTCCGGCAACAGCGCAGCCAGCGGGGCTGGGTCCAGCCCATGCGGCTTGCGCCAGAGGTAAGACATTTCCACAAGGTGCCGACCCAGCGGCCAGAACGGCGCCGCGAGCCTGAGCGGCCACCACGGCATGTGCCTCAGGGCCAGCCGCCCGCCCGAGGCCCGCTCAAGCGCGCCGTGCAACTCGGCCCCGGTCAGCGTGTAGCCAGCAAAGGGGATATCGACGAAGGTCGGCAAGCTCTCCCGACGCTCGGCCAGCACCACGGCGGCCCGCGCCACATCGGGCAGGAAGGCCCAGGCATGGGGCTGGTCGGTGGGACCGGGGTAGGTGAACACACCCTGCCTCAGCCCCGCGGACATCACCTTGTCAAACCAGTTGCCTGACGGCTCGGTATCCAGGTAGTCGCCCGCGCGCAGCACGATGGTCGACACGCCCGAAGCGCGGTAGGCGGCTTCCATCTCCGCCCGCAGGCGGCCCAGCGTGTTGGTGGCCGCATGGGGGGTGTCAGGGCCGAAGAGCGCCGGCGCACCCTCGCCAAAGGGGTAGACATTCCCCGGTATCAGCACCGTTGCGCCTGTGGCCTTGGCCACCTCGATGATCCGGGCGGCTTGGCCCGGCAACTCGCGCGCCCAGTGCGGATAAGGCGGGTTCCAGCCGTTCACGATGATATCGGCGCCCCAGGCGGCATCCCACAGGTCATCGCGGGCACGATCGAACGGACGCACGCGCCAGCCGGCCTCGCAAAACGCCATGTGGGCATTGCGACCAAAGCGGCCCGTAGGGCCAAGGATAAGGGCTGTTCCGGGCATCGGGCAGTCTCCGGGCTGAAGGTTACGATGGGGAAAGTGGGCTATTCACCTGCAAATGTGAATTGCATAAACATGGAGGTCAGGTATTCACTCCTGAATGGCAAATCCGCTCTCCTCCCTCGACTGGTCCCGCGTGCAGGCCTTCCTTGCCGTGGTCGATACCGGCTCACTCTCGGGCGCGGCGCGTCAGCTTGGCACCAGTCAGCCCACGCTGGGGCGCCAGGTGAAAGCGCTGGAAGAGGCGCTGGCCACACGGCTCTTCAAGCGCGTGGCCAAGGGGCTGGCGCTGACAGAAGCGGGCGCGGCTCTGGTGGAGCCCGCCCGGGCGATGCAGGAGGCGGCGATGCGGATGCAGCTCACCGCCGCGGGCCGCGAGGAAGAGCTGGCAGGCACCGTGCGCATCACCGCACCCGTCGCCGTCACCCGATGGATGTTGCCCGACATTGTCGCGCGCCTGCGGCGCGAAGAACCGGAAATCCAGATAGAACTGGTGCCCAACGACGCCTCCGACAACCTGCTCTTTCGCGAGGCCGACATTGCGGTGCGCATGTATCAGCCCACCCAGCTCGATCTCGTGGCCAAGCGGCTCGGCGAGCTGCCGATGGGGCTGTATGCCGCCGAAAGCTACCTCGAAGGCCGTGAACTGCCCGAGAGCTTTGCCGATCTGATGCAGATGGATCTCGTCGGCAACGATCGAGAAGAGCGGATCATCCGCGGGCTCCGGCAATACGGCATCGCTGCCGACCGGCACAGCTTTGCAACCCGCGTCGACGACCAGTCGGTTTACTGGGCCTTGGTCTGCGCGGGCTGCGGCCTCGGTTTCGGCCCCTGCCTCGTGGGCGATCTCGAGCCGGGCGTGGTGGCCGTCCTGCGCGGCCCACCGGTGCCGCCCCTGCCGATGTGGCTTGCCGCGCACGAGGAGATGCGCCGGGTGCCGCGCGTGGCCCGGGTGTGGGATGTGCTGACCGAGGCCCTGCCGCCGCTGCTTGACCCTGCGGGCGGTAGGGCGTAGGCCCTCGCGCGACGTAACGCTGCGAGGAGACCGCGATGAGCAACCCTTCCCTTCTGATCCTGCCCGGCGATGGCATCGGCCCCGAGGTGATGGCCGAGGTCCGCAAGGTGATCGACTGGTACGGCGCCAAGCGCGACCTCAAGTTCGACGTGTCCGAAGATCTCGTGGGCGGCTGCGCCTATGACAAGCACGGCACCCCACTGACCGACGAGACCATGGCCAAGGCGCAGGAGGTGGACGCGGTTCTGCTCGGTGCCGTGGGCGGCCCGAAATACGACAACCTCGATTTCAGCGTGAAGCCCGAGCGCGGGCTGCTGCGACTGCGCAAGGAGATGGACCTGTTCTCCAACCTGCGCCCGGCCCAGTGCTTCGACGCGCTGGCCGACTTTTCTTCGCTTAAGAAGGATGTGGTGGCGGGCCTCGACATCATGATCATCCGCGAGTTGACCTCCGGCGTCTACTTCGGTGAACCGCGCGGGATCATCAAGGAAGGCAACGAGCGCGTGGGCATCAACACCCAGCGCTACACCGAGAGCGAAATCGCCCGCGTGGCGCGCTCCGCCTTCGAGCTGGCCCGCAAGCGCGGCAACAAGGTCTGCTCGATGGAAAAGGCCAATGTGATGGAGAGCGGCATCCTCTGGCGCGACGTGGTGCAGGAGATCCATGACGCCGAGTATCCCGACGTGGAGCTGAGCCACATGTATGCCGACGCAGGCGCCATGCAGCTCACCCGCTGGCCCAAGCAGTTCGACGTGATCGTGACCGACAACCTCTTCGGCGATCTGCTCTCCGACCTTGCCGCCATGCTCACCGGCTCGCTCGGCATGCTGCCCTCCGCCTCGCTCGGCCTGCCGATGGCCAATGGCCGCCCCAAGGCGCTTTACGAGCCGGTCCACGGCTCTGCGCCCGACATCGCGGGTCAGGGCAAGGCCAACCCGATCGCCTGCATTCTCAGCTTCGCCATGGCGCTGCGCTACTCCTTCGACGAGGGCGAAGAGGCGACGCGCCTCGAAGAGGCGGTGAACGCGGTGCTGGCCAAGGGCCTGCGCACCGCCGACCTGCTGGGCGAAGAGGGCGTGCAGCCGGTAAGCACCGCCGAGATGGGCGATGCCATCGTGGCCGCGCTTGATGAGTCGCTCTGACGCCCACGGCTGAGCCATCGAGATCAACAGGGGCGCAGCCTGCGGGCCGCGCCCTTTTTCATGCGCGCCTCACCCCCCCGAACCGCAGGCAACTTGCGCGGCGCAGGGCCAGGGCGTAGGGAAAGGAAACACGCCAAGGAGGCCCCGAATGCAGACCGCAACCGCCGATGCCCCTCTCGCCCACAACCGCCTGCCGGATGACCGCCTGATCGTGGCGCTCGATGTGCCCAACGCGGTGCAGGGCCTCGAACTGGCCGGGCGGCTGAACGATGCGGTGAGCTTCTACAAGATCGGGCTGGGCATGCTCTGCGGCGGCGGCATGGCGCTGGCCAACGAGCTGAAACAGGAGCACGGCAAGCGCATCTTCCTCGACATGAAACTGTTCGACATTGGCGCCACCGTAGAAGCGGCGGTGCGCGGCATCGCCCAGTTCGAGCTCGATTTTCTCACCGTCCACGGTGACCCGCACGTGGTGCGCGCCGCGCAAGAGGGCAAGGGCGGCAGCGATCTGAAGATCCTCGGGGTTACCATCCTCACCTCGCTCGACCGGGCCGATCTCGACGCCGGGCTGATCCGTGAAGGCGACATCTCCGAGATCGTCACCGAACGCGCCGCGCGGGCCTTCGAGGCCGGGGCCGACGGGGTGATTGCCTCGCCCCATGAGGCCGGGGTGATCCGGGCGTTGCCGCAGGCCGAAGGCAAGCTCATCGTCACCCCCGGCGTGCGCCCCGCAGGCGCAGCCAAGGGCGACCAGAAGCGCATCGCCACCCCGGCCTTCGCGGTGGCGCAGGGGGCCGACCATATCGTGGTGGGCCGCCCGGTCTGGCAGGCGGACGACCCCGACGGGGCCGCCCGTGCCATCATCTCCGAGCTGCCCTGAGCCGGCGCGAAGACGCCTCGAAGGGCGGATGAGCGCGCCCGCTTAATAGGCGATGGTGAACACCTCGCCCCGGTGCTTCGGCGCTTCAAGCTCATCCACCAGCGCCATCGCGTAGTCCTCGGCGCTGATCCGGCTCTCGCCATCGACATCGCTCAGCAGCACATCGCCGCCGATGCGATACTTTCCGGTGCGCGCGCCCGGCTCGATCAGCGCGGCGGGGGCAAAGAACGTCCAGTCCACGCCGCTCTCCGGCAGGCTCTCCTTGAAGGCTTTCATGCCGGTCGCCTCGGGCAGAATCTCGGGCGGCAGGTTGGGCAACAGGGGCGAGCCATCGGGCAGGTTCAGCGTGCCGGCACCGCCCACGACCAGCAGCGGCTTGCCTGCGGCTTTGGCGCCCTCCATTGCGCCGGCGCCGATGGCGGCCATTTCGCTCACCGCATCGCCGGTGCTGCGCGGGCTGACGGTGGTCACGATCACGTCCACGCCCTCTGCCGCCTGCGCCACGGCCGCGCCATCGGTCACGTCGAGGGCAACGGCTTCGGCGCCTTCGGGCAGGGCGATCTTGTTTGGGTTCCGGCTGGCCGCGTGCACCGCGTGCCCGCGCGCCGCCGCTTCTGCCAGGATGCGGCTGCCGATCATGCCGCTTGCGCCGATCAAAAGAATCTTCATCTGCTTCACTCCAAAATAGGTTACTGATAAGAACCTACTTACGTATAGGAACCGAATGCCGGGAGAGGCATTCTCCCGTCACATGGTTACCCCCGTGTAACCCACCCAGGAGCCGCCGAGATGAACATGCAAACCCGCCGCCGCATTTCCTACGCCTGCCCCATGCGCGACGTGCTCGACCGCATCGGCGATGCCTGGTCGCTTCTGGTGATGCTGGAGTTGATGAAGGGCCCCTGTCGCTTCAACGCGCTGGCCCGCGTGGTTGACGGCGTGTCGCGGCGGATGCTCACCGTCACCCTGCGCAACCTCGAGCGCGACGGGCTGGTGAGCCGCGAGGTGCTGCCCTGCTCCCCGCCCTCGGTCGAATACGCGCTGACGCCACTTGGCGGCTCGCTGCAATCGGCGCTTGAAGGGCTGCGCGACTGGGCCGTTGCGCACCAGCCCGAGATCAACGCCCACCGGCGCAGCTACGATGCGCGCGAACTGGCCTGAGATGCAAAGGGGCCACCCGAAGGCGGCCCCTGAATTTCTCGATCCGGTGAGCCGTCAGCCCTCGTTGATGTCCTCGTCGAAGGTCTGAACCTGCCGGCCCTTGCCGCCAAAGGTCTTGTAGCAAATGACCCAGGCCACAACCGAGATCACCGCGAAGACCAGCAACACCCAGGCGAGGCTCCCGCCGAAGGTGAGGCCGAGCGCCAGCAGAATGCCCACCAGCGCCGCGCCCACGGCGAAACCCACGAAGATGAAGCCCGGCGCGAAGAGTTCGAGAATGGCCAGCACGATGGCCAGCGCGAGCCAGGCCCACCAGGTGGTGAAAAGCTCGGGCATCGTCATCTCGCAACTCCTTTCAGCATCTTGAAGGCATTGCCGAAGGCTTCCAGCGCGTCGGCGGGCACGATAATCGTCTGCTTGCCCTCACCCGCGCCAAGCGCGTTCAGGCTTTCCACCTGCTTGAGGGCAATCTGGTATTGCGCGGCCTCGATCCCGTTGTCCTGGATCGCGGCGGCCACCACGCCGGTTGCATAGGCCTCGGCGTCGGCCTGAACGCGGCGGGCCTTGGCGGTCTGCTCTGCGGCGTAAAGGTCTGCGTCGGCAGCAAGCTCCACCGCGCGGCGGCGGCCCTCGGCCTCCGTCACCTGCGCCCGGCGGGCGCGTTCGGCGTTGAGCTGCTGGAGCATCGCCGCCCGGGTGGCCTCGTCGAGGTTCACGTCGAGGATCTCGGCCCGTGTTACCTCGATGCCCCAGTCATCCACAGCGCTCTCCACCAGAGACTTGATCGACGAAATCAGCGCCGTCCGGTTGCTCTGCACCTCGTCCAGCTCCATCTTACCGATCTCCGAGCGAACGATACCGGCCACCGTTGTGGCAATGGCGCCGTCCACGTCGCGGATCCGATACACGGTCTTTTCCGGCTGGAGGATGCGGTAGAAAACGCTCGTTTCCACCTGCACCAGCACGTTGTCGGCGGTGATCGCATCCTGGCTGGAGTTCGGAAGCTGCCGCTCGAGGATGCTCACCTTGTGGCGCACCCGGTCGATGAACGGCACGATCAGGTTGATCCCCGGTCCGAGCACGCTTTTCAGCCGCCCGAACCGCTCCACCACGTATTTCTCCGACTGCGGCACGATCCGCACCCCGAGAAAGATCGAAATGATAACAAAGAGCGCCAGCAGGACGACCACGATCGTGCCGCCGCCAACACCCGGTAGGAAATCCATGAGGTTCATGTCTAAATCCTGTAACTAACTGCCCCTGCCACATCACATATGGGGACGGCTCACGCCGTTTTGAAGAGTTTTCCGAATCACCCGGCCCCACGATAGGCGACCGTGGCGGGTTGGACACGGGCCGCCACGGCGCTAACATACGCCTGCCAGCAAGCCGCCATACTCCGCGCCAGCCCTCCCGAAAACCTGACAGAATTGCCCCGGAGGTGCGCCCATGCCCGCTGATTTGTCCCCCCTTGCCACGGCGATTGCCGAAATGCCGATGGCCCCGCTTGAAGAGATCGCCCGAAAGGCCGGAACCTCCGTAGCGGATGTCTTGCAGAGCTTGCCGAAGGGCACGGCGACCTGCATTTCCGGCAGCCATTTCATCGAGGTGATGCAGGCAATGCGCAGCTGGGGCGAGGTCACCTTCATCGTCAACACCGGCAACGTCGTGCTCGAAGTGAAGGCCCCCATTCCCGATGGCACCGAGGGCCGGGGCTATTACAACCTCTCGGGCAAGCCGCTGCATGGCCATCTCAAGCTGGACGCCTGCGAAACCATCGCCTTCGTCTCCCGCGAGATGATGGGGCGGCTGGGGCATTCGGTGCAATTCTATGCTTTCGACGGCAGCTGCATGTTCAAGATCTACCTCGGCCGCGACAATGCGGGCGCCTTTCTGCCCGGGCAGGAACAGGCCTTCGCCGCGCTGCGCGACCAGATGGCAGCAACCTGAGCTGATGGCTCTTGGGCGGCGCGGCGGGCCGGGCTAGATTGCGCCCTGAAAGGTGCCCCATGCCCGCCCTCTGCCGCGATTGCCTCACCACGTTCGAAACCGGCGCCCGCTGCCCCGCCTGTCGGTCGCCGCGCGTTCTGGCGCACCCCGAGCTCTTCTCGCTTTCCATCGCCCATATGGATTGCGACGCCTTCTATGCCTCGGTCGAAAAGCGCGACAATCCGGAGCTGGCCGCCAAGCCCGTCATCATCGGCGGCGGGCGGCGGGGCGTGGTGTCCACCGCCTGCTACATCGCCCGGATCAAAGGCGTGCGCTCGGCCATGCCGATGTTCCAGGCGCTCAAGCTCTGCCCCGAGGCGGTGGTGGTGAAGCCGCGCATGGAGGTCTACGTCGAGGTGTCGCGCCAGATCCGCGCGCTGATGGAAGAGCTCACGCCCTCCATCGAACCGCTCTCGCTCGACGAGGCCTTCATGGATCTCACCGGCACCGCCCGGCTGCACGGCCACCCGCCCGCCGTCATGCTGGCGAAGCTCGTGAAACGGATGAAATCCGAGCTGGGCGTCACCGGCTCCATTGGCCTCAGCCACAACAAGTTCCTCGCCAAGATCGCGTCGGATCTCGACAAGCCGCAGGGCTTCTCGGTGATCGGTGCGGCCGAAACCGAGGATTTCCTGCGCGACAAGCCGGTGCGGATGATCTGGGGCGTCGGTCAGGCCTTCCAGGCCTCGCTGGAAAGTGCCGGCATCCGCACCTTCGCCGACCTGCGACGGTGGGAGCAAAAGGAGCTGGCCGCCCGCTTCGGCTCTTCCGGCGCGCGGCTATGGCACCTCGCCCGCGGGCAGGACAAGCGCAGGGTGAGCCGCGACTCGGGGCTGAAGTCGATCAGCAACGAGACGACCTTCTTCGAGGACACGGCCAGCGCCGACATTCTCGACGGCCATATCTGGCGCCTGTCCGAGAAGGTCTCGGCCCGCGCCAAGGCCAAGGAGCTTTCGGGCCGCACCGTGACGCTCAAGCTCAAGACGGCCAAGTTCAAGCTGCTCACCCGGCGCACCACCCTGCGCGAGCCCACCCAGATCGCCGACCGGATATATCGCACCGCGCGCGACCTTTTCGACCATGCCGGGCATGACGGCCCCTTCCGCCTGATCGGCGTTGGCCTGTCCGATCTGGCGCCGGAGGCCGCAGCCGACCTCTCGGGCGACCTGCTGGACCCGGACGCAGGCAAACGCGCCGAGGCCGAGCGCGCGACGGATACCATCCGCGCCCGCTTCGGCAAGGACGCCATCCTGAAGGGCAGGGCGCTCAGGTAGGCGGCGTAGGGTGGGCAATTTGCCCGCCACCGGCCCCGCATGACCGCATCCAGGGTGGACTCACGCCACCCCACCCCGCAACAT
>NZ_QTNQ01000038.1 GCF_018424695.1 Vannielia litorea
GGGTGCAGTCGAACTGGCTGGTCAGCGGGGCAGGTGGGGCAAGGGCGTTGGGCATGGGGCCTCCGATTCGAAGTGGAAGCCCATTGATGGGAGCTGAAGCTAACTTTAGGTCAAGGGCCAGATCAGCGGGATCAGCGCCGAGGCCAGCAGACCGATGGTGAGGTTGAGCGGGATGCCCACCTTCATGAAATCGGTGAAGCGGTAGCCGCCCGGGCCGTAGACCAGCATGTTGGTCTGGTAGCCGATCGGGGTTGCGAAGCTGGCCGAGGCCGCGACCATCACGGCAATCACCAGCGGGCGGGCATCGTAGCCCAGCGCGGTGGCCAGCCCGATGGCGATTGGCGTGACGACAACGGCCACCGCGTTGTTGGAAACAAGCTCGGTGAGCACAGAGGTCAGCAGGTAGATCGCCCAGACGATGAAGAAGGGCGGCAGGGTTTCCAGCGCGGGGGCAATGGCGTTGACGATGAGGGTGACCGCGCCGCTCTCTTCCAGCGCGGCCCCGACCGCGAGCATCGAGAAGATCAGCGCCAGCAGACGGCCATCGACAAAGGAGAAGGCCTCGTCGGCGTCGATGCAGCGGGTGCCGAAGACCAGTGCCACCGCGAAAATGGAGAGCGCCAGAATGGGAGCCACCCCGAAGGCGGCGAGGCCGACGATACCGAGCAGCGCGATAACGGCGATGGGCGCCTTCTGGCGGCGAAAGGCCCGACCCGTGGGCGCGGCCACATCCACGAGGTCCATGTCGGCAGCGAGGCGCTGAATATCGGCGGGCGACCCCTCCAGCAGAAGCGTGTCGCCAACGCGCACCACGAGGTCATCAAGCTGGCGGCCGATGTTCTGGTTCCGGCGGTGCACGGCCAGCGGATAGACACCGTAGCGCCGCCGCAGGCGCAGGGTGCCGAGGCTGCGGCCTACCATCCGGGCGCCGGGGGTGATGAGCACCTCAACCGTGGTGGTCTCGACCGACGACAGCTTGTCGACCATCCGGACCTGCTTGCTTTCCTGCAGGCTCAGCAGCTCCGACATCTGGCTGCGCAGCACCACCCTGTCGCCCGCTTCCAGCACAACCTCGCCCATGTTCCGCCTGAGCGAGGCATCGCCGCGCAGCACGTCGATGAGCCGCACGCCCTCGCGCTTGAAGGCATCCACTTCGCCCGGCTTCTGCCCGATCAGCGGGCTGTCTTCGGGCAGGGCGACCTCGGTGAAAAACTTGCGCCGCGCAGAGTCGCCGCCCGAGAGCAGGTTGGCCATGCTCGCGCGGTCGGGCAGGATGCGCGGCGCAAAGAAGCGCAGGTAGAGCATGCCATAGACCACGAGGATCACCGCCAGCGGCGTGACCTCGAAGATGCCGAAAGGCTCCAGCCCGTTGGCCCGCGCAACGCCGTCCACCAGCAGGTTGGTGGAGGTGCCGATGAGGGTGAGCGTGCCGCCGAGGATGGCGGCGTAGCTGAGCGGGATCAGCAGTTTCGAGGCTGAAACGTTCATCGTGCGGGCCAGTTGTACAAAGACCGGGATCATCACCACCACCACCGGGGTGTTGCTGACGAAGGCGGAGGCCACTACCACGAAGGCGATCATCGCCCCCACCGCCAGCGCGGGCCGGGTGGCTGCGTTGCGGTCGGCCACTTGTGTGAACCAGTCGAGCGCACCTGTCCGCACCAGCGCCCCCATGACAAGGAACATCGCGGCAATCGTCCAGGGCGCCGGGTTGGAGAGCACCTCGCGCGCCTCGGCATAGGGCAGAACGCCCGAAACCAGCAGCACGGCCACGCCGAGAATAGCCACAACCTCCGGCGGAAAGCTCTCTCGGATGAAGAGGATGAACATCGCGCCCACAACCGCCAGTGCAAAGACGGCGTCCCATGGCGCGGCGAGGGTGATCAGGTCCATCTAGGTGCAATCTTGCCCATATCGGAGAGGCAGTTTAGCGGCCCGATGGGCCGTGGCAAGCGGCGAGTGCGCGGCTGGCCGCTGCACGCGCGGGGCTTGACCGGGGCGCAGCACCGCGCGAGCGTTCGGCCATGGCCCGCCGCGCCGACATCCTCTACCGCCCGGAGCTGTTTGCCACCCGGCTCACCTTCATGGTGCACCGCCCGCGCAGCGCTTCGGGCGGGCGTTGCCAGTGGTTCGAAGCCGTGGCCCACGATCCGCCCCGCCCGCGCCCTGCAAGACCGGGTCAGCGCGCGGTCTGGCGGGTGGAGGACGGCGGGGCGGAGTATGTCTTCACCTCCGCTGCCGAGCTGGATCACTTCATCGACATCTGGGGCCGACGGCTGCTGCCCACACCCCGGCAGCTGGCGCAGGCGCGTGGGATGGCGGCGGTCAACGGGGTATGGCTGTCGCGCATGGCAAAGCCCCGCTGGCCCCGGCGGCTGGCCCTGCTGCGCTGGATCGCCCGCAATGATGCGCCCTTCCGCCGCCTCATGGCCGAGCTGGAGCCCTGAGCCGCGACAACCCGCCCCGCGCCCGGCGCCGCGCTGGTGCTATGTTTCGCCCATGACCCGCGTGGCCGATCTTCCGCCTGCCTTGCGCGACAGGCTCGGCGAAAGCCTCATCGTCTTCGATGGCGACTGTGTGCTCTGCACCGGCTTCTTCCGCTTCATGCACCGCCGCGACCGGTCAGGGCGCTTCCGTTTCGCAACGGCGCAATCGCCGCTGGGGCAGGCGCTCTACGCCGCGCTGGGGATGCCGATGGATGACTTCGAGACCAACCTTGTAATAACCGACGGGCGCGTTCACACCCATCTCGATGCCTTCGCTGCCGCGATGCGTGCGCTCGGCTGGCCGTGGCGTGCACTAAGCATCGCCCGCTCTCTGCCAGGCTTCGTCAAACGCCCGCTCTACCGCCTGATCGCCCGCAACCGGTTTCGCCTCTTCGGGCGGCGGGCCGAATGTTACCTGCCCACGCCCGAGCTGCGCGCGCGCTTCATCGACACGCCATGACCTCGCCTCTCGCCGCGCGCTTCGCAGACCGCCGCCGCCCCGGCTTGACCGGCGCGTAGGGCTCGCGGAGACTGGCCGCGTTGAGCCAACGCCATTTTGCCCCAGAGACCCGCGCCATGCCCCGTGCCGCCATCCTCCTGCCCCTCCTCCTCGGCACCCCCGCCATGGCCGAATGCATCACCCGCGCCGAGGCCTTCCTGATGTGCAAGACCCATGGCGGCGCGAAGGAGCTTCGCGGCTGCTGGGGGCCGGGCGATGCGGGCTACCAGTTTGGTCCCGAGGGCGGGGTGCCGGAGCTTTCCCTCTCGGTGCCCTTGGCCGAGCTGGAGTATATCCCCTGGGCCGGGGTGGGCAGTTCGATCTGGGAAGAGGTCAACTTCCACAACGGCGATGTGCAATATTCGCTCTGGCACCGGGTGGACCGAACCCCTGAGGGCGACCCGCCCTCCGCCGGTGTCACCGTGACCCGGGCTGACGAAACGCTGGCAGACCTCGAGTGCGTGCCGGGCACGCTCCACGCAAACTTCGAGGGCCTCGCCGAAGCCAAGGCCGCGATCGGCCAGTGCTGGCGCGATTTCAGCTGGCAGCCCTGTACTGCGCCTTGAGCCGCGCCGGGGTCCGGGCGACCGGGCCGGCGCGCGCGGCAGAATGGCATCGCATTGGCAGGAACCCTTGCCAGCGGCGCAACTCGCCGTGATCGGCCCTGTGCGGCGCCGGGCAGTTGGGGTATCATGTAGAGAACGAGTGAAAGGACAGCCCATGCGACGCCTCGCAGTTCTCGCCCTGTGTCTTGCCACGCCCGCGACCGCTGGCAGCTGGATGGCACCCAACGGCCACCGCGTGGACGGTGGCCCCCAAGCCATCGTGGTGCACCCGATGGCAGGGGCGGGCAGCCCCGGCATCTTCTGTGCCGCGGCCACCTATGCGCTGGCCCGGCTGGGTGCGGCCCCATCTGATACGGTGGTGGTCACCGCCCCGCGCAGCGGCCGCATCTTCGGCCCCGGGGGCGAAACCGTGGGCTTCCGGCTCGATCCGGCAGCCGCGCCCGATCATGGCCTGTTTCTCAAGGTATCGCGGCAGGGGGAGGCCCTCTCTGTTGCCCACGCGCGCTCGCTCTGTGGCGACGATATCGACGGCTGAGGCCCCTCGGCAGGCCGATCATCCCTTCATTGGGGCGGAACTTCTGCGCGTCACGGGGTGTTTCTCCTGCGACATGAAACATATAGCACCCCTCCTCATCGCCCTCGCGGCGCCCTTTGCAGGCCCTGCCGCCGCGAGCCCTTTCATCGACTATCCCGACGATCCGGGCATGCCGACCGAAGACGTCGTCGAGATCGTCGTCGAACCGGAAGACCTCTCGCGTTGCGAGGCCACCCTGGCCATGGTCACTGGCGCCCCCGCTGCCGCACCGGTGGCCCTGGCGCCCACCCCCGTCGCCCATGATGCAGAGCCTGACCCGGTTCTGCCGGTTGCCATTTGCGTGACCGAGCCGCGCCCGCGCCCCGTGC
This sequence comes from Vannielia litorea, assembly GCF_018424695.1. GTDB lineage: Bacteria > Pseudomonadota > Alphaproteobacteria > Rhodobacterales > Rhodobacteraceae > Vannielia > Vannielia litorea_A. The sequence continues at coordinate 4,455 of NZ_QTNQ01000038.1, forward strand.
CGGGCTCCTGACGCCGGTTATCCCGCCCTGACACCGGCAACGAGGCTCGCCTGAAGCCCGCGCCTTGCGTTGGCGACCTCTGCCACGGCACCCCGCCCCGCGCGCCGGGCGATCCCTTCGGTCTCATTGCGGCGATCTCGCGCGCCGCGCCCGGCATAGGCCGCGACCTTCTCATAAACCTGGTCCGAAACCGCCTCCGGAAAGAAGATCTGCGAGGTCAGCTGCGTACGATTGCCGAGCAGCACCTTGTAATGCACATGCACCGCGCGGCCCGGATACCATCCCGGATAGATCGTCGCAAACCGCGCCACGCCATCCGCACCGGTGATCTGGGAGCCGCGCAAAAAGGTCTCGCCCGCCGTGTTCTCGCGTGCATAGCCCGAATATCGCCCCGCAGCGTCGCAATGCCAGATATCCACCCGCGCGCCCGCAATCGGCGAGCAGCCGGCGTCCACCACCTGCAGGGCCAGATCAAGTGGCAGTCCCGGCAGGCCCTCCGTTACATCGCGCCGCTCCAGCTTCGGGTCGATGTAATAGGGGCCTTCCGTGGTTTCCCGCTGCACCATGCAGACATTGCCGGTGATGAGCCCGCCCTCCTGTGCCAACGCGCGCCGTGTGGCGAGCGCCGACAGCGGCAGGGCGGCTAGCGTGGCGAGCAGGTGGCGGCGGTTCACGGCGGTCATGTCTGTCTCCTCGGGATACCTGGTCTGTTCACTATCTAACGCGCTCTTCAGCGATTTCCGCCGTCGGCTTGCAAGCGGGCGGCCCGCCGCGCATCCTGCGCGGATGCAGACCACCTTCACCATCGCCACGCGCGGCGCGGGCCTGACCATGTTCACCACCGAAGTCTCCCGCTGGCTGGAAGGTGCGGGTGACGGGCTGCTGACGCTGATGGTGCGCCACACCTCCTGCTCGCTGCTGATCCAGGAAAACGCCGATCCCGACGTGCGCGTGGACCTCGCCGAGTTCTTCCACCGCCTCGTGCCACCCGCCGACGACTACTCGATGGCCTACCTCACCCATGTGATCGAAGGCCCCGATGATATGCCCGCCCACATCAAGGCCGCGCTGCTGCCCGTGTCCCTGCAAATTCCGGTTCAGTCGGGGCGGATGCGGCTGGGCACATGGCAGGGGATCTACCTCTTCGAGCATCGCTCTGCGCCGCACCACCGCAAGGTCGCCGCGCATTTTTCCAAAGGTTAACGCCCGCGCCGCGCTGCACTGCGGAATGCATGGAATGTGCATCGGATGTGCATGGGTTGTGACGTGGTTAACACGGTTTGATGCTGCGTTCGCACGGCAGCATATGGGGGCTCCACGTTTGGGCTACCCAAACCCTAGGGGCTCGCCTATAGTGCCTGTGGATAAATGGGGAGCATAACCCCAGAGAGGCAGAGAAGAAGGGGACAGGAATGCGCTGCCCGTTTTGCGGAAATGTCGATACACAGGTGAAAGACAGTCGGCCCGCGGAGGACCATGTTGCCATTCGGCGGCGGCGGTTCTGCCCGGCCTGCGGTGGTCGTTTCACCACCTATGAGCGCGTGCAACTGCGTGATCTTATTGTGATAAAATCCAGCGGGCGGCGTGAGGACTTCGATCGCGACAAGCTGGAGCGCTCGATCCGCATCGCCTTGCAGAAACGCCCGATTGACCCGGAGCGGGTCGATCAGATGATCTCGGGTATCGTGCGCCGGCTTGAAAGCATGGGCGAGACCGACATCGACAGCAAGATCATCGGTGAGATCGTCATGGAGAGCCTGGCCCGGATCGACACCGTTGCCTACGTGCGGTTTGCCAGCGTTTACAAGAACTTCCAGGCCGCCGATGACTTCGACCGCTTCGTATCGGAGCTGCGCCCGCCGGTCATGCCGGGCGATCCCGAGGAGTGAGCCGAGAGGCGGATGAAAGCTGGATGGCGCGCGCCCTGAGCTTGGGCGCGCGTGGTTTGGGGCAGGTATGGCCCAATCCGGCAGTAGGCTGTATTCTCGTGAAGGATCATAGGGTTGTGGGCCGTGGTTGGACTCAGCCCGGCGGTCGCCCCCATGCTGAAGTCATGGCTCTGGCGCAGGCCGCGAGCGCCGCACAGGGCGCCACCGCCTATGTCACGCTTGAGCCCTGCGCCCACCACGGCAAAACCCCGCCCTGCGCAGAGGCCTTGGTGAAAGCCGGCGTCGCCCGGGTCGTCACCGCGCTGGAAGACCCGGATCCGCGTACCGCTGGCCGGGGCCACGCGCGGCTTCGGGAAGCTGGAATTGCCATTGAGACCAACGTGTTGCAGGCAAAGGCGGAGCGCGCTCACGCGGGCTTCCTGTCGCGCGTCCGCCAAGGGCGCCCGTCGCTGACACTCAAGCTCGCCAGCTCCTTCGATGGCCGCATCGCCACCGCTTCGGGCGAAAGCAAGTGGATCACAGGCCCCGCCGCGCGCCAAGCGGTGCAGGGGCTGCGGGCCGGCCACGATGCGGTGCTTGTCGGCGCCGGAACCGCCCGCGCTGACGATCCGGCGTTAACCCTTCGCGGCTATGGTGACCATCGCCCGCCGGTGCGTGTGGTGGTGTCGCGCAGGCTGGATGTTCCTACCGATGGAATCCTTGCCCGCACAGCGCGCGACGTGCCGCTCTGGCTTTGCCATGGTGAAGATGCGCCAGAGGCCCGCAAGGGGGCATGGCGCGCACTCGGGGCGGAGCTGATCGAAGTGCCGCCGGGCCGCGACAGGCATCCCGACCCGGTGGCCATGCTGCGGCTGCTCGGCGCGCGCGGGTTGACGCGGGTACTCTGCGAGGGCGGCGGCATGCTGGCCGCTTCCCTGCTCGGCGCGGGCCTCGCAGACAGGTTGGTGGGCTTCACCGCAGGTGTGATGCTCGGCGCCGAGGGCCAGCCCTCCATCGGCCCTCTCGGGCTGGCTGCGCTGGCAGAGGCGCCGCGCTATACGCTTGAAAAAGAACGGAAAATCGGCGCGGATTTGATGGCGACCTGGGTGCGCTGCACCTCAGCCTCCTAGCGCCATAGGTGGGCATAGCTGGCGAACCAGCCCTGCAACTTGGCAATCAGCCTGTTGCCTGCGCCCGGGCCGGGAAGCGGGCCATGTTCCAGCCGGTCCAGCACCACTTCAACGGGGCAGGGCGTGCCCGTGACCGGATCAAAATAGCGTGGATAGTCGATCAGCACCGCCTGAACCAGCGCCTCCAGCGAGGGCCGCGCCTCGCGCCGCGCGGGCACTTGCCCCTTGTCGGTTGTCAGGCCCCAGCCTGCGTAGAAGGGGGCGCCGAGCGTGGTGACCTTGACGCCCCGCAGCAGCGCCTCGAAGCCGAGGCCGGAGGTCATCGTCCAGACTTCGTCCACGCGTTCGATCAATGCGGCCGGGTCGGTGTGGGTCAGTACGAGGTCGGCCAGTTTTTCGGGCCTGGCAACCTTGCCCTCCCGCAGCCCCGCCTCGACGTCGGGATGTGGTTTGTAGAGGATCAAGGCTTCAGGGTTGAACGCGCGCACCTCCTCCAACAGCTTGAGATTGGTGGATATTCCAGAGGTGCCGAGGCGGATGGATGCGTCATCCTCCACCTGGCCCGGCACGAGGATCCGGTGGCCGCTGGGCAGGTCGGGCAGGTCGTGGCTGCCAAGGTTGTACTTGCTGAGACCGCTGGATCTCAGCCGGGAAATGAGCGCGGCGGCCCGCGGGTGTTCATCGCGTTGTGCGGCCTGAGCGACAAGGTATTCGAGCCGCGAGGGCGTGGCGGGATCGTAGTAAATGCCCAGATCATCGCGCACGAGACTGAGGGGCGGCACCAGATCGGCCCCGAGTCCGCGCGACCGCAAGAAGCCATCCTCGATGCGGATGAGCGGCACATGCGCCCGCGCCGTTTCCGCCTCCAGCGCCTCGTCGACCCGCCCGGCCCAGGCAAGCACAGGCGCGCCGATGGCTTTTGCCCGAGCTGTGGCCTCGGCAGGTTTGTCATTGAAGATCAATGGTTTTTCAGCCCCAAAGACCCGCTGCAGTGGTTTTCGTTTCCACAGGCGCATGCCATAGGCCACGCCTCCCGCGCGGTCTTCGCGCCAGGCCCGGCTGCGCGCGGCCAGACCATCCATGACCTCCTCCATTGTCGCCAGCCGATCGCGCCAGGGATCATACCAGGTGGGGTAGAGGATCATCGCGGCGGCAAAGAGCTGGGCCCGGGTGAGCTTGCGCTCTCGTCGAGGGCAGGGGGCTTCGTCCTGCGTCAGGCCCCACCCGCCGTAAAAGGGCTGGCCGAAGACCCGCGGCTTGTGGCCTGCAAGAATGGCTTCGAACCCCATGCCTGAGGACACGGTATAAACAGCCACCGCCCCTTCGAGCAGGGCCCATGGAGAAACCGGGGTGGTGAAAAGCTCGGTGCGGCCATCGTGGTCGTTTGGCCCGAAATGCCCCGCCCGTGCGCCGCTCTGGCTTTCAGGATGGGTCTTGATGAGGATGCGGGCGCCGGGATGTTCGATTTGTGCAAAGGCAAGCATTTCCCGGAAGGTCGCCTCCGAAGCGTTTCCATGGGTGATGGAAGCGTCACCGCGGGTCTGGTCAATGACCAGAACGTATCCCGGGTTGGGCACGTCAACTTCGGGGGTGAAGGCATTGTATTTACTCAGGTGATCGCGCTTCATTTGCGCAATTGCCCTGCGCGCCCGCGCCATCAGCGCCGCATCGTCCAGCGGGTGAGTTGCCAGAAGGGTTTCGAGATCAGACGGGTGACGGCAGTCAAAATGGACCCCATGTTGATCAATCAATAGCCCCACGGGTGGCTCACCCCCGGCGCGACCGGGGTGGATCGAGCGAAGGAAGGCGTCTTCGATGCGTACAAGTGCCGCGCCACTTCGGGCGGCCATGGCCTCGCCCCGGGTGGCATAGGGCGAGCGCCCCCAGACGCCGATGCGGTCTTCCGCCCCTGCGAGCCCGAGACGCACATCCCAGCCCGCAAGCTCGAGAATGCGCCGCACCCGTTTCTGAAAGACAAAGCCGCCCGAGTAAACGAAAAGCCGCCGGGGCGCATCGGCTCCGGCGGCTGCAATCTCGTTTGGCTCGGGCGCCATTCCGGCCCCGTCAGTTGCCGGTGGCGGAGGCCAGGGTGTTGGCGGTGCCCGCGGTGCCAGTGAGGGCCGAGAGCGTCTTCTGCCACTGCACGTAGGGGGCCTCGGTGACATAGACGGTATCTTCGTCGCGGATCACGAAGTCTCGCGCCTCGAACATGCCGTTCGGCTCTGTCAGGTCGAGCACGTAGACCATGCGTTGTGTGCCCACCAGATCGCTCCGGCCCAGAACCTGTTTCGCGATTTCCTCGGGCTCGTTGCGGAACACGAAGACGCCGGTCGGGTCTGCCAGGTTGGTGTTGAGGCCGCCCACCTGGGCAATCGCCTCGATGGCCGAGAGCGTCTGCGAGGTGAAGGGAATGCGGTTTTGCGCGCCGGTGGCCCCGAGTGCGGTGAAGGCGCGGGTGTCTTCCTCAACGAGGATCCGGTCGCCGTCGCGCAGGGCGATGTCGAAGCGCGGGTTCTTGAAGAGGTCTTCCCACCAGATGGTGCATTTGTGTTTGCCCCGGATCACCGTGATCTGGGCCACTTCCTGTTCGATGGCGATGCCGCCCGCCGCGGCCAGCATGGCCGAGAGGGTGCGGGTGGGCCGCTCGATCGGGTAGACGCCCTGGGCCGACACGCCGCCCACGACCGAGACGGTCGCGCCATCGCCGGCAAGGCGGCGCACAAGCACCTGCGGATCGGGGGTTTGGGTGTCGAGCTTCTCGGTAATCAGCTGGCGGATGCGCTCGGGCGTGTTGCCGGCGGCCCTGATGCGCCCGGCGTAGGGCACGAAGATGAAGCCGGCGGCATCCACCTGGACCTCTTCGAGTACAGTGGCGTTCTGGCCTTCACCGGCGAGAAGGCCATCATCGACGTTTTCCCAGATCGTGAGGCCCAGCGTATCGCCCGGGCGGATGGTGTCGGAGCCCACGCGCCCGGCGTTCAGGAAGGCTTGGGAGAAGCCCAGAACAGGGGTCACGGAGGTTGCGGTGGTGACGCGCTTGTTGACGGCGACGATGAAGGCATCCCCCTCTTTCAGCACCGACCCCGCGAAAATTTCGCGCTTGTTCGGCCCCACACGCGGCAGGCCGCAGGAGGCGAGGAGGGCAACCATTGCCAAAGCGGCAGCGGCTCGCCCCAAGGGAGAGGATTTCAGTTTCACTGCTCGGGCTCCTTTACGGATTTCTGCCTCAAGTTTTGCGGCCAACCTACGGAAAGGACGTGTCAAAAGAAAGCTGGCAGAGCGGCGCGGCCGGCGGATGGCGGAGGGTGTGTTGCCCATGTGCCGCGATCAGGGTCGCGGTTGCCGAGAGGAAATTCTGCAAGGAATCCCGGACATTTGGCAGATATAGTGGAGGCGACGGGGACAGGCCCCCACCGGCTGTGTCAGGTGACAAGTCTGAGCTGAAGTCTTGGACCGGCCTTGCCCTGGGCAAGCGCATCGTAGGGATCTTCGGGGGCCAACATCATGTCGACCACCTGTCGCAAGAGCTGCCTTCGCCCGCGCGCCGAGTAGAAGCCCCCGGCGATCTGCGAGGTCTCGAGCAGGAAGCTCCGGTAGTCCCGGTAGGCCTTGCTGTCGGGACGGGTCGGAGACGAGAAGAACTCGGGCAGCGGCTGAACCGAAACGAACTCGGGCTTGGCGTAAACGGCATCGCCGAAGACTTTCAGCGGCAGTCCGCGCCAGAGCACCTGCTGTGCGGCGGTGGAGTTGACCGTGACGGCGCTTCGAGCGTGGTTGAGCAGTTGCGCCAGCTTGCCGCCGCGCACGTAATGCACCCTGCCTTTCACCCCATGCGTCCGCGCAAGCCGTCGTATCTCGCGGCGGATCGGCACGCGGCCGTCCTCCAGCGGGTGGGCCTTGAAGACGAGGTGGTGGTGCCGTGGCGCGCCCTGGGCGAAGCCCTCTATGGTGACGGAGAGGAACTCCGTCATCGTCGAAAAGGGCGAGTGCTCCTGGAAGCTGGCATCATGCTCCAGTTGCAGGATCGCGAGGTGATAGGGGAAGCCGCCGTGCTTGATCCGGAAGGTGGCCTGCACCCGGTCGGCCCAGAACACGGGCATCAGCATCAGCCGCTTGAGGTAGAGGCCGAACTCCTGCGCCACGGTCAGTGCGCGATGCGGGCGAAAGTTGCGGTAGGGCCGGTTCCAGAGCAGCACGAAGTAGTGGTAGAGGAAGCCGTAGAAGATGTGGTGGCGCATGTCGCCCCACTTGGCGGGGGCATCGGGCAGGTCGATATCCGACATCGCCAGCGCGGCCCGCATGTCTTCGATCGAGAAGCCCATTAGCCGGGAGTGGCCGTTGGAGCCGCCGCGCTCGTAACTCACCCAGTACGGGCGCAGGTAGCCTTCTTCGAAGACATGCACGGTGATCGCCCTTTCCTTGGCGATGCGGACGGCCTCGGCATGGATGCCCCGTGTGTCGCCGTAAAGCGCGATGTCGGTGATGCCCTTTTCCTCGCAGAGTGCGGCGAAGCGGGCTGGCCACTCTTCCTGCGTGCCGCGAAAGGGGATGTAGCTGCGTGTGTTGAACCAGAAGGCCTCGTCACCCTTGTTGAACCCCACGCGCCAGACCTCGCAGCCTGCGGCGCGCAGCATCTTTCCGAGCCGGTGAAAGAACGGCCCGTGCGGCCCCTGCAAAAACAGGAACCGGCGTTGGTCTGCGGCAAGGGCGCTCATGTTGGCGCGATCTCCTCAGGTCTTGCTTGTGGCCTAACCCATTCCTGCGGCAAGATTAAGGCTGAAACGACCGGTCGGGACCGGCATAGAGGCAAAGGATTGAGGCATGTTTACCGGGATCGTCACCGACATCGGGCGCGTGGAAAAGGTCGAGATGCGCGGCGACATGCGGGCGCGGATCGGCACCGCCTATGATACGGGTGGCATCGACATCGGGGCGAGCATTGCCTGCGATGGGGTCTGCCTGACAGTGGTGGCGCTGGGGGATGATTGGTTCGAGGTGGATGTTTCGGCGGAAACGCTGTCGAAAACCTCGATCCCGGCCAACGGCTGGCCGGTGGGTAAGCGGCTCAACCTCGAGCGGGCGCTGAAGGTGGGCGACGAGCTGGGCGGGCATATCGTGTCGGGCCATGTTGATGGCGTGGCCGAGGTCGTGGGGATGCGCGACGAGGGAGACAGTCTGCGGCTGACCTTCCGCGCGCCCAACGCCTTGGCGAAGTTCATCGCGCCCAAGGGCTCGGTCGCGCTCAATGGTACTTCGCTCACGGTGAACGAGGTGGACGGCGCCCAGTTTGGCATCAACCTCATTCCGCACACGCAAGAGGTGACGACCTGGGCCGATGTAAAGCAGGGTGACGAGGTGAACCTCGAGGTTGACACCATGGCCCGTTACGTGGCGCGGTTGCAGGAAGCGGGCTGATGGCGGAGCGGCCGATCCATGGCCCCGGGCACAACGGCGGGCCGACGATGGAGCCGGGCGGCGGCTGGCGCAATTATGCCTGGAAGCGGGCGCGCGCCGATTTGCTGCCCAACCTGCCGTTGCCGGTGATCCAGCGCCGCCTGAAACGGGCCACCGAGCTGGGGCTGGACTTCAAAACCTATGCGCGCGTGCACCATTCTGCCGGGCGCGATATCGTGGCGATCCTGTTTTCCAACAACGCGCTGCGGATGATCCGGGCCGGGCAGGGCCTGCCAGAGGCCCGCGCCGAAAAGCTGCGCGGATTGCAAAACTGCGGGGCGGGACTGCTGTCGCACCCGCCGCAAGACCCGCGTGCGCTTGCCGCCAGTATCGAGGCCGAACACGCCATCCGCCTGACGCCGGCCGGGGTCGCGCCGCCGCTCAGCGAGACGTGGGGCGAGACCCGCGCACGCCTGCGGGCCCTGCTGAATGATGCGGGTTATCTGCCCGGCGCCGTTGTGCTGGTGGGCGACACGGCGCTGGAAGCAGATTGGGCCGCGACCGCCGCCCTCGCGGGCCATGTCGCAGCAGACAGGTATTTCAGCCCCTGAGCGGCCCGCGACTTCGCGTCCCGCATGGCGCCTCCGCCCTTTCCAACAGGGATCATCCAAGCTAGATGGAGCCGCGAAACAGAGCGGGCGGCGCGATGAACGACCTTTCGACAAGCTATCATGACGCGATCTCCTCGGTGGACGAGATCATCGAGGATGCACGCAACGGGCGCATGTTCATTCTCGTGGACCATGAGGACCGGGAGAACGAGGGTGATCTGGTGATCCCCGCGCAAATGGCAACGCCCGATGCGATCAACTTCATGGCGACCCACGGGCGCGGGTTGATCTGTCTCGCGCTGCCGACCGAGCGGGTCGATGCACTGGGCCTGCCGCTGATGGCCACGCAGAATTCCTCGCGCCACGAGACGGCGTTTACGGTCTCCATCGAGGCGCGCGAAGGTGTGACCACCGGGATTTCCGCTGGCGACCGCGCCCGCACGGTGGCCGTTGCAATCGACAGCGCCAAGGGCGCGCAGGACATCGCCACGCCGGGCCACGTCTTTCCGCTGCGCGCCCGCGAGGGCGGGGTGCTGGTGCGGGCCGGGCATACCGAAGCGGCGGTGGACGTGAGCCGCCTTGCCGGGCTCAACCCCTCCGGCGTGATCTGCGAGATCATGAACGAGGATGGCACCATGTCGCGCCTGCCCGACCTCGTCAGCTTCGCCCAGCGGCACGGGCTGAAGATCGGCACCATCTCCGACCTCATCGCCTACCGCCGGCGCCACGACAATCTCGTGAGCGTGAAGAGGGAAGAAACCATCACTTCGGCCTTCGGGGGCGAATGGCAGATGAAGATCTACACCGACCAGGTGCAGGGCGCTGAGCATATCGTGTTGGTGAAGGGCGACATTTCTGGCGATGCGCCGGTGCTGACACGGATGCACGCGCTCGACCCGATGCTCGATGTGGTCGGCACCGCAGGCGCGGGCCGGGCGCATGAGTTTGGCGCGGCGATGGAGGCCGTGGCCGCCGAGGGCCGGGGCGTGGTGGTGCTGCTGCGCGACCTGACCATGCAGATCGCCGCCGCCGAAGAGACTTCGCCCCAGACGCTGCGCCAATACGGTTTGGGCGCGCAGATCCTTTCGTCGCTGGGGCTGCACAAGCTTGAGCTGCTGACCAACTCGCCCACGCCCAAGATCGTGGGTCTCGATGCCTACGGGCTGGAAATCACCGGCACCCGCCGGATCGAGGAGGCGGGCTGATGGCCGGGAGCGAAAGCCACTACATCCTGCCGCGCCCCGAGTTCGATCAGGCGCCCAAGGTGCTGATCGTGGTGGCGCCTTACTACAAGGACATCGCCGATGATCTGGTGGCCGGGGCGGTCGCCGAACTGGAGGCCTGCGGTGCTTTCCACGAGATTGCCGAAGTGCCCGGCGCGCTGGAGGTGCCCACGGCCATCCGTATTGCGCACCGGCAGAGCAATTTCGACGGCTTCGTTGCGCTTGGCTGCGTGATCCGGGGCGAGACAACTCATTACGAGACTGTCTGCAACGACAGCTCGCGCGCGCTCACGCTTCTGGGGCTGGAGGGCGCCTGCATCGGCAATGGCATCTTGACGGTGGAAAACCGGAAGCAGGCCGAGGTACGCGCCGAGGTTGAGGGCCAGAACAAGGGGGGCGGCGCGGCAGCTGCGGCGCTGCACCTCATCGCGCTCACCCGCCGCTTTGGCAAACCCGAGCGTGGCGTGGGGTTCCGCAGCCCGCTTGAAAACGAAATTCTGCTGGCCGGTGACGGCGGCGAAGGGCCCAAGACCGCATGAGCGACAAACGCACGAAGAAATCCGCCGCACGCCTCTATGCCGTGCAGGCGCTGTTTCAGATGGAAGCCTCCGGCCAGACCGCGGAGGCCGTCGAGACCGAATTCGAGGATCACCGCTTCGGCACCGAGTATTTCAAGGGCGAGGAAATGGCCGAGGGCGATCCGACGCTGTTCCGCAAGTTGGTCAGCGACGCTGTGAACCACCAGGCGAAGATCGACCAGATGACCGACCGGGCGCTGGTGGCCAAATGGCCGATCAACCGGATCGACCCGACGTTGCGTGCCTTGTTCCGGGCGGCTGGCGCCGAACTGGTGGAAAGCGAGACGCCGCCGAAGGTCGTGATCGTCGAATTTGTGGATATTGCCAAGGCCTTCTTCCCCGAGGGACGCGAGCCGAAGTTCGTCAACGCGGTGCTCGATCACATGGCGCGTGAAGCGCGACCCGAGGCCTTTTGAGAGGCGGATTGCCGCAGATCCGGCGGATCGCGAGAAATTAACTGGCCGTTAAGCATGGTTGCGGTATCTTGAATATGTCGCGCGCAGTTCCGGAGGCCCTGCACATGCCAAAGCTCGTATCGCTCTACATTCGCCACGTTATCATCGGCTACATCCTTGCCGCCCTCTTCGTGGCCGGGCTGCTGTGGCTCAACGTGGGCAACCTCTGGCACCTCGTGACCCATACTGCTGCCGGGCCGCTGGCAGTGTTCTTGCTGTTCATGTTCAACGGCATCGTCTTTTCGGGCGTGCAGTTCGGCATCGCAATCATGCGTATGGCCGAGCCGGAAGACCGGGGCAGGGGCGGTGGCCGGCGCATGGCTGTGCAGCCGCAGGCTGTGGCCGTGCCGGTGAAGTCCGAGCGCAACGCGCCGCAGCGGCAGCGCGGGTTTGACGACTTCAGTTAATCCTCAGCCGCCGGTGATCTCGGTGGCCACCGAAAATTCCGTCAACTCTTCGGGCAGCAGGATGTAAATCTCATCCGGCGGGGTCGAGAGCGCATGCTCCATGATCCCCAGCCCAATCCCCATCTCGCCGAGATACCGGATGACCTCTGCCTGGCTGTGCTGGATGTCTTCCACCGCGAGGAAGGCCGGCAGAACGGTGCTCTGGCCATAGTAGCTTTGGTGCACCCCCACCTTTGCCCCCGCATTTACCCGCCGCTCGGTGCCAGCCATGAGCATGTAGGGGCAGGCCGAAAGGCAAAAGGCGCCCTCGTCCATTTCCGTGGTGATCCCCTTCTCGCGGATCAGCCGTCCGATTTGCAGCGCATCGCCCACCGAGCCGCCGGGGGAGTGGAGCCAGAGCGTTTCAGGCACCTCGGCCTGCCGGTCCAGCCACTCGGCGAAGCGTGCCCCATCGCCCTCCTTGATCGCGCCGACGATACGCGTGCCGCCTTCGGGCCGGTCCTCGAAGAAGAGGCGTTTGGGCATGTTCGCCGCGCCTTCCATCGGGATGCCCGGCATCGGCGGGCGGCGCACCTCGTCCGGGTCGAACCGGCGGGTCTGGTCACCCGGCGCCACCGGGTCGGAGACGGCAGGAGCCGAGGTAGGCCAGCGGATCTCGGGCGCAACGGCAGCAAAATCCTGTGCCAGAAGCACCGAGGCGATGCCCATCTGAAGCCCGAAGATCGCCTTGAGGCCGGTCTTTGCCGTAAATGCCATCGCCTCGCTCCTCAGACCGACCGGGGGCCGGTGCCCTTGGCGGGTTTTTCGAGCGGCTCGACATTCTCCGGGCGCGGGTCGTGCTCTGGCGCTGGCTCGGGGCTGGTCTTCGGCTCAGGCGCCTCGTCGCGCTCATCCATCGCATTCTCGACATCGCGCGCGGCTACCAGCGCGGCGCGCAGCTCGGCCATGGTGAGCCGGTCGCCCAGGTCGACCGGTTCACGGCCTGCGCGAATGGCGGCTTGCACCACCATGAGGATCAGGACGAGCACCGCGGGCAGCAGGTCAATCGCGATGGCCCCGGCCCAGCTCGGCACGAAGTTCTCGGCGTAGAGGATCACCGCATCGGCAGCGGAGATCGGCGTATAGGCGACCTCGGCAGGTGGGGTCATCGCCATGACGCCCTCGGCGGCGAGGCGCAGTGTTTCTGCCCGTTGCCCAAGCACGGAGAGCACGGATTCGAGCGTGGAGGCCTGGCCGAGCCGGTCTTCCTCGGTGCGCCCGTCGAGTTGCGGCAGCACGACCGATTGTGACAGGTCTTGGGCCGCGCGCTGCACCAGCGGCGCGACGGAAAGCTGGCGCAACTCGGTAATGATGCCGGCCAGCCGAACCGCCTCTTCGGAGAACTCGATAGAGCGGGCCTCGACCGGCCCGGTCTCGACTGTCAGCGCACGCATCCGGCTGAGGATCACGTTGCCCTGCGCAAAGCGCTCTTCCACCAGCGGGGTCTGGCTGGCGATCTGGGCTTCCAGGCCGCCGAGTTCATCGGCCTTCTGGTTGAGCACGCGAAACACTGCGCCACGCCCGGCGAGGCCGGAGAGGTTGCCAGTGGCTTCCTGCTCGGAGAGGTCGGTGAAGCTCTGGCGCACGCGGGCCACATCACGCTCAAGCCCTTGTCCGGCGGTGGCGATCTGGTAGCTGCGCTCGAGCGCGCCCTGATAATCCTGCACCGTTTTGGCGAGATGCTGCTCCACCGCCGCCGCGCCTGCGAGGGCCGCCGCATTGAGCCATGACGACATGGCGATGATGGCGAGCGAGCCGAGGCCCATCGACAGCAGCAGCCCGATCCGCGCGGAGGCGGTTCGGACGGCGGGCAGTAGCCGCATCAGGAACGACCAGAAAACGAAGATGCCAACCGAGACGGCGATGGAATAGGCGACGGCGGCGAAGAAGGTCATCGCGCCATTGTTGTCGAGCAGGGAGGAGACGCCGAGATAGGTGTAGATGCCCGAGGCCGTTGCCAGCACCCCCAGGGCCGTGGGGGTGAATGTGTCGAGCACGCCCAGGTGCCCTTCCAGCTCTTTGGCATGTTCGAGGCCGCGCGCCTCGCTCTGGCTCAACTTCCGGCTCATCGCGCCCTCCACCTAGACCCGGGGAGTATAGGCACGCCGCGCGCACAAGGAAGCGCAGGGCGCTTCACTTGGGCGTTACGAGGGTGTGGGTGGCGGGGACCACAGCAACCGGCAAGGCGTTCGAATTCCCGGGGACCTGTATATACAGGTGGGCGTCGGGTAACCGGACCAGGGCCCGGACAGAGCCAACTCCCATGGAATTGCTTAAGGCCACTGGAATTGTGCCTCGACACGAGAAGAGCAGATCCGCCAAGAGCGCAGATAGGCCTGTGAGCGCTGCGTGACAAGGGGGTGCGGAAAATCGGAGGGATGGCGCGGCAGGGCCGTCTCAACGGAAAGCCCGGCGCACCTTGCTTTTCACCGAAGAGCGCCTGATGCCGCGCGACAGCGAGGGGCGCCCCTGGCGGATGATGGCACCATCGGGCGTGACCGTGCCGATAGAGAGCCCGCGCGAGGGGCCGCCGCCATAGACCACGTAGTCTCTCTGGAACGGAAACAGCCGATGGCCCTTCCAGTTTGAACTGCGGAACCGGTCTTCCGGGTGGCGGGATCGGTCAGAGGGGTGCAGCGTCCAGACCTTTGGTCGGCCAGACGATGTCTCTTCCACTTGTGTCGGTGTCTCCGAGCCGAAAAGCCAGCCGAAGAGTTTGTCGCTGAAGCCATCATCTGCCGCCCGCGCCGGAATGGCGATGGCTGCGGCGAGTGCGATGGCGAGTGTGATGAAAGAAATGCGCCCCATGTGGCAAAACTAGGGCAGGGGCGCCGGGGTGTCACGCAGATGATCTGTGGATTGTCGTAACCTGCGCGACAAAGGCGGAGCGCGGTGCAAATCGTTGCCAAAGCCGGTTGGATTTGCGGCAAAAACACGGCAAATGCATGGCCAAAATTTTGGCGCCGCACCTGTGGCTTGCAGCGTGTTTATGTTTTGTTCATGCTGTGGCCATGACCCTCAGTCCAGAATCGCTCTCGCCCGGATTGCAGCCGGGCCAGCTTCTTGCCCGTGGCGTGTGCAGGCACATGTTGAGCCACGGATTCGTCTCAGTCGAGGAACTGGTGCCAACCTCGGGCCTTCGGGTGGACGTGATGGCCTTGGGGCCAAAGGGCGAGATCTGGGTGATCGAGTGCAAGTCGAGCCGGGCCGACTTCATGGCAGACCACAAGTGGCAGGGCTACCTCCCGTGGTGTGATCGCTTTTTCTGGGCTGTCGATCAGGAGTTCCCGACGGAGCTGCTGCCGGAGGAGAGCGGCCTGATTATTGCCGACCCCTATGATGCGGAGATCCTGCGGATGGGGCCGGAAAACAAGCTGCCCGCAGCGCGCCGGAAGGTGTTGGTGCAGAAATTCGCACGCCACGCCGCGTTGCGGCTTCAGGGGCTAAGGGATCCGCGGCCCTCGGGCCTGCTTTAGCGCTTCTTCTTGCCGTTACCGGCTACCATCGCAGCGGCACGCTGGGCCGCGCCCTTCAGCTCTTCGGCGATTTCGAGCGCTTCCTCGGGCTCGAAGTCCATCGGCAGGTCGACCCCGTCACCCTGGATGTAGATGCGCACCATACCCTGATCGGTGGGGCCGATCTGGAGGTTCGCGGCAAGTTCCGTTTCGCTGTTGATGCCCATGGTCTGTCTCCGGCTTGGCTGGCAGGGGAGCTAGCCTCTGGGGATGGAGGTGGCAAGGGTGGATAATAGTTGACGGCGGCAAGTGACTGGCGGACCATCGGCGCAGGAGGCGGCATGGACGACATCGAGGCGCTGCGCGATTTTTCCCGGTTCTACACCCAGCGGCTCGGGTTGCTGGGCCAGAGTTACCTTGGATCTGGCCTCGGGGTCACCGAGGTTCGGGTGCTCTGGGAGCTGGCCTTTGGCGCACAGGGCTCGGCCCGCGAGATCGCAGAGCGGCTTGGGCTGGACGAGGGGTATCTGTCGCGGTTGCTTGCGGGGTTCGAGAAAAAAGGCTGGATCGTGCGCGCGCCCGACCCCGAGGATGCCCGCCGCCGTCTGCTGCGCTTGACCGGGGAGGGCAAGGCGCTGGCTGCCAGCCATGACAAGGCTTCGCGTGCCGCGGTGGGCGGCTTTCTCGGCCAGATGAGCCCCGATGCCCGCGCGCTGCTGGGCGACGGATTGGCCCGCGTCAAACAGGCCTTCAACCCGCCCGAGGCGTGCGAGCTGAAGGATCTGGCACCCGGTGATGCGGGCTGGATCGTGGAGCGCCACGGCCTGCTCTACGCACGGGACGAGGGCTATGACGCGACCTTCGAAGCGCTGGTGGCCGAGATCATGGCGGACTTCCTGCGCAGCCACGACCCTGCCCGCGAAAGCGGGTGGATCGCCTGGGGCGGCGGGCGGCGGCTTGGCTCTGTCTTCTGCGTGTCGCGCGGAGAGGAGACGGCGCAGCTCAGGCTGTTTTTCCTTGAGCCGGAGGCACGCGGGCTTGGCCTTGGGCGCATGATGCTCGACGCCTGCCTCACCTTTGCCCGCGACAAGGGCTACCGCGAGCTCGTGCTCTGGACCCACGAATCTCACGCGGCGGCCTGCCGCCTCTACGACAAGGCCGGCTTCGAGCGCATTGGCCGCCGCGCTGCGCAGGAATTCGGGCAGGATACAGTGATAATCGACTACCGGATCGACCTCTGAGGCTCTTGCAATCGCGAAGGGCTGGCGCTAAACGACCCCCGAGTGCCGCCTTAGCTCAGTTGGTTAGAGCGCCTGATTGTGGAGTTAGGCGGTCTGATCTTGTTGGCGGCGATGTAACATACTGAAAAATAACGAAATTTCAAGGTGGCTTCTCTCGATATTTTTGAGTAGCCCTTTTTTAGCTTATCCCCATAAATCCCCATAAATCCCCATGCGATGATTTTGGTTTAAAATCAGATGGTTATCTGTCCCCATTTTTCTATCTCTGGTGGCGTTGAGAGAGCTTAGGAGTACATAAGCCAACATCGTATCTAGCGCTCTTGGAGCGGTGGATATGTAGCACGTAAGATCGTTAGGGAGGCGCCAAGCGTCTATATTGGGCCTGCTTCGAATTGGGTATTTCGTGGGCAATGTAAGCGCAACACCGAACACTTTTCGGCGCGACTATAACTCAGACTTCCGTTCTGTGAGTGCGAGAGCGAAGCAACACGACAACCCTAGCGACAATGTCGAACCAAGCTGCGCGCGTCAGTCTGGGGTTTCTCAACAACCAAGTTGCTAGTTGCTTGCACAGAAACGAAGGAAATCTCTTCGCTCCAAGTCACAATTTTGGTGGTACCGAGGGGCGGTTTCGAACCGCCGGCCCCCTGATCCACAATCAGGTGCTCTACCCCTGAGCTACCTCGGCACGCCGTGGCCGTTTACCGCCGTGCTAGGTAGGCGTCAACTCAAAACCGCGCTCAAGTTGTGACTCCGATCGCACGTTGCGAAGCCAAGCATCTCCCGACATTGTAGAGCACTCGGAGACATGTAATTTTCTTGAAGAGAAGAATTGTTTTTTTGGGGGAGACCTAGGTGGACGGTGCTGTCAGCAACTCGCAGTCGCTAGAGGAACTTCTAGGTTCATTCCGTTCGGCGTCGAAGACGAACCGCGAAAGTGGAACGTATTTCGAGCGGCTCGCGAAGGCCTTTCTGACCACAGACCCAGTGCAAGCGGAGGAATATTCTGAAGTTTCGTCTTGGGCCGACTGGGCCGCTGCGCATGGCTGGAACGCCAAGGACGTAGGCATCGACTTGGTAGCGAAACTGCGGAACGAAGATGGGTATGCCGCGATTCAGTGCAAGTTCTACGAAGAGAACCATCGTATCCAAAAGGCAGACATAGACAGCTTCATCTCGGCTTCCGGCAAGGAGCCTTTCCAGCGGCGAGTTGTCATCGACACCACGACCGTTCCTTGGGGTGTGAACGCTGAGGAGATGATCACCGGGCAAACCATCCCGGTTGTGCGGCTGTCACTAACGCATCTTCGCGAAAGCCCAATCGACTGGACGATCTTTGGCCTTCGTGGTGAGGCCGTTCTCACGGAGAAGAAGAGTCTTCGAGAGCACCAGACCGAAGCGCTTGATGCGGTGCGCAGCGGCCTCTCCGAAGCTGACCGTGGTAAGCTGGTCATGGCGTGCGGCACTGGCAAAACATTCACCGCTTTGAAGATCGCAGAAGACCTCGTCGGAAAGGGAGGGCGAGTGCTCTTCATGGTGCCGTCATTGGCGCTGATGTCGCAAACTGTCCGGGAGTGGACAAACGACACGGATACTCCGCTGCGGTCCTTCGCGGTCTGTTCCGATGTGCAGGTCGGCAAACGCCGAGTTGGATCGGACGATGTCGCTGAGATCGACGCCCATGATCTCGCGTTTCCCGCAACCACGAAGCCAGACCGTTTAGTTGAAAAGGCCGGGCCGGATTCACCGGACCGTATGACGGTGTTCTTCTCTACCTACCAGTCCATCAAAGTGCTCGATGATGCTCAGAAAGCAGGCCTGCCGGACTTCGACCTGATCATCTGTGACGAAGCGCACCGCACAACTGGTGCGACGTTGGCGGGAGAAGAGGACTCCAACTTCGTCAGGATTCACGACGACAAATATGTCAGGGGCCGCAAGCGTCTCTACATGACAGCGACGCCTCGCATCTTCGGAGATGCCGTCCGGGCAAGGGCCGATGAAGAGGCAGCGGTGCTGGCCTCGATGGATGACGAGGAACTCTATGGCAAGACGCTCCTCCACAAGGGCTTTGGCTGGGCCGTTCAGAAGGGGCTTCTGACCGACTACAAAGTCATCGTTCTTGCTATGGACGAGGGTCTCGTCAGCGCCAATGTTCAGAGGCGGCTGGCCGATGCCAGTTCTGAACTCGATCTCGACGACGCAACCAAGATCATCGGCTGCTACAAGGCGCTCTCGAAGCAGGACCTCAAACAGGACCTGGCATTTGACCCGAGGCCGATGCGTCGGGCACTGGCCTTCTGCAAGAGCATCGCGGCGTCCAAACTGATCCGCGACGAGTTTTCCAGCGTCGTGGCCGAGTATACTGGTGACGACAGCCTGATCGAAGACGAAGCGCCCGCAACCGACAACCTGCATGTCGAAATCGAGCATGTGGACGGCACCTTCAACGCCAAGTCCCGTAATGAGTTGCTCGACTGGCTCAAGGCAGAGGCCGAGGGAAAGACCGCCCGCATCCTGACAAACGCCCGATGTCTTTCCGAGGGCGTCGATGTCCCGGCGCTCGACGCCATCATGTTCCTGCACCCCCGTAAGTCGCTGATCGACGTGGTGCAGTCGGTCGGTCGCGTCATGCGGCGGGCTGAGCCGGACACTCCGGCTCGCAAGGCCTTTAACGATTTCCTCGCAGAGTTGCAGGATGATCTGAACGACAGCATCACCGAGCAGGACGCCATCGAGATGCTGGCACAGCACCTCATCACGCGGCCCGTCTTCAAGGCCTTGTTCGAAGGTCACGCCTTTACCGACGAAAACCCGGTCTCCTGCGCCATGCAGCAGGTTCTGGAGGTGCTGGACGAGAACCGGATCGACAAGGAGTCGAAAGACCTCACCAAATTCTACGACAGCGTCCGCAACCGCGCTCACGGGATTACCGATCCCCAAGCCAAGCAGCGCCTTATCGTCGAGCTCTACGACAAGTTTTTCCGAAACGCCTTCCCGCGCACGACCGAAAAGCTGGGCATCGTTTACACGCCGGTCGAGATCGTCGATTTCATCCTGCACTCGGTCAACGAGATGTTGCAGGGGCACTTCGGCCAGACCCTCGGCTCGCGCGGCGTCCACATCATGGACCCTTTCACCGGCACGGGCACTTTCATCACCCGGCTGCTGCAATCCGGCCTGATCGCGCCGGAGGAGCTGGAGCACAAGTATCGCCACGAGATCCACGCCAACGAGATCGTCCTGCTGGCCTATTACATCGCCGCGATCAACATTGAGGCGGTCTACCAAGGCGAGGTGCAGGGTGAAGAATATGTGCCCTTCGAGGGGATATGCCTAACCGACACCTTCCAGATGTATGAGGGCGAGGACGAACTGGCGCTCTACATGCCCGACAACTCCGAACGCCGGACGCGGCAAAAGGAGCTGGATATCCGGGTGATCGTGGGCAACCCGCCGTACTCGGTTGGGCAAGGCAATGCGAACGACAACGCCGCGAATATCGAATATGCGGCTCTCGACGAGAAAATTCGGACCACATATGTGGCGCGGTCTGACGGCGATCACGCGCGTAGTCTCTACGACAGCTATATTCGTGCGCTTCGCTGGGCAAGTGATCGAATTTCGAACGACGGTATCGTTGCCTTTGTTACCAGCGCTGGTTGGATTGATGGCAAAGCCATGGACGGGTTGCGAAGGTGCCTATCAGAGGAGTTCTCCTCTATTCATATTTTCCACCTTCGCGGCGATCAAAGAACTTCCGGTGAGTTGTCGCGCAAAGAAGGGGGGAAAATTTTTGGGTCAGGAAGTCGCGCGCCAATTGCGATTTCTGTTTTGGTTAAGGACTCCAAGCAAAGCGACCCATGTAAGATCAAGCTCCATGACATCGGCGATTACCTCGATAGACAGAAGAAGCTGGCTATCGTTCGCGACTTTCAGTCCATTGAGGGAATAAGTCGGGCTGAGAGCTGGACACCGATTCAGCCCAACAATAAGGCAGATTGGATCAATCAACGCAGCGACGACTTCGATAAGTTCCTGTCATTGGGGTCAAAAAAGCGTTCTGACGTAACGCTTTTCTCGGCGTACTCTTCTGGACTCGAGACAAGGCGCGATGCTTGGTCCTATAATTTTTCAAAGGAGTATCTGGGGAAGAACATGCATTCGATGGTGAACTTCTTCAACTCAGAGGTAGATAATTTCAAAGAGAGTTATGGCGCATTGCCTCAGGTCGAGCGCGAAAGGCTGGTGGGCGGATTTATATCGACGGACCATAAGCTTATTAAGTGGTCCGAGGATCTAATCAAGTCGGTCGCCCGCGGTAGGAATAAATGTTTTAGAGATGAGGCCATCCGTTGTTCCACTTATCGACCTTTTCAGCGGATGTGGCTCTACTCGGATGACAACTTCATTTGGTCAAAGTATCGACTGGGTGAAATTTTTCCGCCTAGCGTAGAAAACTTGACGATTATTGTGACCGGACCGGGCACGAAGGGCGGGTTTAGCTGCCAGATGATGTCAGAGATGCCGTGTAGGGATGCCTTCGAAAAAGGATACTGCTTCCCTCTCTACTTCTACGAAGAGCAGAGCGAGGAACCCGATGGCCTCTTCGAAGGCCATTCCTCTGGCCTTCATCGTCGGGACGCGATCACCGATGCCGGGCTGGCGTATTTCCAGGCGGCCTACCCGGGCGAGGCGATCAGCAAGGAGGACATCTTCTACTACGTCTACGGCCTGCTGCATTCGCCCGACTACCGCGACCTCTACGCCGACAACCTGACCAAGGAACTGCCCCGCATCCCGGCAGTGAAAGCCTACGCCGACTTCCGCGCCTTCTCCGATGCCGGACGGCGCCTCGGCGACCTGCACGTAAACTACGAGACGGTGGAGCCATACCCCGTCACCTACAAGCAGGGCACCCCCGCGCTGTGGAACGTGGGCGACCCCGAGGCCTTCTACCGCGTCACCAAGATGAAGTTCGGCGGCAAGGCCCGCGACAAGGACAAGACCACGGTCATCTACAACTCCAACATCACCATGACTGACATCCCGCTGGAGGCCTACGACTACGTGGTCAACGGCAAGCCCGCGCTGGAGTGGGTGATGGAGCGGCAGGTCGTGAAGACCGACAAGGCAAGCGGCATCGTCAACGACGCCAACGACTACGCCAACGAGACCATGAACAACCCGGCCTACCCGCTGGAGCTATTCCAGCGGGTGATCACCGTGAGCTTGGAGACGATGAAGATCGTGCGCGGGCTGCCGAAGATGGAGTTGCCGGAGTGAACCTAGTTCAGCGACCTGCGCTCGACGTTGCGGTGCATGATAGCAATCACCCGACCGAGGATAGGCGTGTCGTTGGGTGCGCAATCAAATCTCACGCCGTTATTAAACTTGAACAAGTGTCTCAGGCTGTCTGGCGTTCCCAGCACTTGGACATGCGCACAGAGTGCGTCGTTGCCGTTCCAGAAAACGAAGATGCCAGCTTGGATGGGGTTAACGTCACCCCTATCAATCAGCACCACATCCCGCGCTTGGAGAGGATCGGGTGCCGAGCTATTCAGAACTTCGCAGAGTCCATGATCTTCGGAGTGCGTGCCATCTCGGAAAAAGTCTCTGGAAAGCCTCCACTCTCGCCCTCTGGTAGGCGGCTTGAGCGGAGACTTCCACTGCAAGAAGTGGACAGGAAGGCACGGCAAGTCCTTTCCTTTCTTGATGAGCCTTGCCGCTCGCCGTTCCGCTGGCTCTCCGAAGGTAAGCCACATGCAATCGACCGACAGAACTTTGGCGAGGGTCGGAATCTTTTCGATGGAGGGTCGTGTTTTTCCGATCTCCCACTGGCCAAGCGCAGCGCGTGTGACCTCCGCCCGCTGGGCAAGCTCTGCTTGGGTCAAGCCAACATGTTTCCGCCGCAGCTTGATCCGCGCCCCTATCGTCGATGCTTTTTCAGACATGCTTGTCTCGCTTGGTTGAACTCGTGCTTCTCTGGAGCAGCGTCCGCCGCTCTAGGGATAGCTTGGCTTAATACCAATCGGGTATTAAATGTCAACAGGCTGCGGTTGCATTCCGATGGCTGACACTTGGGACATTGATCGGGGAGCCGCTGCCCTTGCAGGTGAGCTTCAAGCCGCTCGGCTTCGACAGGGTCTGTCGCAAAGGGAGTTGGCAGAGCACCTTGGCATGGCTCAGAGCTTCGTGGGCAAGGCTGAAACCGGGACGCGCCGAGTGGCTGCCGTGGAGCTACTCTTACTGGCCAAAATTCTTGACCTAGACCTCAATGCGCTGAGCGAGCTCGTTAGGAAGGCGGCAGGTCAAACTTCTGAACGCTAGGTTCAGAGTAACATGCTGAATTATAATCATAAAAATTGGATTTCCGACCCCTGTGGCATTTGGTTGTACTGTTCGTTCGCGAGGAAACCGCTCGGATGTTCGATTGTGATAATTCGTTGCATAAACAGATAGTTACGCTCACATGGTGTGAGAAATCGTGATCAAAGAAAAATTATGCGATGGGGACAACGATCTCGCATAAGTGTATGTATTTAATACATAATTTTCTTTTTCTCTTTGATTGTGGATCAGGAGGTCCCCCGTTCGAGCCGGGGAGGTGGTACCACTCTCCAAGACAGTGCAACACCAAGGCGGTGCAGCAGCTTCTGCGAGGCCTGTGTTCGCGCCATGCCGCCGGGCAACTGGCCCTTTCCTGCCGGTCGATTTATGCTGCCTGCGAGGCAGAAACAGGAGCAGAAAGATGCACAGGATAATTGCGTGCGCGCTGGTCGTTTGCGGGCTTGCGGCCTGCGACACGGCGGGCCCGGCGGCGCTTGGCGGCGTGCGCTACGAGGTGACAGGCGTGGAGGAGGGTGACATGCTCAAGCTGCGTGCGGGGCCGGGAACGGGCTATACCATTCAGGCGGGGCTGCCGAACGGCACGGTCGTGCGGGTGAAGGACTGCTCGCGCATCGGCGGCACGCGCTGGTGCGAAGTGGCGCTCGACGGCACGCCGGGGATGGCGGGCTATGTCTCCCAGACCTACCTGCAAAGGGTTTGACGGGCCGCGCGACTCACGGCTCCAGGGTGATTTCCTGTCGCAGGCTGCCGTCTTGGCGGTAGATCAGGATACGGTCGTCGTCGGTCACCACCGCATACCACTCCGCCGTGGCCGTGAAGGCCATGGCGCGCGTGCCTTCGGGCAGGCTGATGCTTTCTGGCAGCGCAGGGCTTTGCGGGCCGGAGAGGCGGATGATAAGCAGGGCCGCGATCACGGCGATCCCTGCGATCATCGTGAGCGTCAGCCCCGTCACCAGCCGTTTGAGCCACTTCAGGTCTACCGGCAGTTCGTTTTCATCCGGAGCCGCCATGGCCGCCTCTCTCGTGACATTCAGCATCGGCCCCACGCCGCCGCCGCGTCTTGATAAGGCGCTTTCGCGCGATGTGCCAGCAGAGGCCAGCCTGAGCCGGTCCCGTCTGGTGCGGCTGGTCGCGGAGGGCGCAGTGCGGGTGAACGGTGCCGTCGTGAGCGATGTGAAGGCCAAGGTGGCCGAGGGGGACGCGGTGACGATTGCTGTGCCCGAGGCCACCGAGGTGGAAATGGTGGCTGAGGCGATTCCGCTCGATATTGCCTATGAGGATGAACACCTGGTGGTGGTCAACAAGCCTGCGGGCATGGTGGTGCACCCGGCACCCGGAAGCCCGCGCGGCACCTTGGTGAACGCGCTCTTGCATCATTTCGGCGGTGAACTCTCGGGCGTGGGCGGAGAGAAGCGCCCTGGCATCGTGCACCGGATCGACAAGGATACCAGTGGTTTGCTGGTGGTTGCGAAGTCGGACGCGGCACACCACGGCCTTGCCGAACAGTTCGAGGCCCACACCGCGCGGCGGCACTACATGGCGATCTGCTACGGCACTCCGGATGGCTCCGAACCGCGCCTGCGCGGGATCAAGGGCACCCATTTCGAGCCCGATGGCACGCTGCGCATCACCACCCAGCTCGCCCGCCACAAGACCGACCGCCAGCGGCAGGCGGTGTGCTTCACCGGCGGGCGGCATGCGGTGACGCGGGTGCAGGTGCTCGAGCGGCTGCAGGATGTTGCCGCGCTGGTCCAGTGCCGGTTGGAGACCGGGCGCACCCACCAGATCCGGGCGCATATGTCTCACATCGGGCACGGGCTGATTGGCGATCCGGTCTATGGCGGGCGGCGAAAACTGTCGGAGCGAACGGTCGGGGCGGCGGGAGTCGAGGCAGCGCGGAGCTTCTCGCGGCAGGCCCTGCACGCGGCCTCGCTCGGCTTTGCCCACCCGGTTGAGGGCACCGAGATGGATTTCGACGCCCCCATGCCCGAAGATATGAGCACCCTTCTCGCGGCGCTCCGTGGGGGCGATTGAGTTCAGCCTGGCAGGTTCATAGGTCTCGGCCGCAGCGATAGCATCAGCGCGAGGGAGAGTTCGGCCAGGATCGTTACGCCATATGCCGGTTGCATGAGCGCGTTCAGCGAAGGCGCCGCCAGCCGGGTCAGCGACCCTGCGAGATACACCAGGCCAGCCAGTACCAGCAGTGGCGGAAGCCAACGTGGCACGAGGCCGGAGCGCGCGAGAAGCCAGGCGGTGATCAGGGTGTTGGCGCCGAAGAAGATCAGCCCAACGTCGTAGCCGATGGAATGGGTTTGCAGCATGACCATCAGGGCTTCGGGCTGTTTGAGCTCGCCGGTCACCAGCGTGAGGGCAGCAACGGTTGCAAGAAGGCTGCCGCCGATCACGGCGGCCTGCATCAGGCGCAGGGCCATGGCGGTGAGCGCCAGTTCGGGTTGGACCCGGCGCAGCAGGGTGAAGAACAGCACCGCGAGGCCGATGTCGAGCAGGATCATCGCGCTGTCGGCGAGAAGGCTCATGCGAAAGAGCGTGGTGTTGGCAGCGATCGCCTCCCATGTCGCGGCGGGGTCATCCCAGGTTATCAGGGGCATGCGGATAGCGAGTTCGGCAGAGAGGCCAAGGGCGATCACGCCGAGATAGAGGGCGCCGGCGGTGCGTTGGATGCGCTGCGTCATGGGGAACCTCGCGGGCAGAAGTTGCGTTGAACGCAGATAACCCATGCGGGGATAG
Organism: Vannielia litorea; assembly: GCF_018424695.1. Classification (GTDB taxonomy): domain Bacteria; phylum Pseudomonadota; class Alphaproteobacteria; order Rhodobacterales; family Rhodobacteraceae; genus Vannielia; species Vannielia litorea_A. The sequence continues at coordinate 29,955 of NZ_QTNQ01000038.1, forward strand.
CCGCGAATTCCTCCTTTATGTTCACCATGCATGCAATAACGCATGAAAAGGGCTGTCATCTCCGGACCGGGCGACGGATTTACCTTCTCTTCACGTTTTGCGGGTCTAGGATGGGCGTGACCTTAGGGCATCGTTAAGACTTGAACCGATCAGTTCAGTGCTTATATGAGCTTCGACCTCCGGGCGTCACGCCCCGGCAACACGTTGAAAAGACACGCAACAAGGGACGCGCATGAGCAACTATACCAAGCTTCCGGCCCCCTCTCCCGAGCAGGGGCTCAACCGCTACCTTCAGGAAATCCGGACCTTTCCGATGCTGGAGCCGGAGGAAGAGTACATGCTGGCCAAGCGCTGGGTGGAGGATGAAGACAGCTCCGCCGCCCACAAGCTTGTTACCTCCCACCTGCGCCTCGCCGCAAAAATCGCCATGGGCTATCGTGGCTATGGCTTGCCCCAGGCCGAGGTGATCTCGGAAGCGAACGTAGGCCTGATGCAGGCGGTCAAGCGCTTTGATCCCGAAAAAGGCTTCCGTCTCGCCACCTATGCAATGTGGTGGATCCGGGCTTCGATCCAGGAATACATTCTTAGGTCATGGTCGCTTGTGAAACTCGGAACCACGAGCGCCCAGAAGAAACTTTTCTTCAACCTTCGCAAAGCCAAGAACAAGATCGGCGCGCTGGAGGAGGGCGACCTGCGCCCCGAGAACGTGGAGAAGATCGCCACGCAACTGAATGTGAGCGAGGAGGAGGTCATTTCGATGAACCGCCGTCTCTCGGGCGGGGATGCGAGCCTAAACGCCACCATCGGCTCCGATGACGACGGCTCCGCGCAATGGCAGGATTGGCTGGAAGACGAGACTGCCGACCAGGCCAAGAGCTATGCCGAAGAGAACGAGATGGAGGTGCGCCGCGAGTTGATGGTCGAGGCGATGGATGTACTGAATGACCGCGAAAAGGACATCCTGATTCAGCGCCGGTTGCACGACCAGCCAGTCACGCTGGAGGAGCTATCCGGCCAGTATGACGTAAGCCGCGAGCGCATTCGCCAGATCGAGGTGCGGGCCTTCGAGAAGTTACAGAAACGGATGCAGGAGCTTGCCAAGGAGCGGGGCCTGCTGACCCGCGCTTGAACCCCGGCCAGCGGGCAGATAGACCCTTGGGCAGCCGAGGGGGAAACGCGTGAAACTGCACGAAACGTTCATCAAGCCCATGCACCGTGAGGGCTGGCGCTTTGTCGGCGTCTTCGCGGTGCTGACGCTGCTGCTCTTCTTCATATGGACGCCGCTGGGCCTGATCGGCCTCGTGCTCACCATCTGGTGCTACTACTTCTTCCGCGACCCGGTGCGCCACGTGCCGGAAGGCGAGGGGCTGATCGTGAGCCCGGCCGACGGAATCGTCAGCCTGATCGAAATGGCCGCGCCGCCGCCCGAGTTGGGGCTCGGCGAGGAAAAGCGTTTGCGGGTAAGCGTGTTCATGTCGGTCTTCAACTGCCACATCAACCGCGCGCCGGTGCCCGGGCGGGTGGCCAAGATGGCCTACAAGCCCGGCAAGTTCCTCTCGGCCGAGCTCGACAAAGCCAGCGAGGACAACGAGCGCAACTCGCTGCTGATCGAGATGGATGACGGCCACGAACTTGTGGTGACCCAGATCGCAGGTCTCGTGGCACGCCGCATTGTGCCGCTGACCGAGGAGGGCACGGTGCTGAAGCGCGGCGAGCGTTTCGGGCTGATCCGCTTCGGTTCGCGGCTCGATACCTATCTGCCCGATGGGGCCGCCCCGCTGGTGGCCGTAGGACAGACGATGATCGCGGGCGAAACGGTCCTCGCCCAGACCGGCAAGGCCAGCCCGCGCCCGGCAAGGGCCGACTGACCGGATGCCACGCGCGCCCCGCATTCGTCGTCGAACAAGTCGGCTGCTGCTTTTGCACCTGCTGCCCAATATCGTGACGATCGGTGCCATTTGCGCGGGCCTCACCGGCCTGCGCCTTGCGCTGCATGATCGCTTCGAAGCGGCGGTGCTGATGATCCTGCTGGCCGCGCTGCTCGACGGGCTCGACGGCCCGCTCGCCCGGCTTCTGAAGTCGGAATCCAAGATCGGTGCCGAACTCGACAGTCTCGCAGACTTCGTGAATTTCGGCGTGGTCCCCGGCTTCCTCCTTTATCTTTGGAGCCTCGATGACACCTCGCGCCTGAGCTGGATCGCCGTGCTGATCTACGCCGTCTGCGCGGTTTTGCGGCTGGCGCGCTTCAACGTGACCGCCCGCGAGGAGGCACGGGAAGACCGGCCAAAGCCCGGCACCTTCACCGGCGTGCCTGCGCCAGGCGGCGCCTTGCTGGCGGTTGCGCCCTTCGCCCTGGCGCAAAACTTTGCGAGCCTGACGGTGCCAGCCGGCGCGGTGGCGATCTGGCTGGTGATCGTCGGGCTGCTTATGATTTCGCGCCTGCCCACGCCGTCGCTCAAGTCGGTCCGCATCCCGCGGGAGAGCGCCCGCTTTCTTATCGTGGGGCTGGTGGCCTTTGCCGCCGTCGCCTCGACCTGGCCCTGGGTTGTCATGTCGCTGGCACAGATGGGCTATATCGTTTTGATCGCATGGAGTGCCCGCCGCTTCGCTAAAGAGGACATTTCCGATGAAGATTGAATCCGTTTCCAACTCCTACAAACGCTGGGCGCCGGTCTACGACAGCACCTTCGGGGCCGTCACCAACGCGGGCCGGAAGCGGGCCACCAGCTACGTGACGGAACGTGGTGGTGATGTGCTGGAGGTGGGCGTGGGCACCGGGCTGGCGCTGCCGCTCTACGGCCCCGGCGTGCGGGTGACGGGCATCGACTTTTCGCCGGAGATGCTTGCGAAGGCAGAGAAGCGTGTAGAGGAGGAGGGCTTGAGCCGGGTCGAGGCGTTGCGGCAGATGGATGCCCGAGAGCTGGATTTCCCTGACGACAGCTTCGACTATGTCAGCGCGATGCATGTGCTTTCGGTCGTTCCCGAGCCCGAGCGGGTGATGCGCGAGATTGCCCGCGTGCTGCGGCCCGGCGGGCGGGTGCTGATCGTGAACCACTTCGCCGCCGACAAGGGCGTGCTCGGCTTTGTCGAGAAGGCGATTGCCCCGCTGGAGGGGCTGATCGGTTGGCACTCCGATTTTCCGATGTCGCGCGTGATGGGCGCGCCGGACCTCAAGGAAGTGGAGCGCGACAGCCTGCCGCCAATGCGGATCATGACATGGCTGGTGCTGGAAAAGCAGGGCTAGCTTGCGGGTCCCCCGGAGGGCCGTTAGCGTTGGCGCTAACAGGGACACCGGGAGAGTTGCCATGACAACCGAACCACTTCGCTGGGGTATCCTCGGCGCGGCCAATTTCGCGCTCGAGCATATGGGCCGGGCGATCCACGCCGCCGAGGGCGCGCAACTCGTGGCGCTGGCCACCTCAAGTGCCGAGAAGGCCGCGCCGTTTCAGGCATTCTGCCCCACGCTCAAGGTGCATGACAGCTACGACGCCCTGCTGGCCGACCCGGGCATCGACGCTGTTTACATTCCGCTGCCCAACCACCTCCACGTCGAGTGGACGCTGAAGGCGATGGAGGCGGGCAAGCATGTGCTGACCGAGAAGCCCATCGCGATGGAGGCGGGGGAGATCGACGCGCTGATCGCGAAACGTGACGAAACCGGGCTGCATTGTGCCGAGGCCTACATGATCGTGCACCACCCGCAATGGCAGCGTGCCCGGCAGATGCTGCGGGATGGCGCCATTGGCGATCTGGTGCATGTGGACGGCGTCTTTACCTACTACAACCCCGACATGGGCAACATCCGCAACGATGCGTCCAAGGGGGGCGGGGGCATTCCGGACATCGGGGTTTATACCTACGGCTCGACCCGCTGGATGCTGGGCGAGGAGCCCGACGAGATCACCCATGCGGACCTCACCTTCGAGGCCGGGGTGGATGTGGTGGCGCGGGTCGCGGCGCGCTTTCCGAGTTGTACCGCGCATTGGGTCAACTCCATGCGGATGCATCCCTGGCAGCACATGAGCTTTCATGGCACCGAAGGCGTGATCCGCCTGACTGCCCCGTTCAACGCCAATGTCTTCGACCAGGCCGAGGTGGAGCTGCACCAGCCGGACATGGGCCGCCGGATCGAGCGGTTTCCGGGGATCAACCAATACGTGCTTCAGGTGGAGAACTTCGGAAAGACGGTGCGCGAGGGGGCGGCCTACCCGTGGACGCTGGAGAATGCCAAAGGCACCCAGGCGCTAATCGATGCCGTTTATGCCAAGGGCGGGCGCGGGTGATGCGGCCCGGCGATGACGAGCGTTTCGAGGGTCGGATGCATGGGCCGCAGGAGGAGGCGGCCAAGGACGGGCTGCTGATGCGGCTGCTGCACATGATCCTTATCGGGCTGATGATCCAGGTGGCGATGACGGTGCTGAGCGTGGCGACGCTGGTGCAATTCGTGGTGCTGCTTATCAACAAGGGCGAGCCCAACCCGCGGCTGGCGGACTTCGGCGAGAGCCTCGGCATCTGGCTGGCCAAGGCCGCGCGTTACCTTGTGGCCGCCAGCGAGGTGAAGCCCTGGCCCTGGACCGAGCTGGACTGACCGTCTTCGACCCTTGTCGCATTTGACCGGCGCGCTGGCGGGGTGCACCATGCGGGGGCCAGCCACCGGGACACATATGTCGCCAAGATCACGCGCCCTCCTTGCCGCCGCCCTTGCAGCCCTGCCCGCCGCAGCCAATGCGGAGGCGCTGGGACGGATAGATGCCTACCTAGAGGGAGAGCGCCGCAACTGGCACACTGTGACCATGTCGCAGGGAGGCGACGCGACGGCGAGTGCGAGCCTGCGGCGCGGCACGAGGTTGACGGAGTTGAGCGTTCATGGCCACCCGGAGCCCGCGTTTTCCACCCGCGATGTGCTGAGCCTCGAGGTGCGCTACCTTGGCGCCTATGCACCCGGCGCTTTGCCCCTGTCCGTGGATGTGATGCACATGCCCGAGGGGATGGCCGGCCCGTTCTGGACCAGCCGGGGCGCGGCCAACCCTGCGCGGGTCGATATCGTGGAGTTGGATGTCTACGGCAGCTACGGGCGGCTGGTGGCGACATTCGAGGCGGAGCTGTGCTTTCGTCCGATCATCTCTTCGGCCACCGATACCGGCAACTGCCGCCCGGTGACCGGGCTGATTGAGACGGAGATCGTGGTAGAGTAGGGCCGCCGGGCGGCGTTCGCGCTGAGGCGCATCGCCCCGCCCGCCGTCCCGCAGGTCACGGCGTGATTTCGATGTAGCCCGCCGTGCGGCCGATGGTGCGCTCATCGCACTTGATCTCGATATTGTTGCCGTCCGGATCGAGAAGAAACGCGGCGAAGTAACCCTCGTGGTAGTCGCGCAGGCCCGGAGCGCCGTTGTCCGTGGCTCCCGCGGAGAGGGCTGCGGCGTGCGCGCGAGTGACGGTGGCGCGGTCGGGTGCCTGTAGGCATATGTGGATGTTTCGGGTAACCGGCCCGTCCGGACGCGCCGGGCCGATATAAAGTTCGTCCAGATCAAGCCCGTGCTCGCCTTCGCCCACCTCATCGCTCAACCCCAGCGCCTCGAAGAGCGCCAGCCAGATGGCCCGGGCGGCGGGATAGTCGCTCACCCGGAAGCCGATATGGTCGATGAGGCGGCCAAGGCGGTAGGGCATCACTCCTCCATCGCCTCCAGCTCGTCGATGAAGCCTTCGATCATCGAGAGGCCCTTGTCCCAGAAGGCCGGGTCGGAGGCGTCGAGGCCGAAGGGGGCGAGTAGCTCCTTGTGGTGCTTGGAACCGCCTGCCTTCAGCATGTCGAAATACTTGGCCTGGAAGTCGGCGTCGCCTTCCTCGTAGGCGGCGTAGAGCGCGTTCACCAGCCCGTCTCCGAAGGCATAGGCATAGACGTAGAAGGGCGAGTGGACGAAGTGGGGGATGTAGGCCCAGAAGGTCTCATATCCTTCCATGAACTCGAAGGCAGGCCCGAGCGACTCACCCTGCACCGACATCCAGATCTCGTTGATCTGGTCGGGGGTCAGCTCGCCCTCGGCGCGCGCAGCGTGGAGCTTGCACTCGAAGTCGTAGAACGCGATCTGGCGGACGACCGTGTTGATCATGTCTTCCACCTTGCCGGCGAGTAGCACCTTGCGCTCGGCGTCGTCCTTGGCGGCGGCGAGGAGTTTGCGGAAGGTGAGCATTTCACCGAAGACCGAAGCGGTTTCCGCGAGGGTCAGCGGGGTGGAGGAGAGCAGCTCGCCCTGTTCGGCGGCCAGAACTTGGTGGACGCCGTGGCCGAGTTCGTGGGCGAGTGTCATCACGTCGCGCGGTTTGCCGAGGTAGTTCAGCATCACGTAGGGGTGCACGTCGGTGACGGTGGGATGGGCGAATGCGCCGGGGGCCTTGCCGGGCTTCACCTCGGCGTCGATCCAGCCTTTCTCGAAGAAGGGTTCTGCCAGCTTGGCCATCTCCGGGTCGAAGCCTGCGTAGGCGTCGAGCACCGTGCTCTTGGCCTCTTCCCATCCGACGGTCTTTTCGCTTTCCATCGGCAGGGGCGCGTTGCGGTCCCAGACCTGCATCTTGTCGAGGCCCAGCCAGCCGCGCTTCAGCTCGTAGTAGCGGTGCGACAGGCGGGGGTAGGCGGCGACGACGGCGTTGCGCAGGGCCTCCACCACTTCGGGCTCGACGTGGTTGGCGAGGTGGCGGCCGGTTTGCGGCGTGGGCATCTTGCGCCACTTGTCCTCGATGGCCTTCTCTTTTGCCAGCGTGTTGTGGACGCGGGAGAAGATGCTGAGGTTGTCGGTGAGGACGGAGGCGATCTCGCGGGCCGCCGCTTCGCGGATGTCACGGTTCTGCTCGGAGAGCAGGTTGGCGACGCCCTCCATGCCCAGGGTTTCGCCGTTCACGTTGAATTCCAGCCCGGCGACGGTTTCATCGAACAGGCGGTTCCATGCTGCGGCGCCGACAGTGCTTTGATCGTGAAGGAATTTTTCCAGCTCGTCGGAGAGCTGGTAGGGCTTGAGGGCACGCATCCGGTCGAACACGGGCTTGTAGCGGGCCAGCTCTTCGCTGCCGGTGAACCAGGCCTCATAGGTGGCATCCTCTACGCGGTTCAGCTCCAGCGAGAAGAACACGAGAGACGACATGATGTCGGTAATCTGCTGCTGCATGTTGCCCATGAACTGGGCGCGGTCCGGATCGACGGTGAGCTGGTAGTAGCGCAGTCCCGCGAAAGACATGATGCGCCCGGCGATGCGGTCGATCGCCTCGTAGCGGTTGACCACGTCGAGCATCTGCTCGGGGCTCAGGGTGTGCAGCTTGCCTTCGTAGTCGGCGGCGAAGGCGGGGCATTCCTGCGCCAGCCAGTCGAGATCGCGCTTCAGCTCGGGGGCGTCTTCGGCGGTGTAGAGATCGGAGAGATCCCATTCGGGGAGGTCGCCGAGGTTCTTGCCGCCGGAGGGGGCGGCGGCGTCGAAGACGGGGGTTTTCATCTGGCTGCTCCTGCTGTGTCTGTCTGGTTCTGTGCGTCAGAAGGCAGATAGGCAGGAAGGGGCGGGGGCTTCAACC
>NZ_QTNQ01000039.1 GCF_018424695.1 Vannielia litorea
GCGTGACGGTGCCGCCGCAGCACTGGTTCATCGCCGGGCCGAGCGGAAGGGTGACAGTGACGGGCTCTGCCCCGAGGCGCGCGCGGGCCATGGCACAGGCCTCCCACTCCAGCGCGCCGCCGCCGATGGTGCCTTGCTGGCCGCCGTTCCAGACCAGCATCGACGTGCCGGGGCCGCGCGGCGTGGAGCCTTGGGCGCTGACGACGACAACGCGGGCCACCTCGCCATGGGCGGCAATGGCGGCGGCGAGGCTGTCGCGGTCAAAGCTCATCCGCTCTCTCCTGCCCGGGCCCGCCCGATGGCCTCGAGCACGTGCTCGGCGGTGGCCGGGGCCTCCAGCGCCGGGTAGTGCGGGCCGCAGGCGGCGCAGGCGTCCGACAGGGCCATGAGGGCGGAGATGCCGAGCATGAAGGGCGGCTCGCCGACGGCCTTGGAGCGGTAGATGGTGGGCTCGCGGTTTGCATTGGGCCAGAGCGCGACGTTGAACACCGGGGGGCGGTCGGAGCAGGCGGGAATCTTGTAGGTGGAGGGGGCGTGGGTGGTGAGACGGCCCGTGTTGTCCCAGACCAGCTCTTCGGTGGTGAGCCAGCCCGCGCCCTGAATGAAGCCGCCCTCGACTTGCCCGATGTCGAGCGCGGGGTTCAGGGAGGTGCCGGCGTCATGCAGGATGTCGACCCGCAGCATCCGGTTTTCGCCGGTGAGCGTGTCCACGACCACCTCGGTGAGCGCCGCGCCATAGGCGAAATAGAAGAACGGGCGGCCCTCGCCCTTGATCCTGTCCCAGCTGATCGAAGGGGTCTTGTAGAAGCCGGTCGCCGAGAGCGAGACGCGGCCCACGTAGGCTTCGGCCACGGCCTTCTCCCAGGGGATCACGTCGGCCCCGACAAGCACCGCGTCACCCTCGAAGCGCACCTCTGCCGGGTCGGCCTGGTGGACCTCGGCGAGGAAGGCGGCGATGCGGGCCTTGATCTCGTCGCAGGCAGCGGCGACGGCCATGCCGTTGAGATCGCTGCCGGAACTGGCCGCCGTGGCGGAGGTGTTGGGCACCTTGCCGGTGTCGGTGGCGGTGATCTTCACCCGCTCCAGCGGCACCCCGAAGCGGGAGGCGGCCACCTGTGCAACCTTCTGGAACAGCCCTTGCCCCATCTCCGTGCCGCCGTGGTTCATGTGGATCGAGCCGTCCTGATACACATGCACCAGCGCGCCGGCCTGATTGAGGTGGGTGAGCGTGAATGAGATGCCGAATTTGACCGGGGTGAGCGCCAGCCCGCGCTTGAGCACCGCGTTCTCGGCGTTCCATCTTTCCACTGCCGCGCGCCGCCCGGCGTAATCGGCCTTCTCGCAAAGCGCCGCCACCAGCTCATGCGCGACCGAATCCACCACCGCTTGCCCGTATGGCGTGGTCTGCGCCCCAACAGGCACCGCCACGACCTTGTCGGGCTCGCCGGTGGCCACCGCACCTCGCGAGGTCAAGTCCTCCTCAACGCCCGCCGTGGAAGGCGCCACCTGTTCATTTTCTTGCTCTAAATACCTCCCGCCGGAGGCATAAAAGTTCTTCTGGCGCAGCACCAGCGGATCGCACCCCAGTTCAGCGGCGAGATGATCCATCACCCGCTCGATCCCCACCATACCCTGCGGGCCGCCGAAACCGCGATAGGCGGTTGCGGATTGGGTGTGGGTCTTCAGGCGGTGCGAGGTAATGCGCACGGCGGGGATGAAATAGGCGTTGTCGGCGTGGAGCATGGCGCGGTCGGCGACCGGCAGCGAGAGATCTTGCGCCCAGCCGCAGCGGCAGAGCTGGTCGAACTCCACCGCCACCAGCTTGCCCTGGGCATCCACACCGGCGCGGTAGTCGATGCGGAAGTCATGGCGCTTGCCGGTGATCATCATGTCGTCGTCGCGGTCGTAGCGCATCTTTGCGGGTCGTCCGGTGAGGCGGGCGACGACGGCGCAGGCGCAGGCGAGGGCGTTGCCCTGGCTTTCCTTGCCGCCGAAGCCGCCGCCCATGCGGCGGATCTCGACACGCACGGCGTTCATCGGCACGCCGAGCGCCTCGGCCACCTTGTGCTGGATCTCGGTGGGGTGCTGGGTGGAAGAATGCACCACCATGTCGCCCCCCTCCTGCGGCAGGGCGAGGGCGGCCTGGCCTTCGAGGTAGAAATGCTCTTGCCCGCCAAGCTCGATCGAGCCTTCGACCGTGGTGGCAGCCTGTGCCCAGCCTGCGGCAAGGTCGCCGCGCGTGTATTCGCGGGGGCCGTCCTCGAAGCGGGAATTGGCGGCCATGGCATCGTCGATGGTCAGCAGGGCCGGTTTTTCTGCGTAGGTGACGGTTGCGAGCCGGGCGGCCTTGCGTGCGGCGAGGTGGCTGGTGGCGACGACGAGAAAGATCGGCTGGCCGATGTAATAGACTTCGCCTTCGGCGAGCAGGGGCTCGTCGTGGGCGGAGGGGCTCACGTCATTGGCGGCGGGCAGGTCGTCCGCCGTCAGCACGGCGATGACGCCGGGGGCGGCACGGACGGCTGCAAGGTCGAGCGCGGTGATGCTGGCGCGGGCATGGGCGGAGGTGCCAAAGGCGAGGTGGAGCGTGTTGGCGGGCGTCGGGATGTCATCGACGTAGCGGGCCTGGCCCGTGACGTGGAGGGGAGCAGCATCATGCGGGAGGGGTTTGGCGACGCTCATGGCTGCACCTCAAGGACGGAGGTGGCGGTGCCCGTGCTCTCCAGCCAGTAGCGCTGAAGCATGTTTTGTGCCGCTGTCATCCGGTAGTCGGCGGAGGCGCGCATGTCGGAGAGCGGCTGGTAGTCGGTTGTCATTGCCGTCTTGGCCCGTGCGATAGAGGTCTCTTCCCATGGGCTGCCGATGAGCGCGGCCTCGGTGGCGGCGGCGCGTTTGGGCGTGGCGGCCATGCCGCCGAAGGCGATGCGGGCGGCGGTGACGGTGCCGTTTTCGACGGTGATATTGAAGCAGCCGCAGACTGCGGAGATATCCTGATCGAAGCGTTTGGAGAGCTTGTAGCAGCGCAGGGTATCGGGCTGGCGCGGGAAGGAGACGGCGTCGACGAATTCGCCGGGTGCGCGGTCCTGTTTGCCGTAGTCGATGAAGAAGTCTTCCAGCGGGAGGCTGCGGCGGGTCTCGCCATGGCGCAGGTGGAGGGTGGCGCCGAGTGCGATCAGGGCCGGGGGGCTGTCGCCGATGGGGGAGCCGTTGGCAATGTTGCCGCCGATGGTGGCGGCGGCGCGGACCTGCTCGGAGCCGTAGCGGCGAAAGAGTTCGGCGAGGCTCGGGTGGTGGGGAGCAATGGCCTCGCGCAGGGCGGCGATGGGGGTGGTGGCACCGATGCGGATTTCGGTGTCGGTGACTGTGACGAAGTTCAGGTCGGAGACGCGGTGGAGGAAGATGGTGTCGTCGAGGTCGGCGAGCTTTTTGGTGATCCAGAGGCCGACGTCGGTGGCGCCTGCGATGAGCGTGGCGGAGGGATGCGCGGCGTAGAGGGCCGCGAGCGCATCGGCGCTTTCGGGGATCGCCGGTTGCGGCTGGGTGGAGAGCGAAGAGCGGCCTGCGAGGTGGGCGGGCACCGGCGCGGCGGCGGCGGCCTCGGCGGCGCGGGCGATGGGGGCATAGCCGGTGCAGCGGCAGAGGTTGCCGGCGAGCTTGTCGTTATGATCCTGCGCGCCGTTCGCGTGGGCGGCGGCCATGGAGGTGATGAAGCCGGGAGTGCAGAAGCCGCATTGGGAGCCGTGGTGCTCGATCATTGCGCTTTGGACCGGGTGCAAGGTGCCATCGGGCGCGGCGACGCCCTCGACGGTGCGGATTTCGCGGCCATGCAGGTGCGGCAGCAGCATGATGCAGGCGTTTTGTGCGGCCCAGGGGCCGTCGGGCGTGCGGGCCATCACCGTGCAGGCGCCGCAATCGCCTTCGTTGCAGCCCTCCTTTGTTCCTGTGAGGCCCCGCTGCTCGCGCAGCCAGTCGAGCACCGTGGTGGTGGGGGAGATGTCGCGCAGCTCCACGGTCTCTCCGTTGAGAAGAAACGTGATGTTCATGGGTTGACCTGCCGCGTTACCGAGTTGGTCCCCAGGGCGATGCCTTCGATGCGGCGTAGAAGTGCGGCCCTGCGGGACAGTGTGGCGGGGGCAGGGCGGGGCTGGCAAGAGAAAATTTGCCCGTTTCGGCAGCAGCGCTCACCGAGTGCCCGCTTTTTGGGCGGAAGGCGGGGTGACGTGCTTGGGCCTGCGCCCAAGACACCCCACTCGCCCTCCCGCGGGGCTAGAGCCGTTCCGCCAGCGCGGCGAGTTGATCGGCGGCGGCGCCCCAGCCGTGCTCGAAGCCCATGTCGGCGTGCTTCTGGCAATCTTCCGGTGAGCGGTGGCGCACCACCGCTGTATACTCGGTGCCGTCGTCCTTTGGCGTCAGGGTAATGTCGGCCAGCATGAAGGGCGTTTCGTTGGGCACGAAGCCCGCCCTGAAGAAGTCGGTGAAGACGAGGCGCTTTTCAGGCTCGGCGAGCAGGAAGGCGCCTTCGTTGGCCATTTCCTCGCCTTCCGGGCCCTTGAAGAGGCTGTAGAAGCGGCCTCCGGGGCGGGGATCGAGGACTGCGTCGGCGCATGTCCACGGCGCAGGCACGAACCATTGGCAGAGCAATTCGGGCGTGGTGTAGCATTTCCAGACCGTCGCGGGGCTGGCCTTGATGTGGCGCGAGAGCGTGAGGTCGAGCTTGGGGTCGATGTCGGGCGTCATGCGGTTTCCTTCGTTGCAAGCCGGTCGAGGTTGGCGAGGGCGGCTGTCCAGCCCTCGGTGTAGCCTGCGGCCATCTCGTCACCGATGAGGCTGGAGAGCTGGGCGGTGACGGTGAGGCGAGTGCCCGGGCCCTCGGGCGCGATCTCGACGGTGCAGAGGCCGCAGGAGATGGGCGCGCCTTCGATGCGGATGGTTTCGGTGAAGGTCAGGAGGCTGGGGGCTTCGAGGTGGTGGAAGTCGGTGGTGACTTCGAATTCGGGGTTGTCCGCCGGGCCGCATCGCGACAGTTCGCGCCCGCCGGGGCGGATGTCGGCCTCGACGATGTCGAGCCGGGTGTTCTCGGTGGGGGCGCCCCATTCGGCGCGGTAGTCCGGCTGGGTCATCAGCGGGAAGAGGCGCGTGGGCGGGGCGGCGATGGTTTTGGTGAGGGTCAGTGTGTCGTGTTTCAGGGCGCTCATGCGTCGCCTCCTTTTTCCAGTCGTTCGGCGAGGGCTGAGAGGCGGTCCAGCCGGCCTTCCCAGAGTTTGCGTTGGGTTGTGAGCCAGTGCTCGGCCTGCGCCAGCGGTTCCGTCTCGATGTGGACGGTGCGGACCCGGCCCTTTTTGACCGAGCGGGTGAGGCCGGCGGTTTCCAGCACTTTCAGGTGTTTGAGGAAGGTTGGCAGGGCCATGTCGTGCGGGGCGTGCAGCTCGCTGACGGGGGCGGGGCCGCGCGTGAGGCGTTCGATCACGGCGCGGCGGGTCGGGTCGGCGATGGCCGAGAAGAAGCTGTCGAGTTGGTTAGCCATGTGGCTAGGTAATGTGAGTCGAGGCTGCGCGTCAAGATGGTTAGCTGGGTGGCTAGGTTTTGGGCGTCATCCTCGGGCTTGACCCGAGGATCTCTGTGGTGGGAGGTCCTCGGGTCGAGCCCGAGGATGACGGTGCGTGCTGGTGCTGCGAGGTCCGCGGGTCGGGCCGGAGGATGACGGTGTTATCAGCCGAACACCGACCATCCCGTCTCGTGGGCCAGCCGCTCAATTGCCTCGGTGCCGACCTTGGAATTGCCCCAGGCGTTGAGGCCCGGCGACCAGACGGCGATGGAGGCGACGCCGGGCACCGCCACGAGGATGCCGCCGCCGACGCCCGATTTGCCGGGCAGGCCGGTGCGGAAGGCGAAGTCGCCCGAGCCGTCGTAATGGCCGCAGGTCATCATCAGCGCGGCGATGCGGCGGCGTTTGACCGCCGAGAGTAGGAGCGGCGCGCCCGGTAGCCCGGCGATGCCGCGCCCGGCGCGGGCGAGCTGCTCGGTGGTCATCTCGATGGCGCATTGGTGGAAGTAGGTGCCGAGCACCATTTCGGGCATGTTCTTCAGGTTGTCGTAGCTTCTCAGGTAGTTGGCGAGCGCGATGTTGCGGAAGCCTGTTTCGGCCTCCGATTTCGCCACCGCGGCGTCGATGTGAATGTCGTCGTCGCCCGCTGCCGCGCGGATGAAGCTGAGGATCTCGGAGAGCGCCTCCTTCGGGGCGCGGCCTGCCAGCAGTTCATCGGTTGTGACCAGTGCGCCGGCGTTGATGAAGGGGTTGCGGGGGCGGCCCTGCTCCTGCTCTAGCAGCAGGATGGAATCGAAGCGGTCGCCTGAGGGTTCGCGGCCCACGCGGGACCAGAGCGACTCGCCGATGCGCGAGAGGGTGCAGGCGAGGGTAAAGACCTTGGAGACGGACTGGATGGAAAAGCGCGTTTGCGCCTGCCCGGCGGAGTGCATCGTGCCGTCGGCCAGCGCGACGGAGATGGCGAATTGCGCCGGATCGACGCGCGCCAGCTCGGGGATATAGGCGGCCACTTCGCCCCAATCGGCGGCGGCGCGGGCCTCGGTGTTGAGCCGGTCGAGAAGGGCGGGCAGATCCATGGCGCGGATGCTACTTCAATCCGCCGCGTGGCCGCCATAGGGTAGCGACATGAGCTCTCCCCGATTCATCCATTTGCGCGTTCACACCGAGTATTCCCTGCTGGAAGGGGCGGTGCCGGTGAAAAAGCTGGCGGGCCTCTGCGAGAAGGCCGAGATGCCTGCCGTGGCGGTGACCGATACCAACAACATGTTCTGCGCGCTGGAGGCCAGCGTCACGCTGTCGAGTGCGGGCATTCAGCCGATCATGGGCTGCCAGGTGGACCTTGAATACGAGCAGGCCGCGCCGGGCGGAAAGCCTGTGCCGCCCGCGCCGATTGTGCTGCTGGCCCAGAGCGAGCGGGGTTATGAGGCGCTGATGAAGCTCAACTCCTGCCTCTACCTGCGCGGGGACGGGCAGGAGGCGCATGTGACGCTGGAAGACCTGGAGGCGCATTCGGGCGATGTGATCTGCCTCAGCGGCGGGCCGGACGGGCCCGTTGGGCGGCTGCTGCGCGCCGGGCAGAGGCCGAAGGCGGAGATCCTGGTGGATGCGCTGCACCGGATTTTCGGCGACCGGCTTTATATCGAGTTGCAGCGGCATCCGGGTGAGGACGGGCTGCCGGAGGCAGAGGCCAAGAGCGAGCGGGGCCATGTGGAGATGGCCTATGCCAAGGGCATTCCGCTGGTGGCGACCAACGATGTGTATTTCCCCAAGCCCGAGATCTACGAGGCGCATGACGCGCTGATCTGCATCGCCGAGGGCGCCTATGTGGACCAGCAGGAAGACCGGCGGCGGCTGACGGCGCAGCACTATTTCAAGAGCGCGCAGGAGATGGCGACGCTTTTTGCCGACCTCCCCGAGGCGCTGGAGAACACGGTGGAAATCGCGCGGCGCTGCGCCTTCATGGCCTACCGGCGCGACCCGATCCTGCCCAAGTTCGCGGAGAATGAGGTGGAGGAGTTGCGGCGGCAGGCCAACGAGGGCTTGCAGGCGCGTTTGGCGGTTATTCCGCATGCGGCCTCGGTGGAGGAGTATCAAGAGCGGCTCGACTTTGAGCTTGGGATTATCGAGGGCATGGGCTTCCCCGGCTACTTCCTGATCGTGGCCGATTTCATCAAATGGTCGAAAGACAACGGCATCCCGATTGGCCCCGGGCGGGGCTCGGGCGCGGGCTCGCTCGTCGCCTATGCGCTGACGATCACCGACCTCGACCCGCTGCGTTACGCGCTGCTGTTCGAGCGGTTTTTGAACCCCGAGCGGGTGAGCATGCCCGACTTCGATATCGACTTCTGCATGGACCGGCGGGAGGAGACGATCCGCTACGTGCAGGAGAAATATGGCCGCGACCGGGTGGGGCAGATCATCACCTTCGGCGCGCTTCTGTCGAAGGCGGCGGTGCGCGACGTGGGGCGGGTGCTGCAAATGCCTTACGGGCAGGTGGACCGGCTGAGCAAGATGATCCCGGTGGAAGGCGTGAAGCCTGTGTCTATCGAGAAGGCGCTGGCCACCGAGGAACGGCTGCGCGAGGAGGCGCGGGCCGAAGAGGTGGTGGACCGGCTGCTGACCTACGGCCAGCAGGTGGAGGGGCTTTTGCGCAACGCCTCGACCCACGCGGCGGGCGTTGTGATTGGCGACAGGCCGCTGGATGAGCTGGTGCCGCTTTATCAAGATCCGCGCTCCGACATGCCCGCGACCCAGTTCAACATGAAGTGGGTGGAGCAGGCCGGGCTGGTGAAGTTCGACTTCCTCGGCCTGAAGACGCTGACCGTGATCCAGAACGCGGTGGACCTGATCAACGGTGGCGGCCGCGACATTCACATTGGGCCGGAGGGCGAGACGCTCTATGAGCCGCCCGATGGTGCGGTGAACGAGATCAACGCGATCCCGCTGGATGATGAGAAGAGCTACAAGCTCTATGCCAGTGCCAAGACGGTGGCGGTGTTTCAGGTGGAAAGCTCGGGCATGATGGATGCGCTCCGGCGCATGAAGCCCGACTGCATTGAGGATATCGTGGCGCTGGTGGCGCTCTACCGCCCCGGCCCGATGGAGAACATCCCGAAATATTGCGAGGTGAAGAACGGGCTGAGCGAGCGCGACACGCTGCATCCGACGGTCGACCATATCCTCGACGAGACGCAGGGCATCATCGTTTACCAGGAACAGGTGATGCAGATCGCGCAGGAGATGGCCGGCTATAGCCTTGGCGGCGCCGACCTGCTGCGCCGCGCGATGGGCAAGAAGATTCAGGAGGCGATGGACGCCGAGAAGCCGAAGTTCCTCGCTGGGGCCAAGGAAAACGGCGTTGACGAGAAGAAGGCGCAGGAGACCTGGGCGCTGCTCGACAAGTTCGCCAATTACGGCTTCAACAAGTCGCACGCGGCGGCCTATGCGGTGGTCAGCTACCAGACCGCATGGCTGAAGGCGAACCACCCGGTGGAGTTCATGGCCGCCGTCATGAACTGCGATATCCATCTGACCGACAAGCTCGCCGTCTATGCCGAGGAGGTGCGGCGGGGTCTGGATATCGAGATTATCCCGCCCTGCGTGAACCGCTCGCTGGAGAGCTTTTCCGTGAAGGACGGAAAGGTGGTGTATGCGCTGGGCGCGCTGAAGAACGTGGGCGCCGACGCGATGCGGCTGATCGTGGAGGCGCGAGACGGGCGCGAGTTTGTCTCGCTCTATGATTTTGCCCGCCGGGTGGACCTCAAGAAGATCGGCAAGCGGCCCTTGGAGATGCTGGCCCGCGCCGGAGCCTTCGACACGCTGGATGCGAATCGGCACCGGGTGTTTGCCGCCCTCGATCCGCTGGTGAGCTACTCGTCGGCGATCCACGATCAGCGGGCTTCCGCTCAGGTTTCGCTCTTTGGCGAGGCGGGGGACGACCTGCCCGAACCGCGCCTGCCGCAAGTGGATGACTGGATGGTGGGCGAGCGGCTGGGGGAGGAGCACAAGGCGATTGGCTTCTACCTCTCGGGGCACCCGCTGGACGACTATATGGGCCCGCTGAAACGGCAGGGGGTGAGCACGCTGGAGCAGGTGACGCTTCAGGTGCAACGCTCGCCCGCGGTGGTGAAACTGGCGGGCTCCGTGGCCGGGCGGCAGGAGCGCAAGAGCGCGCGGGGCAATCGCTTTGCCTTCGTGCAACTCTCTGATCCAACAGGGATTTACGAGGTGACCCTGTTCAGCGAGGCGCTGGAGAAATCGCGCGACTTCCTGGAGACGGGCGCCAATGTGGTGGTGACCTGCGAGGCGACGATGGAGGCCGAACAGCTCAAGCTGCTGGGCCGCTCGGTTGCCCCGATCGACGCGGTGGCCGCACAGGCCGGGCGGAGCGACATCCGGCTCTTCCTCGACGACATCGCGGCGGCGGCGGCGGTGAAGTCTTTGCTCGACCGGGCGGAGGCCGACAAGGCCAGCAAATCGCGCGGGTCGGTCGCGCTCTGCCTCATGGCAGCAGACCTGCCGGGAGAGGTGCACCTTGAGCTTGAGGGCGACTTTCCGGTAAATCCGCAGATCAAAAGCGCGCTCAAGTCCCTGGGCGGCGTTGTGACTGTTGAAGATATCTGACTGCTGCCATGAAGAAAATTTTACTCCTGACTGCGCTGACCGCGCTCCTTTCCGCTTGTGCCTCTCTGCCCGAGACCAAGGGCACCGCCTCATCCAAGTCGCCCCAAGCGACGCTGCCCTTTGGCGCGGTGGAAGAAAGCTGCGCGGCCAAGGGCCGGGAACTGGGCCAGCTGATCGAGAAGAACGGGCGCTGGAAGCTCTATGACACGCGCCCGGGCACGGTGGGGCCGCGCAACTTTTTCGTCACCGGCTTCAGCGATGGCTGCCCGCGCAAGGTGACGGGGGCGGTGGCGCTGTTTGGCGATCTCGCGCTCTATGAGCTGGTCAACTACGGCGGCGGAGGCGGCGCGCTGCGCACCGAGACCGACAAGGCCTATGCGGGCATCCGCGGCTGTGGCGCCGGGGTGTGCAGCGACGGCAAGCTGAAGCGGCTGTCGCGCTCGACGGCCTTTGTCAGCGTATACCCGACGCCCGGCTCCCGGCAGAGCTTTGAGCTGCTCATGCACAAGCGCAAGCTGGTGGCTGCGGCGGTTCGGTAGCGCACGAATTTTCGTACGAAAATTCGGGGGTCGCGAGGCGCAGGGTCTCAGTAATGCGGGGGGCGTTCGTCGCCCAGAACCACGCCGCCGGTGTTGCCCTCGGCCTCCGCCTCGGCGGCGCGCTTCATCAGCAAGTCCACCCGGCGTTCCAGCGTATCGAGCCTGCGGCCCTGGCCGACGACCATTTCATGCAGGTCTTCCACGGCGCGGGTGATATGGGCGAGTTCTTCTTCGAGGCGGTCTGTCATGGCGCTCTGGTAGCCGATTGCGGGGCGCGCCGATAGCCCCTGCCTTGCGGGTTGGCCCCCTCTGCGCTATGCCCCGCGCGACTGGTGAGCGAGGCCTCCGAGACCATGGCGAAAGTGAAAAAGCAGCCCCGGCCCAAGGCCGAAACGCCCAAGGGCTTCCGCGACTATTTTGGCGCGGAAGTAGATGAGCGGAACGCAATGCTGGCCGAGATCGCGCGGGTCTATGCGCTCTACGGGTTCGATCCGCTGGAGACGAGCGGCGTGGAGACGGTGGAGGCGCTGGGCAAGTTCCTCCCGGATGTGGACCGGCCGAACGAGGGCGTCTTTGCCTGGGAAGAGGACGACAGCGGTTGGGTGGCCCTGCGCTATGACCTGACAGCCCCGCTCGCGCGGGTGGCGGCGCAATACCGGAATGACCTGCCCGCGCCCTATCGGCGCTATGCGATGGGGCCGGTCTGGCGGAACGAGAAGCCCGGGCCGGGGCGGTTTCGGCAGTTCTATCAGTGCGATGCGGATACGGTTGGCTCGGCGTCCCCAGCGGCGGATGCCGAGATTTGCGCGATGCTGGCGGATACGCTGGAGGCGGTGGGGATTCCGCGTGGGGATTACCTGGTGCGGATCAACAACCGCAAGGTGCTGAACGGGGTGCTGGAGTGCATGGGCCTCTCGGATGACGCCCAGCGGGATGCTGTGCTGCGCACCATCGACAAGTTCGACAAGGTGGGCGAGGCCGGTGTGCGCGAGCTTCTGGGCAAGGGCCGCAAGGATGACAGCGGGGCTTTCATCGAGGGTGTTGGGCTGGCACAGGAACAGGCCGATCCGGTGGTGGCGTTTTTGACATCCAAGGCCGCGAGCGCCGAGGAGACCTTTTTGAATTTGCGCGACGCCGTCGGCGAGAGCGCGGTGGGGGCCGAGGGCATCGCCGAGCTGGAGCAGATCGCCGCGCTTCTGGCGGCACAGGGCTATGGGCCGGACCGGATCGAGGTGGACCCGAGCGTGGTGCGCGGCCTTGGGTATTATACCGGCCCGGTTTTCGAGGCCGAACTTACCTTCGAGATCACCGATGAGAAGGGGCGGCCCCGGCAGTTTGGCTCGGTTGCGGGCGGTGGGCGCTATGATGATCTGGTGAAGCGGTTCACCGGGCAGGCGGTTCCGGCCACCGGGGTTTCGATCGGGGTGGATCGTCTCTTGGCGGCGCTTCGGGCGAAGGGGCGGCTTTCCGGTGAGACCCGGGGGCCGGTGGTGGTTACCGTGATGGACCGGGAGCGGATGGCGGACTATCAGGCGATGGTGGGGGAGCTGCGCAGCGCAGGAATTCGCGCCGAGGTCTATCTCGGCAATCCCAAGAACTTCGGCAACCAGTTGAAATACGCCGACAAACGCGCCTCGCCCGTGGCCGTGATCCAGGGCGGGGACGAGGCCGAGCGGGGCGTGGTGCAGTTGAAAGACCTCGTGCTGGGCGCCAAGCTGGCCGAGGGGCTCAGCCGTGAGGAATGGGCCGAGCAACCGGCGCAGGTGGAAGTGGCGCGGGCCGATCTGGTGGCCGAAGTGCAAAAGATGCTGGACCGCGACTGATGCTCAAGGAGGTGCCGCGCGAGGAGGTCACGCGCCTCATCACCCTGTTCGAGGCGGCGGGCGCGGTGCGCGTGGGGGCCGATGTGCTGCAACCGGCGGACACGCTGCTGGACCTTTATGGCGAGGAAATCCGGGCACGGGCCTATGTGACGACCGACCCGCTGCGCGGCGAGCTGATGCTACGGCCCGACTTCACGGTGCCGGTGGTGCAGGCCCATATGGCGCAGGGGCAAGAGCCGGCGCGCTATTGCTATGCGGGCACGGTCTTTCGGATGCAGGAAGAAGACACCGGACGCCCGAGCGAGTTTGAGCAGGTGGGCTTCGAGCTGTTTGACCGCGGAGATCGCGCCCGGGCGGATGCCGAGGTGTTTTCGCTCATGTCTCAATGCCTTGAGGGGCGCGGGTTGCGGGCGGCGATTGGCGATATCGGGCTGCTGAGCGCGGCGGTGGCCGGGCTCTCGACCTCCGAAAAACGGCGTGCGGCGCTGATGCGCCACCTCTGGCGGCCCCGCAGGTTCAAGGCGCTTCTGGACCGGTTCGGCGGGCGAACGAAAGTGCCCGCCTCCCGCGCGGCGCTGCTGGCGCGGCTGGCCGAGGAGTCTGCCGAGAAGGTGCTGGCGGGCGCGGGGGTGGAGATTGGCAAACGGCGGCCCGAAGAAGTGCTTGCCCGGATGGCCGCACTCCAAGCCGATGCGGCAGAGCCGCCCATCCCCGAGGCGGAGCTGGAGCTGCTCGACGATTTGCTGGCTGTGCGCGCTTCACCGGTGGATGCGCTGGAGCATCTGCGCGACCTCGCGGTGGACATGCCGGGCCTCGGCCCGGCGCTCGACACCTTCGCGGCGCGGCTCGATGCGCTGGCCGATGCGGGGGTGGAGCTTGAGGCGCTTGCGTTTGAAGGCTCGTTCGGGCGCACGCTGCTGGAATATTACGATGGGTTCGTCTTTGGCTTCTTCGCCCCGCAACGGCCCGATCTGCCCGCCGTCGCCAGTGGCGGGCGCTATGATGCGCTGTGCCGGGTGCTGGGGCAGGGCCGCGAGATTCCGGCGGTGGGCGCGGTGATCCGCCCGGCGCTGCTGGCCGAGCTGGAGGGGGCGTGATGCTGAAGCTGGGCGTGCCCTCGAAGGGCCGGCTGATGGACAAGACCTTCGACTGGTTCGGCGCGCGGGGCGTGGGCCTCAAGCGGACCGGCAGCGAGCGCGAATATGCAGGCGCGGTTGAGGGCGTTGAGGGCTGCGAGCTGCACCTGCTGAGTGCGGGCGAGATCCCGGCTGCGCTGGCGGATGGGCGCATTCACCTTGGTGTCACCGGCACCGACCTTGTGCGCGAGAAGATCGCCGGGTGGGAGCAGCGGATCGAGGAGTTGGAGCCGCTGGGCTTTGGCCAGGCGAACCTCATCATCGCCGTGCCCGCCTGTTGGGCGGATGTGGATACGCTGGACGATCTGGACGCCGCCGCCGCCGCCTTTCGCGCCACCCATGGCCACCGGCTGAGGATTGCCACCAAGTATCACCGGCTGATCCGCGAGTTTCTGCGTCAGAACGGGGTGGCCGACTATGCGCTGGTGGACAGCCAGGGCGCGACGGAGGGCACGGTGAAGAACGAAACCGCGGAGGCGGTGGCCGATATCACCTCCTCCGGCGAAACGCTGCGGGCCAATCACCTGAAGATTCTCGCCGACGGGCTCGTGCACCGCAGCCAGGCCACGCTGTTTCGGGCGCGGGGCGGCGACTGGGGCGAGGCGGAGCGGGCGAGCCTTGCCGCGCTGAAGGGAAAGCTCGGGATCTGAGCCGGTTTGCGCTTGGCGGCAGCGGGGCATAGCATGGCTGCAACCGCAAGGGAGTGCGCGTAATGATCGAACTTTCCGGCATGTACGAAGAGGAAATCGGCCTCTTCCTGGAGTGGCTCGCCCGGCGCGAGCGCTTCGTGGCCTTTGAGGGCGCGCAGGTGGTGAGCGAGGGCGGCATTGGCCATATCGCCGTGCCGCTGGAGTTTGGCCCCACCTTCCAGGGCCGCCGGATCGCCACGGTGGGCGCGCCCTATCGCATTCCCAAGGTGGACCTCGGCAATGCCTGTTGCCCGCATTTCTCCATCGGCAAGATCACCACGGGAGCAGAGGACATCGTTTTTGAGGATGTGCCGATCGTGATGCATGGCCACCAGGGCAGCCATTGGCCGGGCTGCGGCACGGCGCAGGTGTTCGTGGCCGAGGGCTGGCGGCGCGGGCCTTCGCCGCATGATCGCTGGAGCTTTGGCCCGGCGGCGAACAGCGGTGGCTTCACCATCAACGCGGGGGATGACCCCGACGACCTCGACCTGCCGGGCAAGCCGAAAAAGCCAGAGCCCTTGCCGGGGGCCTTCGGCATTCGTGCCGGGGATGATCCGGAGGCGATGATCCGGATGATGCAGGCGATGTCGGGCCTTCAGGGTGGCAAGGACGACGGTTAGGCGGGGCTTGGCCTGCGGCTGGTGGGCTGGGCAAGAACGGGAGGCAGATATGAGCGAAAGCGGCTTGGGGCCGATCCCCGATGCGGATTGGCCCGAGGAAATCGCCGATCTGCGCGACGGGTTTGCCGGGCAACTGAACGTCTACCGGACCATGGCGCATGATCCCGCGCTGGTGCGGGCCTGGGCGCCGCTGCGGCAGCATCTGGTAAAGGACAGCGCCCTCGGCCCGGAGCGCTCGGAGATCGTGATCTTGCGGGTCGGGGTGCGGCTAGGTTCGGCCTATGAATGGGCCCATCACGTGAGCCGGGCGCGGAGCCTCGGCATGGAAGATGCGCGCATTGCGGCGGTCCGCGACGCGGGGCTGGAGGGAGACAGGCAGCTGGTCCGCGCGGTGGATGCCATGCTGGACGATCACCAGCTGCCCGCCGCGCTGGAGGCGGAGCTGCGCGCCGAGATCGGCACTGCGGCGCTGTTTGACCTGATTGCGACGGTGGGCTTTTACCTGACGCTCGGCACGATCCTGAATACCTATGACGTGCCGGTGGATGCCGCGATTGCAGAGGAAATGGCGGTGCGACCGCTCTGAGCAGTCAGGGCGACGCCATGTTCGCCAAGGCGCGGCACTATCCGCCGTAGTCGGCGTCCGACACCTTGTCCAGCCAGGTCACGGTGGAGCCGTCGATGGCTTCCTGAATGGCGATGTGGCTCATCGCGGTTTCTGGCGCGGCGCCGTGCCAGTGCTTCTCACCGGCGGGGAACCAGACGACATCACCCGCGCTGATCTCTTCCACCGGGCCACCCTCGCGCTGCACGCGGCCCTTGCCGAAGGTCACGATCAGGGTTTGGCCGGCGGGATGGGTGTGCCATGCGGTGCGCGCGCCGGGCTCGAAGGTCACCTGTGCGCCAACGGCGCGCCCGGGCGGTTCGGCGCGGAACAGCGGGTCGATCCGGACGGTGCCGGTGAAGTATTCTTCCGGGCCGGTCGTCGATGGCGCGGAGCCAGAGCGGGTGATGTGCATTCGCTATCTCCTGCGGTGGCGCGGAAGCCGCGCCCGGTGGGGCCAGGCTAGCAGCCTGACCGCCAGGATGGAACGTGCGTGCGAGGCCGTCAGCGCTGTGGTGGGCTGCCTCAGCCGCATTTGGAATGGCCGCAGGAGGTGCAGGTCATGCAGCCTTCGACCATCTGCATGGTGAATTGGCCGCAGGACGGGCAGGCCTTGCCGCGCGGGGTGCCGATGGAAACCACCTGCGCCTGTGGGTCGGATTTGAGGCCCATGCCCTCGCCCGCGATGAAGCCGATGGCGATGAGGTGGCGCTCGATCACCCCGCCGATGGCCGCGAGGATCGACGGCACGTATTTGCCCTGCATCCAGGCGCCGCCGCGCGGGTCGAACACGGCTTTCAGCTCTTCGACCACGAAAGACACATCGCCGCCGCGCCGGAAGATGGCGGAGATCATCCGGGTCAGCGCGACCGTCCAGGCGAAGTGCTCCATGTTCTTGGAGTTGATGAAGACTTCGAAGGGGCGGCGCTGGGTGCCGACCATCGCGTCATTGACGGTGATGTAGATGGCGTGCTCGCTGTCGGGCCACTTGAGCTTGTAGGTCGCGCCTTCGAGGGCCTGCGGTCGGTCGAGCGGCTCGGAGATGTAGATCACCTCGCCGTCGCTGTCGGGCTTGGGCTGCTCTTCGGTCTTTTCGGAGACGGAGAGAACGGAGCCTGTCACATCGTTCGGGCGGTAGGTCGTGCAGCCCTTGCAGCCGGTCTCATAGGCCTGGGCGTAGACCTCCTTGAACGCCTCGAAGCTGATGTCTTCGGGGCAGTTGATGGTCTTGGAGATCGAGCTGTCGATCCATTTCTGAGCGGCGGCCTGCATCTTCACGTGTTCGGAGGGCGGCAGGGTCTGGGCGTTGGTGAAATGGTCGGGCAGGGGGGCGTCGCCCTTCAGGTCGCGCCACATTTGCACGGCGTAATCAACCACCTCCTCCTCGGTGCGCGACCCGTCGGGCTGGAGCACCTTGCGGGTGTAGGCGTAGGCGAAGACTGGCTCGATGCCGCTGGAGACGTTTCCGGCGTAGAGCGAGATGGTGCCGGTGGGGGCGATGGAGGTGACCAGCGCGTTGCGAATGCCGTGGGTGCGGATCGCCTCGCGCACGTCGTCGTCCATCTGCTGCATGGTGCCGGAGGCGAGGTAGGGCTCGGCGTCGAACAGCGGGAAGGGGCCCTTCTCCTTGGCCAGTTTGACGGAGGCGAGGTAGCTGGCGCGGGCGATGGCCTTGAGCCAGGCCTCGGTTTGCGCGGCGGCTTCATCGGAGCCGTAGCGCAGGCCGGTCATCAGCAGCGCGTCTGCGAGCCCGGTGACGCCGAGGCCGATGCGGCGCTTGGCCTGCGCCTCGGCGGCCTGTTCGGGCAGGGGGAAGCGGGAGGCGTCGACCACGTTGTCCATCATGCGAATGGCGGTGGTGGTGAGCTTGGTCAGCGCCTCGATGTCGATTTTTGCGCCGTCCTCGAAGGGGTCGGTGACCAGCTTGGCGAGGTTGATCGAGCCGAGCAGGCAGGCACCGTAGGGCGGCAGGGGCTGCTCGCCACAGGGGTTGGTTGCCGCGATCTCTTCGACATAGTTCAAGTTGTTCATCGCGTTGATGCGGTCGATGAAGATCACGCCCGGCTCGGCGTAATCGTAGGTCGAGCGCATGATGCGGTTCCAGAGGTCACGGGCCTGGAGGGTGTGGTAGACCTTGTCGCCGAAGGTGAGCTCCCAGGGGCCGTCGGCCTTGACGGCTTCCATGAAGGCGTCTGTGACCAGCACCGAGAGGTTGAACATGCGCAGGCGGGCCGGGTCGGACTTGGCGGCGATGAAGGCCTCGATGTCGGGGTGGTCGCAGCGCATGGTGGCCATCATCGCGCCGCGACGTGAGCCTGCCGACATGATGGTGCGGCACATCGCGTCCCACACATCCATGAAGCTGAGCGGGCCGGAGGCATCGGCGGCCACGCCCGAGACCGCGGCGCCCTTGGGGCGGATGGTGGAGAAATCGTAGCCGATGCCGCCGCCCTGCTGCATGGTCAGCGCGGCCTCCTTCAGCATGTCGAAGATGCCGCCCATGCTGTCGGGGATGGTACCCATGACGAAGCAGTTGAACAGGGTAACGGCGCGCGCGGTGCCTGCGCCGGCGAGGATGCGGCCGGCGGGGAGGTATTTGAAATCCGACAGGGCTTCGTAGAACTCCTCCTCACGCGCCGCCGGGTTGGCCTCCACCTCGGCGAGCGCCCGGGCGACGCGGCGCCAGCTGTCTTCCACGGTCTCGTCGATGGGCGTGCCATCGGCCTGTTTGAAACGGTATTTCATGTCCCAGATGGCTTCGGCGATCGGGGCGGTGAAGGCGGTCATGGCGGTGTCCCGGAGAGTCGTGAGAGGACGGACAATAGGGCGACAGGCGGGTGGGGTCAAACGCCCCGAAGGTGGGTTTTGCAGGTCGGGTCAAACGACTGTGAAGCCATCTGGCAGAATCGGCGGCAGAGGCATACGCTACCATATCATGGGTGAACATTCAAAGAACACCATACATCTGGTCAAGCTCTGTGTCGGGGTCGACACGCTGGAACAGCTTGAGGCCTGGCGCGCGAAGCGGCGGCGTGAGACTGGCGAGGCGGAGACTCGGCACGTGACCCGGATGTGGCCGAAGCAGGAGGCGGTGCTGTTGAATGGCGGCTCGCTCTACTGGGTCATCAAGGGGGTGATCCAGGCGCGGCAGGAGGTGCTGCGGCTCGATGAGGTTGAGGGCGGTGACGGGATCCGCCGTTGCGGGATCGTGCTGGCGCCGGAACTGGTGCGGGTGGCCCCTGCGGTGCGCAGGCCCTTCCAGGGGTGGCGGTATCTCAAGCCCGAGGACGCACCGTCCGACCTGCCGCAGCGGCGCGAGGGCGACCCGGACATGCCGCCGGAGCTGGTGGCGAAACTGGCGGAGATCGGCATTCTCTGATCGCGTCACGCCATTCCGGTTTGCAGCCCGGGCACAGGCGCTCACGCATGCAGGCGCGTGCCGAGCAGGTCTCTGAGCACCTCTACCTCGTGGTAGCGTAGCGTGGGGCGTGCCGTGTCGACGGCGCTCTTCGGGTCGAAGCTCATGACCTCCGGAAACAGCGTCAGCAGCTCTTGCCGTGCGGCGTCCGACAGGCCGTTCATTCCGTAGGTTCCCGGGTGGTAACTCTCGCTCTTCAGGCCCGCTGAATACACGATTTCATGCTCGTCACACATGAAGTGCCAGTAGGTAACCCGATCCATCTCGGTGGCGCGGCGGATAGTTGTCTTGTTGACGAGAAACCTGGCCGGAATGAGCACCTCGGGGTGGTCGAAAAGAAGCTCGGCGATGGCCCCGGTCCAGAAGATGCGGTGCGAAGGGGAGACAACGACCCGTTCGGCCGGGTGCCCCTTCCCCATGGCACCGGGTTCGATGACGATGGGGACAAGATCGCGGTTGAAGGCCGAGAGGTCGACCTCGGTAGAGCCGATCCAGCGCACGGTGCTCAGGCCGTGCTCGTAGGTGAGCACACGGTCGCCCACCTCCAGTGTCTCGACCGGCTTTTCGCCTGTGATGGTCGTCACGGGCGTGCCGCTGGCAAAACAGTCAGCGGCCTCGGCCTCACCGGCGCAAGGGGGCGGGCCTTTTCCTGTACAATTCGGTGTGGGCAATGACGGCGACGTATTTGCGGCCTCTCTCGTCAAGCGCGAGAGAGGAGCGCCTGAGAGCATGAAGTATCTGCTGGGCATCTGTAGTTCCGACGGTGGAGCGGTACGCTCACCTTATGGGCAACTTACCTAGGCGCACACAACCTGAAAGGGAAAACTTGTATCCTGGCGAGAACTTGCCCAAACGAATGCCGATGCAGGGCGAGTGGCCAAATGCGTGATGCAGGCTCGGAAACAGTTGCGCTCTACAGGCGGATTGTTTCTGGCCTGCGCGGCGAGGGAAGGCGACTCAGGCGGCTGTGATGTGGCGAACAGGCCTGGGTCGAATTGAGAAAGGCGGCACCCGGTTGGATGCCGCCTTCGTCATGCCGGGTTGCCCGACGTGTCAGGTGATCGGAAGGTCCGGATCGAAATCGAGGCCAACGATGATCGGGTCGTGGTCGGAAGCGGCATAGGGGCCGGAGGCGTCGAAGGCCGGGTCGTTGAAACTGGTGTCGTAGTTCAGCAGGTCCGGCTCGTCGGCGTTGATGTGCCACTCGGTGATGCCGGTGACGAAGGGCAGCATGGCGTCATCCACCAGCGCCTGGTCGAGCGTGCCCGCCTGGCCGTCAAAGACGTAGGAATAGGCCTCATCCTGCCCGATCAGCGTGGCGATCAGGTCTGTCAGCCCGGCGTCATCATCGAGGTATTGCACCGGGTCTTCCTCGGTGTAGGCGTTCATGTCACCAAGGTAGATGACGGTATCGGTGCCGGTGCCATTGTAGCTGGTTTCGATCCAGTCGTTCAGCTCGATGGCCGCATCGGTGCGCACCTCGTTCCAGAAGCCCTGGCCATCGCCCTTGTCGAAGTTGGGATCTGCGTAGAGGTCTTGCAGGAGTGCCTCGACGGCGGCGTAGTCGTCATGGGTCGGGTTGTTGGTGAGCCAGGCCTCGGCGTCATCCGCGATGTCTTGCAGGTCGCTGTCGCCCTTGGACTTGAAGTGCGAGGAGACCACGGTGAACTCTTCGCCTGTCGCATTGTCCACGAAGGTTGCGGCCACCGAGGGGCGGTTGCGGTCAAAGCTGTCCCAGTCAAAGTCGATGTAGCCGGCCAGCGCCTCGGCGATGGCGTTGGTCACATCGTTCGAGGGTTCGGCGAAGACGAGCGCTTCGGCGTAGATCAGCGTCACCGCGTTGGCGTCATAGATGATGCCGGTGGTGATCGCGTCGGTGCCGATCCAGCCCGGATCGCCCGGATCGAGCGGGGTGCCGGTGTAGCCGAAGGGGTTGACCGCGACGTAGTCGGTGGCGCCGCCCGATGCGGCATCCAGCTCGTCGGTCAGGGTGACGATGGCGGAAGTGGCGGTGAAGCCGTTGTTCTCCAACTCCTGAAGCGCCACCACTTCGGCACCCGTGCCGAGGATCTCGGCGGTCAGCCCGTCTGTCTGGCGGTCGAGCTCTTCCTGATTGTCGGCGCCGCGCACGCCGGGGCGGTTGCCATCTTCGTCCGCCGGGCCGGTGCCGCCGGAGAAGGTGGTGAAGTAGTTGAGCACGTTCACCGAGGCGACCTGAAGATCGCCGCCCACGTCATCGGGGGTTTCGGGGCGGGGGTTGGCGCTTTCATCGAGCGAGAGCACCCCGTCGACGATGACCTGATAGTCACCGAAGCCGTAAGTCAGCACGCCTTCCACCGGCGCGTCGATCACGGTGCCGAGGCGCGGCGTGGTGGAGTTGGCGATATCGTCGCCCGCATCGAGGATGCCGTTGCCGTTGTCGCCGCTGCCGGTGTTGGGGATGTAGATGAACTCGTCGGGGTTGGAGCCCGGCAGCCCGTCATTCAGGAGCAGCGTGTTGTTGGCGTTTTCCTCTGCCGCCGCGATCGCCTGGGGCGAGCCGCCGTCGTAGAGCTGGGTCGGCTGTACCGGGGTGCCCGCGCTGATGGAGATTTCGCCGAAGCGGTCGAGGTTGAAGTTGGCTGTGATGGTCAGCGGATCGGCGGTGGCCGAGGTGACCGACACATACATGCCTTCGAGCGATTCCCACTCGTTGATGGTGTTCGGCCCGATCTCGACATTGACGACTGGCACGAACTGGTTGGTATCGACCACGGTGATATCGGTCACGTCGGTGAGCTGGGTGAGGCCGAAATACTCGTCGACGGTGCCGGTGACCGAGGCAAGGTCGCCAACCTGAACGGCGTGGCCGCCGCCGGTGTAGACGAAGATGCCCTGAGACACGGTGCCATAGCCGTCCCAGTCGGCGATTTCCTCGGTGAGGTAGAAGCCGTCTGCGGTGACATAGGTGACAACCGCCTCCACCTGCACGCCCTGCTGGCCTTCGAGCGGGGAGGCGAAGCCCTCGCCCTGCACTTCGGAGATGAAATAGAGCGTGGGTGGCACGGTGTTGTTGTCGAGGCCGGGGTTGGCCTCTTCCGGGGCGGACCATGTGCCATCGTCCTCGCGCTGAAGCGAGAAGCCCACGGGGGTGCTGCCCGGCTCGGACACGCCCATGTCGGTGGAGGCGAGGCCGTCGACCGCGCCGCCGACGCCGGTGAAGCTGCCTTCGTAGGAGAAGAACTCGATCACGCTGCCATCGTCGGCGATCAGGGCGACGCCGTCGGGGCCGTTCTGGATGCCCGTGGTGCCGGGGAAGTCATCGACTTCCAGCACGTAGTAGTCCCAGGTGCCGTCGCTCGTCATCGCGCCGTCCGAGAGCAGGGCGGTGCTGTATTCGGTGTTGCCGCTGGCCTCGCCGTTGTGCAGCTCGACGGTGACGCCGGTCACGTCGGTGCCAGCGGTCACGCGGACTTCGACGAATTCGCCCAGGTCGCCACCGTCATTGTCGTAATGCAGCTCGTTGATGCGCAATTCGGGCGGGGCATCGTTGGAAATGCCCGAGGTGTTCTGCTCGGGCCCGCGCCAGGTGCCATCTTCGTTGCGCTGGAGCGAGAAGCTGAGGGGCGTGCTGCCGGGCTCGGACACGCCGATATCTTCGGAGGTGAGCCCTGCTGCGGTGCCGCCGGTTGCGGTGAGCGTGCCCTCGTAGGACAGGAACTCGAAGACGAAATCGCCCGACACCAGCGCCAAGCCATCGGGTGCGCCGTTTTGCAGCCCATTCTCGGGCAGCTCGATGACATAGTAATCCCAGGTGCCATCGGAGGTGGCGGGCGCGGCGGGCAGGGCGAGGGTGCCGTAGACGCCGCCGCCGTTGCCATTGTAGAGTTCGACCGAGAGGCCGGAGGCATCGGCGCCCGCCGTGACGCGGACCTCGATGAACTCGCCCACGTCGCCGCCGTCATTGTCGTAGTGGAACTCGTTGATCCGTGCCTCGAAGTCCGGCGCGGGAGCGGAGTTGGCGGTGCCGGAGGTGTTGGCCCCCTCGGCATACCAGCTGTCGCCGTCGCCGCGCTGGAGCGAGAAACCCACGGGCGTGCCGCTGCTCTCCGATACGCCGATATCGGTGGAGGTCATGCCATTGGCGATGCCGCCGGATGCGGTGAAGCTGCCCTCGTAGGAGAGGAACTCGACCACGCCTTCGGCGTCATAGAGGGCCAGCCCGTCAGGCGCGCCGTTTTGCAGCCCGTTGCTGGGCAGCGCGATGACGTAATAATCCCAGGTGCCATCGGTTGTCATGGTGGCGTCGTCGGCCAGCGAAAGTGTGTCGTAGACGCCGCCGCCGTTGCCGTTGTAGAGCGCGATGCGGTAGCCGGAGGCGTCCTCCCTGGCGGTGATGCGCACCTCGATGAATTCGCCTTCGTCGGTGCCGGTGTTGTCGTAGTGCAGCTCGTTGATCCGCACTTCGGCGGGCGCTTCGTAGTTGTTGTCGAGCCCGGCGGTGTTCTCTTCCGGGGCGCTCCAGGTGCCGTCATCCTCGCGCTGGAGCGAGAAGCCAACGGGGGTGCCGCTGCCCTCGGCCACGCCGATATCGGCGAAGGTCAGCCCGGTGGCGGCGCCAGCGGTTGCGGTAAGCTCGCCCTCGTAGGACAGCGTTTCAATCACCGCGCCGCCGTTGACCAGCGCCATGCCGTCGGGCGCGCCGTTCTGGATGCCGTTGGCGGGCAGGTTGATGACGTAGTAATCCCAGGTGCCATCGCTCGTCATGTCGCCGGAGGAGACGGCGAGGGTGTCATACACCGTGCCGCCGGAGCCGTTGTAAAGCTCGACCTCGAGCGCGGAGACATCGGTGCCCGCCGCAACGCGGACCTCGATGAACTCGCCCTGGTCGCCGCCGGTGTTGTCGTAGTGGAACTCGTTGATCCGGGCGTCGATCGGCGGGGTTTCATCGACATCGGCCACGGTGACGGTGATGTCGACGGTGCCTGTGGCGCTGCCGTCTGAGGCCTCGATGGTTAGCTCATAGGCATTGTCGCCATCGGCATCGAGCGGGGCCTCATAGTCGGGCGCGGCGAGGAAGGCGATTTCGCCGGTGGCCGCGTCGATGGTGAAGAGCGCGGCGTCGGCGCCGGAGAGGCCGTAGGTGAGCGCATCGCCCTCGGCGTCACTGGCGGAGACGCCGGCAGCGACCTCGGTGGTGTTCTCGTCGATGGTGACGGAGGACGCGGTGACCTCGGGCGCGTCGTTCACGCCGGTGACGGCGATGGTGACGGTGGCGGTATCGGTGCCGCCCTTTCCGTCATCCACGGTGTAAGTGAAGGTGTCTTCCAGCGTCTCGCCCTCGGCCAGCGCGTCGAAAACCGCCGGGTCGTAGGTGATTGTGGTGCCATCGAAGCTGACGGAGGCGCCATTGGCCGAGGTGGCATCGACCGAGGTGATGGTGATCGCGTCGCCATCGAATTCCTGGTCGTTGGCCAGCAGGGTGGCAGCGTCGATCGTCAGGGGGGTGTCTTCATCGGTTGCCGCCGCATCGTCTCCCGCCAGCACGGCGTTGTTGGTGCCGTCGATCCAGAGCGTATAGTCATCGGCCTCGAAGTAGAGCGCCTCGACGCCGTTGAGCACATCGGTGCCCTCGGGGCCGGTGACGACGGTGGTCTTGAACCAGCCCCAGCCGAAGTTGGCGACCTCGTAATCTGCGACAGAGCCGGAGTAGACCGAGGTATCGGTGCCGCGCCCGCCGCTGATGATATCGAAGCCCGCGCCGGAGAAGATGGTATCATCGCCGTTGTGGCCGAAGATCAGGTTGTTGCCGTCATTGGCCTCGATCACGTCATCGCGGCGGCTGCCCTGAAAGATCACCTGTGGGCGGTGATGGTCGTGGCCGTGGCCTCGCCCGTTGTGATGACCGTTGGAGTGCGAAGATTGACCGAAGTCGCGCGGCATGGTGATTCCCCTGAAAAGTTATTCTTTGGCCCTGAAAAAGCAGGCGTGCGTAACGTGACAATGAACACGTTCACATTCGGGCATGGCCCGGGTCACTTTGAAAGGGGTTACGCGGCGGCACGAGGCCGATAGGCGGGGGATCGCCTGTTAGGTGAACTGCACCGCAACCGAGCCGAGCGGGCCGAAATCGGCGTGCAGCGTGTCGCCCTTTTGCGCGTGCACGGGGCGGGTGAAGCTGCCCGAGAGCATGTAGTCGCCCGGCTTCAGCTCGGTGCCATAGGGGCCGAGCTTGTTGGCCAGCCACGCGATGGCCATTGCGGGGTGGCCGAGGACGCCTGCGGCGAGGCCCGTCTCCTCGATCTCGGAGTTGCGATAGAAGACGGCGCCCACGGTGCGCAGGTCGATCGCATCGGGGCGCACCGGGCGGCCGCCGAGGACGATGCCCGCACCTGCGCCATTGTCGGCCACGGTGTCGAAGATCTTGCGCGGCTCGGTTACCCGGGCGTCGATGATTTCGATCGAGGGGATCACCCATTCGGTCGCACGCAGCACATCGATCAGTTGCACCCCGGGGCCCTTGAGGGGGGAGTGCAGCACGAAGGTGAGTTCGGGCTCGACGCGGGGTTTGCAGAAGCTCTCGAAAGGCACCTTGGCGCCATCGGCGAGCAGTTGATCATCGAAGAGGTAGCCGAAGTCTGGCTCGTCGATCTTGCTGGCGGCCTGCATCGCCTTGGAGGTGAGGCCGATCTTGTGACCGACGATCCGGCGGCCCTCGGCCACCCGCGCCTGGGCCACGGCGGAGGAGATGGCATAGCTGTCTTCCAGCTCGATCTCGGGGAACATGGCAGAGGGCCGCTCGCCCTGCACCTTGGTGCGGTGGCTTTCCAGCAGCGAGTCTACGGCCTTGGCGCGTTGGTCTTCTGTCAGCATTCGGGTGTCCTCCGTTTGCGGTGTTTTGGACGTTTCAGGCGCGCTTGCCAAGAGATAACATGTTAAGCATCTACATGTTTATCGGTGATACAGAAATTATCGATAATGTTGTTGACGATGGCTGGGGCCGGTTCTACGTTTTTCGTGAAAGCAGGGAGGTGCGCCATGGATGGCGGTGACATGCGGATGATTACGAGCTTCGTGGGTGGCGTGGCCGTGGCGGGCGGCGAGACCTTCGAGGATATCAACCCGGCCACTGGCGAGGTTGTTGCGCTGGTGTCCGCCGCGCGCGAGGCTGATGTGGATGCTGCGGTGCGGGCGGCACGGGCGGCGCTCAAGGGGCCGTGGGGCCAGATGACCGTGGACCAGCGCGCAAAGGCGATGCACGCGATTGCCGACGGGATCGAGGCGCGGTTTGACGAGTTCCTACAGGCGGAAATTCTCGATACCGGCAAGCCGGTGAGCATGGCGAGCCACCTTGATATTCCGCGGGGCGCGGCGAATTTCCGGGCCTTCGCGGAGGTTCTGAAGCACACGCCGGGCGAGGCCTTTCCCTTTGTCGCGCCCGACGGGCGGGATGCGCTGAATTACAGCCTGCGCGGGCCGAGGGGCGTGATTGCGGTGATCTGCCCGTGGAACCTGCCGCTGTTGTTGATGACATGGAAGGTCGGCCCCGCGCTGGCCTGCGGCAACACGGTGGTGGTGAAGCCTTCGGAGGAAACGCCCGCGACGGCGGCGCTGCTGGCGGAGGTGATCCGCGATGCGGGGATACCGGACGGTGTTTACAACGTAGTTCAGGGCCATGGGCCGGGCGCGGCGGGGCAATGGCTGACCGAGCATCCGGGCGTGGATGGCATCACCTTTACCGGGGAGACGCGGACGGGCGAGACGATCATGTGTGCGGCGGCCAAGGGGGTGCGGCCGGTGTCGTTCGAACTGGGCGGCAAGAACGCGGGCGTCATCTTTGCCGACGCCGACATGGAGGCGGCGCTGGACCAGGCGGCGCGGGCCGTGTTCATGAACGGCGGGCAGGTGTGCCTGCAAACCGAGCGGCTTTATGTGGAGCGGCCCGTGTTCGAGCGCTTCGTGGAGGGGCTGAAAGCACGCGCCGAGTCACTGGTGGCGGGCGACCCCTTTGACAAGGCCACAAGCTTTGGCCCGCTCATCCCCAGCGATCATCCGGCGAAGGTTCTGGGCTATTACCAGAAGGCGGCGGCGGGTGGTGCGGAGGTTGTCACCGGCGGCGGGCGGCTGGAGATGCCCGCCGCGCTGGAGGGGGGCAACTGGGTACAGCCGACGATCTGGACCGGCCTCCGCGAAGACAGCCCGGTGGTGCGCGAAGAAATCTTCGGACCCTGCGTGCACATCGCGCCCTTCGACGAGGAAGAAGAGGTGGTGGCGCGGGCGAATGACACGCCCTACGGCCTCGCCTCCATGCTCTGGACGCAGGATGTGAGCCGCGCGCACAGGGTTGCGGCGCAGCTTGAGGCGGGGATCACATGGGTGAACTCGTGGTTCGTCCGAGACCTTCGCACCGCCTTCGGCGGGATGAAGGCCAGCGGCATCGGGCGCGAGGGCGGCGTGCATGGCTTGGAATTCTACACCGAGACCCGCAATATCTGCGTGAAGCTCTGAGGCGGGAGGCCCGGCGTGGGAGGCTCAGGCGTGATCGAGAAACTGGCCTATGTGCGTCGAGGTGTGGCCGATCTGGGCCGAGCCGCGGCCTTCGCCGAGGATATCGTGGGCTTGCAGCGGGTGGAGGCGGGCGAGGGCGTGGCCCTGTTCCGCTCCGATGCGCGCGACCATTCGCTTGCACTGGTGGAGGGCGAGGCAGGCGCGTCGCTCGGGCTGGAGCTGCGCGACATGGGCGCGCTGAAGGCCCTGGAGCAGAGGTTGGCCGGGCGCGAGACATGGCGCGGCAGCGAAGCGGAGTGCGCGGCGCGGCGGTGCAAGGCGTTGTTGGGCCTCAAGCTGCGTGGCGGGCTGGCGCTGGAGTTCGTGGTGCGCCCCCTGTCGAGCGGATGGCGCTATCACGGGCCGCGCGATGCGGGGATCTGCGGCCTGTCCGGCGTGGTGCTGGCAAGCACCGATGTGGAGGCCGACGTGGCGCTTTGGTGCGAGGTGCTGGGGGCGCGGGTGAGCGACTGGGTGGGCGAGGGTGCCTACCTTGCGATAGACGAGGCGCACCACCGGGTGCTTCTCCTGCCCTCGGCCCGCGACGGGCTGCTGGAAGTGCAGTTCGAGGTGGAGGGCATCGACCAGGTGATGCAGGCCGGATACTTCCTTCAGTCTCAGCAGGTCCCGGTTGTGAGCGGGCCCGGGCGAAACCCGGCGTCGGGGGCGCTTTTCATCAGCTATCGCGGGCCGGAAGACATGCTTTTCGGCTACGTGGGTGAAGGCGCGGCGCATGACGGGCTTGCGCGGCAGTTTCCGGGCGCGCGCAGCGGCTTTTGCGCCTGGGGCAGCGACAGCACGGTGGCGGAATATGGAGGGGAGGCATGATTTCTCTGCGAGATGTCAGCTATGTGCGGATGGGCACGCGCGACCTTGAGGGCGCGGAGTTCTTCGCCCGCGATTACCTCGGTCTGGAGGTGGCGGAGCGGCGCAAGGGGGCGGCCTATTTTCGCTCTGATCAAAGGGCGCACACGCTATGCTACTTCGATGGCGACCCCAGTGACCACGCGGTGGGCTTCGAAGTGGTGAGCACGGCCGAGCTGGACGAGGCCGCCGCCGCGCTGGAGGCGATTGGCCATGCGGTGCATGTGGGCACGCCGGAGGAGGCAGGGCTGCGGCAGGTGCGGGCCTTCATCGGGTTTGATGACCCGACCGGCAACCGGATCGAGCTGGTGGTGCGGCCCGAGATGAGCGGGCGGCGGTATCACGGCACGCGGGATGCCGGGATCACCGGGTTTTCGCACGTGGGCCTGTGCAGCACCGATCCGGTGCGGGACGAGGCCTTCTGGACCAAGGTGTGCAATGCCCGCGTCAGCGACCGGATCGGGGACGCGCCCTTGCTGCGGATCGACGAGGTGCATCACACGATCGCGCTGTTCCCGGCGCAGCGGAAGGGGATTCAGCATATCAACCATCAGGTTGAGTCTGCCGACGACATCCAGCGGAGCTTCAACTTCTTGCGGGAGCGGGATGTGCGGATGGTGTTTGGCCCCGGGCGGCACCCGACCTCCACGGCGAAATTTCTCTACTTCGAGGGGCCGGACGGGATGGTGTTTGAATACTCATCCGGCGTGGCCGAGATTGCGGATGAGCTGCTCTGGCGCGAGCGGCAGTTTCCGGCGGAGCCGAAGGGGTTTTGCAAGTGGGGCGCCAAGCCGGACATTCCCGAATTCCGCGACGACGATGAGTGAAGCGACGACTGAGGTGACGCTGCGGATGGCGGCCCGGGCGCTGGGGCGTGCCGGGCTGGCCCATGCCTACGGGCATTGCTCGGTCCGGCTATCGGAGCACGAGTTCCTCGTCTGCGCGCCGGTGCCGATGGGGCAGGTGACCCCGGGGGCCGAGGGCACGGTGGTTCCGGTGGACGGACCTTTGCCGGAGGGTGTGCTCGGGGAGGTGCGGATACATCAGCAGCTCTACAAGACGCGGCCCGAGGCGGGCGGGGTGGTGCGCTGCATGCCGCCTAAGATCATGGCGCTTTCGACCCTGCGCCGTGTGCCGCAGATGCGGCACGGGATGGGCGCTTATTTCAGGGCCGGGATGGCACTGTGGGACTCGCCATTGCTGATCCGCGATGATGCGAGTGCCGAGGCGCTGGCGGCGCAGATGGCGGGGATGCGGGCCGGGGTGATGCGCGGCAACGGTCTGGTGACGGTGGGAGAGAGCATCGAGGAGGCCGTCGTGCTGGCCTGGTATGCCGAGGATGCCGCCCAGATCGAGCTGGAGGTGCTGGCGAGCGGGCTCGACGGCGTGCTGGTGAGCGCCGAAGAGGCCGCGCTGCGCGACACATGGAGCGGTGGCATTCTGGAGCGGATGTGGGCCTATTTGACCTTTGGCGACCCTGAGGGGTAGCTCTTCGGGGCCTGTCGGCCCCTCATCGCATCTGCGAGGAAGACCGAAAGGGCCGAGGAGCGGCTTGTCGGCCGGGGCGGGACAAGTCCCGCCCTGCGCGATCACGCCACATTTTCAAGCGTTTGGACGGGCTGCACGCCGATGGCGCGGCACACGTCGCGGGTGAGGCCGGGGCGGTTGAGGGTGTAGAAGTGGAGGTGCTCCACGCCTTCATCCAGAAGCTCGCTGCACAGCTCGGTGGCCAGTGCGGTGGCCAGAAGCTCCTCGCGCCCATCACGCTCGGCGGCCTCGAAGGCATCGACCATCCACTGAGGCACATGGGCCCCGCAGCGGGCGGCGAAGCGGGCGGTGTTCTTGAAGTTTTCAATCGGCAGAACACCCGGGATCACCGGCTTGTCGATCCCCGCCGCAGCGCAGGCATCTCGGAACCGCAGGAAAGTTTCCGCCTCGAAGAAGAACTGGGTGATGGCCTCATCGGCCCCGGCCTCGAACTTCTTCTTGAGCCATGCCACATCGGCACCCTCAGCCTTGGCCTCGGGGTGCGGATCGGGGTAGGCGCCGACGCGGATCTTGAAATCGCCGGTGTCCTTGAGGGCGGTGATCAGCTCGCAGGCGTTGGCGAAGCCATCGGGGTGCGGCTCGAACCCGGCGCTGCCCTTTGGCGGATCGCCCCGCAGCGCCACGATCTCGCGCACGCCCGCTTCGTAGAAGCCGCGGGCGATTCCCAGCGTCTCTTCGCGACTCGCGTTCACGCAGGTGAGATGGGCGGCCACGTTGAGGCCGGAGGACTTGTGCAGCGTTGCCACCGCATCGCGCGTCAGCTCACGGGTCGTGCCGCCTGCGCCGTAAGTCACCGACACGAAAGAGGGATCGAGCGGGGCCAGAACCTGGACGGTATCCCAAAGGCGGAAGCTCGCCTCTAGGTTTTGCGGCGGGAAGAATTCGAAGGAAACGGAAGGGGCGGCGGGCATGACGGTTTACTGTCCTCTTTTGTCGGTTTTGGTTGTCGCAAATCCGCGGCTGTGAAACAAGCTCATAACTCTCAACACGATCATGAGTTTCACATGCATATCGAATTTCGCCATCTCCGCTCGGTGCGGGCGATCCATCAGGCCGGTGGGCTGGCGCGGGCGGCGGATATGCTCAACATCACCCAATCGGCCCTGAGCCATCAGATCAAGGGGCTGGAGGACCAGGCGGGAGTGGAGCTGTTTGTACGGCGCAGCAAGCCGTTGAAGCTTTCGGCCGCCGGGCACAGGTTATTGAGGCTGGCCGAGAAGGTGCTGCCCGAGATCGAAGCGCTGGAGCAGGACTTCAAGGCGCTGCGCTCGGGCAAGACCGGGCGGCTGCATATCGCCATCGAATGCCACGCCTGTTTCGAGTGGCTGTTTCCGGTGCTTGAGCAGTTTCGCCGGGCCTGGCCGGATGTGGATGTCGATATTCGCCCCGGTCTGGCGTTTGATGCGCTGCCGGCGTTGCAGAAGGAGGAGGTGGATCTGGTGGTGTCGTCCGACCCCGAAGATCTGCCCGGCATCAGCTTTGCGCCGCTGTTCGACTACCAGCCCACCTTCGTGGCCGCCGCTTCGCATCCACTGGCGGAGAAGGCCTGGATCGCCCCGGAAGATCTGCGCGACGAGGTGCTCATTACCTACCCGGTGGAACCGTCGCGTCTGGACGTGTTTTCGCAATTTCTCACCCCGGCCAAGGTGCAGCCCCGGCAGGTGCGCCAGAGCGAGCTGACGGCGGTGATCCTGCTGCTGGTGGCCTCGGGGCGCGGCGTGAGCGTGCTGCCCGACTGGGTGCTGCGGGCCACACTGAAGAGCGATGACTATATCACCCGTCCGCTGACCGAAACGGGCCTGACCCGCAGGCTCTATGCCGCAACGCGCGATGCGGAGGCGACGAAGCCCTATATGGCGCATTTCCTGAAGCTCGCGCGCAGCGAGCCGGTGAAGCTTCAACGCGCGGGCTAGCCCTTGGCAGCGGGGCCATTCCGGCCTATACGCGCCACCTTGAACGCCAAAGGAGCCGGATGATGAGTGGCAGCGCAAACCTCAACACCATGATCAAGGCTGCCCGCAAGGCGGGCCGCTCGCTGGTGAAGGATTTCCGTGAGGTGGAGAACCTGCAGGTCAGCTCCAAGGGGCCCGGCGATTTCGTGTCGCGCGCCGACACGCGGGCCGAGGAGATTGTCAAGGAAGAGCTGATGGGCGCGCGGCCCACCTATGGCTGGCTCGGAGAAGAGGGCGGCGGCGAGGACGGCGAAGACCCGACACGCCGCTGGATCGTCGATCCGCTGGACGGCACCACCAACTTCCTGCACGGGCTGCCGCATTGGGCGGTGTCGATTGCGCTGGAGCACAAGGGCGAAGTGGTTGCCGGTGTGGTCTATGACCCGGCCAAGGATGAGTGCTTTTGGGCCGAAAAGGGCGCCGGCGCATGGATGAACGAAACCCGTCTGCGGGTGTCGGGCCGGGAGCGGATGATCGAGTGCATCTTTGCCACCGGCTTTCCGTTTGGCGGGCGCCCCGAGCTGCCCGAAACCCTACAGGCCTGCGCCCGGCTACTGCCGACCTGCGCCGGCGTGCGCCGCTGGGGCGCCGCCGCGCTGGATCTCGCTTATGTGGCCGCCGGGCGCCTCGACGGTTACTGGGAGCGCCGCCTGAATGCGTGGGACATCGCCGCGGGCGAGTTGATCGTGCGCGAGGCGGGCGGCTTCGTGGAGCCGATGGACGAGGGCGCGCGCGTGCTGGAGAGCGGTGCGATCATCGCTGCCAACCCGACGATCTTTGCCAAGTTCGCCAAGCAGGTGCGCGGGGCCTGAGGGCTGTCCCGAAGAGATTTTGGGCCTCCGGCGGGGATAGTTCCGGAGGCAAACACTCAAATGGAATGCGCCGCAGGCGCGCAATTGAACAGCGGTCCAGCTAGGCGCGGTCGGCGGGGTGGTTCACGCCGTCAACCCAGGGGATTGGCTCGAGCTCGCGTGGGTTTACCCCTTCGAGGCAGCCTGCGTTAACGCCGTATTCCTCGGGGTTCGAGCGGCGCTGGTGGTGGGTGTAGATACCGCACGTGGCGCAGAACCAGTGTTTGGCGGTCCGGGTGCCCCAGCTGTAGAAGGTGAGGTTGTCTGCGCCTTTCACGATCTTCAGGTCGGCCAGTTTGGCCGAGACGGGCGCGGCGCCGCGGCGGCGGCAGAAGGAGCAGTCGCACCGGCGGATCGAGCCGAGGCCTGCGGGGACGAGGGTGACTTCCAGTTCCACCGCGCCGCAATGGCAGGTGGCACGGCGGGGCGATTCTGTCATTTCCGTCTCCTGACGGTCGGGATGGAGGTGGTGGAGAGATTGCCGTAGCTGGTGTCGGGGTGGGGAGGGTGGCCGTCGGTCTTGCGCCACCAGCTGGCAGCGCCCTCCTTGACGAACCAGGGCAGGGCGCCGATCATGCCCGCAACGAAGCCGCCGACGTGGGCCCAATAGGCGACGCCAGCCCCGGTTCCGACGGTCATCGTGCCATTGATGAGTTGCAGGCCGAACCAGACGGCGAGCACGATCCAGGCCGGGATGGGCCAGATCTTGGGGATGATGACGATGATGAAGAGCACGTCGATCTTCGCTTTTGGATAGAGCAGCAGGTAGCCGCCCATCACCCCCGCGATCGCCCCCGAGGCGCCCACCATCGGCACCATGCTCCCCGGCGAGGAGATCACGTGCAGCCATGTCGCCACGACGCCGGTTGCGAGGTAGAAGCCGAGGAAGGCGAAGGGGCCCATCTCCTCTTCGAGGTTGTCGCCAAAGATCCACAAAAACAGCATGTTGCCGGCAAGGTGCATGAAGCCGCCGTGGAGAAACATGGCGGTGAGGTAATCGAGCGCCTCGACGCGCGCAGGGGTGACTCCGAACTCGGAATAGAGCGCGTAAAGCTGGCGGTCATTCAGGGGCAAAGTGACCAGGAAAAACACCGCGATGTTGATCACGATCAGCCCGAGCGTGACCCAGGGGGTGGAGCGGGAGGGGTTGTGATCGCGGATCGGGAACATGGCCGATAGGTGCCCCGCAGGGCGGGTTTGGTCAAGTCGGGGCGCGT
Organism: Vannielia litorea; assembly: GCF_018424695.1. GTDB lineage: Bacteria > Pseudomonadota > Alphaproteobacteria > Rhodobacterales > Rhodobacteraceae > Vannielia > Vannielia litorea_A. The sequence continues at coordinate 33,953 of NZ_QTNQ01000039.1, forward strand.
TAATCATGTTTTCGGGAGGGGAGTTGACGCGCGCGTGCCCGCCGGGGAGGCTGAGACATGGTTAGCAAAACGTTGATCCCCGCCCTCATCATGGCCTGCACAAGCGGCGCAGCCGTGGCGGCGGAGCAATGCACGCAGGCCGTGCTGGTGGAGCCGGAGAAACGCGCCGAGGTGCTGCAATCGGTCCGCGAGGCGGAGAGCGCGCAGGCCGCGCGGGGCCATACCAACCAGATGTGGGAGATCTGGGCCACCGCGCCCGATGCCTATGCGCAGGAACTGCTCGACGAGGGGCTCGACCGGCGCGAAGCCTATGATTTCGAAGGCGCAATAAAGGCCTTCGACGCGCTGGTGGACTACTGCCCGACCTACGCGGAAGGCTACAACCAACGTGCCTTCATCCGCTTCATGCAGCAGGATTATGCCCCCGCACTCACCGACCTCGACGCCGCCATCGCCCGCGCCCCCGACCATTTCGCCGCCATCGCCGCAAAGGCGCTGACCCTGATGGGGCTGGGCCGCAATGGCGAGGCCAAGACGGCACTGGAAGCCGCGCTGGCGCTGAACCCCTGGCTGCCGGAGCGGGGGCTGATGGCGGTGCTGGAGAATCAGGACATCTGAGCGGGCAGCGCCGTGGGTGGCCGCTTTCGTGACCCGGGCGCACGCCGGGGCAGGATCTGGGCGTTAACCCTGGATTGCAGGGGGGCACAAGTGATGCACTGGGCATGCACAACCCATGCACATGTCATCCGACATAACAGCCGTTAATCAATGCACCGCACGGTGCCCAGAATGGCGGCGGTCAGTCGTTGCGCACGAGGCCGGAGAAGCCCGCGACGGCGAGAAGCGAGAGCGCCCAGCCGACGGCGATCTGGAGCCAGAGGAACCAGCGGGAGGCCCGGCCCCAGAGGCTCGCGGAGGAGGCATCGGGCACCCAGAAGCCCTGCATCTCCATCGAGACGAGGGGCACGAGGGTGTCGAGGGAATAGGTGTAGGGGTTGAAGCGCGGATAGTCCTTGCCTTCCTCCTGCGCGAGGAAACAGGCGGGCTGGGTCTGGCCGGGGGCGGGGAGGCCGGTGGCTTCCGCACCGGTGGCGAGGGTGAGCGGCTGGCCGGCCTCGACACCGCAACGCACCCACTCCGGCGCGCGGAGGATGAAGGCGTTGTTGGGCTTCATCGCGCCCGCGTGCTCGGCCATGCCGAAGACGGCGACGCCGAGGCCCCAGAAGGTAAGCAGCCAGACGAAGGCCTTGGAGGTGGCATGGCCATAGCCGACGCTGGTGTAGAAGAGATCATCGCGGATGGCATAGAATGGCCGCGCGAGCCGCCACCAGCCCGATGTCATGTGATGCACCCGCCGGGCCCTGCGCTGGCGCTTTTCCTTTTCGATCAGCACGGCGCGGGCGTCGGCGCGATGGCCGGTGTCCGCCAGCACCTTGGCGCATTGCACCCAGGGCTGGGGGCGGAACTCCTCTTCGAGATGGGGCGTGTATTGCTGCGAGAGCCATTTGATTCGTCGGTCGGCATCGGCCACGTCGCCGGCGCCGAGAAAGGCATCGTAGGTGAAGCGGTCGAGGTCGATCCCAGCCTCGGGCCAGCAGGCGGCGTGGTCTGCCACGGCGGCGGCGCGGGCGCTTATGAGTCTAACGCGCCCTATGACGTGGGTTTTTGAGTCTCCGTCGTCGCGAAGAAACAATGTTCCCCCGATTTGGGCATTTTCGGCAGTGATCGCTATTTCGCCGCTCCCCACCTCAAGGACAGCCCCGACACAAGCAAGGTCTCCGCCGATTACTGCTCCAACAAAGCGGATCTGTCCGATACTGTTTATGCCATTCAGGAATACGCCGCCGGAGGTCTTGAGTCTGTCGGCTTGGAGGGCGTCTTCGCCGCTTCCAGCGTTAATCTTAGTGCCGCTGCAGACTAGGTCTCCACCAATTTGTGCGCCTAGTAGATGGATGGTGCCAGTGCTAGTCAAGTTGCGGAGGAAGACACTGCCGGACGTCTTGAGCCCCTGGGAATTGAGGGCACTCTTCCCTTTCTCAGCGATCAGTTTAGCACCGTCGCATTCAAGGTTCCCGCCAATTTGCACTCCCGGGAGGCGAATTGTTCCCATGCTGCTGATGCTCTTGAGGAAAACGCTTCCGTTAGTCTTGAGCCGATCAGCATTCAGGCCGGGGAGGGCGCTGCGGGTAAGGTTTAAGCCCCTTATTCGAGTGTCGAGTAGCCGAGGCGGAGTGTCGAAGCGGCAGTCAACTAGCAGAAGGATGCGTGTGATGTCGCAGCCTTCCAAGTCGAGCAGGCCGCTGATGCGGGCGCCTGTGATTCGCAGGCCGACTTCGTGCAGGGGGTGGGGGAGGTCCTTGCCATTGGAGAGCAGGAGGAAGCGGAGGAAGTCGGCGTGGACGAGGGCGGGGTC
>NZ_QTNQ01000003.1 GCF_018424695.1 Vannielia litorea
CGCTCACGCCGCCTCGCGGCGGTTTCGGGCGGCGAAACTGCGGTTCACCTCGGCGGGGTCATATTTCGTCAGAAACCACTCCTCCGCCCCGATGCCCGTGGCGATATGGTCGGCCTCCCACATGTCGATGATGTGGTCGCAGATGCCGGTCTTGGTGAATTTCAGGTGCAGATAGCGCGGCGACAGGTGCTTTCGTGCCTCTTCAACCGAGGATTTTTCAACAATCAGCTTGTAGAGCACCGAGGCGAGTCCGGCCCGGTCGGCGCCTGATTTGCAGTGCATCACGAAGGGCTTCTCTATCGTTTTCAGCGTGTGGATGAGGTTCAACATCTCGGCCTTTGTCGCTGGACGCCTTGCATAAATCTTGGCCACCACGAGGTTCAGCCCAAGCTCCCGGCAGGCCTCTTCCTCGAAGAGCCAGGGTGAAAACCCGCTCTCCTGCCCACGCAGGTTCAGCACGGTGGTGATCCCCATGGCCTTGTACTTTTTCAACCTTTCAGGGCTTGGATGGTTGGAACGGTACACCCCCTCGGCCACCTTGTCGAAATTGGTCCAGAAGGTGCGCAGCCAGGCGTGGTCGAAGAGGTTGAAATGCCACTTCGCCTGCCGCCGTGCCTTGGGCGTCGAGATATCATCGCCAAAGGAGGTGCGGATCGCCCGCTCCTTGCTCTTCAGCCATTTCTTCAGCCCATCCAGCATGGGGCTCCTTTCACCATTTCTCAGGGGGCATAGCCTTTGCGTCCGCACCAAACAAGCACACCCGGTGTTGACGCCGCGCGGGGCGGGCATAAGGTGCCCGATGAAGACCCTCCCCGGAGAAAGCCCATGTCCCTCGCCCACGGTCGCGAATATCTTGCCATCCCCGGCCCATCTGTGATGCCGGACCGCGTTTTGCAAGCCATGCACCGTGGTGCGCCCAACATCTACGAGGGCGCGCTCTCGGACATGGTGGACGCCATGGTGCCCGACCTGAAGGCAGTGGCGCGCACGACGCAGAACGCCGCGATCTACATCTGCAACGGCCACGGCGCATGGGAGGCGGCGCTCACCAACGTGCTCTCACGGGGCGAGAAGGTGCTGGCGCTCTGCACCGGGCGCTTCACCCACGGCTGGGCCGATGTGGGTGACAAGCTGGGGGCCGATGTGGAGCGGCTGGATTTCGGCAGCCAGGGCACCGTTGATCATGCCGCCTTTGCCGAAGCGCTTGCGGCGGACAAGGGGCACGCGATCAAGGCGGTGCTGGTGGCCCATGTCGATACGGCCACCTCCATTCGCAACGATATCAAGGCCCTGCGCGACATTCTCGACAAGGCTGGCCATCCCGCGCTGCTCTGTGTCGATTGCATCGCCTCGCTCGCCTGCGACCGCTTCGAGATGGATGCCTGGGGCGTCGATGTGATGGTTGCGGCCTCGCAAAAGGGCCTGATGACCCCGCCCGGCCTTGGCTTCGTCTTCTTCAGCGACCGGGCCGACGAGGTGCACAAGAGCGCGGATATGGTCACGCTCTACTGGGATTGGACGCCGCGTGCCAATCCGCAGTTCTTCTACCAGTATTTCGGCGGCACCGCCCCAACGCACCACCTCTTCGGGCTGCGCGAGGCGCTGACCATGATCCACGAGGAGGGGCTGGAGAACGTATGGGAGCGGCACCGCAGGCTCTCCGGTGCCGTCTGGGCCGCCGTCGCGGCCTGGGGGCAGGGTGGGCCGCTGCGCTTCAACGTCGAAGACCCGGCGCTGCGGACCCATGCCGTCACCGCGCTCTCCATCGGGCGCGAGAACGGCACGCGGCTGCGCAAGTGGCTGGAGGCCAACACCGGCGTCACGCTGGGCATCGGGCTGGGCATGTATCGTCGCGACGATCCCGAGGGCGATGGCTTCTTCCGGATCGGGCACATGGGGCACCTCAACACCCATATGGTGCTGGGCGCGCTGGGCAGCATCGAGGCGGGCATGACGGCGCTTGGCATCGACCACGGGCGCGGCGCGCTGGAAGCGGCGGCCCGGGCCTGCGCCTGACCGGCGCGGTCAGCGCCCGAGCCGCGCGATCAACCGGTCGAGCCCGCCCGCCACCAGCGCTACGCCCAGCCAGCCCCAATGGGCGGCCACGATCATCAGCCCGGCGAAGAGGGTAAATCCCGCCGAAACGAGGAAGGGCACGGTGTAGTCTTCAACCCGTCCGATCGGGCGATGATGGCGCATGGCAGCCTCCGGTGGTGGCACAAGCCTACCCCCTGAATACGCCGCGACGAGTCTAATTTTCGTGAACGTCTCAGCCGATGGCGGCCAGCGCCTCCGGCAACGCCCGCTCCAGCACGCCCAGCTCCGCATCCGGCGCCGCCGAGATCCGGATGCAGCGGTCCTGCGGGGCGGCGAAGGGCATCCGCACGAATACGCCGCGCTTGCCCAGTTCTGCCACAAGCGCCTTGGCCCGGGCCACGCCGCCGTGGCAGTCGAGCGTCACGAAGTTGGTGGCCGAGGGCAGGGGCGTGAGGCCATTGGCCTGCGCGATCTTGCCGATCCGCCGCTTGGCCGCCGCCACCTCGCCCTGCACCCGTGCCAGATGCGCGGTATCGGCCAGCGCGGCCAGCGCGCCTGCCTGTGCCACCCGGCCCAGGCCGAAGTGGTTGCGGATCTTGTTGAAGGCGTCGATCAGCTCGGGGTGGCCCACCGCATAGCCCACCCGCAGCCCCGCCAGCCCATAGGCCTTGGAGAAGGTGCGCATGCGGATGATCCCTTCATCCGAAGGGTCCAGCTCCATCAGATCGTCCTCGGGGGCGAATTCCACGTAGGCCTCGTCGAGCACCAAGAGGCAGCCCTCGGGCAGGGCGGCGCGCATCTCGGCCAGAGCCTCCGCCCCGTGGAAGGTGCCCATCGGGTTGTCGGGGTTGGCGAGGTACACCATCTTGGCATCCACCTCCGCGGCCTTGGCCACCAGCGCCTGTGCGTCTTCCGCGTCGTCCCGGTAGGGCACCTTGTGCAGCACCCCGCCGAAGCCCGCGACGTGAAAGTTGAAGGTCGGGTAGGCGCCCTGCGACGTCACCACCGCATCGCCCGGTGCCACCAGCAGGCGGGCAAGGTCGCCCAGCAGCCCGTCGATTCCGCAGCCCGGCATGACCGCTTCGGGGGCCACGCCCAGATGGCTGCCAAGCGCCCGGCGCAGGTCGTGCATCTCCGGGTCGCCATACATCCAGGCCTCGCGCGCGGCCTCTCCGATGGCGCGGATCGCGGCGGGCGAGGCACCAAAGCCGTTCTCGTTCGCCCCGAGCCGCGCGTCAAAGGCGCGGCCCCGGGCGCGTTCCTGGGTTTCGGGGCCGACGAAGGGCACGGTGGAGGGCAGGCCCTGGGCCAGATCGGTGTAACGCGGGTATGTCATGGGGCCGGATTTGCGCTGAAAATGCGCGCCGGGGCAAGAGGGTTGATGGGGCAGGGGGCGTGGCCTAGGTTGGCCGCCGACCAACAGGAGAGACGCCCCCATGCCCGCCATGCTCGAAACCCCGCAGGGCCGCCGCATCGCCTATCACCGAACCGAGGGCGCGGGGCCGGGCGTGGTGTTTCTCGGAGGCTTCAAGAGTGACATGGGCGGCACCAAGGCGGTGCATCTGGAGGCCTGGGCGCAGGCGCAGGGCCGCGCCTTCCTGCGGTTTGACTATTCCGGCCACGGCGAAAGCTCGGGCGCCTTCACCGAAGGCGCCATTGGCGACTGGGCCGAGGATGCGGCAGAGGCGACCACCCGGTTGACGGACGGCCCGCAAGTGCTGGTCGGCTCCTCCATGGGCGGCTGGATCTCGCTGCTGATGGCCAGGCGGCTTGGGCATAAGGTGGCGGGCCTGGTCACCATTGCCGCCGCGCCGGACTTCACCGAAGACAGCATGTGGGCCGGCTTCTCCGAGGCGCAGAAGGCCGAACTGGCCAGCACCGGGCAGGTGGCGCTGCCCTCGGACTATGGCGAGCCCTACATCATCACCAAGCGGCTGATCGAAGAGGGCCGCAGCCAGCTCGTGCTGCGCGATCCCCTGCCGCTGCCCGTGCCGGTGCGGATGCTGCAAGGCACGGCGGATGCGGATGTGGAGCTGTCCGTCGCGCTGCGCCTGCTGGAGCACGCCGAGGGCGATGACATCCGCCTGACGCTGGTGAAAGGCGCCGATCATCGCTTCTCCGGCCCTGCCGAGCTGGCCCTCATCGAGCAGGCCGTTGCGCAGGTTCTGGCCGCCCTCGGCTAGCCCTGCGTGACGCCTTTGTAAAAAGCACACCGCCCGGTTGCGCGCCCCCGCGCCGCTGCTTAGGTTGACCCCACGGGAGAAATTTTGGCTCCCAAGCTTTCCGAAAATCGATTTCGCATCACCAGTGAGACTGCCATGAACCACGAAGCCAAGAAGATCATGCTCCGCACCCTGACCGCCCAGGTGGTGGCCGAAACCATGAAGGTGCAGGCCGGGGCCTCCGTCAAGACAACCTCCACCACCCATGCCGAGATCATGGCCAAGGTCGAGCGCTGGAAGGGCCAGCTTGAGCTGATCCAGCGCGATATCCGCTCCTCCGAGGGCTTCCTCTCGGTGCGCTTCGGCAACCCGCGCAAACTCAGCTACCCCGAGCGCCAGTCGATGCGCTCGCACCAGGCCAACATCGCCGGGCTGCGTGAGCAGGCGGTGGCGCTGGCCCAGGCCATTGCCGATCTGCTCGCCGCCCTCGTCGGGCCGGACCTGGCCTGGGAAACTTTCGCCAAGGCGCTGGAGAAGCTGGTGGAAGGCGGCGACGATATGGGTCTTTCCGCAGGCGATGCGCAAGAGCTGACGGCCTCGCTCCAGCAGCTCGACAAGGGCGCAGGCGGGGCGGATTACACCCCCGCGCCGACGATGATCACCGACATCATCACCCTCTGCCTCGCGATGTATGTCATCCTGACCCGCAAGAAGGGCTAGACGTTCATCTTTTGTTCACCTAGCCTGCCCGTAGCAGCTTAGGAGACTCACATGGATCAGCGGATCAGCCTCATCACCCTCGGCGTGCGCGACCCTGAGGCCGCGGCAGGCTTCTACGAGGCGCTCGGATGGCAGCGCGTCGAGGTGCCCGACGGGGTGATCGCTTTCGATCTTCTCGGGCAGACGCTGGGCCTCTACCCGTTGGAGATGCTGGCGCGTGACATGGGGGTGACCATCGAAAGCCTGGGCCATGGCGCCGCTACCTATTCCTACAACGTCCGCGAGAAGGAAGAGGTTGCCGCGGTGCTGAAAGCGGCCGAGGCTGCCGGGGCCAAGGTGCTGAAGCCTGCGCATGATATCTTCTGGGGCGGCCACATCGGCTATTTCGCCGATCCCGAGGGCCATATCTGGGAAGTCGCGTGGAACCCCCATTCCCCGCTCGGGCCAAGGGGCGAGTTCCAGTGGAACGGGGCAGCCTAGGCAAGTTGCACCGGCGGCGGGTCTCCGCCCAGCCCACACGGGCTTGTGCCCTTGCAGCGGCGCGGGCGCGCGGGTAGCCTTGCGCGCAAAGCCGCCCGGAGAGTGCGGCGCGAGGCAAGGACTGGCAGCCAATGGCCGATACCATTGTTTTTCTACCGGATTTTCTGTGTGATGCGCGGGCCTTCTGGCCACAGATCATGCATTTCTCCGCCAGCCGCGCGGTGCAGATCGGCTCGATGGCCCATGCCGACAGTGTGGGCGCGCTGGCCCAGCGTGTGCTCGACGGCGCACCCAAGCGTTTCGCCCTCTGCGGCGTCGGCCTTGGCGGCATGGTGGCGATGGAGGTGCTCAACCGCGCGCCGGACCGTGTGAGCCGGATGGCGCTGATCTCCACCACCGCGCTCACGGAGCCGCCCCACGTGGCCGCCGACAGGGAGCCGGGCATCATCGGCGTGCGCAACGGACGGCTGATCGAGGTGGCCAAGGCCCAGATCGAGGCGGCGGGCGTGGGCGAGGTGGGGCACCGCGCCGAGGTGATCGACCTGGTGCTCGACATGGCCGAGGCGCTCGGCCCCGATGCCTTCGTCCGTCAGTCCCGTGCCCTGCAACGCCGCCCCGATCCGCAGCGCGTGCTGCGCAAGGCCAAGCAGCCGGTGCTGGTGATGTGCGGCGACGAAGACCAGCTTTATGGCGTGAAACGCCACGAATTCCTCGCCGAACTCATCCCCAATGCCGAGCTGAAGGTGATCGCCGGGGGCGGCCACTACCTGACGCTTGAGCACCCCACCTCCGTCAACCACGCGCTCAAGGGCTTCCTCGACGCCCCGCTCGTGCTGCGCTGAGGGCCGGAAACGACAAGGGCGGGATCGCTCCCGCCCTGCATATCAATCCAAACTCTGTTTAGGAGGCCTTCTTCACCACCCGCGGCTTGGGTGCCTTCTTGGCGTGGCGGCAGTTGGCGTCGATGAACTCAAGCACCAGCGGGCGAATGTTGTTGCGCCAGCTGCGGCCTGCAAAGATGCCGTAATGGCCTGCGCCCGGCTCGAGGTGGCTGGCCTTCATATTGTCCGGCAGGCCGGTGCAAAGCTCCAGCGCGGCCACGCATTGGCCGGGGGCGGAGATATCGTCATTCGCACCCTCCACTGTCTTCACCGCGACATCGGTGATCTTGGAGATATCCACCTGCTTGCCGTCGACCACAAAGACGTTCCGCGCAATCTCGCGCTCCTTGAAGATCCGCTCGACGGTGGAGAGGTAGAACTCGGCCGTCATGTCCATCACGGCGAGGTATTCGTCGTAGAACTTGTTGTGCCGGTCGTTCTCGCTGGCCTCGCCCTTGGCGGTGGCCACGATCTGGTCGAAGAAGGCGGTGGAATGGGTGTCGGCGTTCATCGCGATGAAGCTGGCAAGCTGTTGCAGGCCCGGGTACACCAGCCGCCCCGCACCGCGATACTTGAAGCCGACGCGCTGGATCACGTGCTGCTCCAGCTGGCCCATCGTCACCGAACGGCCAAAGTCGGTCACCTCGGTGGGGGCCGCGCCCGGGTCGATCGGGCCGCCGATGAGCGTCAGCGTGTTGGGCTGGGCGTCCGGATCTTCCGCGGCGAGGTAGGCGGTGGCCGCCAGCGCGATCGGCGCGGGCTGGCAGACGGCGATCACATGGGTGTCCGGACCCATCTCGCGCAGGAAGTCCACGAGGTAGAGCGTGTAATCCTCCACGTCGAACTTGCCCTCGCTCACCGGGATGTCGCGGGCATTGTGCCAATCGGTGATGTACACCTCGCAGTCGGGCAGCAGGCTGACAACGGTGGAGCGCAGCAGCGTGGCATAGTGCCCGCTCATCGGCGCGACGAGCAAAACCTTGCGGTCCTTCTCCTTGCGTCCGAGCACGTTGAAGTGAATCAGGTCACCGAAGGGGCGGCCCACAACGGATTCGATCTCGACGAGGTGATCGCGCCCATCTTCGCCCACCACGTGCGAAATGTTCCAGTCCGGCTTGGTCACCATCCGGGCGAAGCTGCGCTCCGTCACCTCGCCCCAGGCGGCCGTCATGGCGACGAAGGGGTTGGTGGAAAGTCCGAATGCGGGGTAGGAATACAAGGCCTTGGCCGAAGCCCCTAGCCACTGGTTGGTGATGCGAAGGGTCTCCATCACATCGTAGCTCATCATGCTCTTCATTTCGCGCCTTTCTTTGCCCGTCAGCACCGAAATGCCGGCGGGGCAACATGCCGCTTGCCCCTCCCAAGCTTGCGGCGCTACGTTTTAAGGAGAAGTTAGGGGGGAATGATTATCATGACAACTGACGAAACCGACGCACCGCTCGATCCCTCGAAGCTAGAGGCCAATCTGGCCAAGATAGAGGCTCTGTCGCAACGTCTGGTTGCAGCGCTGAGTCACCAGCGGCAGGTTGACCCGTCTCTGCAAGGCCCGTCGCCTGAACTCTACGCCAAGGCCGCGGCGGCCTACTGGCAGGAGATGATGTCGAATCCCTCCAAGATCTTCGAGCAGCAGGTCGGCTACTGGGGCAAGACGCTCAAGCACTACATCGACAGCCAGCAAAAGCTGGTGCAGGGCCAGCTCGAACCCCCGCAAGACGAAAGCGGCCACGATCCGCGTTTCGCCTCGCCGCTCTGGCAGACGCATCCCTACTTCAACTACATCAAGCAGCAGTATCTGTTTTCCTCCGAGGCCATCGGCAACGCGGTGAACGAACTCGATGGCATGGAGCCCGCCGACAAGAAGCGGCTGGAATACTTCTCCAAGCAGATCGTCGACCTGATGGCGCCCACCAACTTCCTCGCCACCAACCCCGAGGCGCTGGAGCGCGCGGTGGAAACCGACGGGCAGAGCCTTGTCGACGGGCTGGAGAACCTGGTGAAGGACCTCGAAGACCATCACGGCGACTTCGTGGTGAACCTCGCCGACAAGGACGCCTTCAAGGTGGGCGGCAACATCGGCACCACCGAGGGCGAGGTGGTGTTTCGCAACCGCATGTTCGAGCTGATCCAGTATGCGCCCGCGACCGACAAGCAATATGCCACCCCGCTCATCATCTTCCCGCCCTGGATCAACAAGTTCTACATCCTCGACCTGAAGCCGCAGAACTCGCTGATCAAGTGGATCACCGAACAGGGCTACACGCTCTTCGTGGTGAGCTGGGTCAACCCCGATGCAGGCTATGCCGATGTCGGCATGGGCAACTACATCGAAGAGGGCTACCTGACGGCGCTGAACGAGGTGAAGGCGATCACCGGGGAAGAGAAGGTCAACGTGATCGGCTACTGCATCGCCGGCACCACCCTGGCACTCACCCTCTCGCTCCTGAAGCAGCGCGGCGACGACACGGTGAAGAGTGCCACCTTCTTCACCACCCTCACCGACTTCTCCGACCAGGGCGAGGTGGGCGTCTTCCTGACGGATGATTTCGTCGACGGGATCGAGGCGGAGGTGACGGAAAAGGGCTATCTCGACAGTTTCTACATGTCGCGCACCTTCTCCTACCTGCGCTCAAACGATCTCATCTATCGCCCCGCGATCCGCAGCTACATGATGGGTGAGACGCCCCCGGCCTTCGATCTGCTTTACTGGAACGGCGACAGCACCAACCTGCCCGCCAAGATGTCGGTCGAGTACCTGCGCAAGCTTTGCCAGAACGACGAGTTGGCCAAGGGCGAGATCGAGCTTTGCGATGCCCGGCTGTCGCTCTCGGACATCGACGTGCCGATCTGTGCCATTGCCTGCGAGACCGATCACATCGCCGCCTGGAAGGCGAGCTATCGCGGCGTGCGGCAGATGGGCTCCAAGGACAAGACCTTCATCCTCTCCGAGAGCGGCCATATCGCTGGCATCGTGAACCCGCCGTCCAAAAAGAAGTACGGCCACTACACCAACCCCGACATGCCCGCCGACCCGGATGACTGGCAAAGCGCGGCGGAATACAACGAGGGCTCCTGGTGGCCGCGCTGGGAGAGCTGGCTGCGCAAGCGCTCCGGCAAGAAGGTGGAGGCCCGCACACCGGGCGATTCCAGCCATCCTGCACTCGCAAAAGCACCCGGAACCTACGTGGTTTCATCTAAATAGCTGTTTTTGCTGAAAACTAATTTTTGCTGCAGTGCAGAAAAAACCTTGAAATTCTGCACCGCAGCATGTATCTATCTCCTCGAAGACAACGCCCGGAACGGTGCCAGCGCACCACGAAACATCGGTGCCCGCCGCACCACAAAGGAGATAGACCAATGGCCAAGACCACCAACGACATGACCAAGATGATGCAAGACATGATGTCCGCTTTCCCCGTGGACGCCTCTGCCATGCAAGACGCTTTCAAATCTTCCGCCGCTTTCGGTGAGAAGCTGTCCTCGGTTGCTCTCGAAGCTGCCGCCACCTCCACCGAGATCTCCTCGAAGTGGACGAAGGACACCATCGAGAAGGCCACCGCCCTGACCAAGGTGAAGGGTGAGCCCACCGACTACACCAAAGCCATGACCGACTTCGCTTCGGCCCAGGCCGAAATGACCGCCGAGCACATGGCCGCCTTCGCCGAAGTTGCGAAGAAGGTGCAGATGGAAACCGTCGAGCTGATGCTGGCCGCCGGCAAGGACTTCTCCGAAGAAGCCACCGCGACCATGAAGAAGGCCACCGCAGACGTGACCTCGGCCGCCAAGAAAGCCGCCGCCGCCAAGTAAGGCGCGCAGCGACAGATACGCGCCCTTCCTCCTCCCTGAGGGCGTGAACACGTGGGCGGACCCGTCGGGTCCGCCCATTCTCGTTTTCGGGGCGCCGCCTCTAAACGCTTTCTTTTTCAGAAATGCTGCACTACGCTGCGTTTCGCTGCACTGCAATATGGGAGAAATTTGCATGTCGGACGAAAAGGCTCCGCTGCTGATCAAGCGGTACGCAAGCCGGCGGCTCTACAACACCGAGACGTCCGACTACGTGACGCTCGAAGACATCTCCAACTTCATCCGCGATGGCCGCGAAGTGCAGATCGTCGACCTGAAATCGGGCGATGACCTGACACGCCAGTACCTGCTCCAGATCATCGCCGAGCATGAAAGCAAGGGCGACAACGTGCTGCCCACCGGCGTGCTCACCGATCTCGTGCGCAGCTACGCCAGCCAGGCCCAGTCCATCGTGCCAGCCTTCCTGCAATCCTCCTTCGAGATGCTTCAGAACGGCCAGAGCACCATGATGGAGAACATGACCAAGATGAACCCGATGGCCAACATGCCAGGGTTCGACGCGATGCGCGCGCAGCAGGAGGCCTTCCTGAAGGCCATGACCGGCGGGCAGACCCCCTTCGGCATGTCCGGCCCCGCGCCGGAAGACGAGGGTAGCGCACCCGCCGCCAAACCCGCCCCGGCCAAGGGCGAGCAGGATCTCGACGAGATCAAGAGCCAGCTCGCCGCACTGCAGGAGCAGCTTTCCAAGCTCGGGAAGTAAGGCCTCCGGCTCCGACCCGTGCTCGGCATCGCAATCCTCGCCGCCGTGTGTCTCACGGGCGGCGCTCTGCTCTGGCCCCGCATCGCCCGGGCCGAGGCCTGGCGCGCCACCGTCACGCCTCTGGCCTCCATCATCGGTTCGGGCTTCCTTGTGCTCGGCCCTCTGCTCGACCACAAATATGGCGCCTTCGCCCCCGCCGTCATGGCCGCCCTCTGCGCCATCGCCTGGGGCTTCGGCGCCGCCATCCGTCGCAACATCGCCCGGATCGAAGAGGGGGAGCGGCCCGCGCTCGACTCCCATGTCGAAACGCTGGCCTCATGGGCCCTCGCCTTCGCCTACGTCATCTCGGTCGCCTACTACCTGAACCTTTTCGGCAGCTTCGCCGTCAACCTCACCCCGTGGCACAGCCCGACTGCCGCCCATGTCGTCACCTCGGCCGCCTATGCGCTGATCCTCGCCACCGGCTGGCTCCGGGGCTTCTCCGCGCTGGAGGGGATGGAGAAATATGCCGTCACCCTGAAGCTCGCCATCATCGCCGGGTTGCTCGTCGGCCTCGCGGCGTTCTTCGTGCAGAAGGCCGGGGCAGGGGCCCTCATCGTCAATCCCGTGCAGGTCGCCCCGTGGCAGGCGCTCACGCTTGGCATGGGTCTGATCGTCACCGTGCAGGGGTTTGAAACCTCCCGCTACCTTGGCCACAGCTACAGCGCGCGGCGCCGCATCGCCTCGATGCGCCACGCCCAGATCATCGCCACCGCGATCTACATGGCCTATATCCTGCTCGCGGCCTATGTCTTTCCGCCCGGCGAGATCGAAACCTCCGAAACCGCGATCATCGACATGATGCGGGTCGTCGCCGCCATCCTGCCGCCCCTGCTGGTGGCCGCCGCCCTGGCCGCCCAGTTCTCGGCGGCGGTGGCCGATACCGGCGGCTCCGGCGGCCTCGTGCAGGAGCTCACCCGCGGCCGGATCAAACAGCCCGCCGCCTATGCCCTGCTCACCGCCGCCGGCCTTGCCCTCACCTGGGGCTTCCACGTGTTCGAAATCATCGCCTTCGCCAGCCGCGCCTTCGCGCTCTACTATGCGCTGCAATCCCTTCTCGCCGCCCGCGCCTGCACCGGCACGCGCGCCGCACTCTTCTACACCCTCGCCGCCGCCGCCCTCGCCATCGCGCTCCTTGGCCAATCCGTCGAAGCCGGTTAGCCCAAAATCAAGGTTAACGCGCCGCCGCCCCCAAGAGCGCCGCCCTGTTCATTTTCTTGCTGCAAATATCTCCGGGGGGTCGCCATTGTGGCGCCATTGGTTCGAGCCCAATGGCGACGGGGCTGGCCCCCCAACTCCGACGCCCGCCTCAAGCGACCTCTGCAAACACCTTGCCAAGTGCTCCTTCGAGCTTGCCGAACATCTCTTCCATCTGCGCGTCCGTCATGATGAAGGGCGGGCAGAGCACGATCGACTGCCCCAGGGGCCGGCAAATCAGCCCCTCGTCGGTGCAGGCGTTCGCAATCCGCTCGCTGACCGAAAGGCTGCCGTCAAAGGGCGTCTTGGTGGCTTTGTCCGCCACCGCCTCCAGCGCCCCCATCAACCCGCGTCCGCGCACCTCACCGATGTTGGCCATCTCCCCGATCCGCGCCATGCCCTCTTCAAACAGCGGCGTCAGCTCGCGCACCCGCTCGATCAGCCCTTCGTTCAGGATCACCTCAATCGCCTTCAGTGCAATCGCGCAGCCCACCGGATGCCCGGACGCCGTGAAGCCGTGCGGAAACTCCTCGATTGCCTCAGAGGCCGCCTGCACCCTTTCGGCCAGCTCCGGCCCGAGGATCACCGCCCCCATGGGGAAGAAACCGGCGGTGAGGCATTTCGACGAGATGATCGCATCGGGCACAAAGCCGTAGCTTTCGCACCCCCAGACCTCGCCGGTGCGCCCGAAGCCGCAGATAACCTCGTCGGAAATCAGCGGAATCCCGTGCTTCTTCAGCACCGCCTGCATCGCGGCAAAATACCCCTCAGGTGCCGGGATCACCCCGCCTGCGCCCATCACCGGCTCGGCGAAGAAGCCCGCAATCGTGTCGGCGCCCTCGGCGGCGATCACCGCCTCCAGCTCCGCCGCCAGCCGGGCCACGAATTCGGTCTCGCTCTCACCGTCACGCCCCTCTCGCCAGTAATGCGGGCAGGTGAGGTGGATGAAGCCCTCCAGCGGCAGCCCGAACACCTCGTTATAAGGCTTGCCCGTCATCGAGGCGCTCACAGCCGTCACCCCGTGATAGGCATTCTTCCGGGTCAGGATCTTGCGGCGCTGCGGCTTGCCCTCGGCGCCCGCGAGGAACCAGAGCATCTTGACCATCGTGTCATTCGCCTCGCTCCCCGAGTTGGTGTAAAACACCCGCCCGCGGTCAAACGGCGAAACCTCCACCAGCTTCTCCGAAAGCATCACCGTCTGGTCGCTCATCCGCCCAAAGAAGGCGTGGTAGCCGGGGAAGCGCGCATAGGCCTCCTGCGCCGCCTGCGTCAGGCCCGGATGGTCGAAGCCGGCGACCATGTTCCAGAGGCCCGAGTTGGCATCGAGGTAGCGCCGCCCGTGCACGTCCACCACATAGGGGCCTTCCCCGTGGGTCAGCACCACCGTCCCGCGGTCATGGATCGTGGGCAGATCGGTGAAGCCATAAAGGGTGGCGGCTTCGGCGCGGGCCTCCCAGCTTTGCGCGGCATTTGTCATGGAGCCTCCGGAAGATGTTGTGGTGTCGCCGCGACCCTGACGCAGTTGCGCCCCCTCCGCAATGGCCATAGCGTGCGGCTCATCCAAGGAGCCTCCCCATGCCCGACAAGACCGGACGCATCACCCTCTGGCAGGTCGAGGTCTTCCTCGCCACCGCCGAGGAAGGCGCAGTCTCGGCGGCGGCGCGGCGGCTCGGGGCCTCGGCCTCTGCCGTCAGCCAGCAGCTCACGGCGCTGGAATCCGCGATGGGCGTGCCGCTGGTCGACCGCGCCACGCGGCCCCTTGCCCTGACGCCTGCAGGCGAGGCGCTGAAACGCCGGGCGCAGAACATCCTCAACGAGGCGGCGGCGGCGCGCGCCGAGATCGCAGGCGGCGACATGGCCGCGCTCACCTCGCTGCGCCTCGGCATGATCGAGGATTTCGACGCCGACGTGACCCCGCGCCTGCTCAGCTCCATGGCGGGCGAGCTGGCCGCCTGCCAGTTCCTGCTCGAAACCGGCGCCTCGCATCACCTCTTCACCCTGCTCGAGACCCGCGCGCTCGACGTGATCGTGGCCGCCGACATCGGGGTGGCCGAAGACTGGATGGAGGTGCACCCGCTGATGGCAGAGCCCTTCGTGGTGGCCGCGCCTCCCGGTGCCGTGGACGCGGGCAGCGACGTGGCTGCCCAGCTGCAAAAGCTGCCTCTCATCCAGTACACCCAGCGCCACCTGATGGGGCGCACCATCGCCGATCACCTCGCACGGCAGAACCTGCGCCTCTCGCATCGTTTCGAGCTGGATAGCTACCACGCGATCATGGCGCTGGTGGCTGAAGGGGCAGGATGGACAATCCTGACGCCGCTCGCGCTGGCCCGAGCCCATCGCTTTCAGCAAAGCGCCGATATCCTGCCGCTGCCCTTTGCGCCGCTCTCGCGCACAATCTCCCTCAATGCCCGCGCTGGCGTGCTCTCGGCGATGCCCGCCCGCATGGCCGGCACGCTGCGCCCGCTGATCGACGAGCTGGTGGTGAGGCCCTCCGTGGCGCGCCTGCCGTGGCTCGCGGGCCAGCTTCGCCTGCTCTGACAGGCGCATTCGCGCTTTTTTCACGCGTGCGCACCTTCTGGCCGCGCCTCTCAGTGCCTATCTGTAGGTCATTACACAGCAAGACCGCCCCGTTTTCAGGGGCCATTCAATCGAACACATTGCAAAGGAGGCCCCAATGGCCACGCTCAACACCCACGGCCACGCCCACGGCGACCGCTCCGAAAACTATGCCGGCGGCGTGACGATCGACTACAACAGCTTTCCCCAGAACTACGCCCACCTCGGCAAGGTCCGCTCGGCGATGCGCATCCTCGACCGCCTTGCCGACAGGGAGCCGCCCACAGGGCGCTGCAACAAGTACTTCAAGACACTCGGCATCAACAAGACTTTCACCGAGCTGTGGAACAGCGGCGGGCTCTTCATCAACTACTCGTCGCGCAACGTGGCCGGTGAATATGCCGATACCCACTCCAACAAGAAGGACATCGCCCTGCACGAGTGGGCGCTGGTCAACAAGAACCACTGGATGATCGCGGCCACGCTGTGCCATGAAACGGCCCATTGCGCCGGGGCCCCCGGCGGCGCGTCGAACAATGCCGAGAAAGCCGTGAAGGAGTGCTACTTTGGCGACCAGCTTTATGACCCGACGATCGTCGGCCAGCTTGAAAGTGCTTATAACGAGCTGCGCACTGCTCTTGCTTGATGCCGGGTCTCTCCCCGGCCCCGCATGGGGGCAGGAGGGCGACCCGCTCATGGCGGCCACCAATGCCGAGATCGCCCGGCTGCGGGACGAAGTGCCCGAGGCCGGGCTGCCCGAGTTCAACCGGGCGCTCGAGTGGCTGGTGCTCAATTACGATCTCGACCAGCTCTACGCGCTGGTGAAAGATGCTGATCCGGCATGGGTGCAGGCGCGCGGTGAGGTGGAGAAACACCTCAAGGAGCTGCGCCTCGCCTATGGCGCGCTCGAGCTCTACTATGGCTCCTGGGAAAAGGTCCGCACCGTGATCCACGGCATGACCGAAGCCGAGATCATCGAAGCGGCAGGCAGGCTTCCGTAGGGACGGATGTGCCCCGCCGCCATGCGATGGCGGCGGCGCGCCTCGCTCACTCGGCGGCGATCGCGCCCTTGGCCTGCTGCGCCGCTGCAACCAACGCGCCGGAGATATAGTCCAGCTCCGCCTCGGTCAGCCGCGCGGGCAGGCGCACATCGCAGGCGCGCATCAGCATCGCCCGGGTTTGCGGCAGTTCGGGCAGATCACAAAGGAACTGCCAGTTCCAGAAAGCGCGGGCATTGTCCTCGCTCATCCCGAAGACCTGCACCTTCACCCCCTGCGCGGCGGCAGCGGCGGTGAATTCGCCCACCTCGGCATCGCTCATGCCCACGAGGTTGAACTGGATCGAATCCGGCGCACGCAGTTCGCCCGGCAGCGGCGCGGGCACCTCCAGCCAGTCGCTCATGTTCAGCCGCGCGGCCACCCGGTCATGCCCGGCGCGGCCATCGCGCACCCGGCGAGCGACTTCGGCCAACTGCGGGCGGATGACGGCGGCGGAGAGGTTCTGCATCCGCATGTTGTAGAGCGGCAGCTTGTTCTGCCAGCGCTTGTAATGCGCCTCGAGCCCCATGTTCTTCTTCCAGGCGTGCTCATAGGCGCCCGACATGATGACGGCGCGCGCGACCAGTTCGGCATCGTCGGTGACAAGGATGCCGCCTTCGCCCGCGTTCACCAGCTTGTAGCTCTGGAACGAGAAGCAGCCCACCTTGCCGATGGTGCCGATCTTGCGGCCATGCCAGACGGTGCCGAGCGAATGGGCCGCGTCTTCGACCACCGGCACCCCGGCGGCATCGGCCAGCGCCATGATGGCGTCCATGTCGGAGGTGTGCCCGCGCATGTGGGAGATCAGCACGCAGTCGACGCCGGGCAGCTTGGCCTCGAAATCCGTAAGGTCGACCCGGTAGTTCTCGCCCACCTCGCAGAGCACCGGCTCGCAATCGGCATGGACCACGGCGGAGGGGACTGCGGCAAAGGTAAAGGCCGGGATCAGCACCTTGGCCCCGCGCGGCAGGTCGAGCGCCTTCAGCGACAGGAACAGCGCGGCGGAGCAGGAGGAGACGGCCAGCGCATAGGTGGCGCCCATCAGCTCGGCAAACTCGCGCTCCAGCAGGGCCACTGGCGCGTTTTCCGGTGCGGTGTAACGAAACAGGTCGCCCGATTGCAGCAGCCGGTCGATCTCGGCGCGCGCAGCCTCGGGGATGGGTTCGGCGTCGTAGACGTTGGGGGCCTGTGTCATCGCTGCGTCCTCTTTCAGGTTTTCTGAAATGCTCTTTCAGGAAACATGTAGCTGAAAGCGCGGGCACGCCCAAGTGAAATTTCGATAACAGAGCCGTGGGGAGGAGGATGTTCTGCCATTCCGCCCGAAGGGTGGGACTTGTCCCGACTCCGCCTCCGCCACCCACGCAAGACGGGCAGAGCCAGCCCGCGGGATGGTGCACGCAACGCCAGTTTGGGGGCGCTTTATGGTTGGGTGGTCATCTGACCTCTGCGGTCGCCCTGACGTTGAAGAAGCACCAGCCCGGGGGGCGGGCTGGCGCTGCCCGGCGCCTTCGGCGCGCATCGGGCGGGCACACCTTCTCACCCGCGCTAAACCCCCAACCTGTCCCGCATCGCATACCACATCATCGCCGCCGTGGTGATCGGTGTGCGTAGCAATGGCCCGCCGGGGAAGGGCGGGGCAGGGAGCCGCGCCATCAGGTCGAAATCCCCGGGGTCGCCCCCCACCGCGCGGGCCATGATCTCGCCCGCCTTAGTCGCCAGCGCCACCCCGTGGCCGGAGTAGCCGCCCGCCGCCATCACGCCCGGCGCCGGTCGCATGAAGAGCGGCACCCGCTTCACCGTGATCCCCAGCGTACCGCCCCAGCCATGGGTGATCGGCACGCCTTCAAGCTGCGGAAAGATCTTCTCCATCGGCCCCCGCACCTTGGTGGCAATGTCGCGCGGAAAGCGGTAGCCATAGCTCTCGCCGCCGCCAAAGATCAGCCGCCCGTCGCCCGACAGCCGGAAATAGTTGATGACGAACTTGCTGTCAGCCACCGCCACGTTGCGCGGCATCACCTCCGCCGCGCGCGCGCCCAGCGGCTCGGTCGCCACCACGTAGTTGTTGATCGGCATGACCCGCGCCTGCACCTTCGGTGCTAGCCCCTCCATGTAGCCGTTGCACCCGAGGATCACATGATCGGCCAGCACCCGCCCGCGATCGGTGGCCACCAGCACGTGGTTGCCCTCCGGCGCGATCCGATGCACCTCGCTCATCTCGTGCAGGCTGGCCCCCGCTGCCTCGGCGCCTCGCGCGAGGCCAAAGGCATAGGCGAGCGGCTGGATGTGGCCGGCCACCCAATCCACCACGCCGCCCTTGTAAACCTCGGTGCCCACGAAGCGCCGCACCCCGGCCTCGTCCAGCACCTCCTGGCTTTCGTAGCCATAGTTCCGGCGCAGATATTCCGCATAGCGCGCGGCCTCCTCGGCCTCGCCCGCCTTCCAGAAGGAATGCAGCACGCCGGGCTGCCAATCGGCCTCCGGCGCCAGTTCCTCCACTAACCCGCGCACCAGCGCCACCGCCTCCTGCCCGATCCGCCAGTAGCCCTCCGCCGCCGCGCGGCCCAGCTTCGCCTCCAGCGCGTCCTGATGCATGTTCAGCCCTGGCGCGACCTGCCCGCCGTTGCGCCCGGAGGCCCCCCAGCCAACCCGCTGCGCCTCGACCAGAACCACCTTCGCCCCGGCGCGCGCCAGGTGCAGCGCCGCCGAAAGCCCGGTAAACCCGCCGCCCACCACGGCCACATCGGCCCGCAGCTCGCCCTTCAGCGCAGGGTAGGGGCCGGGCGCCTCCGCGCTGGCGGCATACCAGCTGGCAGCATGCTCGCCGCGTGTTCCGTTGGCGTAGAGCAGCCTCATACGTTCAGCAGCAGGTGCTCACGCTCCCATGGCGAGATCACCTGCATGAAGCCCTTGTATTCCAACCGCTTCACCGCGAGGTAATTCTTGCAGAAGGCGGGCGAGACCAGCTCGTGCAGCGCCTCGTCCTCCTCGAAGAGGTCCAGCGCCTCGCCCAGCGTCGTCGGAATCTCGGCCTCCTGGGTGTAGGCCTCGGCGGTGAACTCCTCGGTCGGTGCGATCTTGTTGCGCAGGCCCAGAAGGCCGCAGGCCAGCGAGGCGGCCAGCCCGAGGTAGGGGTTGCAATCCATCCCCGGCAGGCGGTTTTCGATCCGCCGGGCTTCCGGCCCGCTCACCGGCACACGCAGGCCGGTGGTGCGGTTGTCGCGCCCCCAGCTGAGGTTGATCGGCGCGGCATAGTCCGGCACGTAGCGGCGATAGCTGTTCACGTAAGGCGCAAAAAGCGCCACGGCGGCGGGCAGGTGCCGTTGCAGCCCGCCGATGAAATGCGCGAATGCCTCGCTCTCGCTGCCGTCGGGGTTGGAAAAGATGTTCCGCCCGGTCTTCGCCTCCACCACCGAGTGGTGGATGTGCATCGCGCTGCCCGGCTCGTCCTGGATCGGCTTGGCCATGAAGGTGGCATAGCTGTCATGCCGGAAGGCCGCCTCGCGGATCATCCGCTTGAAATAGAAGATCTCGTCGGCCAGCAGCACCGGGTCGCCGTGTCGCAGGTTGATCTCGATCTGCCCGGCCCCGCCCTCCTGCAAGATGCCGTCGATCTCGAAGCCCTGCGCCTCGGCGAAATCGTAGATGTCGTCGATCACCGCGCCGAAATCGTCGATCGCGGCCATCGAATAGGCCTGCCGCGCCGCCGCCCGCCGCCCGGTGCGGCCCATGGGGGGCTGAATCTCGTGGCCGGGGTCCACGTTGGGCGCGACGAGGTAAAACTCCATCTCCGGCGCCACCACCGGCGTCAGCCCCATCTCCTCGTAAAGCGCGACCACCTTCTTGAGCACGTTGCGCGGGGCCACCGGCACCGGGTTGCCCTGCTGGTCGTTGATGTCGTGGATCACCTGAAGCGTGATGTCGGCGGTCCAAGGTGCTGCCGTCGCGGTGGAGTAATCGGGTGTCAGCACCATGTCGGGCTCGGTGAAGGGCTGGCCCTCAAGGTCGGCCCATTCGCCGGTGATTGTCTGCTGGAAGATCGAGTTGGGCAGGTAGAAATGGGTCTGCCGGGCAAACTTGCTGGCCGGAGCCGCCTTGCCGCGCGCCACGCCGGCAAGATCGCCCACGATGCACTCCACCTCGTCAAGCCGTCGGCCCTCAATGTAGGCGCGCGCCGCCTCGGGCAGCTGGTCACGGTAGTCCTTCATGCGTCGGCCTCCTGCCAGTCACGCTCAGCCTTGAAGAAATCCGCGATGTCATTGCCCAGTCGGGCGTTGTCGACCGGCGCATCCAGCATCTTCTGGGCGTAAGCCAGCCGAGCCTCGGGCACCGTGCCGCCGCGCACGTTGATGAGGCCCTGTATCATCTTGCGGTCAAACTCAGGGTGCGCCTGAACGCTCAGGATCTTGTCGCCATAGAGAAACGCCGCGTGCTCGCAGAACTTGTTGGACGAGATGGTCACGGCCTCCCTCGGCGGCTCTACCACCTGATCCTGGTGCCAGGCGTTCAGCGCCACCACCTCGTTGCCCCAGAGATACTCCTGTCGGCCCACGCCCCAACCTTTCTCGCTCTGCTCCACCTTGCCCCCCAGCGCCTGGGCGATCACCTGGTGGCCAAAGCAGATGCCGACCATCGGCTTCGGCGCGGCGTAGACGGCGCGGATGATCTGCTCCAGCGGCTCGATCCATGGCTCGTCGGAATAGGCGGCATAGCGCGACCCGGTCACCAGCCAGCCGTCGGCGGCGTCGATGGAGTTGGGGAACTCCATGTCGCAGACGGCCCAATGGGCGAACTGAAAGCCGTGCCCCTCCAGCAGCTTGGCGTAGATTTCGGGGTAGTCGCCCGTGTGCGGTTGCAACTCGGGCGGGATGTGGCCGCATTGCAGAATGCCGATGAGCATGGGGGCCTCCTTCTGGCTGGCTAAACGGTATTCTTCGGCGCAGGGGGCTGCAAGCGGTGGTTGGGGGCTGCTCTTCGGCCCTTGCGGTCCTCATCGCAGATGCGAGGAGGGGCCGGAGGGCCCCGAGGAGCTGCCCCTAGACCGTCTCCAGACAAAGCAGCACCAAATCGTCCCGCGCCATGCCCTCGCAGCGCCGCAGCTCCTGCCGCTTGGTCCGGGTGAAACAGTCGATCAGCCTCGGATGGAAGATCTCTGCCACTTCCGGGCTCTCGTCGAAGGCGTCAATCGCGCTGGCCCAATCGGTCGGCAGCTCGGGCAAGTCCTGCTCATAGGCATTGCCGCTGATCGGCTCAGGCGGCACCGTGCCCGCCTCCATCCCGTTCAGCGCGGCCCCCAGCACGGCAGCCAGATGCAAGAAGGGGTTCGCATCGCCCCCCGCCACCCGGTGCTCGATCCGCCGCGCCTTGCCCGGCCCGGCGGGGATGCGAATGGCCGCAGTCCGGTTCTCATAGGCCCAGCTCGCCTGCACCGGGGCATGGGCACCGGGCACCAGCCGCTCGTAGCTGTTGGCGTGCGGTGCGAAGATCAGCATCGAGGCGGGCAGGGCGGCAAGGCACCCGGCCACGGCGCTGCGCAGCAAGTCGTTGCCCTGCTCGGAGCCATCGTCGAACACGTTGCGCCCGTCCTCATCCAGCACCGAGAAATGCACGTGCAACCCGTTGCCGGTGTCATCCTCGAAGGGCTTGGCCATGAAGCTCGCCGCCATGTCGTGCCGCCGCGCCAGCCCCCGCGCCAGCTGCTTGAAGGCCCAGGCGCTCTCGGCCGCCCGTTCGGCCGCCTCATGGGTGAGCGACAGCTCGAACTGCCCCACACCCGCCTCCGAAATGGCGGCCTCTACGGGAATGCCCATCTCGTCGCAGCCGTCGTAGAGATCGGTGAAGAAATCGTCGAAGGCATCCAGCCCCAGGAGCGAGTTCACATCCGCCCGCCGCACCCGCCGCCCGGTGCGCGGGCTGATCGGCGCGCTCAGGGTGCCATCCACGTCATCGAGCAGATGAAACTCCATCTCGAAGGCTGCCTCCACCCGCCAGCCCTTCGCCGCATAGCGCTCCAGCACCCGTCCCAGCGCCCGCTGCGGGCAGCCCTCGAACGGCGCGCCGCTCTGCAAATGCATCCGCATCAGCCACAGCTCGCTGGGCCGGTCGATCCAGGGCAGGGCGAGTGGGCCGCGCGGGGAGGGGCGCAGCACCCCGTCCCGGTCGCCGCTCTTGAACACCAGCGGACTGTCCTCGATGTCCTCGCCCCAGAGATCGACGTTCAGCACTGAAAGCGGCAGCCGCGCCACGCCGCTCTCCAGCTTCTCGGCATAGCTCGCGGGCACCCGCTTGCCCCGCGCCTGCCCGTTGAGGTCAACGGCGCCAAAACGGATCGTCTCCTTCATCGGATCAACTGCGGCCTGAAGCGGAACTTTGCCCGCGTCTCCTGCGGCAGGTGCCGGTTCAGCCGCCGCCCGATCAGGCTGTACACCCCGATGATGCAGAGGGTGAGCAGGATGAAGTAGAACGCGAGGATCGGGTAGGGCACGAAGGGGTTGAACGTCTTGTCCGCGAAGTAGCTGGCATAATACAGCGCGTCCCCCGCCTGCTGCCGCGCCGGGAAGCCGCTGAAAAACACCAAGGTCGTGGTGTGGAACAGGAAGATCGCCTCGTTGGTATAGGCCGGCCACCCCAGCCGCATCATCGTGGGAAAGGTGATGCGCCGGAACCGCTTCCACCCGTGCAACCCGTAGGCATCCGCCGCCTCGATATCCCCCTTCGGGATCGACCGCAGCGCGCCATAGAATATCTCGCCCGAATATGCGGCGGTGTTGAGAAAGAGCACGATCACCGCCCCCAGCCATGCGGCGGTGAAACTGTCGAAAAAGGCGTAAGAGCCCTTAAGGGACAGAAAGACGAAATAGGCAAAAAAGCACTGGATGAAGAATGGAGTGCCTCGGAACAGTAGGATGAAGCCCTCCGCTGGCCATCGCAGCCAGGGCTGCGTCGAGGCTTTCCCGAGCGCCATCGTGATCGCCAGAATGAAGCCTGTTAACAGCGCGACAGTGCCGAAATATATGTTCCAGATCAGCCCGGACCCGATCAGCACGAAATGCTGGCAGAGCGTGAAATCCGATCGCGGCAGAAGTCTCTCCCCAAAACCGAGGGACCGGAAGGCGTAGTCGGCGATTGTTTCGTAGCAGCTCATTTCGCCGTCTTTCTCTGCGCTTCTCCGGCGGCCGTCGCTTGCCCGCGCGAAAGTCGAAGCTGCAACCGACGCAGGACAGTTTCCGACAAGAGAGTGAATCCCAGGTAGAAAATCAGCAGGGCCAAGAAGTACCACATGCGCCAATCTTCGTGCGGGTAGTCAGAAAACCGGGCCGTTCTCCTTTCGCCCAGCTCCCGTGCCCAGTAAACGATATCCTCGATCCCCAGAAGGAACAGCAGCGGCGTCGCCTTGATCAGCACCATCCAGGTGTTGGAGAGGCCGGGCAGGGCGTAGACCCACATCTGCGGCACCATCACCCGCCAGAAGCTCTGGCGCCGGGTCATGCCATAGGCCTCCGCCGTCTCCATCTGCGCCCGTGGCACCGCCTTCATGGCACCGAAGATCACGTTGGCGGCGAATGCCCCGAAGACGATGGCGAAGGTCAGCACCGCGAGCAGGAAGCCATAGGTTTCGTGCTGCCACTCGGGCGCGGTGTTCAACGGCAGCTTGGCGGCGGGGCAGACGAGAAAATCATTACCCTGCCGGATCGGCTGATCCCAGTCGGGGCATTTCACCTGATGGCGGGTCCACTCGAAGAACTGGTCCAGCGCGATGACGAAGAAAAGGAAGAAGGCCACGTCCGGCACGCCGCGCACGACGGAGATATAGGCCTTGCCGAACCAGCGCAGCGGCGCGATCAGCGAACGGGCCGCCATGGCGCCCAGGAAGCCGAACGCCAGCGCCGAGGGGGCCGCGATGGCCAGCAGCAAGAGCACCTTGCCGAAGGCCCAGTAGAACAGGAAGTGCACCCCCGTGGTGAGGTAGCAGCTCAGCCATGTCAGGCCTTCGAGCTCCTGGGGGTCTGTGCAGTATTCAAACATCCGGGGTGCAGAGGGGCCGCCCTGCGCCGGGCGGCCCCTCGTGTCTCAAGGCGTTATTCGAAGGTCAGCGCCTGGTCGCCGAACCACTTCACGATCATCTCGTTCAGCGTCCCGTCGTCCTTCATCGTGCCGATCGCGGCGCTGAGCTTTTCCTTCAGCTCGGTGTCGCTTTCGCGCACGCCGATGCCAATGCCGCCGCCGAGCGGCACGTCATCCCCCACGAACATCAGCTCGCCGCTCGATTCCTCGACCACCGGCACGAGGTAGTCCTTGTCGGCAAACACCGCGTCGGCCTCGCCGTTGCGCACGGCGGCCACTGTCTCTTCCGGGGTGGCGAACTCGAGCAGCGTGGCGCCGCCCTCTGCGACGTGGCCGGCCTGGATGGTGGCCGTCTGCGCG
This sequence comes from Vannielia litorea, assembly GCF_018424695.1. Lineage (GTDB taxonomy): Bacteria > Pseudomonadota > Alphaproteobacteria > Rhodobacterales > Rhodobacteraceae > Vannielia > Vannielia litorea_A. The sequence continues at coordinate 24,095 of NZ_QTNQ01000003.1, forward strand.
GCGATCACGCCGCCCTCGAGATCCACATCCTCCGAAGCGGCCACATAGCTCGACTCGCTGGGCGGGGTGTAGTTCTGGGTGAAGTCGATCACCTCGTCGCGCTCATCGGTGATGCTCATGCCGGCCATGATGATGTCGTAGTTGCCGGACACCAGGTTGGGGATGATCGAATCCCAGTCGTTCTTCACCCACTCGCAGGTCAGCTCGGCGCGCTTGCACAACTCGTCGCCCAGCTCCTTCTCGAAGCCGTCGATCTCGCCCGCGTCGTTGATGAAATTGTAGGGCTCATAGGCGCCCTCGGTGCCGATCCGCACCGTCATGGCATGGCTCTCGGCAAAGGCCGCGCCAGCGGTCAGGGCCATGGCCGTGCCAAGGCTCAGAATGGATTTCAACATGGTATAACTCCCGTTGGTCTTTGTTTTGCTTTGTTCATTCCGTGCCGTCTCCGGCCTGGAACCACTTTTCGGCCATTGCGTCGATGCTGCCGTCGGCGAGCATCTCGGCAATGGCGGAATCGAATGTGCGGCGCAGCGCCACGTCCTCCTTGCGGAAGGCGGCGGCGGTGTCGCCCGAGGGGATGCCGAAGACATCGGCAATCTCCACCTTGCCCCCGCTGTTGCGCGCCACGCCTTCAAGGAAGGCCTGCGGGCCCAGCACCTCATCCACCCGATGGGCGAAGAGCGCCTCGACGGCGGCCACCAGCGAAGGGTAGGTCACCACCCTATGGCCCATCTCTCGGGCCCAGTCCTCGTGGATGGTCGCGCCCTGCACGGCCACGCGCGCCGTGTTGGTGCCCGGCTCGCCGCTGCGCACAAGCACCGCGCTGGCCGTGCTGCCGCCGACCTCGTAGCCCATCGAGAAGGCCACCAGGCGGGCGCGCTCGCTGGTCACCGCCATGCCGGCCATCACCACGTCATACTTTCCGGCCACGAGGTTGGGCAGAATGCTCTCCCAGTCGTTCACGACCCACGCGCAATCCAGCCCCGTACGGCGGCAAATCTCGTTGCCCAGCTCGATGTCGAAGCCGCGCAGGCTGCCGGCCCGGTCGCGGAAGGTATAGGGCGGAAAGGCCCCCTCGGTGCCGATCCGCACATCCTGCGCTGCTGCCGTCTCGGTCGCGCCGAGCGCCAGCACCGCCACCAGGGCCAGGGCGGGCCGCCACGCCATCAGGCCATCTCGCCGCTGTGCGACAGAAACTGCCACAGCCGCTCGGATTTCGGCGCTCCGAAGAGCGCATCCGGTGCGCCCTCTTCCTCCACCAGCCCCTTGTGAAGAAACAGCACATGGTCGCTCACGTCGCGCGCCATCCGCATGTCATGGGTGACAAGGATCATCGTCCGGCCTTCCTCGGCCAGCGCCTTGATCACTTTGACCACCTCCTGCTCCAGCTCCGGGTCGAGCGCGCTTGTCGGCTCGTCGAACAGGAGCGCCTCGGGCTCCATCGCGAGCGCCCGGGCAATGGCGGCGCGCTGCTGCTGCCCGCCCGAAAGCTGGGCCGGGTAGACATCGGCCTTGTCGCCGATCCCGACCTTTTCCAGGTAGCTCCGCGCGGCGGCCTCCACCTCGGCGCGGTCGCGCTTCAGCACCGTTACCGGCGCCTCCATCACGTTTTGCAGGATGGTCATGTGGGACCAGAGGTTGAACTGCTGAAACACCATGGAAAGGTTGGTGCGAATGCGCAGCACCTGCCGCGCGTCAGCAGGCCGCCGGGCCGGGCCCTCGCCCTTCCACCGCACCGCCTCGCCGGAAAACAGGATCTCGCCCTGCTGGCTGTCTTCCAGCAGGTTGGCGCAGCGCAGAAGGGTGGATTTGCCCGAGCCGGAAGAGCCGATGAGCGAGATCACCTCCCCCTTGCGGGCGCGCATATCAACCCCCTTGAGCACTTCCAGGCTGCCATAAGCCTTGTGCAGGCCACGGATCTCGATCACGGGGTGCGGGTTGGGTACGCTGTCTGGCACGGGGCCTCGTCTTGCCGGTTGCAAGCCCGGAGTAGGGCGCAGAATTGCTGCGATTGCAAGTTGGAAGGGGCCTTGTTTCCGCCGCGTCCGCCTGTTCAGGCAGCAGGTGCCTCCGGAATGGGCATCGCGAGATACACCTCCGGCCCCAGCCACACCGCCCCCTGCACGCCAAGGGTCTCCCGCGGCTGCGCGTCGAGCAGCTGCACCGCCTCCTCGACGGCCCCGGCGATCTCGGAGGCATTCTGCCCCGGCGCGCAGATCAGCGGCAATCCGGGTGTCGGCGCGGTGCGAAAGTGCTCCTCCAGTTGCCCGGTCACCGGCTCCCAGCGCCCGAACATCGCCCATGTCTGCGCGTCGATGCAGGCCCAGTCGGCCCGGCCCTCGGCCACCGCATGGGCCGAGGCCAGATGCGCACCGGTCGAGAGCACGCCGCTGACCCGCGCCCGGCCCTCGGCCATCACCTCCCGCGCCGTGGCCCAGCCCGATTGCGAATTGCGGCTGTTGTATGCCACCACGCCTTCGGGGGTCCCACCGGGGCGGGTGACGACCACGGAGTTGTAGTGGCCCGGCGGGCAGCCCGGCAAAGCGTGGTCGAGGGTGGTCACGTACTCCACCTTGCCCCTGAGCCGCCCGCGCCAGGGCAGCGAACAGCACTGGCCCAGAATCATCTCGGGCGATTCCCACAGCTGCCAAAGGCTTTCCGGAGCTTCCAGCGCCTCTGGCAGATCCTCGGCCAGCGCCGCGCCGCGCGCGATGATGCCATCGCGGATGAGGCCCCAGAAGAGGTTGAGCGCGGGCTCCGTCTCGGCCCGCAGATACATCGGCAATCCGGCCCGGAGCATCGTTTAGCGCCCGGCTTCCACGTTCTGGCGGGCGATGTTGCTGTCGCGGTCGTTCACGCCCAGAAGGTTGGCGATGAGCCGCATCAGCGCGTCTTCCTCCTCGTCGCGCCGTCCGTCGGCCAGCACCACGCGCCAGACATCCGCGATCACCCCGCGCCGCGCCTCATAGGCCACCGCATCCTTGATTGCCCGGGTAAAGCGGACCGTGTCCGAGGCACCCGCCTCCAGCTCTTCGGCCTCGCGCAGCACCTCCGCCGCCTCGAAGGGCGAGCCGCCGATCCAGCGCTGGGTGATGCCCCGGATCATGTCCTTCTCACTGGCCGCATAATCGCCATCGGCGCGCGCGACCCGCACCAGAAGGGCTGGGAGGGCCACCTGCGGCTCAACATCGCTGGGGGTGGTATCGGTTTCGCCGGTCAGGCGCCTGATGAGGTCTCCAAACATGAGAGGAGATATAGCCGCCCCTGTGCGCACTGCAAGCCGCTCCTCGGGGCCCGTCGACCCCTCCTCGCAGCTGCGATGAGGCCCGCAAGGGCCGAAGAGCTGCCCCCTCAGCCCAGGTAGCGCGCCTCCAGCGCCGCGGCATCCGCCTCGGCCACCCCCAGCGCCCCGGCGGCAAAGCCGATCATCTCGGCCTCCTCCGGCTTTTCCTCGCCATCGGCCATCACCACCTGCCAGAGCGCGTCCAGCACCTCGACCCGCTCATTGTAGCTCACCGCATCGCGGATGAGCCCGGTGAACACCTCCGTCTCCGGCGCCTGATGCTCCAGCTTCTCCGCCGTGGCCCGCAGCTTCGCCGCCTCCACCGGGTTCAGCCCGAAGTGCGCCGAAAGAAATTTGTCGATCCGCCCGATCTCGCTGGCCTGGTAGCTGTGGTCACTCTTCGCCATCCGCACCAGCAGGGCGGCCAGGGCCAACCGCGAATCCAGCGGCGGCAGCACCTTGTCCGCGGCCTTTGCCGTGCCCGTCAGTCGTTGCAGAAATTCCGTGAACATAAGCGCCCCCGCGTCTCTCGCCTCACACCAACCGCGAATTCTCCACCGCCGCCCGCACGAAATCGGCAAACAGCGGATGAGGCGCGAAGGGCTTGCTCTTCAGCTCGGGGTGAAATTGCACCCCGATGAACCACGGGTGATCCTTCACTTCCACGATCTCGGGCAGGCGGCCATCCGGGCTCATCCCCGAAAACGCCAGCCCGCTCTCCTCGAGCTTGTCCTTATAGGCGATGTCCACCTCGTAGCGGTGGCGGTGGCGCTCATCGATCGCGGTGCTGCCATAGATATCGGCCACCTTGCTGCCGCCCTTCAGCACCGCGTCATAGGCCCCAAGCCGCATCGTGCCGCCTTTGGCGTCGGTCTTCTTGCGCTTCACCTTCTCGTTGCCCTGCACCCACTCCTTGAGATGATAGACAACTGGCTCAAAGCGCTTCTTCCCGGCCTCATGGTCAAACTCCTCGCTGCCTGCCTTCTCCAGCCCGGCAAGGTTGCGCGCGGCCTCGATCACCGCCATCTGCATACCAAGGCAGATCCCGAGGTAGGGCACCCCGCGCTCGCGGGCGAACTGCGCGGCCTTGATCTTGCCTTCCGTCCCGCGCTCGCCAAAGCCGCCAGGCACCAGGATTGCGTGGAACCCTTCGAGGTGCGGCGCGGCATCCTCGCGGTCGAACAGCTCGGCGTCGACCCACTCGATCTTCACCTTCACCCGGTTGGCCATGCCGCCATGGGTCAGCGCCTCGGCGATGGACTTATAGGCATCCTCCAACTGGGTGTATTTGCCCACGATGGCCACCTTCACCTCGCCGTCGGTCTTGTGGATGCGGTCGTAAACGTCTTCCCAGCGGCTGAGGTTGGGGCGCGGGGCAGGGGAGATCTGGAAGGCATCCAGCACCGCCTGATCCAGCCCTTCGCGGTGATAGGCCAAGGGCGCCTCATAGATGCTCTTGAGGTCGGGCGCGGCAATCACCGACTCGGGCCGCACATTGCAGAACAGCGCCAGCTTCTCCCGCTCCTTCTTCGGAATCGCGCCCTCGCCCCGGCAGACGAGAATATCGGGCGCGAGGCCGATGGAGCGCAGCTCCTTCACCGAGTGCTGCGTCGGCTTGGTCTTCAGCTCACCGGAGGCCTTGATGTAGGGCAGCAGGGTGAGATGCATGAAGATGCACTGCCCGCGCGGCTTGTCCTGCGCGAACTGGCGGATCGCCTCGAAGAAGGGCAGCCCCTCGATGTCGCCCACGGTGCCGCCGATCTCGCAGAGCATGAAATCCACCTCGTCCTCGCCGATCGAGATGAAATCCTTGATCTCGTTGGTGACATGCGGAATGACCTGGATGGTCTTGCCGAGGTAGTCGCCCCGGCGCTCCTTCTCCAGCACGTTGGAATAGATCCGACCGGAAGAAACCGAGTCGGTCTGCCGCGCGGCCACCCCGGTGAAACGCTCGTAATGCCCAAGGTCGAGGTCGGTTTCCGCGCCATCGTCGGTCACGAAAACCTCGCCATGCTCAAACGGGCTCATCGTGCCCGGATCGACGTTCAGGTAAGGGTCCAGCTTGCGCAGCCGCACCGAGTAGCCGCGCGCCTGCAAGAGCGCCCCCATGGCCGCCGAGGCGAGGCCCTTGCCGAGCGAAGAGACCACACCGCCGGTGATGAAAATGAAACGTGCCATGTGGTGTGGAACTCCCGTGTATTCGCCTTGAAATGCGCCGCAGCGCGGGCTCAAACCACGCTGCATCACGGGATTTGAGATATAAAAGATTCGCGCGGCAAAGTCCATGCCTGCCGCAACATGATGTTGGGTTTCGTCGGGTCGCCCCAACGGGTTGTGGTCGGTTTTTCAGGTGGGTCGCCCGCCGCCGGCGCGGGCCGGCGTTCGGGCGTTCAGGGTGCGCGGTTGCGCTTAGTCGGCGGCCTGGGGCACCAGCGGCGCGTCGCCGTCCGCCGAAGGCGGCAGCAGGTCTTCGCCCGCGGGCAGAGCGCCTTCGCTGGCAGGGGCCTCGCCCTCGTCGGTTTCGGTGATCCGGCTGACCACCGAGGACGAGCCCGCATCGGCCGCGGCCAGAATGGTGAGCGCAATCGAAGTGCAGATGAAGGCAATCGCGAAGATCCAGGTGAGCTTGGCCATGGCCGTCGCCGCCGCGCGGCCGCTCATAACGCCGCCGCCACCACCGCCGCCGCCCATCGAGCCCATGCCGCCCTCGGAGCGCTGAAGCAGCACCACGCCAATCAGGCAGAGCGCCAGAATCAGGTGGACGATGAGGAGGACGTTTTCCATGTAGCTTTCCCGCGTGGTTCGGCGGGCTATCTAATCCCTCCCGACCCACGCCGCAACCCCTCGCCGCCCCAGCCTGTCTGTGCCTTTTCCGCTTGCACTGTGCCACCGCGCGGGGCGGCCCGGGGCTATGCAGATGTGCAGCCCGCCTTCTCCGTGGGTTCCGGCTGGTCGCACGGTGGGCGCCGGGCATCCTTTTGGTCGAAGGATGGCCCGCGCGGGCTGTTGCATATTTGAGGTTTCACCGCACCGCCCGCCCCGATATACGGGCGCGGGCTTTCCATGCAGGAGATTCATCATGGCCAATGTCGTCGTCGTCGGCGCCCAGTGGGGTGACGAGGGAAAAGGCAAGATCGTCGACTGGCTCTCGGAGCGGGCCGATGTGATCTGCCGCTTCCAGGGCGGGCACAACGCAGGCCATACGCTGGTGATCGACGGCGAGGTGTTCAAGCTGCACGCGCTGCCCTCTGGCGTGGTGCGCAAAGGCAAGCTCTCCGTCATCGGCAACGGCGTGGTGCTCGATCCCTGGCACCTGCTGAAAGAGATCGAGACGATCCGCGCCCAGGGCGTCGAAATCACCGCCGAAACCCTGATGATCGCAGAGAACACGCCGCTCATCCTGCCGTTCCACGGTGAGCTGGACCGGGCGCGCGAGGAGGCGGCGAGCAAGGGCACAAAGATCGGCACCACCGGGCGCGGTATCGGCCCGGCCTATGAGGACAAGGTGGGCCGCCGTGTGATCCGCGTGGCCGACCTTGCCGATGACGCCACGCTTGAGGCCCGGGTGGACCGCGCACTCCAGCACCACAACCCGCTCCGCAAAGGCCTGGGTGTGGAAGAGATCGACCGCGAGGCGTTGCTGGCCCAACTCAAAGAGATTGCGCCGGGCATCCTCGAATATGCCGCCCCGGTCTGGAAGGTGCTCTCCGAGAAGCGCAAGGCGGGCAAGCGCATCCTCTTCGAAGGCGCCCAAGGCGCGCTTCTGGATATCGACTTCGGCACCTATCCCTTCGTGACCTCCTCCAACGTGATCGCAGGTCAGGCGGCCACCGGGGTCGGCATGGGGCCCGGCGCGGTCAACTACGTGCTCGGCATCGTGAAGGCCTACACCACCCGCGTCGGCGAGGGGCCGTTTCCGACCGAGTTGCACGACGATGACGGCCAGCGGCTGGGCGAGCGCGGCCACGAGTTTGGCACCACCACCGGGCGCAAGCGCCGCTGCGGCTGGTTCGATGCCGCGCTGGTGCGCCAGACCTGCGCCATCTCGGGCATCAACGGCATCTGCCTCACCAAGCTCGACGTGCTCGACGGCTTCGAGACGCTGAAGATCTGCGTGGGCTACGAGCTGGACGGCAAGACGCTCGATTACCTGCCCACCGCCGCCGACGAACAGGCCCGCTGCACGCCGGTCTACGAGGAAATGCCCGGCTGGTCGGAGAGCACCGAAGGCGCCCGTTCGTGGAACGATCTTCCGGCGGGGGCGATCAAATACGTCAAGCGGGTGGAAGAGCTGATCGGCTGCCCCGTGGCGCTGCTCTCCACCTCGCCGGAGCGCGAAGATACCATCCTCGTCACCGACCCCTTCGCGGACTGAGGGGGCAGGGCGATGGCACTCAGCTACAAGGCGCGCCGCCGCTGGTCGCTGGTGATCCTGCTGGTCGGGCTCCCGCTCTACATCGCCTTCGCATGGTGGATCACCAGCCTGCTGCCCGACCTGCCCGTTCTGGTCGAGCTGCTGGTCTTCATCGTGCTCGGCGTCGCCTGGACGATCCCGGTGCGCAAGGTGTTCTACGGTGTCGGCAAGGACGACCCCGACGCCTGACCTCTCAGGGGCGCGGCGCCCACAAGGCGCCACACCCGCCGCGCCTCGCTGCAAGCATCATGGCCGATACGCACCCGCCGCGCGCCCTGTGACAGGCTGTTGCCAAACGGCGCGCCCATGCGGGCGCATTCCATTTTTTGTTGAAGCACCCAGCCTGCTCGTTCTGCGCAGGCGCCTGCTGTTGGCCCGCGTGGCTGACCGCTGAAACGACGAGGCGGGGCGCGCCGCACTGGCCGCCCCGCCCGAACTCGATACCGGACAAACGCCGGGTCGCTCAGAGCATCGCCCGGCGCTCCTCCTGTGTAAAGCGGGAGGCTTGAGAAAGGGTGAACTGGCCCCGGCTCAATTTGCGGATCTTGCCCTGGCGCAGGAGCTGACCGAAGGAGCGCAGGCTGTCTTCGCGGGTGAAGCTCTCCACGGTGCCGAGCTCCGCCACCTGCTGCATGATCTGCGGGTGCGAAAAGTGACCGTGGCCCTCTACGAAGGAGGTATAGGCCGCCGCGCACTCCAACAGCTCTTCCAGCCCCTCGGCGCCCATCTTGCGGGTGTATTCCTCGAAGCTGCTGGCCTCTGCCGCGTCCGCGCTGGCAGGCGCTTTCGCGGTTTTTCTGCCGGTGTCTTCGGCCGTCGCGTCGAGGCTGTGGTCGGTCACCCGACGGGGCCGCACCGGCGTGGCGGGGCGGGCGTCTGCCGCGGATGTATCGCCGGCATCGGTGCGCTGCTCGGTCACCAGCATCAGCGGCGAGCTGCCACGCGGGCGGCGGGTCTCGGACTTGCGCAGAACCGGGCGACGCGGGCGGGCGGGCCTTGCCTCTTCGGGCGTTTCCGCCGCGGCCTCCTGCGGCTCCTGCTCCTGCTGCACCGGGGCCTCTGTGGCTTCCGGCGTCGCGGCGGGCGCTTCGGCCTTCGCCTCTTCCTGTGCAGGGGCCTCCGGTTCGCGCAGCGGGCGCACCACCGAGGCGAGATCGTCGCGGTAGGCGCGGGCCTCGTCATTACCGTCGTTCAGTCGGTCGCCTTCGGCCTTGGTGGCGGCCACGGCGGCCTTGAGGTGAGCGATGGCCGAGCGGCGACGCTCCATCTCGGGGCCACGCATCTTGCCCTCGGTCTCGCTCATCAGCCGGTCCATCTTGGCGTCGGCCTTCTCGGTCTCCACGATCCGGTCGCGGCGGAAGCGCGCGGCCTCGTAGCGGGCCTCGCTCTGGGCATCGGCGGCCATCTTCGCCACCAGCCCTTCCACGTTGCTCCCGGTTCCGTCGCCTTCCACGTCGCCGTCCGCATCTTCTGCCGCTTCGGGCTGATCTTCGGACTCGGCGGAGGCCTCTTGCGGCGTGGGCTCGTCCTGCTCCAGGTCGATCACCTCCGAGGCCAGTTGCTCAAGCGCTTCAGGGGCCATGTCGCCATCTTCGGAGCTCTCTTGCGCGCCACTGGCGGCTTCGGGCTCGGCCTCGGCGTCATGCGCGGGGTCAGCCACAGCGTCAGTCTCTGCTGCCACTCCGGCCTCTGCTTCCGCCTCTGCATCAGCCTCAGCCTCAGCCTCAGCTTCTGCTTCTGCGTCCGCCTCAGGCTCAGCCGCTGCTTCTGGCTCAGCTGCCGCTGCCGCTTCTGCGGCCTCCTCGGCTTCGGTGAAGGCTGCGATCTCGGCTTCCAGCCCATCATCTGCCTCGGCCTCGACCGGGGCCTGCGGTTCGGCCGGTTCCGCTTCCGGCGCCTCGGCGCCCAGTTCCTGTTCCACAGCGGCCAGCTCGGCCAGAAGCTCGGCTTCGGCTTCCGGGGACAGGCTGCTTTCACCTGCCAATTCATCCGTCGCCGCAGGGGCCTCGGCCTCCACCGCTGCGGTCTCTTCCACCGCTGCTGTTTCCTCGACTTCCTCCTCCGGGGCGCTGCGGCGCAGCCCGATCGCGGCGAGGGCGGAGGCCATAGCCGACCGCTTGACCTTGATCACGCGGGGGCGGCGCGGCGACACGGGCGCGGACTCTTCCGGCGCACCCTCGGCACCGGCCTGTTCCTGCGCCTCGGCTTCCTTCGCGTCGAGCCGGGCAAAGGCGGCGTCCAGCTCTTCTGCCTCGGCACTGTCCTCCTGGGCCGCGGGCTTGTCCTCGGCGTCGCTGTCCAGCGCTCCGAAACCGTAGTCCTCCTCCGAGAGCGCGCCGATCACATCGGCCATGTCGACCTCGTCACTCTCGTCCTGGCCCGTGGCTTCGGCAGGCGCGTCCGGGGTGCTGTCCTCGGCGGCTGTTTCGACCGGGTCGGTGCCCTCGGCGTCCTCGGTCGATGCTTCGGCCACAGGCTCGCGAACCTCCTCCGCCGACACGTCAACCGTGGCGGTGATCTCGGCGTCGGGCGCAGCGGTAACCTCGGCAGTCTCTTCCGGTGTGGATGCCTCGGCCGGGGCCTCTTCCGCCGCTGCATCAGCCGCGGTTTCGGAGATCAGGTCTTCCGGGGCCGCCTGGTCTGCGCCTGGCTCAAGCTCTTCCGCAGCGGTCTCTTCCACCACGGCTTCGGCAACTTCATCCGTCTCGGCAGGGCTCTCATCGTCGGCGGCTTCGAGCGTCTCTTCGACGGCCTCTTCCGCCCCCTCGCTGGCAGCGGTCTCCTCGGCGCGCGCGTCCTCGGCGACCACTTCGGCAGAAGCCTCCTCCGCCTCCGCGGCGGCTTCTTGTGCACCCTCTTCGGCAACGTCGCCGGCAGCGGGTTCACCCGCGGTGTCTTCCACAGGCGCGGCATCGACCATCTCTTCGGCCACAGCGTCGGCTGTGACTTCGGTATCGGCTGCCTCCTCGGCAGGGGCCTCCTCACCGGAGGTGCCGTCCACCGGCGCGGCGTCGACCGTCTCTTCGGTGACAGCCTCGGCCATCTCCTCAGCATCGGCCACCGCCTCTGCCGGGGCGTCCTCTCCTGCGGGCTCTTCAACCGGTGCATCGACCTCGTTCAGCGAAGCGAGCACGGCGGCGGTTGTGTCTTCGTCCTGCGCCTCTTCGGCGGCGTCGGCAGTGGCCTCGGCCACCTCCGTCACGCTGCCCTCGGGCAGGGCGGCGGGGCCTTCATCGGCGCTTTCGGTCGCAGCCTCGACCTCGGCTTCAACGGCAGCCTCACCCGAGGCGCTGTCTGCCGCATCTTCCTCCGGTACGGCCAGCGGCGCGGTGGGGAATTCCTCGGCCACATCCGCCTCGGCGGGGCTGGCGGCGGCATCGGCGAGGAAGGCCGCGACGGGCTCCTCTTCGATGGTGTCAGGCTGAAAGCCGGTTTCCACCACATGGCCGCTGTTCACCACGGCGCGGATACGCGCCAGCTTGGCGGCCACGCTGCTGCCCATTGCGGGGGCGACGGGGGCGGGCAGATCGGCATAGGGGTCGTCGGCATCCATTACCGAAAGCGGCTCGGGCTCGGGCGCCGGTGCGGGCAGCGCCTTGCGCTTGGACTTCTTGCCCTTGGACTTCTTGGGCTTCGACTTGCCCTTGACGCTGCGGCCCTGGGGGGCGTCCGTCACCTCAGCCTCAGCCTCAGCGGCGTCTTCCGTCTCGGCGTCCGTCTCGGACGAGGGGCCCTCGGCAGGGGCAGGGGCGGCGACATGATCCGAAACATCACCCGAAGGAGCAGCCTCCTCGGCGTCGGCCTCACTGGCCTCCGCCTGTGGCATCGCGGCGGAGGCGGGCTCGCGCGGGGCCTCGACGGCACTCTCCGCGCCACCGGCGCCCTCGGCGGCGCGCAGCAAGATCCCCGTGTCCGAAATCTTCGTCTCGACCCGGCGCTGAATCTCCTTTTCGGCGATGCGCTGAAGCATGTCGGCATCCGGCGTCGGAGGCTCCGCGCCGAAGTAGCGGTCGTCAGCGGCAAGATCACGGAAATACTCCGCGATTGCCTTCATCGTGCCGAAAGAGTCCTCAAACCCTTCCAGCGTGCACGAGAAGGTGCCGTAGGACACCGTCAGAATCTTGCTCGATCCGATCATCTTTGTGCTCGCTTTCTCATAGCCCAGCGGGGTCTGTTTACCATGTATTGGTTCGAGAGAAGCAACAGACTGGGGAATTTTAGGGTATGAGATTTGGGCTTCATTGTGACCCCGTCGCAAAGCGGGCATACCCTCCCCATGGCGCCGTTCCTCATCGATTCACCTGATATTATTACCCTTCTGGGTGGGGGCGAGGTTAACGACGCCTGCCTTAAGAACGCCTTAATCCGGGCACCCCGGCTGGTGGCCGCGGACGGCGGGGCCGATGCGGCGCTGGCGCGGGGGTTAATCCCCGAGGCCGTGGTGGGCGATTTCGACAGCATATCGCCCCAGGCCCGCACCAGCCTGCCGCCCGAATCCCTGCACCACGTTGCCGAGCAGGAGAGCACCGATTTCGAGAAGGTGCTTCAGCGTGTGCGCGCGCCCCTGCTGCTGGCGGTGGGCTTCCTCGGGCGGCGGCTCGATCACCAGCTCGCCGCGCTCACCGCGCTCACCCGCCACGCCACCCAGCCCTGCCTGCTGCTGGGCCGCGATGACATCGCCTTTGCCGCGCCGCCCGAGCTTGCGCTGGAGCTGCCACGCGGCAGCCGGTTTTCGCTCTATCCGCTGGCCCGGGTCACGGGCCGCTCGGAGGGGCTGGAATGGCCGATCGAGGGGCTCACCTTCTCGCCCTCGGGGCAGATCGGCACCTCGAACCGCGTCACCGGCCCCGTCCGCCTTTCGTTCGACGCGCCGGGGATGGTGGTGATCACGCCGCCGGAGGCGCTGGACGCTCTGATTGAAGGCTTTGCCGCCCGGCCCTCTGCTCGCGCCAGATGATGTAGAGCCCCGCGGCCATCGTCACCCCGATGCCCGCCAGCGCGAGCCCGTTGGGAAACTCCTTGAAGATCAGCCAGCCGACGAGGGTCGAGAAGGGAATCTCCAGGTATTGCATCGGTGCCAGCGTGGCGGTGGGGGCGTGGCGCAGGCTCCAGGTCATCAGCAGGTGCGCCAGGGTTCCGATGCAGCCCATCGCCGCGATCAGGGCCCAGGTGCGCGGGGCGGGGGAGACCACGTCGAACTCCGCCCAGAGCGTGCCATCGGCGATCAGCAGCAGCGGCGCCAGCAGGGCCGTGCCCATCAGCCCGCTCACCGATTGCATCGCCACCGGGTCCACATCGGCGCGCATCACCCGCGTCACCAGCATGAAGAACGAGAAGTTCACCGCAACCAGCACCGGAAGCAGCGCGGCCCAGCCGACCTCGACGAAGGACGGTTGGATCACCATGCAGGTGCCCACGAAGCCCACCGCGCAGGCCCCAAGCCGGCGCACACCCACCTCCTCGCCCAGAAAGGCCCAGCCCAGCAGCAGCATGAAGAACGGCATCACGAAGGCGATGGCCACCGCATCGGCCAGCGGCAGGAACCGCAGGCTCAGAAACATCGACCCTATCCCGAAGATATGCAGCACCGTGCGCAGCGCGGTGAACCCCAGTGCCCGGCGGCTCATCCGCAGCGTGCCGCCCGCGAGAAGCACGATCGGCACGAGGATCAGCGCCTGAATGGCAAAGCGGAAAAACACCAGCTGGCTCAGCGGCACATGCCCGCCCAGCAGCTTTGCGATGGAGTCGCCCAAAGGGGCCAGCAGGCAGAACCCCAGCATAAGCGTGATCCCGAGAAGAGGGCGATCGGCCTGTTGCATGACGGAGTCATATTTCGCCCCGCCGCCCCCGGCAAGGCCCCGCGCTGTGCCGCTATACCCAGGCCAGCGTCAGGGCGATCACCACCATGTAGCGGCCCGCCTTGGCGAGGGTGACAATCAGCAGGAAACTGGGCAACGGCTCCCGCAGAACCCCCGCCACCACCGTCAGCGGATCACCGATGAAGGGCATCCAGCTCGCCAGCAGGCTCCACCGCCCCCAGCGATGATACTGCGCCTCCGCCCGCGCCAGTGCCGCAGCGGAAACCGGAAACCAGCGTCGCCCCTGAAATTGCCGTAAAAAGCGCCCGGCCAGCCAGTTGACGACCGACCCCAGCACGTTGCCCAGCGTGGCCGCCGTGAAGAGCAGCGACACCGACAGGGCCGGATCGGTCAGCAGCCAGGCCAGCAGCACTTCCGACTGTGCCGGCAGCAGCGTGGCAGCAACAAACGCCGTGAGGAAGAGGCTCAGATAAGGTGTCACCGACGGGCCAGTGCTCCCGAACCGAGGGCGACCCGCGCCCCCCGGCCCCAATGCCCGCAGGTCGGGACCTGTCCCGACATCGGATGACAGGCAGGACCGCTAAGGCGGGACACGCCCTGCCGTTCGGGGCACAGCCTCACTGGCAGATCGGCAGCGGCTTTGCCTCGTAGTCCGGCAACGAGCGGCGCCAGCGGTTGATGACCGGCTGCAACTTCCGCTTTGGCCAGAAGGTCGGCGCGCCGATCTCGCGCAGGCAGGCGCCGTGCCAGTAAAGCCCGGCGCTTTCCAGCGAGGCCCGCGCCTTCACTGCCCGCGCCACCGCCTCGATATCCCGGCCCTCGGGGTAGATGTAAAGCGTCGTCGGGTTGCGTTCGACCAGCCGCAAAATCTCCCGCGTGGCCTCGCCCGACCACGTGGTGCAGCCGTTGCTCCGCCCCCCGGTATAATCCACCAGCCGCCCCACGGGCACATAGCCTTCCTCGTCGGCATAGGGGCTGGCCGGCTTCTTCATCCGGCACTGCCACTTCACGAAGATCGCCTGATGCCCGCCAATCGCCCGCTCGCGCGCGTTCGACGTCTCGCCGCGCCCGTCGAACAGCAGGAACGTCCGCCGAAACGGCGTCAGCTTGCCGGACTGACGCACGTATCCCTTGAACGAGGTCCGCGTCTCGGCGGTGATGTATTCGCCCCCCATCGTCAGCTTCGAGCCCTCGGCATTGCTGAAATGCCGCGCACATTGCCGCCCGTTGGCGAAATTCGCCTTCTGCAGCTTCCGCCCGTTGCCATGCCCCGAAGAGACGGCCCGAAACACCTTCTGCGCCTCGCAAATCGTATAATACCGGCGCGATCCGCCCGGCCGCGTGGCATCCATCGCCATGTAACAGGGGTTCTTCACCTGCCCCCGCCTGACCCGGTCCCGATAGAGCCCCCGCGCCCGCTCCAGCACGACCGGGGCAATCTGCCCCTCCCCGGTGCCAATATGGGGCGCAAGCCAGCCGGGAATGCCTGATTGCGCCGTGGATGGGCCGGACGCGAGGCCGGACAGGGCGAAGATCACGGCAGCGAAAATGCGCATTCTGCGTCTCATGAGGAACCTCCTGCTCGGTGGGCCTTCGGGGAGGGTAGCACAGGTCCGAACCGAAACGGCAAGCGCTTTCCTGCGAGACTGGCAAGTGAAGGTCACAGTGCAGCCAGTCTCTCCGGCTACAACGGACGACCTCTGCCTTTGCTCCATATTTCGAAGGTCATTATCCATTGTCGTGGTGCCGGATCACCCGAGCAACTAGCGGTTGTCCGCCGGTTCCAACCTGCCAGCACCCACAGGCTTGTGCGGTGTGCGACGCGCGACGATGCTCGTGGCACAGTCTGCATTACCAACGATCCCCGACTGCTTCCATTGCGTTAGGTCAATTTTGCCCCAGAGGATTCACCATGGTCTTTTTCCAACACAGTCGTTTTCCGAAATACGGAAGCTTCATCAGCGCTCAAATGACTCGCTTCGAAGATGACGAGCCATTCATATTCAAAGCCTATGTCACCGCGCTCCAAGGCGATCGGGACTTGGCGCGAAAGACGGTCAAGGACGGAGAGTTGCCGACTGTCGAGGTGGTCGAGATTCACCCCGAGCTTTGCAATTTCAACCTCAATTGGCGCAAGATGGCGCCCGGCTCCTTTTGCCCGGCATCGCCCTCGAAGATCCATATCCTGGAAAGCGAGGCCGAAGGCTACGAGAATGGCAATATCCCTGACTGGAAGGCCGCCCGCCTCCTGTTGCACGAACTGGTCCATTGGGCGCGCTACCACAAAGGCCTACCGAGCCGGATCTCCGGGTTCGAGGCCGGAGACATGTTCGAGTGGTTTGCACAATATCCTGGAGAGGGACGGCTGCCGCGCAATCATGACGACGGCGGGCCGGTCGAAACATTCTGAAGCGGCAAGTGCGGTTGCATCCTGTGTCACACTCCATGGCGCGACACTAGTAGATTATCGACCTACGGCTTCACCACCAACCCCGGCGGGGTGTTCGCCAGATACTCCGAGCTGGCATCGTTGATCAGCATCGTCTCGGTCAGCTCGATGCCCCCGTCGTCCAGCCAGAGCCCCGGCATGAAGTGAAACACCATGCCCGGTTGCAACTCCGTCTCGTCGCCTTCGCGCAGGCTCATCGTGCGTTCGCCCCAGTCCGGCGGGTAGGAGAGACCAACTGAGTAGCCGCAGCGGCTGTTCTTCTCGAAGCCGTAGCGGTTCAGCGTCTGTGTGAAAGAGCGGGCCACCTCCGAGCAGGTCGCGCCGGGCCGCGCCGCGCCCATCACCGCCGCCGTGGCGGCCATCAGCGCCTCCTCCGCCTTGCGATACTTGTTGGGCGGCTCGCCGAAAAACAGCGTCCGGCTCTGTGGGCAATGATAGCGCGCGTGGCAGCCCGCGATCTCGAAGAAGGTCGGCAAGCCGCGCGGAATGGGCGCGCCGTCCCACGTCAGGTGCGGCGCGGTGGCATCCATCCCTGAGGGCGTCATCGGCACGATCGCCGGGTAATCGCCCCAGGCCCCCCGCGTGCCCAGCGCCCCCGCCTTCAGGATCTCGGCCACCAGCGCGTTCTTCTGCATCCCCGGCTCGGCCACCTCGGCGATCACCGCGTGCATCTCGGTCACGATCTCGCCCGCGCGCCGCATATAGGCGATCTCGGCGGGGGATTTCACCGCCCGGCACCAGTTGACGAGGCCGGTGGCATCGCTCACCTGCGCATCCGGCAGGCCGTCGCAGAGGGCAATATGGGCGGCGGCGGAATAATAGTAATTGTCCAGCTCCACCCCGATCCGCGAGGTGCCGTGGCCCGAGTCGACCATGAGCTGCGCCAGCACCGTCATCGGATGCGCCTCGGGGTTCTGCACCAGCCAGTCCTCGTAGCCGAGGATGTGGTCATGGCTCATCCACACCGTCCGCTTGGCCCCGGCGGCATCCATCCCGCGGCCCCACCAGACCGGATCGTGCTTCAGGCTCACGATCACCGCCTGATGCACGTAGAACGACCACCCGTCATAGCCCGTCAGCCAGTTCATGTTGGAGGGGTCGGAAATGACCAGCACCTCCAGCCCCTTCTCCTCCATCGAGGCCCGCACGGCGGCGAGCCGCTCGTGGTATTCGGTGCGGGCGAAGACGAGGGCCGAGGAGGGCAGGGAGGCCGCCGGGGCGGCACCGCCCTGAAGCGCCATCGGGGCGGATCGGGTGTGAGGCTTGGTGGTCATGCGGCGAGAGTGGGGGAGAGCGCGCGGCGGGGCAAGCGGAAGATGCAGGCCCGCCTGCCTTGTCTCCCCGGTGGCTTCATGCCTCAATGGCGCCGCGCCACAGCCCGGCGCCCCGAGGGAGGATCACATGGCAGACGACACCCCGCTCAACCCCGATTACCTGATCACCGACGAGGCCGAGCTCGCCGCGCTCTTCCCGCCCACCCACCAGCTGGCGCTCGACAAATGCATGCCCGCGCTCGACGCGCATTCCCGCGCCTTCATCGCCCGCGCGCCCTTCCTCTGCATCTCCACCCAGTCGCCCGACGGGCTGGCCGATGTCAGCCCGCGCGGCGATCCGCCGGGCTTCGTCCGCGCGCTGGATGACCACACGCTGCTCATCCCCGACCGCCCCGGCAACAACCGGCTCGACACCCAGCGCAACATCCTCGCCAACCACGCCGTCGGCCTGCTCTTCATGGTGCCCGGCTTCGACGAAACCCTGCGCGTCAACGGCACCGCCCGCCTCACCCGCGACCCGGCGCTGCTGGCCACGATGGAGGTGCAGGGCCGCCGCCCCACCACCGCCATCGCCGTCACGGTGCACGAAGCCTTCCTCCACTGCGCCAAGGCCTTCCGCCGTTCGCGCCTCTGGGACCCGGAAACCCTGCAAGACCGCAAAGACTTCCCCTCCCTGCGCGCCATGATCCACGACCAGACGAAGGGGCGGCCCGCAGACCCGGCGGAGCTGGAAAAGCTGGATGCCGAACTGGAAGAGGCCTATCGGAGGTCGATGTATTAGGGGTGGTCACCAACCCGAACTGACCCCACCGACCAAACCGTGAAACAAGCCCAAGGCTGGCCGGGCGAGAGGGGTGAATGACGCGCCAAGTCACTCAGTCGAAGCGCTCTTTGCTTTCTGCCGAGCCTCGAACTTAGCCCAAACATGCATACGTCCCTTCTGTCGGGCATCCGCGAGCCAGAGCTTCTTTCGGGCGTCTTCGGTCTCCAAGCCCCGATAGATCCCACCTGAGAATTTCGGCCAG
The DNA here is from genome assembly GCF_018424695.1 of Vannielia litorea. Lineage (GTDB taxonomy): Bacteria > Pseudomonadota > Alphaproteobacteria > Rhodobacterales > Rhodobacteraceae > Vannielia > Vannielia litorea_A. Next base: position 42,359 of record NZ_QTNQ01000003.1, read on the forward strand.
TCGATGGCCATGCCAATCTTGACCATTTCCGCAGAGATATCCCGCCCGTCGGGCAGGAAGCATTTCGCGACCGTGCGCCCGTGGTCATCGGTGTCCGTAATTACCGCCCGAATCTTCATGCCTTTGCACATAGCGACCAGTGCCCACTTGGCTTTCTTGCCGTAGGGGTGGTTCAGCTCGGGGGCATCAATTCCGAACAGTCTGATCTGGGTCTTGTTGATCGTTATAGTGTCTCCATCCACCACATACGCCGCGCCATGAATTTCGTTGTGATGTAGGCTAGGTCTGGCGCTGGCTTCATCGAAACGCGAGGCCTCGTCGAAACCGCTGGGCGGTGCCGGAGTCGATGTTGGAGCTGACTGTGTTGGTATAGCAGGATCCCGCGACGACGTGGCGTGTCGTTGTGCAGGTTTTCTCAGGGGCGGAGTGCGGTGCTGTTGCTTTGGCGATGAGAAGCCTTCGCGGATCGCTCGCTTGACGGCTCTCTTAGCAGAGCGTTTTGCGTTATTGATTGCGCCGCCTAGTAATAAAAAGAGAATGGCCCCAACTGCGAAAAGAAATATTTCCAAATCCCAACCCTCCCCAAAACAGGGAAAAGCCTAAAGATATCTAATCTATCAGCAAGGGCCGCCTTTACCCCTCAACAATTCGGCACATTCACCGCCAGCCCGCCAAGGCTCGTCTCCTTATACTTCTCGCTCATGTCCCGCCCGGTTTCCATCAGCGTCTTGATGCAGGCATCCAGCGGCACAAGGTGCGAGCCATCCCCCCGCAGCGACAGGCTCGCCGCCGAGACCGCCTTGATTGCCCCCAGCCCGTTGCGTTCGATGCAGGGCACCTGCACCAGCCCGCGCACCGGGTCGCAGGTCATCCCGAGGTGATGCTCCAGCGCGATTTCCGCCGCGTTCTCCACCTGCTCCGCCGTGCCGCCCATCACCGCGCACAAACCGGCCGCCGCCATTGCCGCCGCCGAACCCACCTCGGCCTGGCACCCCGCCTCGGCGCCGGAAATCGAGGCGTTGTGCTTGATCAGCCCGCCCACCGCCGCCGCCGTCAGCAGGAACTGCCCCACCTTCGAGGGCACCGCGCCGGGCACGTGGTCCAGCCAATAGCGGATCACCGCAGGCACCACCCCCGCAGCGCCATTGGTCGGCGCCGTCACCACCTGTCCGCCCGCCGCGTTCTCCTCGTTCACGGCCATGGCGTAGCAGCTCATCCAGTCGTTGATCGTGTGCGGCGCGGTGAGGTTCATGCCCCGCTCGGCCTGCAACGCCTCCCAGATCTTCGCCGCCCGCCGCTTCACCCGTAGCCCGCCCGGCAGCACGCCCTCATTCTCCAGCCCGCGCTGCAAACAGCCGTTCATCACCTCCCAGATCCGCGCCAGCCCGGTCTCGATCTCCGAGGCACTCCGCCGCGTCCGCTCATTGGCCATCTTCATCGCGGCAATCGAAAGCCCGCTCTCGGCGGCCATGTCGAGCATCTCCTGCGCCGACTTGAAGGCGAAGGGCACCGGCGCGCCCTGCGCCGTGTCCGCTCCCGCCGCCAGCTCCGCCTCGCTCAGCACGAAGCCGCCACCGACCGAGTAGTAAACCTCGCGGTCGATCACGTCGCCCTGGCCGTCGAGCGCCTCGAAGGCCAGCCCGTTGGGGTGGCCGGGCAGGGGGGCGTCATAGTCGAAGATCAGGTCGTTCGCCGGGGCAAAACGCAGCTCGCCCAACCCCTCGGGCGCGATCATGCCGGTGGCCTTCACCTCCGCCAGCGCCGCCTCGCCCGCCTCGGCCTCGTAGGTCTCGGGCACGAGGCCCGCGAGGCCCAGAATAACCGCCCGGTCGGTCGCGTGGCCCACCCCGGTGAAGGCCAGCGAACCATGCAGCCGGGCGCGCACGCCGGTGACGGCAAATGGCAGGCCGCGCAGCCTCTCAAGGTAGCGCGCGGCGGCCACCATCGGCCCCATGGTGTGAGACGATGACGGGCCGATGCCCACCTTGAACATTTCGAAGACGGAGACGAACATGGCCGCCACCATGGCAGCGCCGCGCCCGGCGGCAAGCCTGAAAACGACACTTCCCGCACGATGCCCGCACCAGGCCGTCCCCATGCTCGAAACACCACGCCTCCTTCTGCGCCCTTTCACCGAGGCCGACCTCCCCGCCTTTGCCGCAATGAACGCGGACCCGGAGGTGATGCGCTACTTCCCCGCGCCGAAGACAGAGGCCGAAACCGCCGAGATGCTCGCCCGTTGCACCGAGAAATGGCGGGCCGACGGCATGGCCTTCTCCGCCGTGACCGACCACGAAGGCGCCTTCCTCGGCATGTGCGGCCTCAACTGCCCGGTCGGCCTCCCGGTCTCGCCCTGCGTCGAGATCGGCTGGCGCTTCCTCTCCTCGGCTTGGGGAAAGGGGCTGGCCTCCGAAGCGGCGCGCGCCTGGCTCGCCTGGGGCTGGGGGCAGGGGCTGTCAGAGGTGATCGCTTTCACGCCGCACCTCAACGCCCCATCCCGCGCGGTGATGGCCCGGATCGGCATGGCCGAGGCGCCCGAACTGGCCTTCGATCACCCGGGTATCCCCGAGGGCGACCCGCTGCGCACGATGTATGTGGCCCGCATCCGCCGCCCCGGTTGAGCCCCGTCAAGCCCCGGCGCGCGATGCGGTAACGTCCGACCGTCTTGCAAATCTGCATATGCATGGGTTGTGCATGGCATGTGCATCACTTGTGCCCCCGGTCGCGGCAAGGTTAATGCCGCTTCGGCAGCTCCGCAGGCGCATTGCCGCATTGCCCGCACGGTTCACCGCGATACCTTCCCGCCCATGCCGCACGACCACCACCACCACGTCGATTCCCAGATGGGAGACCGCAAGCTCGCCCTCGCCGTTCTGGTGAACTTCGGGCTGACCGTGGCCCAGATTGTCGGCGGGTTGCTCTCCGGCTCGCTCGCCCTCATCGCCGATGCGCTGCACAACCTCTCCGATGCCGTCTCTCTCGTCATCGCCTTCGCCGCCCGCCGCATCGCCCGCAGACCGGCGGATGCAGGGATGACCTTCGGCTATGGCAGGGCCGAGATGGTGGCCGCGCTGATCAACTATACCACCTTGATATTACTGGCGGTTTACCTCGCCTACGAGGGGGTGATGCGGCTCTTCGCGCCAGAGGATGTCGAGGGCTGGACGGTGGTGATCATCGCGGCCATCGCGCTCATCGTCGATGCGGTGACAGCCCTGCTCACCTTCGCCATGTCAAAAACCTCCGCCAACATCCGCGCCGCCTTCCTCCATAACCTCGCGGATGCGCTGGGCTCTGTGGCGGTGATCGTCGCCGGCACGCTGATCCTGCTGTATGACTGGCGCCTGGCCGACCCGCTGGTCACGCTCCTGATCTCCGCCTACATCCTCTGGCACGCCCTCGCCGAGGTGCCCGGCGTCATCCGGATGTTGATGCTCGGCGCCCCGCCCGGACTCGATATTACCGAGGTTTCCCAAGAGCTTGCGGCCATTCCTGGCGTTGCTTCCGTGCACCATCTGCACCTCTGGCAGATGCAGGAGCACGAGGCCGCGCTGGAGGCCCATGTGGTGTTGGAAGAGGGCCGGTGGGGCGACGCCGACGCGATCAAATCGGCGCTGAAATCCGCCCTCGCAGCGCGCTTCCACATCCACCATTCCACCCTCGAGCTGGAATGCGCCGCCCACGCCTGCCCGGCGCCTCGGCTCATCGGTCACGGCTGAGGCCGTTTTGCCCTCGCACCCTGCGGCCCCAGCCCCTATAACCATGCCCGGACGGCCACCAGGGGGAGACCGCAGATGACTGACCTTTCGCCGATCGACAAGGCCAAGTTCGTCGCCGCCAAACGCGCGGTGGACTACGTGCAGGACGGCATGCGCGTGGGCCTCGGCACCGGCTCCACGGCGGCCTGGATGGTGCGGTGCCTTGCCGAGCGGGTACAGGAGGAAAGCCTTGATATCGTTGGCGTTCCCACCTCCACCCGCACGGCCGACCTCGCCCGCGAGTTGGGCATCCCGGTGATCTCCCTCGATGAGGCCCGCTGGCTCGACCTCACCATCGACGGGGCCGACGAATTCGATGGCGAACTGAACCTTATCAAGGGCGGCGGCGGGGCGCTCTTGCAGGAAAAGATCGTCGCCACCGCCTCCGACCGGATGGTGGTGATCGCCGACGCGGCGAAGGATGTAACCGCGCTCGGGGCCTTCCCCCTGCCCATCGAGGTGATCCCCTTCGGCTGGCAGACCACAAAGGCGCTGGTCGAGGAAACCCTTATAAACATGGATGTTCTGGGCCGAGATACCTCGCTCCGGATGAACGATGACGCGCCCTATGTCACCGACGAGGGCAATTACATCCTTGATCTCTACCTGCGCCGCATCGGCAATGCGCGTCAGTTGAGCCTCGTGCTCAACCAGGTGCCCGGCGTGGTTGAAAACGGCCTGTTCATCGATATCTGCGACGTGGTGATCGTCGGTCACGGCGACGGGCGCGTTCAGGTGCGCGACATCAACGAAGGCACCGAGGAGGAAGAGAAAATCGACCTTCTCGAGGGAGACAACATCTTCGCCGACCTCTGAGGAGGAGAGGGCGGCCAGAGAGGCAAGGCAGAGCAAGACATGGAATTTGATTACGATCTCTTCGTCATCGGTGGCGGCTCCGGCGGGGTGCGCGCAGCGCGGCTTGCCAGCTCCGAGGCGGGCGCGAAGGTGGGGCTGGCCGAAGAATATCGCATGGGCGGCACCTGCGTGATCCGTGGCTGCGTGCCCAAGAAGCTGATGGTCTACGCCTCGCATTTTCCCGAAGAGATGAAGCTGGCGCAGGCCTACGGCTGGACGGTGCACGCCGGTGGGTTCGATTGGGGCAAGTTCCGCCACCACCTCCACGCCGAGTTGGACCGGCTCGAGCAGATCTACACCCGCAACCTCGAAAAGGCCGGGGTGGAGATCCACGCGCAACGTGCCGTGGTGAAAGACCCGCACACCGTGGCGCTGGCCGACGGCACCGAATTCAAATGCCGCCATATCCTGATCGCCACCGGCGGCGCGCCCAGCTTCCCGCCGTTGGAGGGGGCCGAGGAGTTCGGCATCAGCTCCAATGACGTGTTTCTCTTCGATGAGTTGCCCGAGAGCATCCTGATTATCGGCGGCGGCTTCATTGCCTGCGAAATGGCCTGCATTCTCAACGGCCTGGGCGTGAAGACCACGATCTTCCTGCGCGGCGCCCAGATCCTGCGGGGCTTCGATGACGAGGCTCGTGGCCACCTCGCCGACCACATGGAAAGCCTTGGCATCGAGATCCACACCGGCACCTCGATCACCGACATGCAGAAGCTGGAGCACGGCGTTTCGGTCCGCACCACCACCGGCCATGAGGGGATCTACGAGAAGATCCTTTTTGCCACGGGGCGCGCGCCAAACACCCAAGGGTTGGGCCTGGAGGAGGCGGGCGTGAAGCTGGGCCGCCTCGGCGAAGTGATCGTCAACGAATACAGCCAGACGGATGTGCCCTCGATCTACGCCATCGGCGACGTGACGGGCCGGGTAGAGCTGACCCCGGTGGCCATCCGCGAGGGCGTGGCCTTCGTCAACACCGTATTCCACGGCAAGCCGCAGCCGGTCGATCACGAGCTTGTGCCTTCTGCCGTCTACACCCAGCCCGAGCTGGGCACCGTGGGCATGACGGAGAATGAGGCCGAACGCGCGATGGAGGCGGGCGGCGAGGCCTTCGAGGTCTATTCCACCGCCTTCCGCCCGATGAAGACGGCCTTCGCTCACACCGACGACCGGGTGATGATGAAGCTCATCGTCGGCAAGGACAGCCGCAAGGTGCTGGGCTGCCACATCGTGGCCCCCGAGGCGGGCGAGATGATCCAGCTTGCGGGCATCGCCATCAAGATGGGCGCGACCAAGGAAGACTTCGACCGCACCTGCGCGGTGCACCCGACCATGGCAGAGGAACTGGTGACAATGAAATCGCCGGTCCGCTAGGACGCTGCGACCAGCGGGCGCGGTTGAATTTGGCGCGCGCATGACCACCTGTGCTACAACGAGACAATTAAATCCGCCCAATGCGGCGGAGCGGCAAGGAAGAGGAAAGAGACACATATGGCTGGTAACAACGGCGGCCCCTGGGGCGGCGGATCGTCGGGCGGTGGCTCCGGCGGCGGCAACGGAGACGACCGTGATCGTTCAGACCGCCCCGGCGGCGGCGGACGCAGGCCCGGTGAGGGCGGAGGCATCCCCGAGATCGACCAGATCATGAAGAAGGGCCAGGAGCAGTTGAAGGTGCTCATGGGCGGGCGCGGTGGTGGCAACGGCCAGCGCCCCGGCGGCCGTGGCCCCGGAGGCGGGGGCGGTGCCCCGTGGCTCACGCGCGGCACCGTGCTGATCGGGGGCGCGGCGGCGGTGCTGCTCTGGGCCTTTGCCAGCTTCTACACCGTGCGGCCTGAACAGCAGTCAGTCGAGCTGTTTCTTGGCGAGTATTCCGGCATCGGCACCGAGGGCCTCAACTTCGCGCCCTGGCCGGTTGTGACCGCCGAGGTGATCGACGTCACCACCAACCGCACCGAAGAGATCGGCGTGCGCCGTGGCTCGTCGGGAAATGACGGGTTGATGCTCACCACCGACGAAAACATCGTGGACATCGACTTCCAGGTGGTCTGGAACGTCAAGAATGCGGCCGACTTCCTGTTCTCGCTGGAAGCGCCCGAACTCACCGTGCGTTCGGTGGCTGAATCCGCCATGCGCGAGGTCATCGCCCAGTCCGAGCTGGCGCCCATCCTCAACCGGGAGCGGGCCGAGATCGAGGCGCGCGTGCGTGAGCTGATCCAGTCGATCCTCGACCAGCAGGAAACCGGCATCAACATCATCCGTGTCAACTTCAACCGCTCCGAGCCGCCCAACCAGCCGGTGCAGGTGACCAACGTGAACGGCCAGACAGAGACAACCTCGGTTGTCGACGCCTTCCGCGACGTGCAGGCCGCCGAGCAGGAGCGCGACCAGGTCGTGCGCCAGGCCGACGCCTACGCCAACGGCAGGCTCGCGTCCGCCCGTGGTCAGGCCGCGCGTATCCTTGAAGAGAGCGAGGCTTACCGCTCCCGCGTGGTGAACGACGCCACCGGTGAAAGCTCTCGCTTCATCTCGGTGCTCGAAGAGTATCGCGATGCCCCCGAGGTGACCCGCAAGCGCCTCTTCCTTGAAACCATGGAAAGCGTGCTTGGCGATGTCGACAAGATCATCCTCGACAGCGCCGTGACCGGCGGCGGGCAGGGGGTGTTGCCCTACCTGCCGCTCAACGAGCTGCGCCGTGGCACCTCTTCTTCCACCACGTCCGGGGGGAGCAACTGATGAACCGCCTATCCTATCTCATACCCGTCGTCGTCATCGCGCTCGCCGCGCTGCTCTCCTCCATCTTCATCGTGGACGAGCGCGAGAAGGTGCTGGTGCTGCGCTTCGGCCAGATCAAGCAGGAACGCGTGGAGCCGGGCTGGTACCTGAAGGTGCCGCTGCTCGACGAGGTGGTCAGCTACGAAGACCGGATTCTCTCCATCGAGACCCCGCTGATCGAGGTTACCCCCGCCGATGACCGCCGCCTCGTGGTCGATGCCTTCGTGCTCTGGCGCATCGAAGACATCGTGCAATTCCGCCAGGCACTGGGTGCTGGCGACGAGCGCGCCGGCCAGCGCGAGCTTTCGGGCATTCTCGAAGGCCAGATCCGCGCCGTGCTCGGTGATGAGGGCGTGACCTCCAACACCATCCTTTCGCCCGAGCGGACGGCGCTGATGGACGAGATCGAGGACCGGGTGAACTCCCGTGCCGAGGCGCTCGGCATCGACGTTGTCGACGTGCGGCTGCGTCAGACGAACCTGCCCGAGCAGAACTTCGACGCGACGCTGAAGCGGATGATCGCCGAGCGGGAACGCGAGGCCATCGACGAACGCGCCCGGGGCCAGGAAGCGGCCCAGAGGGTGCGCGCCTCCGCCGACCGGACCTACGAGGAAATCCTCGCCGAGGCGCGCCGCGACGCGCGCATCATCCAGGGTCAGGCCGACGCCGAGCGAAACCGCATCTTCGCCGAGGCCTACGGGCAGGATCCGGAGTTCTTCGAGTTCTACCGTTCGCTGACCGCCTATGAAAACGCGCTGAAGGGCAACAACTCCTCCATGGTGATGACGCCCGACTCCGAGTTCTTCAACTACCTGCGCTCCGACAGCCTGCCCGATGGCAGCACGCCGCGGCCCGCGCCGGTGGACGAGGCTGCGCGGCAGGCCGCCCGTGAGGCAAACGAGGCCGCAAAGGCCGCGGCCGAGGCTGCTGTGAGCGAAGCGGCGGGTGAGGCCGAGGCCGTGACCGAGGAAATGCCCGACCCGATCACGCTGGAGGATGACACCGGCGAGGCTGCGCCGCAGGACCCGGCCGAGGGCCCGGCGGCGGAGGCTTCGGAAGAAGACGCCTCCACCGACGCGCCCGCGGGTGACATCGGTTCCGGCACGGAAGCGCCCGAGGCAGAGGCCGAAGCGGGCAGCACCGAACCCACGGGGAACTGACCCATGGCCATGGCGCTCTATGCGCTCGGTGCGATCTGCATTGTCGAGGGGCTGGTGCTTGCACTGGCCCCTTCGCTTTACGAAGACATCCTCCGCTGGATCGTGTCGCAGCCGCCCGAAGCCCGCCGCACAATGGGCCTTCTGGCCCTCACCGCCGGGGCGCTGTCGCTCTGGGCCGCGGCGTGGATCGGTGGATGACGGGTGTTTTCACGCTCCTTGCCCACGCGGCCCCTTGCACGAAAGCCCCCCGGCTGAGACACTTCGCACCAAGGGGCTCGCGCGGCCTTCACGTCCAAGTGACACACCGCGATAGCCATTGAGTTGCGCTTCTGCCTCCCTATCTGGGAAATAGGCAGAAGCAGAAAGGGGCATCTGACCGGCCTTCCCCCAGGCCGCGCCGGCCGGCCCGCCCCGACGATCAAGGGAGACCATCCAGTGACATCACAGGCAATCGCAACCCCCATTCCGCAGGAGCGGCGAGGCACTTTCGCCTTGCGCAGCCTTTTCGCCCTGTTCATCGGCCTGGCCCTTCTGGCCGCGCAAACGGTGAACGCGCAATCGCGCAGCATCCCCGGCAGCTTCGCCGACCTCGCCGAGCAGATCAGCCCTTCCGTGGTGAACATTACCACCGCCACCACGGTATCGCGCCGCACCGGCCCCACGCCGCAAGTGCCCGAGGGCTCACCCTTCGAGGACTTCTTCCGTGACTTCCTTGACCGCGAAGGCAACCCGGACAGGCCCCGCCGCAGCTCGGCGCTGGGCTCGGGCTTCGTGATTTCCGAAGACGGTTACATCGTGACGAACAACCACGTCATCGAAGGCGCCGACGAGATCACGATCGAGTTCTTCTCCGGACAGGAGCTGGACGCCGAGGTGGTGGGCACCGACGCCAACACCGACATTGCGCTCCTGAAGGTGGAACCCGAAGAGGCGCTGCCCTTCGTGCCCTTCGGCGACAGCAACACCGCACGCGTGGGCGACTGGGTGATTGCCATGGGCAACCCGCTGGGTCAGGGCTTCTCCGTCTCCGCCGGCATCGTCTCGGCCCGCAATCGCGCGCTTTCGGGCACCTATGACGACTACATCCAGACCGACGCCGCCATCAACCGTGGCAACTCGGGCGGGCCGCTCTTCAATATGGACGGCGAGGTGATCGGGGTGAACACCGCGATCCTCTCGCCCAACGGCGGCTCCATCGGGATCGGCTTCTCCATGGCCTCCAACGTCGTCACACGCGTGGTCGACCAGCTGAAGGAGTACGGCGAGACCCGTCGTGGCTGGCTCGGTGTCCGGATCCAGGACGTGACCCCGGACGTGGCCGAAGCCATCGGCCTGACGCCGGCAAAGGGCGCGCTGGTGACGGATGTACCCGAGGGTCCTGCTATGGAAGCGGGCATGAAGTCGGGTGACGTGATCATCAGCTTCGACGGCAAAGAGGTGGAAGACGTGCGCGGCCTCGTGCGCCGCGTGGGCAACACCGAGGTGGGCAAGACCGTCCGCATGGTGGTGTTCCGCGACGGCGAGACTGAAACGCTCAAGGTCACGCTTGGCCGCCGCGAAGAGGCCGAGGGCGCAGTGCCTGCTGTGGCCGAGGGCGACGAGACCGCGCCTGAGGCCCCGCAGGAGCAAGAGCTTCTCGGGCTCACCGTCACCACCCTCACCGATGAGCTGCGCGGCCAGATGAACCTCGACGCGAGCGATGAGGGCCTCGTGATCACCGCCGTCGATGAAATGGCGGAGGCTTACGAGAAGGGCCTGCGCGCCGGTGACATCATCACCGAGGCGGGTCAACAGAAGGTGCGCGCTGTGAGCGAGCTGGAAGACCGGGTGGAAGAGGCCCGCGATGCAGGCCGCAAGTCGCTCCTGCTGCTGATCCGCCGCGAGGGCGAGCCCCGCTTCGTGGCGCTTTCGCTGGAATAATCGAGTTCTCATAGGCGAGAAGACCTGGCCCGCGCTCCCTGCGCGGGCCTTTTTCGTGCCCGGCTCGTGTTAAATTGCGCGCCCTTCGGGCGCATTCCTTTTGTTGATCCGGCGCATTTGGCGCGCGTTGCGACCCAATACAGCCCCGACGCTTGGGGCAGCCAGTTCATGCCCCGGGTTCACCAAGGCAGGAAGCGCTGCTTGCGGGGCCTCCCGAAATCTGATCGCTGAATTGACAACGGGTCATCCCGCTGTCCCTTGGGGTGCCAGGCGATCCCGACGGCGCAGATTTTACGCACCCGCTTTGTCGTTCATAGATGGCTCTGAAACAGGATCATCGGCGTGCTGGTCGAAGAAAGCGATGGTGCGCGCAATGAAGCTATCCCGCACCTCCGGCAGCTCCATCAGGATCTCGTGTTCCGCCCCCTCGGGCACCACAAGCTCCGCGCCCGGCCATGTGGCCACGCGGGCGCGCACGGCGGCAGGGTCCACGATACGCTCGTTGCCGCCAAGGTAGGTCAGGCAGGGCAGGTCGGGGGCAGGGCGGCGCAGGAGGCCGCGCATCTCCACCAGGGCGCGGTTCAGCCAGTGCAGGCTCGGGCCGCCCAGCGCCAGCTCGGGGTGAGCGGTGAGCTGGGCCCGCATGTAGCGCCACATGTCCTCGTCGCGGGTGAGCATGTTGCCCTCGAACTCGGCGGCCAGCGCATAGGTTTCGGGTACCGTGCCGGGGGCATAGCGCCCGCCCATGCCGAGCGGGCGAGAGAGCGCGGAGAGCACCCAGGCCGCGGGGCGCACGACCGGGTGAAACCGGATGCCCCACATCGGCGCCGAGAAGGCCGCGGCCTTCAGCGGCAACCTGTGGGCTGCGCGCAGCCCGATGCAGCCGCCCATCGAGTGGCCGATGAGCACGCGGGGCAGCGCGGCCCCCTCAAGCATGCCGACGGCCTCCACCATGGTATCCACGTCGCGCTGGTAATCTTCGAACTCGTCCACATGGCCAGTGGCCGGATCGTCCAGCGGCCTGTCGGCCAGACCTTGCCCGCGCCAGTCGATCGCCGTCATGTTCCAGCCCGCGGCTACGTATTCCCGCGCCGCGCGGCCATATTTCTCGATGTATTCGGTGCGCCCGGGGAAGAAGAGGATCGTGCCCTTCGCCCCCTCGGCGGGCCACCAGCCCAGGCGCACCCGCACCCCGTCTTCGCAGGTCAGCCAGAAGGCGCGGCCCCCCTCGGGGCCGTCTGCTTCGTCAAAGAGCGGCGCGGGCTCCACGGCGTCAGCTCAGGGCGCCGCCGAGCTTCATCGCCATGCCCATATCGCCATCCACCTTGAGCCGACCGCCCATGAAGGCTGCCGTCGGGTTGACGTCGCCCGAGAGAATCCCCTCGAAGGTTTCGGCATCGGCGGTCATGGTCACCTCCGCCTCCTCGTCGCCCGCGCGGGCGCCGTTCTGGTCGAGCATGATGGCGCCCTCGTCTTCGATAACGAACTTCGCGGTGCCGTCAAACCCGCCGTCCAGCTTCTCGTTCAGGGCCTTCACGGCCCCTTCCACAACAGCACTCATGGCAATCTCCTTCCAATGTGACCGACCGGGGGCTTGGAACCCCCGGCGCTTGCGCTAAACTCATGCACAGATATGCGACCCTTGGCCAGACACCTCAACTTTCACGTCACGGCATTTGCCGTGCTGCTGGCATTTGCCGCACCTCTCGCCGCGCAGGACGAGGAAGTGCCCGGCGCGCCGCCTGAAATGCCCACGCCCTCGCCCGATGTGGATGCCGCCGCGCCCGAGCCCGAGGGCGGGCGCCGCTCGCTGGATCAGCTCTTTGCCGAACTGGCCCAGCCCGAGCAGATGGGCTGGCAGCGCATCGAGGATGCAATCTGGATCGAGTGGTCGCGCTCTGGCTCCGCTCCGATGGACCTGCTGCTGAAACAGGGGCGCGAAGCGCTGGAGCGCGAAGAATACGACCTTGCCATCGAGCACCTCACCGCGCTGACCGATCATGCGCCGGAGTTTGCCGAGGGCTACAATGCCCGCGCCACGGCCTTCTTCCAGCTAGAGATGTATGGCCTCGCGCTGGAGGACATCCGCCGCACGCTGGAGCTGAACCCGCGCCACTTTGCGGCCCTCACCGGGCTGGCCGTCATCATGGAGACCATGGGCGAGGAGGCCCGCGCGCTTAGCGCCTACCAGGAAGTGCTGAAGATCCACCCGCATCGCCCCAACGTGAAGGAGGCCGTCGAGCGGCTGGAATTCACCGTGATGGGCAAGCGCATCTGACCCCCCCAAAGCCTGATCGGAGAAGGCCCAATGGGCGGCGAGCAAGCGCGGATCACGGCCCTTCTGGGCCCGACCAACACCGGCAAGACGCATTTCGCCATCGAGCGGATGCTGGCCTACCCCTCCGGGGTGATCGGCCTGCCGCTGCGCCTGCTGGCGCGTGAGGTTTATGACCGGATCGTAGGGCTGCGCGGGCCAAACGCGGTGGCGTTGGTGACGGGCGAAGAGCGCATCGTGCCGCCGCGCGCGCGCTACTGGGTCTGCACGGTGGAAGCCATGCCGCTCTCGGGCGAGCATGATTTTCTCGCCATCGACGAAATCCAGCTCTGCGCCGACCCCGAGCGCGGGCATGTCTTCACCGACCGGCTGATGAATGCCCGCGGGCGGCATGAAACCATGTTTCTGGGCGCCGAAACCATGCGCCCGGCCATCGCCCAGCTCGTGCCGCGCGCCCAGTTCGTGAAGCGCGAGCGGTTCTCGCACCTGACCTACGCAGGTTCGAAAAAGATAAGCCGGATGCCCGCGCGCTCTGCCATCGTCGGGTTTTCGGTTGAAAATGTCTATGCCATCGCCGAGCTGATCCGCCGCCAGAAAGGCGGCTGCGCGGTGGTGATGGGCGCGCTTTCTCCCCGCACCCGCAACGCCCAGGTGGCGCTCTACCAGAACGGCGATGTCGACTACCTCGTGGCCACCGACGCCATCGGCATGGGGCTCAACCTCGATCTGCACCACGTCGCCTTCTCGGCCACCTCCAAATTCGATGGGCGGCGGATGCGCCCGCTTACCGCGCAGGAGATCGGCCAGATCGCGGGCCGCGCCGGGCGCTACCAGCGCGACGGGTCTTTCGGCGTGACGGGCGAGGCCTCGCCGCTCTCCGAAGAGGTGGTGGAGGCCGTCACAGAGCACCGCTTCGAGCCAGTCCGGCGGCTGGAATGGCGCAACCCCGAGCTGGACTACCGCAGCCCCGCCCATCTCATCGCTTCGCTTGAAGCCCGGCCCGACAACACCCTACTCACCCGCGCCCGCGAGGCCGACGACCTCGGCGCGCTCAAGGCCCTTGCCGCCGCGCCCGAGCTGGCAGCCCGGACCACGTCCCGCGCCGACACCAAGCTGCTCTGGGATGTCTGCCGCATTCCCGATTTTCGCGGCATCTCTCACGCCGAGCACACCAGCTTGCTGACCAAGATATTTGCCGACCTGCACGAGTTCGGCCGCATTCCCGACGACTGGTTCGCGCGGCAGGTGAAACGGCAGGACCGAACCGATGGCGGCATCGACACGTTGTCCAAACGACTGGCGTATATCCGCACATGGACATATGTCGCTCAGCGCAAGGGCTGGCTCGACGACGAATCCCATTGGCGCGAAGCAACCCGCGCGGTAGAAGACCGCCTGTCGGATGCCCTTCACGGGGCGCTGACCCAAAGATTTGTCGACCGGCGCACCTCTGTGCTGCTGCGCCGGTTGAAACAGAAGGAGAGCCTCGTGGCTGATGTGAACGACAAGGGTGAAGTGGTCATCGAAGGCCATACGGTGGGGCGCCTTGAGGGCTTTCGGTTCCGACAGGCCGACACCGCCGACGCGGGCGAGGCCAAGACGCTCCGTGCCGCCGCCGTGGCTGCCCTTGGTCCGCAGTTCTCACTTCTGTCCGACCGGTTCTACAACGCCCCCGATACAGAACTCGACTTCACCGAGCAGGGCGGGCTGATGTGGGGCGAGCATGCCGTGGGCAAGCTGGTGAAGGGCACCGAGGCGCTCAAGCCCGAGGTGAAAGCCTTTGTCGACGACGAGGCCGGTGCCGATGTGGCCGAAAAGGTCACCCGCCGCCTCCAGCATTTCATCGACCGCAAGATCGCCGCGCTCTTCGAGCCTCTGCTGGCGGTAAAGGGCGATGAAGCGCTCACCGGGTTGGCGCGCGGCTTCGGCTTCCAGCTCATCGAGGCGCTGGGCGTCATCCCGCGTGAGCAGGTGGCGCAGGACGTAAAGGCGCTCGATCAGGACGCGCGCGGCGCGCTGCGCAAGCATGGCGTCCGCTTCGGCCAATTCACCATTTTCATGCCGCTGCTGCTCAAACCCGCGCCCACCCGCCTGCGGCTGGTGCTTTGGTCGCTCTGGCAGGGGCTCGATGAATTCCCCGAAAGCCCGCCGCCGGGCCTCGTGACCATCCCCGCGCCCGTTGCCATGCCGGACGGGTACGCGCCGATGTCGGGCTACCGTGTTGCCGGCCAGCGGGCGATCCGCATCGACATGCTGGAGCGCTTGGCCGATCAGCTCCGCAGCCAGGACAGCCGTGCGGGATTCGAGGCCAATGCCGACATGCTCTCGATCACCGGCATGACGCTGGAGCAGTTCGCCGACCTGATGGGCGGGCTCGGCTACAAGGCCGAGAAGGGCGAGCGCGCCAAGGTAAAGCCCGTGGATGCGGTCGTGCCCGAGGCTGAAGGCACCGCGCCGGAAGGGGACACGCCGGTAATGGACGCGGCCGAGGCAGCGCCCGAGGGTGGCATCATCGAAGCGCCCACAGCCGAGACCCCGGCAGATGACATCTCGCCCGAAGCCGAGGCCCTGCCCGACGCAGGCGAGGCACCCGTGGCCGAAACCCCGGCCGAGCCCGCGCCCGAAGCGGCGGTGGCCGAAACGCCTGCCGAAGAACTCGTTCCCGGTACCGCTCCCGATGCCGATGTGGCCGGCCCCGAAATGGAGGTGTTCTATACGTTCACCTGGGGCGGTAACCGCGGCGGTCGCCGGGGCGATCAGCAGGGCAACCGTCCGAAGGGCCAGGGCAAGGGCAAGCCGCGCGGCAAGGGCGGCCCCAAGGGCAAGGGTGGCCCCCGCCGCGACGACGGGCCGAAGAACTTCCAGTCCCGCCCGCCCCGTAAGGAAAAGCAGATCGACCCCGACAACCCCTTCGCCCAGGCTCTGATGGGGCTGAAGAAGGAGTGACGGAGGCCGCGCCGGACAGCCTGCGCATCGACAAGTGGCTGTTCCACGCCCGCTTTTTCAAAACCCGCAGCCTCGCCGCCAAGCTTGTGAGCGAGGGCAAGCTGCGGGTGGACGGGACGCCCATCTCCAAGCCCTCTCGCATGGTCGCGCCCGGTGCCACGCTGACCTTCCCGAAAGACAGCCACATCCGCGTGATCCGGATCGTCGCGCTGGGCACCCGCCGTGGCCCGGCCCCCGAGGCGCAACAGCTTTACGAAGATCTCGCTCCACCCGAAACAAAATCCCGCGATCCGGCGCTTCCGCGGGCCGGGAGCCGCCCGGATGCGAGGGATCGTCGCAAGGCCCGTCTTTTAAGGGGCAAGTCGCTTGAATGACCGGGTGGTTTGAAATACCTCTGCCCCGAACACTTCCGAGGCCCGCATGACCTATATCGTCAACGACAACTGCATCGCCTGCAAATACACAGACTGTGTTGAAGTCTGCCCCGTGGATTGCTTCTACGAGGGCGAGAACATGCTGGTGATCCACCCCGACGAATGCATCGATTGCGGCGTCTGCGAGCCTGAGTGCCCCGCCGATGCGATCCGCCCCGACACCGAGCCGGAAATGGAGAAGTGGGTGGAGTTCAACCGCAAGTATTCCGAGATGTGGCCGGTCATCGTGACCAAGAAAGACCCGCTGCCCAATGCCGACGAGATGGACGGCAAGCCGGGCAAGCTGGAGCTGCTTTCGGAAGCGCCGGGCGAGGGTGGCTGAGACGCCGCCGCGCGGCCGGATTTGACCATCTGGTAAAAACGTCGCAGCTCCGGGCTGGCGATGCGCTTTGAGAATCGCGATTTTTGTGATATATTACTTGCCGATGGAACATAAATCCTGAGGCTTCCGAGGCTGCGCGACTCGCCGTTTCGGGGGAATTCATAGCGCAAACAAGGCTCACTCCCGGATGCACCCGCGCCGGGGAGGGGCCTTTTCGGCTCCAAGGGATCGGCTAAGGAAGGCCCTGAATGACTAAGAAGAAATCCGAGTTTCGCCCCAACGATTTCGTTGTGTACCCGGCCCACGGCGTGGGCAAGATCGTCTCGATCGAGAAGCAGGAAGTGGCCGGCTTTGAGCTGGAGCTCTTCGTGATCTCCTTCGAGAAAGACAAGATGACCCTCCGCGTGCCGACCCACAAGGCCACCGAGGTTGGCATGCGCTCGCTGTCCACGCCCGATATCGTCAGCCAGGCCATGAAAACCCTCAAGGGTAAAGCCAAGGTGAAAAAGGCCATGTGGTCGCGCCGGGCGCAGGAGTACGAGCAAAAGATCAACTCCGGCGACCTGATCGCCATCGCGGAGGTGGTGCGCGACCTGCATCGCACCGACGACCAACGCGAACAGTCCTACTCCGAGCGTCAGCTCTACGAGGCCGCTCTCGAGCGGCTGACCCGTGAAGTCGCTGCCGTGTCCGGCTCCGACGAGGCTGGTGCTCAGAAGCAGGTGGATGACGTGCTGGTGAGCCGCGCCGCCGCCTGATCGCTGCGCGAAATGTGATTGCCAAGGCCGCGCCTTCGGGCGCGGCTTTTTTCATGCGCAACGCACTTACGGGCTCGGCTCAATCATCATCGTCGTCGTCATCCCGCGCCCGCTCTTCCTGAATCTCGCGCACAAGCGCCGCTTCCAGGTCCGAGTTCAGCTCGCGCGTGCGTTTCACGTAGGCCTCGTTCTGCGTCAACGGCACCTCGGGCTGCCACAGTTCGGCCAGCTCCCGCAGCGTGTGCCGGTCGTGCTTGTAGAAGCTCTTTTCCACCTCGCTCGCCTCGAACTCCGAAAACTCCATGTTCTCGAGCACGTAGCGCCCGGCCCGCAGGCTGGAGTCGAACAGCTCGCGCACGATGTCGTTCGCTCCGGCCTTGTAAAGCTCATACACATGCAGCCTGTCACGGGCGCGGGCCACGATGTGGATGTCGGGGCGGGCTTCGCGGGCGTAGCGCACCAGTTCCACCGCCGTCTTCGGGTTGTCGAGCGCCACCACCAGCACCTGCGCATGATGGATGCCCGCCGCATGCAGCAGCTCGGGCCGCGTAGGGTCACCGAAGAACCCCTTGAAACCGAAGCGGCGCAGAAGGTTGATGGTCTCCAGGTTGTGGTCGAGCACGGTAGTCTGCACGCCCGCAGCGCTCACCATTCGGCTCACGACTTGCCCGAAGCGCCCCAGCCCGGCGATGATCACCGGGGCGTTCTCGTCCATCTCGTCGGGCTCCGGCGCCTCGCTTTCGTCCGCCATCCGCTCCGAGAGCTTTTCGTAGAGAATGAAGAATAGCGGCGTGAGCAGCATCGTCATCGCCACCACCAGCAGCAAGACCTGCGCCAGCACCGGGTCCAGCATCCGCTGGCCGGTCATGAAGCCGATCAGCACGAAGCCGAATTCGCCTGCCTGCGCCAGCCCGAGGGTAAAAAGCCACTGCCCCTTTGTCCGCAGCTTGAAGATCCAGGCCAGCGCATAGAGGATCAGGCCCTTGATCAGCATCACCCCAAGCGTAAGCCCGATAATGGTGAAAATGTTGGTCCAGAGCACCGTGAAGTTGATGCCCGCCCCAACAGTTATAAAGAACAGGCCGAGCAGCAGGCCCTTGAACGGGTTCAGGTCGGCCTCGATCTGGTGCCGGAACTCCGAGTTGGCCAGCATCACCCCGCCAAGAAAGGTGCCGAGCGCCGGGGAGAGGCCCACGAGGTTCATCAGGAAGGCGATCATCACCACCATCAGCAGCGCCGTGGCGGTGTAGAGCTCGCGCAGCTTGGCCATGTGGATGAAGCGGAACAGGGGGCGCGTCAGGAAGATGCCTGCGAGGATCACCGCCGCCACCGCGCCCACCGTCACCAGCGCCACGCCCCAGCCGGGCAGGCCCTCCACCAGCGACATGGTGTGATGCGCCTCCTCGCTCCCGCGCTGGATGGCCCCGCTCGGGTCGAGTTGCGGCACCAGCGCAACGGGCAGCAGCGGCAGCACCGCGAGAATCGGGATGACGGCAATATCCTGCGTCAGCAGCACCGAGATGATCGACCGCCCGCCCGGCGACTGCATCAGCCCCTTCTCGCTGAGGGTTTGCAGCACGATGGCGGTGGAGGAGAGCGCAAAGGTCATGCCCACGGCGAGGGCAAGGCTCCAGCTGAGCCCCAGCGCCACGGCACATCCCGCGATCACGAGGCTGGTGCCCACCACCTGCAATCCGCCCAGCCCAAGCAGCCGGTGCCGCATGTTCCACAACGCCTTAGGCTCAAGCTCCAGCCCGATCAGGAACAGCATCACGACCACGCCGAACTCGGCAAAGTGTTGCAATTCCTGGGTTTCCGAGCCGACGAGCCCGAGGATCGGGCCAATCACGATACCCGAAAGCAGGTAGCCCAGCACCGAGCCGAGGCCCAGCCGTGCCGATATCGGCACGGCGACCACAGCCGCGCTGAGGTAGATCACCGCCTGGTAGAGAAATCCTTCCATGACACCTGCCTGTTCCGACCTCTCCAGAAGTATCAGGCGCGGGCCAAAATGGAATGGCCGCAACGCCGCATTGCGCGGGTTTTCCGCCTGCGCAGGGGCACAAAATCTTTCACTGGGTTACAGGCGGCCTCAGAGCGGCAGCGGGCCGTCGGGCTTCAACTGCGCCATCACGATCTGGCTTTGGACCCGGGCCACCGAGGAGTGGGGCAAAAGCACCTCCTGCACGAGCCGGTTGAGTGCTGCCAGATCGGTGCAGAAGATCCGCAGCAGGTAATCCGCATCGCCCGTCATCACCCATGCGCTGGTGATCTCCGGCGTGGCAGCGACAAGGGCCGCAAAGCTTTGCGCGGCATCCGGCGCATGGGCCGCCATGTGCACCTGGATCATCGCCTGCACCCCAAGCCCCACCGCCTCCGCATCGACCCGCGCCGCATAGCCCGAGATCAAGCCGGCGGCCTCAAGCCTCTGCCGCCGCCGCCCGGCCTGGCTGGGGCTGAGGCGAAGGTGCTGGCCGAGGCTTTCGGCGGTCTGGTTGGCATCTTGCTGGAGCAGGCGCAGCAGCGCCGAGTCGGTCTTGTCCATGGCCATGCGGATAGTCTGCGTCTTTAAGCGATTTTTTGAAATGATGCCGCACGAAGCAGGGCAACTTCAACGAAGAATGCGCAGATTTATCCCTCACCATGCGCTAAACTTCTGCAAAGCGAACAGGAGATACCCATGGGACCCTTCCCTCATGACGCCCCCAAGGCGACCATCACCGATGAAAACCCCGCCGGCACCGACGGCTTCGAGTTTGTCGAATTCGCCCACCCTGACCCCGAGCACCTGCGCGAGACCTTCCGCGCCATGGGCTATACCCACGTTGCCACCCACAAGACCAAGCGCATCGAGCTTTGGCAGCAGGGCGACATCAGCTACCTGATCAATGACGAGAAGGGCACTCATGGCCGTGACTTCGTGGAAGAGCACGGCCCCTGCGCCCCCTCGATGGGTTGGCGCGTGGTGGACGCCCAGCATGCCTATGACCACGCGGTGAAAAACGGCGCAGAGCCCTACGACGGCCCCGGCAAAACCATGGATGTGCCCGCTATTCGCGGCATCGGCGGCTCGCTGATCTATTTCATCGAGGACTACTTCGAAACCAGCGCCTACAATGCCGAGTTCGACTGGCACGACGATGCGCACCCGCAGGGCGTCGGCTTCTACTACCTCGACCACCTCACCCATAACGTCTTCAAGGGCAACATGGACAAGTGGTTCCAGTTCTACGGAAAGCTCTTCAACTTCCGTGAAATCCGCTTCTTTGACATCGAGGGCAAGTTCACCGGCCTGTTCTCCCGGGCGCTGACCTCGCCTTGCGGGCGCATCCGCATTCCGATCAACGAGGACCGGGGCGAGACCGGGCAGATCGTGGCCTATCTGAAAAAGTACAACGGCGAAGGCATCCAGCACATCGCCGTGGGCGCGCGCGACATCTACGAGGCGACCGACGCCATTGCCGAGATGGGCGTCAAGTTCATGCCCGGCCCGCCCGAGACCTATTACAAGATGTCGAAGGAGCGCGTAGTCGGCCACGAAGAGCCGCTGAACCGGATGATGAAGCACGGCATCCTGATTGACGGCGAGGGCGTGGTGGACGGCGGCGAAACCCGCATCCTGCTGCAAATCTTCTCGAAAACGGTGATCGGCCCGATCTTCTTCGAGTTCATCCAGCGCAAGGGCGATGACGGCTTCGGCGAGGGCAACTTCAAGGCGCTGTTCGAGAGCATCGAGCAGGAGCAGATCGAAAGCGGCGAGCTGAAACCGGAGGATGCGGCCTAAGGGCAGCTCCTCGGGCCCTTCGGACCCTCCTCGCACCTGCGATGAGGACCGCAAGGGCCGAAGAGCAGATCAGCCCTTCGTCACCGCGTCCAGCGCCGTCAGCCGGTCGAGCACGACCGGAAGATCCTGCAACTTCAGCATGTTCGGCCCGTCCGAGGGCGCGGTGTCTGGGGCTTCGTGCACCTCCATGAAGACCGCCGCGCAGCCTACCGCCATCGCCGCCGCCGCCAGCACCGGCACATACTCGCGCTTGCCCCCGGTGGAGCCGCCAAGCCCGCCGGGCTGCTGCACCGAGTGGGTTGCGTCGAAGACCACGGGGTAGCCCGTCTCCGCCATGATCGGCAGGCTGCGGAAGTCGCTGACCAGCGCGTTGTAGCCAAAGCTCGTGCCCCGCTCGCAGAGCATGATCCGCTCGTTGCCCGTGCTGGCGATCTTCTCGGCCACGTTCGCCATGTCCCAGGGCGCCAGAAACTGGCCCTTCTTCACATTCACCGCGCAGCCCGTCTCTCCGGCGGCCAGCAGCAGGTCGGTTTGGCGGCAGAGAAAGGCGGGGATCTGGAGGATGTCCACCACCTCGCCCGCCCGCTGCGCCTGCGCCACGTCATGCACGTCGGTCACCACCGGGCAGCCGAACTCCTCGCGCACGGCGGCCAGCACCTCCAGCCCTTTCTCGATGCCCAGCCCGCGCTTGCCCGAAAGCGAGGTGCGGTTCGCCTTGTCGTAGCTGGCCTTGAAGATGAAGGGCACACCCCGCTCCGCCGCCATCTCGCCGATCCTCGCGGCCAGCATCCGCGCGTGGTCGAGGCTCTCCAACTGGCAGGGGCCGGCGAGCAGCGCGAAGGGCCGGGTGTTGGAGATGGAAATGCCGCCGATGTCTACCGTTTTCATGCCCGCGCCTCTCGCTGAAATGTTCGCGCAGGGGAACACCGCGCGGGCCGTGATGTCAAACCGTCAGCGGGTCGCGGGCGGGGACAAGCAGTTGGCGCAGGGCGCTGCGGGAGAGGCCGCGCAAGGCGCGCCGGGGGAGAAGCGGGCGCACCGTGGGGCCATAGACGACCTCGGGCGAGGCACCGCCGAGCACCGCGCCGAGGCCGGGCAGGGCGGCGATCAGCGCGATAAGAGCCTCCGGGTCAAGGCTGCGCAGGGCCCAGGGGCCGGGGTAGAAGCTCGCCTGCCAGAAGCCGCCTGCGCGCAGCAGCCCGTGGCGCGGCAGCAGCAGGTGGTGGTAGCGCACCCGGCGGCACCCCTCGGCAATTCGCACGCCCGGCACGCCCTCAAGCGCCATGTGCCTGGCCCGCACGAGCCACTCCTCGCCGCCGAACCGGGCGAGGAAACAGTGCTGACGTGACACCTTTTGCCCCGCCACCACCACGGGTTTCAACTCGGGCCGGGAGGACAGGAGCGCAGGCCCGCAGGCCCGCGTGCCGCTCCAGAGCAGGCGCTCTACCCCGCGCGAGGTCAGCACCGCATCGCCCGCGCGCAGCGCCTCCACCGGCACCGGCCCGTCCGGCGTGTCGATGGATGTGCCCGTTGTGAAACAGGGGATCCCCATCGAGAACATCGTCGAGGCATCCATCGTGGCCGGGTCCACACCCAGCAGCGTCACGCTCTCACCGCCGGGGAAGGTAAGCACCGCGTTCCCCGCGCCATCATCGCTCACCGCAATGTCGAAGCCGCTGACCGGCCCCATCGCCGAAATGTCGAACTGGTCCACCGTCTGGCCCGATTCCAGCGTCATGTCGAAATCGGTGATGGTCACGCTGCCATCGCCCGGCTGCAGGAAGAGGATATCGTAGCCGTCGCCGGTGGTGACAGTGTCACTCCCCGCGCCGCCATAGATCTCGTCATGCCCGGTGCCCGCGTCGATCACGTCGTCGCCCGCACCGCCATAAATCTCGTCATCGCCGCCGCCGCCGGTCAGCGTGTCGGCCCCATCGCCGCCGGTGAGTGTGTCGGAGCCGTCGCCCCCATCCAGCACATCGTCGCCCGCGCCGCCAATCACCGTGTCGTTGGCACCCCCGCCAGACAGGCTCACGCCGGTAGATGTTGCACTGGCATCCAGCGTGTCGGACCCCGCGCTGCCGGTGATCTCCTCGATGCCGGTGAAACTGCCGGTGGAGCCTGTCTGCACCCAGCCGCCCGCGCCGTCGCTGGTATAGGTCACGGTCACGCCGCTGCCGAAAAAGCAGACCTCGTCGGTCCTGTCACCGCCGGTGATTGTGTCGTTGCCGTCGCCCTCGGGGATGAGGAAGGTGTCGTTCCCGGTGCCGCCATCCAGGATGTCGTCGCCCGTGCCGCCCCAGATGGTGTCGGCCCCATCCCCACCGCTGATCGCGTCGGCACCCGCGTTGCCGATGAGCAGGTCATCGCCCTCGCCACCGCTGAGCGTGTCGCTGCCGCTGCCACCGGCCAGCGTGTCATCGCCGCCCTGACCGCCAAGAGTGATATCGGCCGCCTGCGCCGAGGCGTCGATGATATCCGCCCCCTCGGTGCCCCCTATCTCCTCGACCTCCCAGAACTGGCCCGAGGCCCCGGTGAGCGTATAGGTGCCCTGCTCCCAGCCGTCGAATGTCACCGTTACGCCGCCGGTGCCGGAGAAGGAGAGCACGTCGTGGTCGCCCGTGCTCTCGCCGAGGCTGACGATATCGTGGCCGTCGCCCTCGGCGATCAGCACGACGTCGGAGCCATCTCCGGCGTGCAGCCAGTCATCCCCGATGCCGCCCGAGATGGTGTCATCCCCGACAAGGCCGTAGATCAGGTCAGACCCCGCACCGCCGCTGATGATGTCATCCCCGCCATGGCCCGTCAGCGTGTCGTCGCCGTCGCCGCCCTCCAGCACATCGTCGTAATTGCCGCCCTCGACCGTGTTGATATCGGCCTGCTCGTAGGTCGATGTGGTGAGGTCGGCATAGGCAATGCCCGGTGTACCGGCGGAGAGAACGGTGGTGATCTGATAGTCGACGCCGGGCTGCACCTCTCCGTCGGCGACGTAGCCCACCAGTATACCGTCGATGTGCACCTCGTAGATCGAAACAGTCCCACCATTGCCATCGTCCAGCACCGCGCCCCAGCCTGAAAGGTTGGCGCTGCCCGATTGCAGAGGCGTGCCGGATGCGTCCGAAACCACGCCGGTCTGGCCTGCGCTGCTCTGGTCGAAGCTGGCATCCGCAGTGTCGGTGATGTCGAAGGTGTAGGCGTGGGTCGAGGCTGACCAGTCGCTATCGAGGCGCACATGGCTGCCTACCCCGGGGGCGCCACCGCCCACCACGATAAAATCCGCGCCGTTGTAGCCGCCGATCGAGTAAAGGGACATCGGAGTGCCTGCCTTCCGGTCTGAACCGGAAGAGGCCTAGCGCAGTGTGGTTAAGATAGTACCAAGGTGCGTCCGACCAGTCCGCTCAGCTGCGCGGCATCGACAGGGTGATATTCCGCCCGCGCTTCACGTAGCGCAGCTCGCTCTGGCCGATGGCGGCCACCTTGCCGCCGTCCAGCCTGTCACCGGCCTTCACCTTCACCAGCCGGCCCGAGGGCAGCCGTACGAGCGCGCGGCGCTGCGAGGGCGAGCCGAACACGCCGATCAGGTTGATATCGCGCAGTTTCAGCGCATTGCGGTCGGTGGCAGCCTTGGCGACGGAAGCACTGGAGGGCACCCGGGGCGCCACCTTCTGATTGCGGGGCAGGGCGACGGCGGCACTCGCCGTCTGCTCCGGCTCTTGCCTGGCGGCGGCGGCGGCCTGCTTGCGGGCCTCTGCTTGTTCACGTTCAGCGCGTTTGCGGGCTGCGGCCACCTTGCGCTCGAAGCCGCGGGGCTTGGCGGCGGGCTGGCGCGATTTGGCCACGGCAAGCCGCGAGGCGTTTTGCAGTTCAGCCGCGGCGCGGGCCTCGGCCTCCGCCTGGGCGCGCGCCTCATCCTGTTGCAACTCGGCGGATTCTTCGGCGCTGTTGCGTACCGCCTCCTCTATCGCGGCCTGACGGCTGGCCTCGGCCTCGTCCTGGACGGATTGCGGGCGGGCCTTCGGGCGCAGACCGGCCAGCTCGGCGCGGGTGCGCCCGCCCAGTTGGGCTTTCTCGTTCTCTTCCACCAGCCCCTGTGGGCGGGCCCGGGGCCGAAGTCCGGCAAGCGGGTTGTCGTCTTCCGCGCCCGGTTCCGCTTCTGTCTCCGCCTCGGCGGCCTCTAACTCTGCCTCTGCGGTTGTGTCTTCCGAGGTGCCGGGGCGGGCACGGGGCACCACACTCGGGCGCCCGGCATAAAGCGTGATGCCATCCGCCGTGACCACACCCTCTTCGGTCGGCTGGATGCGGCCCTCGTCGTCAAACACCACAACCTGGCCCGGTGGCACCGGGCCGGGCTGGCGGGGCAGGGCGGTGTCGGTGCCGCCCTCGGTGCCCGCGCGCGGCAGGGCCACAGCATCATGCGGCTGAACGCTGGGGTCGATGGAGGCGATATAGATATCGTCAGTGCTCTCCTGCTCGGGGAGCGAGGCAAGCACCGGCGCCTGCTGCCAGATACCGCTTTCCGTATAGGCCGCCTGCGCCTCTTCGGCGCTCATCCGCGGGGCCACATCCGCTTCCGGCTCGGGCTCGAAATCTGCCATCTCGTCATCGGCGGGCAGCGAATCGGCGTCGATCTCGGGGAGCGGCGGGTTCTCCAGCATCGGCTCGGCCAGCTGCGGCTCGTCCTCGGGCATTGCCGAGAAGGGATCATCCGTCAGGCTGGCCAGGTCCACCGGTTCGCCGGTGTCAAAGTCGTCGGACGGTGCCTGTAGCGCTTCGGCAAGCTCCGCCTCGCCCTCGGGGTCGGTGGTTGCGCCGCTGGTGCCCGCTTCCGAGAAGGTGATCGAGCGCGTCAGCCCGCCATCCTCCCCCAGCAGCGGCACCGACGAGGCGCTGGCAACCACCTGCTCGCCCTCTGCCGCGGCCTGCGCCACGGTCTCGTCATTCGCGAGGAACAGCTTCGACCACAGCCCAACAAGCCCCATGAACAGCAGCAGCGCCATGGTCAGCGCCACGGGAAAGCCCTTGCGCGCCTGGGCTTTCTTCTTGCCGCGTGCGCCGAAGATGGTGAACTCGCCGGGCGCCGCCTCTTGCGAAATCCGCTCCGGCAGATCGCCGGGCGTGGGGCGGGGCAGGGGAGCGGCGATGATCTCGGGCGTCAGGGAAGGCGCCTCGGAACGTCGCAGCGCCGACACCCGATCACGGAAGGAGGCAAAGGCCGCCTTGCTGCGCGGTGCGCCATCCTGCGCGGAAATCTCGGGGTCGCCCTGGGCCGCGACCGGGGCGGCCTTGAGAGCTTCGAGCGTGTCAGTGGCCAGCGCCGGGGCCGCAGCCTCCGTCGGCGCGGCCTCTTCGACCGTCCGCTCGCTTCCCGCTTTCGCGGGCGAGGCCGGAGTTTCGCTGCGTGTCGCGCCGCCCAGCTTGCGGCTCGGCGCAGCGCCGTCAGCACTGCGTGCGCCACCCAACTTGGGGGCCTTGCCTTCGTCGGAGGTTGCGCGGATCGAGCTGAAAGAGGGCAGAACCGCCGGGGTCTCGGCGGCTGCGTCGTCCGCCGTCTCGGCTTCCGTGCGCGCAGCGGCCTCCTGCGGCAGCTCTTCCGCAGCTGCCTCTTCGGCGGCGGCGTCCGGCAGAGCAGGGGCGTCCTGCATCTCTGCGCCTGCCTCGACCGGCGCCTCGATCTCTATCGGCTGGTCACCTGTCTCATCCCGTGCGTCCGGTGGGCCGAGCGCAGCCGCGGGGTCCTCCAACTCGGCGTCGCCGGGCTCATCGACCTCCTGCGCGGATGCGACCTCGTCTACGTCTACAACGTCTTCCTCTTCGGCGGTGCTTACCCGTGCCTCACTTGCCGGGGCCTCTTCGGGAACCGAAGCTTCCACCACCGGCTCGCCTGGCGCATCAGCCGCCTCGTCAAGCGGGGCGGCCTCCTCCGGTACGTCCGGCCCGTCCGGTGCGTCAGCCAGGTCTTCTGCTGGCGCGGCCTCACCCGGCTCTGCCTGCGTGGCGACCGCC
Organism: Vannielia litorea; assembly: GCF_018424695.1. GTDB lineage: Bacteria > Pseudomonadota > Alphaproteobacteria > Rhodobacterales > Rhodobacteraceae > Vannielia > Vannielia litorea_A. The sequence goes on from NZ_QTNQ01000003.1 coordinate 69,343, forward strand.
GGCGCATCCCAAACGCCCACCACCGTAATCGGCTCGGCATCGGCCACCATTCCGGGGCCGGCGGCAGGCCCTCTGTCGGCAGGGCCGAAGAAGGGCTCCCGCAGGAAGCCCCCGCGCGGCGGCACAGCCACAAAACCCACCGGGCCGAAGCCGTGCTCACTGGCAAAGGCCCGGGCTTCGTCCAGTGTTTCGCGGGCGACGACGGCAATCTGCAAGGTTTCGCCGTCCGATTCCCAGTCGAACACGAGGTCCGACACCTCGTAGGGCGTGGCCCCAACCAGCGCGGCGCGCACGCGCACCTCGTCGGCCAGCTCGTCCTTGCCGCTCGCCGGGCAACTGGTGAACAGGATCTGGCTGTTGGGGAGGACCAGCTTGGTCGAAATATCTCGGCCATCCGCTGCCTTGTCCCGCAGCGCGGCAAGGTCGTCCGACAGGCTGTCGGCATCCAGCGACACCCTGCCAATCCGGCGCCAGCCGTCATCTGCGCGGCGCAGAAGTGAAATGCCATCGTGGCTGAGGTCCAGGGCGAATTCAGGCGTCATCGAAGGAATTTCCGACCAAAGGGTGCAGGCCAGCAGCGGCCCGCGAAAAACTCCCTTAGTCTATACAGTCTTACCTTCCGGTTTTCAATTTTTCCCAACTTCTGGTGCATCACCTTCACGTTGCCGCGAAGCGCGTTGTGCGGAAAAGAAAAATCCGGCCCGCAGAGGGGCCGGATTCAATGGGGAGCGGGGCTGACAATGTCGTGAAACTGCAAGCCCGCGCTCGGCGAGGTTCCGCCGTCAGGCGTGCGCCTTCTCCAGGGCCTGCTCCAGATCGGCGATCAGATCATCGGCCGTTTCGATTCCGATCGACAGGCGCAGCACGTCCGGCGCGGCGCCGGCGGCCACCTGTTGCTCCTCGGTGAGCTGCCGGTGCGTGGTCGACGCCGAATGGATCACCAGGCTGCGGGTGTCGCCGAGGTTGGCCACGTGGCTGAACAGCTCAAGGCTGTCCACCGTCTTCACGCAAGCCTCGTAGCCGCCCTTCAGCGCTACCGTAAACAGCCCGCCCGCGCCCTTGGGGCACACGGTTTTTACCCGGTCGGCATAGGGCGACGAGGGCAGCCCGGCATAGGTCACTTCCTTGACGTTCGGATTGGTCTCCAGCCAGGCGGCGATCTTCTTGGCGTTCTCCACATGGCGTTCCATCCGCAGGCTTAGGGTTTCGATGCCCATGAGCGTGTAATGCGCGGCCTGCGGATTCAGCGTCATCCCGAGGTCACGCAGCCCGATGGCGATGCCGTGGAAGGTGAAGGCGAGCGGTCCGAAGGTCTCTGCAAACTTCAACCCGTGGTAGGCCGGTTCCGGCTCGCTGAGCGAGGGGAACTTGCCCGAGGCGGCCCAGTCGAACTTGCCCGAATCCACCACCACGCCGCCGGTCACGGTGCCGTTGCCGGTGAGATACTTGGTCATCGAATGCACCACCAGCGTCGCGCCATGCTCGATGGGGCGGCAGAGGTAGGGGGTGGCGGAGGTGTTGTCGACGATCAGCGGCAGGCCTGCCTTGTCGGCCACCTTGGCGATGGCGGGCAGGTCGGTGATGTAGCCGCCCGGGTTGGCGATGGACTCGCAGAAGACGGCGCGGGTGTCATCGTCAATCGCCGCTTCCACAGCGTCGAGATCGTCAAAATCCACGAACTTGGCCGACCAGCCAAAGCGTTTGATCGTCTGGGAAAACTGGGTGATCGAGCCGCCATAAAGCCGGGTGGAGACCACCACGTTCAGTCCGGGCCCCATCAGCGGGAAGAGCGCCATGATTTGCGCCGCATGGCCCGACGAGCAGCAGACCGCGCCCGCGCCACCTTCCAGCGTGGCCACCCGCTCTTGCAGCGCCGCCACCGTTGGGTTGGTCAGCCGGGAGTAGATGTAGCCGACCTCCTGAAGATTGAAGAGCGCGGCGGCGTGGTCGGCATCGCGAAACACATAGGCGGTGGTCTGGTAGATCGGCGTTTGCCGCGCGCCGGTGGCCGGATCGGGCCGGGCGCCTGCGTGGATCTGAAGCGTGTCGAAGCCGTAGCTCATGGGTAGTCCTCCCTCGGGGCTGGTTTTGGCGGCGACCCTAGGGCAAAGCGGGCAGGACGGGCAACGTGAAGTGGCCGCGCATGCCGTGAAATCCGCTCAACACGATCATGCGCGGCGTTCAGCGCGGCAACACCGGAAGCAGCCGGCTGTCTTCCAGCGCCGCACGCCGGTGGGCCGCCGCAACCTGCGCCTCCGGCATCTGCGCGAAGGCAAAGAAGGCCTCGAGGCTCGCCTGCCGCACCATCAGCACCCGGTCCCAGCGCTCGGCTTCGGGCCCGATGAACCAACCCCCGCCGACGCCGTCAAACAGCACCTCGCCGCCGCTGGCCTCCAGCAGGGGCTGGATCGCGGCTTCGTATAGCCCGTAGGCCTCGCGCCCGCTCCGGCCCGCGCCGCCCAGCCCGGGAGCTTGGGCATAATCCGCCTGCGCCCGGAACCGCAGCAGGTTCACCATCACCAGCGGCCCCTGCGGGTTTCTCCTTACAAAAGCCAACGCAGCCTCCTCGGTTGGATCGATATGCATCAGCCTTCCCCCGCCAACTCCAGCGCATGGGCGCGAATGTCCTCCGGCCAGCCCGCGATGGCCCCGGCAAATCCCTCGCCCGCGTAGAGCGCGCGCATCGCCTCTTCAAAGCCAGGCAGGTCGCCCGCAATGGCGGTGCAAAAGCTGTAGGCCGCATCGCGCGCCGCCGCCGGATCGGGCCGCTTCATCGCCTCCTCCACCAGTCGCCGCAGCGTGGCGGAGGCCCCGCCGCGCTGGCTGGCCAGCCAGTCCCAGTGGCGCGGCAACAGGGTGACCTCGCGCGGCACCACCCCCAGTTTCGGGCGGCCCCGTCCGCGTGGGGCAGGGGCGTAGCGCGCGGCGACCGCCGCCGGCCCACCCGAAAGGTCTAGGTCTGTCTCACGGCCCGTGAGATCAGAAAAGATGAGCAGCGCTGCGCCGGGGCCGTGCCCCATTCGTGCGAGCAGGTTGGCAAGCTCGGGCAACGTGGCGCTGGCGATGCGGGTGTGGCCCTCGAAGGCGGTAAAAGTTTCGTCCATGGCGCCCTATTTACACCCGGGTAAAAATATGTCAATCCGCCGCGAAAAAGGAGCTCTCCCATGATCGACAAACGCGCCGCCCGCGCTGCCTACAAGGAAAGCCCGGATCGCTGGGTGATCTATGCCGCCCGCACCGGGGGCCGCTGCTGGGTGGGCGCCACGCCTAATCTGCCCGCCGCCGAAAACCGGCTGAGGTTTCAGCTCAAGATGAAGAGCTGCACCGTGCCCGGCATGCAGGCCGCCCATGACGGCACCTTGGCGGTGGAGGTTCTGGATGAACTCGACGCCCGGCTTGGCCCCCTGGCCCGCAGCGAGGCGGTGAAGGCGCGACGGTCGGCCTGGGCCGTGCAACTTGGCGCCACCCCGATGACACGGTAGCCCGGTGGGTCGCGAATTTTCGCACGAAAATTCGCGTCGTTGCTACCGCATCCAGAGGTTCTCGCGCTTCAGCCGGTTGCGGATCGTCTGCTCCTTCTGAGGCAAGTTCTCACGGTCAAAGAGCGCGCGGGCCTTCTCGCCCTTGTTCTGAAAGATCAGCCGCTTGAAGGGCTCGTATTCCTTAAGCACCTTCTTGATCCTGTTCGGCGCGGCAACTTCGGCCAGCGCCGCAACCGCATGATCGCTCTCGCGGGCGTAAAGCAGCGATAGCACCCGCCAATGGCAGGTCACGTCGCCATCCAGCCCGTCCAGCTCGGGCCCGGGCCGCCCGCCGCCAAAGCTGTGTATCACAAGGGGAAGCGCCACTTGATCGAGCCAGGGGTCCAGCGCCTGGCAGGCCAGCTCATCCGGCGCATCATCGCGGATCGCCAGCGCATACTCCTCGAACCGCGCGCCAAAACTCGGCCCGCAAGCGCCAAAGAACCACCCGGCGTTGAAGTAAAGATACCGCTGCCAGTATTCATCCGGATGGCTGGTATCGAGCGAGCTTTCGAACTCAAGCCCGAACTTGTCGTAAAGGCTCTTCCAGATGCCCGCATAGCCGGGGCCATAAAGCGGCACCTCGGGCCATGTGTCTTCGCGCTTCATCGAGGCAGCAGGTCGATTGAAATCGAAGGGCAGGGCAGAGAGCGCACCGGTTACCAGCGTGTCGGTGTCAAAGAAGATGAAGGGCTCGCCCTCCGGCAATTCGCGCAGCGCCTCGATCTTGTTGCCATAGGGGTAGGCCTCGCCGAAGTGCCGGCTCTCGAACGGCAGGATCTCGGCGCCCAATTCACCCTCCAGCAACCTGCGTACCGACGGCGCGTCCATTCGCGGGTCATGGCTCCAAAGCTCGCCCGGCTTCGGCTCGGCCACGAAGAGCCGCCCGCTGAAACCGCTGTCGAAGTGCCGGAGCGAGGCAGCGAACAGCACCGCCTCGTATTGCAGCCTCCCTGCATGCCCGACGATGACGATGTTGAAAGGCTTTGATTTCCTGGCGCGTGCGGCCATACTGCTCCTGATCTTGTTGCGATCGGGCCTCGCATTTTCGGGGCCACTATACCCAAAGTCCATTTGTCGAAAAGGAAAATCCCCGATGACTTTTCGGAAGCTCGCCACCGCCGTGCTTCTCGCTGCTTCCATGCCCCTTGCGGCGCAGGCCGAGAACTTCACCACCGCCGCCGAAGTCCGCCCCATCCTTGAAACCATCAAGGACAAGTGGATCGCCATCCGCGTGGAGGGCGACGAGGATTACGTGTTCTTCACCCCCATCGTCTCCTGGCGCTGCGGCGTGCAGGCGGTGCAATTCGGCTTCAACGACGAACCGCCCACCCGCAGCCTCGACATGGCCGAGTGTCACACCGAGTTTTCCAACCCCAACGTGATGGTCGATGGCGACCCGATCCCGCTGGTGACGGCGCCGGCCAATACCGTTGAAACCGTGACCATCCGGATGATGTATGACGATGGCTCGCTGTCGGAATCCGTGATCCCCCGGAAGCAGGTGCTCATTCCCTGACGCCCGGCCCCTAGCCTCCGCCGTTTCGCGCCCTATCCTCTGGACCAAACGCCAAAGGAGGGGCACCCATGCGCTACGTTCACACAATGATCCGGATCACCGATGTCGACGAGAGTCTCGATTTCTGGTGCACGAAATTCGGCCTCGAAGAGATCCGCCGTGTCGAGGTGCCTGAGGGCAAGTTCACCCTGATCTTCCTCGCCGCTCCGAAAGACAAGGAAAGCGCCGAAGAGCACGGCGCGCCCGAGCTTGAGCTGACCTACAACTGGGACAGTGACGAGAAGCTGGAAACCGCCCGCGCCTGGGGCCACCTCGCCTATCGCGTCGATGATATCTACGCCACCTGCCAGAATCTGATGGACAAGGGCGTCACCATCAACCGCCCACCCCGCGATGGCCGCATGGCCTTCGTGAAGTCGCCCGACAATATCTCGATCGAGCTGATCCAGGAGGGCGAGGCGCTGCCGCCGAAGGAGCCCTGGGCTTCGATGGAAAACACCGGCGACTGGTGAGCGCCGCGCAGCCCATTCCTCGACTCGTCCTCGTTCTGGGCGACCAGCTAAGCCCCTCCGTCGCCGCCTTGAAGGCGGCGGAGAAGGGGCGCGACGTGGTCGTGATGGCCGAAGTGGCGGCGGAAACCGATTACGTGCGCCACCACCCCAAGAAGATCGCACTGATCTTCGCCGCCATGCGCAAATTCGCCGCCCGGCTCAAGAGTGACGGCTGGAAGGTCGCCTACACCCGGCTGGACGATGATGGGAACGCGGGCTCCATCCCCGGCGAGTTGCTGCGCCGTGCCGAGGAGCACGGGGCCAGGTCGGTGCTGGCCACCCGCCCGGGCGAATGGCGGCTGATCGAGGCGCTGGAAGACTGCCCGCTCGACGTTGCGATGCATGAAGACACCCGCTTCATCGCCTCCCACGCGGAGTTCGAAAGCTGGGCCGAGGGCCGCAAGGCCCTGCGCATGGAGTACTTCTACCGCGAGATGCGACGCAAGACCGGCCTGTTGATGGAGGGTGACGAACCGGCGGGAGACAAGTGGAACTACGACCACGACAACCGCAAACCCGCCGAGGATGACCTCTTCCTGCCCAAGCCGCTCTGGTTTGAGCCCGACGAGGAGGTGGAAGAGGTGCTGCAACTGGTCGAGCAGCGCTTCGCCGACAACTTCGGAAAACTCCGCCCCTTCGGCTTCGCCACAACTGCGGAGCAGGCCGAAAAGGTGCTCACCCACTTCATCCAGACCGCGCTGGAAAACTTTGGCACCTACCAGGACGCGATGCTGCAAGATCAGCGCTTCCTCTACCATTCGCTCATATCCGCCTATCTCAACATCGGCGTGCTGGACCCGCTCGATGTGTGCCAGCGCGTCGAACAAGCCTGGAAGGATGGCAAGGCGCCGATCAACGCCGCCGAAGGCTTCATCCGGCAAATCCTTGGCTGGCGTGAATACGTCCGCGGCATCTACTTCCACGAAGGGCCGGAGTACCCCAGCCGCAATGCGCTGAACCACCAGCGGGCCCTGCCGCCCCTCTTCTGGGGCGCGGAGACCAAGATGAACTGCCTCGCGCAGGCGGTAAATCAAACCGAAGAAGAGGCCTATGCCCACCACATCCAGCGGCTGATGATCACCGGCAACTTCGCCCTGATCGCCCAGATCAACCCGAGCGAGGTGCACGAGTGGTATCTCGAAGTCTATTTTGATGCCTTCGAATGGGTCGAAGCGCCCAACACGGTGGGGATGAGCCAGTTCGCCGACGGCGGGGTGATCGCGTCAAAGCCCTATGTCTCCTCGGGCAACTACATCCACAAGATGTCCGACTACTGCGGCAGCTGCCACTACTCCGTCAGCAAGAAGACGGGGGAGGGGGCCTGCCCCTTCAACCTGCTCTACTGGCACTTTCTCGACAGGCACCGCGACCGGTTTGAAAACAACCCACGCATGGCCCAGATGTATCGAACATGGGACAGGATGGATCACGGTAAGCGCAAGACCGTGCTGCGCGAGGCCGAGGCCTTCCTGACCCGCATGAGCAAAGGCGACCCCGTATGACCGACCTGACCGAGCTTCTCGACACCCAGCGCAGTGCCTTTCTCGCAGGTGGCCCGCCCAGCCAGGCCGAGCGCCGCGCCGCGCTGCAACGGCTGCGCAAGGCGGTGATCGCTCGCGCCGATGCCTTCGCCGAGGCAGCGGGCAAGGACTTTGCACACCGCGCTGCGGAAGAGACGAAGCTGGTCGACATCGTGCCCACCATCAGCGCCATCGACTACCTCGACCGCAACCTGCGCCGCTTCATGGCGCCCGAGCGCCGCCGCCTGCACCCGGCACTCTGGCCCGCAAAGGCGCGGGTGCACTACCAGCCCAAGGGCGTGGTCGGCATCATCTCGCCCTGGAACTACCCGTTCTCCCTGGCGCTGGTGCTGCTGGCGACGGCGCTGGCGGCGGGCAACCGGGTGATGCTGAAGCCCTCTGAATTCACACCCGCCTGCGCGGCGGTGCTGCGCGAGATGATCGAAGAGCTGTTCCGCCCCGCGCAGGTGGCGGTGGTGGAAGGCGGCCCGGAGGTGGGGGCCGATTTCGCCGCGCTGCCCTTCGACCACCTCTTCTTCACCGGCGGCACCGAGGTGGGCCGCAAGGTGATGCAGGCCGCCGCCGCCAACCTCACCCCGGTGACACTTGAACTCGGCGGCAAAAGCCCCGCCGTGCTCGCCCCGGATGCCGACTTCGAAAAGGCCGCAGGCTCGCTCGCCTTCGGCAAGCTGGTGAACGGCGGGCAAACCTGCATCGCGCCCGATTACGCACTGGTGCCGACCGGGCAGGTGGAGCGCTTCTGCACTGAAATGAGGTCAGCCGCCGCCGCGCTCTATCCCGGCGGCACGGCGGATGAAAACCTCACCGGCCCCATCCATGCCCGCCATGCCGCACGGCTGCGCGCCATGGCCGAAGACGCAGACGCCAAGGGCGCCACCCGCGTGCCTCTGCTTGAAGGAGAAGACGCGCCCGCAATTCTTACGAACGTCACCGACGCGATGAACGTGATGCAGGACGAAATCTTCGGCCCGCTGCTCCCTGTGGTGCCCTACGACACCATTGAGGAGGCCATCGCCTACATCAACGCCCGCCCGCGCCCGCTGGCGCTCTACCACTTCGGCCCAGACGATGCCGCCCGCGAGGCCGTGCTCACCCGCACCACCTCCGGCGGCGTCACGGTGAACGATACGCTGCTGCACGTCGCCGCCGATGATCTGCCCTTCGGCGGCATCGGCCCCTCCGGCCTCGGCGCCTACCACGGGCCCGAAGGCTTCAAATCCATGAGCCACGCCAAATCGGTGCTGACGCAGCGCCACCCCAACGGCACCCACCTCATCCGCCCGCCCTACGGCAAGTGGACAAGGCGGATCTTCGGCCATTTCCTGAATTGAACCCGTGTTCAAATGAGCGCCTTGCGGCGCATTCCTTTTGTTTGTTTGCCTCCGGCGGGGATAGTTCAGGAGCTCCGAGAGACATGGGCTGCACAAAAAAGGCGAGAGCAGCACCCAGCCGCCCTCGCCCCTGACAGAGACGTATCTCTCGTCGCTCACGGCCATCGCCGTCCCCAGCTGTGCCGCAGGTCAAAAATGCACCGGTAAGGTTAATGCTTTGTTACTCTCAGAGCTCCAAAACTATCCCCGCCGGAGGCCCAAGATCTCTTCAGGCGGCACATTCCAAAAGTAGCGTGCCGGCGGCGGTGTTTGAGATCGGGATGTGATAATTCCGGGTGATCTCCGTCACCTCATCCCCCAGCGCTCCACGCATCATCATCCACATCAGAAACTCGGTGCCCTGTGCGCCCGCCTTCTCAACCAGTTCCATCCGGCTGATCTTCGTCAGCGCCTCGGGGTCGCTCACGATGTTCTCGAGGCAATACTGGTCGAATTCCTTGTTGATGAAGCCGGCCCGCTGCCCGTCGAGCTGGTGGCTCAACCCGCCGGTGCCCAGCACAACCACCTTCGCCTCTTCGGGGAAGCTCCGCAGCGCCTTTCCCAAGGCCTTCCCGAAGTCCAGAGCCCGCTTCAACGTCGGGATCGGGTGCTGCACCGTGTTGGCGCTGATCGGCACCGCGCGGGGCATGTCGGGGTTGTTCGGCGCCCCCGGCCAGAACAGCTGCATCGGCACCACGAAGCCGTGGTCCACCGCCAGCTCCTGGCAGGAGGTGATGTCGAACTCATCCTCCACCATGCTCTCGATAATATGCCAAGAAAGCTCAGGCGCGCCGGGAAAGGGCGGCAGCGAGGGCAGGCCCCAGCCCTCATCCTCGTTGCGGTATTCATGCGCCGCACCGATCGCGAAGGTGGGCATCCGGTCGAGGAAGAATCCAAGCCCGTGGTCGTTGTAGATGTTCACCACGTAGTCGGGCTTGTGCTCCCTGATCCAGGCGTGAACCTTCGGGTAGCCGTCGAAGAAGGGCTTCCAGTAGGGGTCGTCCTGCAACCCCTTGTCGATCGCATTGCCGACGGCCGGAATATGCGAGGTGGTGATGCCTCCGAGGATCTGTGCCATGTGACTGCTCCCTATGCCTGGCTGGCCAGAAAGGCCTGGAACTCTTCGCGCGTGCGGCCCGTCTGCATCCCACCCACGTCCTGCACCGAGAGCTTGAAGATCCCGGCCAGCTTGGCGAGGTAATAGATATTTCCGCCCTCTTCGATCATCGCAAGAATGTCATTGTCGCGGATCGCCTGGCGCTGCTCTTCCCGCAGGCCATACTTCTCCATCCACGCCTCCGGATCGGCCTTGAAGGCCTCGCGGTTCTCGGCGCGGTTGAAGTCGTAGCACATCTTGTTCAGGGCATAGCCCTTCATGGCCATGCGCCCATCGAAGACCGTCGTGCCGGGGATGTCGATGTGATAATCGTGGCTGTGCTGTGCCATCGCGTCCTCCATTGTCTCTGCCCGGTATCGCATGGCGCAATCCGCCCCGAATTTGACCTGGATCAAGCCAACGCCCGGTGAGACGCGCTTCGAATTGTGGTGGCGGAAAATGAATGGCGGCGCGGCTTGCCCACAATGGCAAACGGGCGGCGCACAGCGCCGCCCGCCCAAGCTGAGATCTGCCGCTTAGCGCGCCCAGTAAAGCCGCATCGGGTTGTCGACGAGCAGCTTCTGCTGCTGCTCCGGCGTGCGTGCGATCTTGGGGATATAATCCACCAGAGCCCCGTCGTCGGGCATGTGGCTCTTCATGTTCGGGTGCGGCCAGTCGGTGCCCCAGAGCACGCGGTCGGGGAAGCGCTCGACGATGGCCTGATAGAAAGGGATCACATCGTCATAGGGCGGGCCGGCCTTGGTGAGCCGCTCGGGGCAGGTGACCTTGCTCCAGATGTTCTCGTTGCGCTCCATCAGCTGGATGAAGCGCTGGAAATCCGGGTGATCGACCCCCTTGCTCACATCGGGGCGCCCCATGTGATCCACCACCAGCACCGTCGGCAGGCTTTCAAGGAAGGGCACCAGCTCTTCCAGATCGGCGGCCTCGAAATACACCACGATATGCCAGCCCAGCTTGGCGATCCGCTCGGCGATGCGCAGGAACACCTCCTTGGGCGTCGCATCCACCAGCCGTTTGACAAAGTTGAACCGTACGCCGCGCACGCCCGCCGCATCCATCTCGGCCAGTTCCTCATCGCTCACATCCGGGCCGACGCTGGCGATCCCCCGCGCCAGGTCTCCGGCGGCGCGGCAGGCATCCACCATCGCCCGGTTGTCCTTGCCGTGGCAGGTGGCCTGCACAATCACGTTGCGGCCAAACCCAAGGAAATCGCGCAATTCGAACAGCTTGTCCTTGCCGGCGTTGCAGGGTGTATACTTCCGCTCGGGCGCGAAGGGGAACTCAGGTGACGGCCCGAAGACATGGCAATGCGCATCCACCGCCCCCTTGGGCAGCTTGAAATCGGGCACCTTGGGGCTTGGGTGAAACACCAGCCAATCCGCGTCCATCACCTGCTCTTCGCTCATCCGAAAATCTCCCCGTCCATCAATTTCCGTGCCGTCCTGAGGATCGCGGCCTCCACGACCTCGCCGCCTTCAACCGTCGCAACCACCGTCATCTCGCCCGTCGGATGCTCCACCGACAGGGCCCGCTCCCGGCCCTCGCCGCGCTTCGCGAGGTCATGAGCGGGCGAGCCCTCCGTCAGGCAGGCCGTTGCCACGCTCACCGCGCCCAGCACGCCAATCGTCTTGTGGCAACGATGCGGAATGAAGGTGCGGGTGGAAATCGCGCCCTCTTTGGGCGCGCTCACCATCGTCATCTTCGGCACGCTTTTCTCGCTCACATCGCCAAGGTTCATCATCGGCCCCGCCTTCAGCCGGATCGCCTCCAGCTTCTCACGAAGCGCGGCGTTCCCCTCCAACTCCTCAGGCGTTTCGTCGCCGGTGATCCCCATGTCGGCCGCCCGCATCACCACGCAGGGCATGCCGTTGTCGATCAGCGTGCAGGCCACCCCCTCGATCTCGTCTGCCGCGTTGCCGGTCGGCAGCAGCGCCCCGCAGCTCGAGCCGGCAGTGTCTTTGAAGGTGATCGGCACCGCCGCCGCGCCGCCCGGCACGCCGTCAATCTTTGCCTCGCCCGCGTAGCTCACCACGCCGCCCGGCGTGCTCACCCGCGCCACGGCAACCTGGCCGGTGTTCTCCATGTAGATCACCACCGGCGTCTCGCCGTCTTGCGCCGCCACCAGCCCCCGCTCGATGGCGAAGGGTCCGACCCCGGCAAGGATGTTCCCGCAGTTCTGGGCGTCGGTGACGATGGGCTGGTCGACGAACACCTGGAGGAAGAGGTAATCCACGTCCACGCCGTCGCGCTCGGATTTGCGAACCACAGCCACTTTTGAGGTCAGCGGATCGGCACCGCCCATCCCGTCGATCTGGCGGATGTCGGGCGAGCCCATCGCGCGCAGCAAAAAGACGTCACGATCTTCCGGCAGATCCTCGGCGAGGAAGTAGCCCCCCTTGGAGGTGCCGCCGCGCATCCACATGCATCTCACGCCGTTGTTCATCTGGCCTCGTTTCTGCACCGGCACAACGCGCGGTGCGGGTCATCTTCCGTTAATGTGCTGCACTTGCGATATGCATGGGTTGTGCATGGGTTGTGCATCAATTGTGCTGAGGTGCTAAGATACCTTTCTGCATTGCAGCAGAATTTCCTCAAACATATTTCAATCCGGCCTTCTCCAGCCGTTCGCGCATGTTGTAGATGTCGAGCCCCAATTCTCCGGCCTCGAAGCGGGCACGTTTGGACGCTTCGTTGGCCTCGCGGGCGCGGGCCTTCTCCAACACCTCGGCGGCCTCTTCCCGGCGCACCACCACCACACCGTCATCATCGGCCACCAGCACGTCGCCCGCGTTGACCAATTCGTCGGCGCAGACCACCGGCACATTGACCGAGCCCAGCGTCTCCTTGATGGTGCCTTGCGCGAAAACCGCCTTCGACCAGACCGGAAAACCCATTTCTGTCAGGTCCTTGATGTCGCGCACGCCGGCGTCGATCACCAGCCCCCGGCAGCCCCGCGTCTGCGCCGAAGTGGCCAGAAGGTCGCCGAAATAGCCCGCGTTGGAGGAGGTGATGGTGCCGAGGCACAGGATATCGCCCGGCTTGATCTGCTCGATGGCAACGTGGATCATCCAGTTGTCGCAGGGCGGAGCGAGGATGGTCACGGCAGAGCCCGCCACCCGTGCGCCGGTGTAGATCGGGCGCATGTAAGCGGCCAGCAGGCCCTTGCGGCCCTGCGCCTCATGCACCGTGGCCACCCCACATTCTGAAAGCCCGTCAATGACTTGGGGGTCAGCCCGCTCGATATTCTGGACGACAACGCCCGTGGTGCCCGGCTGATAGCTCATTCCAGTTCATCCACCGTGCGCGGGAAGATCGACTGGAAGCCCTCTGCATAGCGGCAATCGCGCCCGCCCGACTGGCCCCCCGAATTCCGGCGGAAGTGGTTGCCCCGGTTTTCGGCCACATTCTCGTAGAAGTGCCACAGGTGCTCCTGCCCCTGCATGCACTGGATCGCGGCCCATTTCTTGTCCCACACCGGGGTGATGTCGAGAAACACGTTGGGCCGCCATTCCATCTGCTCGGTCTGATGCGGCTCGAACAGGTAAAGCTGCGGCGCGCCCAGCACCTTCTGGCCGGGGTTGTGGCCCCACGCCTGCGCCACCATCCGCGCCTCCAGCGCAAAATCGGTCGTGCGCATGTGGTCGGTGTTGTAGGGGTCCCATTTCGAGTGCGAAAACATAAACTTGGGCTGCACTTCGCGGATGATGTCCACCATCTGCTCCAGCGTCTCGCGGCCCAGATCGAGCGGATAGTCGCCCCGGTCGAGAAAGCGGATGTCGTTCACGCCAAGCGCGGCGGCGGCGTTCTCGGCCTCTTCCTGCCGGGCGGCCTTCACCTTCTCCAGCGTCATGCCTTCCTGCTTCCAGAGCTTCGCGCTCTCGCCGCGTTCACCATAGCTCAAGCAAACCACGGTAACCTCGTAGCCCTTGGACTGGTGCAGGGCGATGGCGCCGCCTGCGCGCCAGACGAAATCGGCGGAATGGGCGCTGATGACCAGCGCTGTCTTCTTGTCACTCATGGGTCGCTATCCTCCTTGCGCGCAGCGAAAGATTGCCACGCCTTGCGACGGGTTTAACCCGTGCGCGGACGCGGGCGGAAATTCCAACCTTGGCGGCGTTGATTGATTTTTGCTATAGAGAAGCCAAAGCTCGCATCCTTTGAGTGTCTGCACACCCATGGAGTTTCCGAACATCCGTCACCTTCAGGCCGTGGTTGAAACTGCGCGGCTGAAGCGCGTAGCTCTGGCTGCCGACGTGGTGAATCTCAGCCAGCCAGCCGTGACGCATGCTATTGCAAAGATAGAGAAAAACCTTGATGTAAAGCTGTTTGACCGGCGCCCGGACGGGATGTATTGCACCGGTGCGGGAGAGCTCTTTCGCGCGCGGGCCGAGCGCATGATCGACCTGCTCCGGGACGGCGCCGCAGAGGCAGTGCGGCGAGCGACCCGCGATGAGAAATCCGCCGAGTCGGGTGCGGCCCGCAAGGGCTTTCACGGCGCACTCACCCCGGTTCATCTCCGCACGCTTCTGGCCATGGCCAGTGCCGGAAACTACTCGCAGGCCGCGAGAGCGCTGGGCGTGTCGCAGCCCTCCGTTCACCGGGCCGCGAAAGATCTGCAGCGGCTCGCGGGCATTCGCCTGTTCGAGTCCAACCGTCGCGGCGTCAGCCTGACCTTGCCGGGCGAGGTGCTGGCCCGCCAGGTCCGGCTCGCCGCCGCCGAGCTGCGTCAGGCGGTATTCGAGATCGCCGAGGCTCAGGGGCAGGAGGCGACCACCATCGTGGTTGGCGCCATGCCGCTGGCGCGGTCGTCGATCCTGCCGCAGGTGTTCGATGACGTCATCACCGCCTCGCCGGGCGCTCCGCAGATCCGCACTGTCGAAGGCCCCTACTTCGATCTGCTCCGCGCCCTCCGATTTGGCGAGGTCGACTTCATGATCGGCGCCCTGCGTTTTCCTGCGCCCGCAGATGACGTGGAGCAAGAGCCGCTCTTCGACGATCCGCTTTCAGTCGTTGCGGGGCAGGGTCATCCGCTTGCGGGCCGCCAGAACCTCACGCTCTCGGATGCGCTGGAATACCCGTGGATCGCACCGCCGAAGGCAACTCCGGCTGGCTCCTACCTCTTCGATACGTTGAAGATCGACAGTCTCCCGGGAACGCCGGTGAAGATCGTCTCATCTTCCCTCGTCCTCGTGCGCGGCCTCATGATGCGCGGCCCCTACCTCACCATCATGTCGCGCCGTCAAATTGATCTCGAGGAAGACCTTGGTGTGCTCACGACTCTTCCGATCCCGCTTGAAGGCAACGAGCGGACGATCGGCCTGACCTTCCGCAAGACATGGCATCCGACCCCTGCCCAGGGCCGGATTCTGGAGCGCTTGCGCGAGGTTTGCGGCGCTCTATCCAATAATTGAATGGCTCGACCCGCCTTTCGATTTTTGGAGTCCGGTGAAAATTGATAGAGATCTCTACGACAGGAGGAACGGGCGCAAATGTCTGATACAGAACGCGTTTCAAACAATATGCCGATCATGTGCCTGGGCTTCGGCGAGGCGGGTCAAGCCTTTGCGGCTGGCTGGAAGCGCGCCGGCGTGCCTGTCGATATCTCCGCTTTTGATATCAAAACAAATTCACGTTCCCATGCGGATGAGCAACGCGCAGCCTATGCGCGTCATGGCGTTACTGGCCTTGAGAGACCTGGCGCAGCGGCTGTGGTGTTTTCGTTGGTCACCGCAGATCAGGCCGAAGTGGCCGCGCTGGATGCAACCGTCGCCCTTGCGCCCGGCACCCTCTTTTTCGACTGCAACTCATGCTCGCCCGGAGCAAAACGCAGAAGCGCCGAGGCGTTGGAAGCCAAGGGCATCCGCTATGTGGATGTAGCGGTCATGGCGCCGGTTTACCCCGGGCTTCACCGCACGCCTCTTCTGCTCTCCGGCCCGCACGCCGAAGCTGCGCTGGAGTGGCTGCACGCGCTTGATATGTCGGCTCAAATCGCAGGTTCGGATGTTGGGGTTGCGAGCGCCACCAAGATGGTTCGCTCGATCATGATCAAGGGGATCGAGGCGCTGACGCTCGAGTGCTGTCTCGCTGCCCGCCGTGTGGGCGTGGATGAGGCGGTGCTCGCGTCGCTCGACGCATCCATGCCGGGCTGGAACTGGCCCGAGCGGGCGGCTTACAACATGGAGCGCGTCGCCACCCACGGTTTGCGCCGGGCGGCGGAGATGCGCGAAGTGGCGCAGACCGTGGCCGAGCTCGGATTGCCCCCCGACATGTCTCGCGCCATCGTGGAGTGGCAACAGCGCGTGGGCGAGGCGGAGCTGGATCTCGGCTCAGGTCCTGAGAATTACGCCGGTCGCGCCGACAGGATCAGCGAAGCCATGGCTGGCACACCCCGTGCCGCCAAAACACGTGCCGCCGAATAGGGAGGACGCCATGAGAGACGAGAAAGACTACGACGACATTCCAGGGACGTTCGTCTTCGATGCCGACCGCTCGCGGGAAGGCTATCATCTCAACCAGTTCTGCATCTCACTGAGAACGCAGAAGGCGCGGGATGCGATGAAGGCCGACCCGGAAGACTACATGAGCCGCTTCCCTATGACGGAAGACCAGAAGCAGGCCATCCGCGACCGCGCCTGGAACCGGCTGCTCGAGCTGGGCGGCAACATTTACTACACCAGCAAGCTCGCGGCCTTTGACGGGATCACCTTTCAGGATCTGGCCGCGATGATGACGGGCGTCAGCCGCGATGAATACCGCGACATGATGCTCCATGGCGGCAGGCCCATCGAGGGCAACCGCAGCAAATCGGAATGGGAGAAGAAATAATGGCGCGGATAACCGCAGGCGTGGGATGCAGCCACGTGCCCGCCATCGGTGTGGCAATGGACACCGGTATCACCGAGCAGCCCTATTGGAAGCCACTTTTTGACGGGTTCACCAAGAGCCGGGAGTGGATGAAGGAAAACAAGCCGGACGTGATCTTTCTTGTCTACAACGATCACTGCACGGCCTTTGATGCCTCCTGCATTCCGACCTTCGCGCTTGGCTGCGCGGCGGAGTTTACCCCCGCCGACGAGGGCTGGGGCCCGCGCCCGGTGCCGGTGGTCAAGGGGCACCAGAAACTTGCCAGCCACATTGCCCAGAGCGTCATCCTTGACGAGTTCGATCTGACAATCATGAACGAGATGGAGGTGGATCACGGGCTGACGGTGCCGATGTCTGTCATGTTCGGTGAGCATGGGGTCGATGACGAATGGCCCTGCCTCGTGGTGCCGCTGGCGGTGAACGTGGTGCAATATCCGGCGCCCACCGGGCGGCGCTGCTACAACCTCGGCAAGGCGATCCGCCGCGCCATCGACAGCTACCCCGAGGATCTCAATGTGATGATCTTCGGCACCGGCGGCATGAGCCACCAGCTTCAGGCCGAACGGGCCGGATTGATCAACCCTGAGTGGGACAAACGCTTTCTGGATTACATGGCAACCGACCCCGAAGCGGCGGCCAACATCACCCATCTCGAATACCTGCGTGAGACGGGCTCCGAGGGGATCGAGATGGTGATGTGGCTGGTGATGCGCGGGGCGCTCGACGAGAAGGTGACAGAGGTGCATCGGCACTATCACGTGCCTGCGTCGAACACCGCCGTGGGCCATATCATCTTGGAAAATCACGCTTAATTTCAGCGGAAGGAAAAACAATGCGCGTATGTGTAGCGGGGGCCTACGGGGCCTTCGGGATCAAACATCTGGACGCTCTGGCAGCGGTTGACGATGTAGAGGTTACATCCGTCATGGGGCCAACCAAGGCCAAGATCGAGGCGCTTGCGGCGGAGCGGGGCATCCCCCATGCCGCCGACACTCTCGAAGAGTGCATCGCCCGCGATGACGTAGATGCGGTGATCCTGGCCACGCCGACGCAGGTGCATGTCGAGCAGGGCATTGCCTGCATGGAAGCTGGCAAGCACGTGCTCATCGAAATCCCGATGGCCGACTCCATCGAGGGTGCGCAGGCGCTTGTGGAAAAGCAGAAGGAAACGGGTGTCGTGGCCATGGCCGGGCAGGTCCGCCGCTTCAACCCGAGCCACCAGTGGATCCACAACAAGATCGAGGCGGGTGAGCTCAAGATCCAACAGATGGATGTTCAAACCTATTTCTTCCGCCGCTCCAACATGAACGCCAAGGGCGAGCCAAGGAGTTGGACGGATCACCTGCTCTGGCACCACGCCTGCCACACGGTGGACCTGTTCCAGTACCAGACCGGCGAGGCTTGCTCGGAGGCCTTCGGCCTGCAGGGCCCGCACCACCCCGAGCTGGGCATCGCGATGGACATGTCCATCGGCATGAAGGTGCCTTCCGGAGCCATCTGCACTCTCTCGCTGTCGTTCAATAACGACGGACCGCTCGGCACCTTCTTCCGCTACATCTGCGACAACGGCACTTACATTGCTCGCTACGATGACCTCTACGACGGCAATGAAAAGCAGATCGACCTCAGCGATGTGGCGGTGTCGAACAACGGTATCGAGCTGATCGACCGCGAGTTCTTTGCCGCCATCCGCGAGGGGCGTGAGCCCAATGGATCGGTCGCGCAGACGCTTTCGGCGATGGAGACGCTCGACAAGATCGAACGCTCGTTTCAGAGCTGACGTAAGCCACTGGCAGCCTAGATCGGGGCGGGGCGCCTTTGACGCTCTGCCCCAATTGCTTCTGAAAAGTCAGTAGGTTGCGGGGTTCGCCGGGCTGAAGTTGGGCGGCGACGGCACCTCCGGCCGGGCGCATGTGACCTCAATCCCTTCCGATCAACGGCAGACAAGCTTCCACCGTCTTGCACATGTGAGCGCCGGAACCGGGGCCAGTTCGGAAATTGCCCAAACCGGGTGGAGGCCGCTGTCATGGGAGCGCCGCGACCGCTATGCATGACGCACAGAAACCACCCGTCGGAGGCCTGAAGTGAAAATCATCCCGGTCATCCTCTGCGGAGGATCTGGCACCCGGCTGTGGCCGTTGTCGCGGAAGTCCTATCCCAAGCAGTTCTCGGCGATTCTCGAGGGTGAAACCCTGTTCCAGCGGTCTGCGCGGCGGTTGAACGGCCCGGAGTTTGCGCCGCCGGTCGTGCTCACCGGTTCCGACTTCCGGTTTATTGTGACGGAGCAACTTCTGGAAGCGGGTATCGAGCCGGGGGCGATTCTGATTGAGCCAGAGCCACGCAATACGGCACCCGCCGTTCTGGCGGCAGCCCTGCACGCGATGGACGAAGACCCTGAAGCCGTCTTGCTTGTTGCGCCCTCCGATCACCTCATCCCCGACACCAAAGCCTTTGTGGAGACCATCCGTGCAGGTATCACTGCGCTGGATGACGGGCGGATGGTCACGCTGGGCATAAAGCCCACGCTTGCCGAAACCGCCTACGGATACCTGGAACTGAGCGCCGTGCCCGGGTCGGAAGCAGCGCCCATAGCCCTCAAGCAGTTCGTCGAGAAGCCCGATGTGGGCCGGGCCGAAGAGATGTTGAGGCAGGGAAACTTCCTCTGGAACGCGGGCATCTTCCTGTTCCGGGCAGCGGACATGGTCGCTGCGGTCGAGGCCCATGCCCCCGCGCTCATGGCCCCGGTGCGCACTGCCGTCGATCAGGCCGTGCCAGACCTTGGCTTCCTTCGTCTCGCACCCGGTCCTTGGGCCGCTGTCGAGGATATTTCGATCGACTACGCCGTGATGGAAAAGGCGCAGAATCTTTCCGTGGTCCCCTTTTCCGGCGCGTGGTCGGACCTGGGCGGGTGGGATGCGATCTGGCGGGAGACCGATCCGGACGCCCGCGGCGTGGTTGCGCGTGGCGGTGCGACGGCAATTGATTGCGCCAACACGCTGTTGCGCTCGGACAGCGAACAGCTCGAGTTGGTGGGGATCGGCTTGAAGAATGTCATGGCTATCGCCATGAACGACGCGGTCCTCGTGGCCGACAGCTCCCGTGCGCAAGACGTGAAGCTCGCCGTCGCCGCTCTCAAGCAAAAACAGGCCCCGCAGGCCACGACCTTTCCCAAGGACCACCGGCCATGGGGCTGGTTCGAAAGCCTCGCGGTCGGTGAGCGTTTTCAGGTCAAACGCATCCACGTTCACCCGGGCGCCACCTTGTCTTTGCAGAGCCACTTTCATCGCTCCGAGCATTGGATCGTTGTAGAGGGCACCGCGAAAGTGACGATTGATGGCGAGGTGCGCCTCGTGACGGAGAACGAGTCCATCTACGTGCCGCTGGGCTGCAGATACCGGATGGAGAACCCCGGAAAGGTGTCGATGGTGCTGATCGAGGTTCAGACCGGCTCTTACGTCGGCGAGGATGACATTGTCCGCTACGAGGATGTCTACGCCCGGGGGCAGGGTGCCAAGGGCTGACCGGGGTCCGCATGCCGGGAGCTTAAGCAAAAACCACTTTGGAGGGCGTGTTCATGGAGTCGGCTTCCGGTGCCGGTCGCCCGGTGGCAAGCCCCTCGAGTTTGTTCGCTCCGCGCTGGGCCTCCAACGCGACCTTGGCTTCCTGGATTTAAACAGCATGGGCGTCTCGTATCCCATCATGGATTTGGGATGCACCTCGTGCGCCCGTTCAGATTCTTGGGCCCATTTCCGCGCAGGGTGTACCCCACCACCTTCGGCCCACAGCCGACTGCTGCCGCTGTAGTCTCTCACCTAAGGGGGGGAATGGTGGGCGACCCTGGAATCGAACCAGGCATGGGTCTCCCCGGCGGAGTTACAGTCCGCTGCCGCACCTTGCAGCTCGTCGCCCGACGCCGGAGCGGAATACAAAGCCCATCCCGGCCCGTCAAGGCGAAAAACCTTGCGATTTTCTCGCTGCATCCTCATGCAGGAGCGCGACAGCAGGAGGCAAATCAAAGTGGCGAAAAAACCGGCCTGGGTGGTGGATAAGGAACGCGCAAAGCGGGCGAGTGCGGCCGAGACGCTTTGGCTCTTCGGGCTGCATGCGGTGCGCGATGCTCTGGCCAATCCGCAGCGCGTGAAGCTGCGGCTCGTTCTGACGCGCAATGCTGCGGACCGGCTGGGCGAGGCCTGCTGGACCGAGGCCGGAATCGAGCCGGAAATCGCCGATCCGCGCAAGTTTCCGGTGCCGCTGGATCCCGGGTCGGTCCACCAGGGGGCCGCGCTTGAAGTGAAGCCGCTGGAGTGGGGCAGCGTGGAGAGCCGTTGCGTGGCCGGGCCTGGCCGTCCGCTCGCCGTGCTGCTGGACCGGGTGACCGACCCGCACAACGTGGGGGCCATCCTTCGCTCCGCCGAGGTGTTTGGTGCCCGTGCGGTCGTCGCACCCGCCCGCCATTCCGCACCCGAAACCGGCGCCCTGGCAAAAACAGCCTCGGGCGCGCTGGAGCGTCAGCCTTACCTGCGCGTCCGCAACCTCGCCGACGCCATGGCGGAGTTGCAGGCTGCGGGTTTCATCCTCTTCGGATTGGCCGGAGAGGCGGAAGCGGCGCTTGAGCCAGCGCTGGATGCGCTGCCCGAGGGCACGGCTATCGGCTTGGTGCTTGGTGCGGAAGGGCCGGGGCTGCGCGAGCGCACGCGGGACACTTGCGATCACCTCGTAAAAATACCGTTCGCAGGCGAGTTTGGCTCGCTCAATGTCTCCAATGCGGCAGCTGTCTCTCTCTACGCGGCGGCGCGAAAGTTTTCATAAGTTCACCTTTGCGCGAAGGGGCTGGCCAAAAGGCCGGGTGCCGCTCCATCCTCTGAGCATCATCGAGGAGGATCCCATGCTGACCCGTCGCCTGCTGCTCGCCACGGCCCTTGCGGCCTTCGCCCTGCCTGCCGCGGCGGGCGAGCCCCCCATCTTTGCCACATCCTCGCTGGCCATTCAGGGCTATGACCCTGTGGCTTATTTTTCCGAAGGCAGGCCGGTGGAGGGCAAGGCGGCGCACCAGTTGATGTGGATGGGTGCCACGTGGCGGTTTGCAAGCGCGCAGAACCGCGACGCCTTTGAGCGCAACCCTCAGCGGTATGCGCCGCAGTACGGGGGCTATTGCGCCTATGCCGCTTCTCAGGGCTACGTTGCGCCCACCGATCCATCGGCCTTCACGATCCATGATGGGAAGCTTTATCTCAACTTCTCCAAGAGCGTGCGCAACATCTGGGAGAAGGACGTAAAGGGCCACGTCACGGCCGCTGACGCAAACTGGCCTAAGCCGTTGAAAAAATAGTTTTGACGCTGTTTGTCGAGCGGGCAGACTGGCCCGGGCGTTCTCACGGTCGTTAACCTCACGTTCACAGGTATATTACATCCTCTTGGAAAGAGCTTTCTCGTGACTACCTCGATAACCATGAGCGTTGGTTCGGAACACCAGCGTTTCACTTCACTGTCCCTCGTTCCGCGACTGGCGCTCGGGCCCTTTGGTCCGGGCGCTTTTTTATCTGGCAGGCCGCGCCGATGAGATACCCCGATTCCCTCCTGCGCCGCATTCTGACCGAAACCAAGGTGATTGCCTGCGTCGGTGTTTCAATGAACCAGGTGCGCCCGAGCTACTACGTGGCCCGTTACCTCTCGCTCAAGGGGTTCCGCGTGATACCGGTAAATCCCGGCCATGCGGGCAAGATGCTGTTCGGTGAAACCATCATGCCCGACCTCTCCTCCATAGACGCAAAAGTGGACATGGTTGATATCTTCCGCCGCTCCGAGGCCGTGCCCCCCATCGTGGAGGAAGCGCTTGGGGCCTTTCCCGAGCTCAAGACCGTCTGGATGCAGATCGGCGTAGAGAACGCCGAGGCTGCCGCCATGGCCGAAGATCGTGGCGTGACCGTGATCCAGAACCTTTGCCCGAAGATGGAATATCAGCGGCTCTTCGGCGAGCTGCGGATGGGTGGCTTCAACACAGGTGTGATTTCTTCGAAACTCTAGACCTTTCCGCCGCGCTGAGGCATATCAGGCGAGACCAAGAGGAGCCGAGCCGATGGGCATCATGAACACTCTCCTGCGGGCCGTCACATGGTGGAACGGCTCTACCCTGGGCACACAGCTCTTTACCATGCGCAAGGGCACCAAGGTGGGCGAGGACGACGCGGGCAACATCTTTTACCGCAACGCCGATGACAGCAAGCGTTGGGTCATCTTCAATGGTGAGGTCGAAGCGTCGCGGATCAGCCCCGACTGGCACGGCTGGCTGCACAAGACCTTCAAGGAACCGCCGACGGACCGCCCGCTGCCCCACAAGGCATGGGAAAAGCCTCATCTGGAAAACATGACGGGGACACCTTTGGCCTATGCGCCGGCCGGTTCGATCCGTCGTGCGCAACCAGCGGAGCGCCAGGACTACGAGGCCTGGAGCCCGGAATAGGGCAGACCTGAGGGCCTGGAGGCAGCATGTCTGAGAATACGACCGAAGCTATCGTGGGCGCCTGCGTGCTGGCTGCGGCCGGGGGATTCCTGTGGTATGCCTCGGGGCTGACGGATGCGGGCGGCAGCTCCGGTGCCAGCTACCCGCTTCAGGCAAGCTTTCGCTCTGCCGAGGGCATTTCAGTGGGCACGGATGTGCGCCTTGCAGGCGTCAAGATCGGATCGGTGCGGGGGCTTGATCTGAACGCAGAAACTTTCCGCGCAGAGGCGACGTTCGCTATTTCCGAGGGCATCGTGCTGCCGGAAGACAGCTCTGCCGCGATTTCTTCGGAGGGGCTGTTGGGTGGGAACTTCATCGAGATCATTCCGGGCGGCTCGCCGTTCAACCTCGAAGCCGGTGGCGAGATCCTCGACACGCAGGGCGCCATCAGCCTGATCGGGCTGCTGTCCAAGTTCGTCTCCGGATCCGACGAATGAAGGCGGCGTTGCAAACTCTTGCGATCGCATTGCTTTTCGCGGGCGCCGCCTCGGCCCAGGCGGTGCTGGAAGGCAATGGTGCGGTTTTGCGCGGGCTCGACAAGCTGTCCAGCGTGACTTCCGACCTCGAGGTTTCCATCGGCGAGACCACGCGCTACGGGCATCTCCAGATCACCCTGTCGGATTGTCGCTACCCTGAGGGCACCCCGGCGCGGGCCACGGCTTATCTCGTGATCGAGGACGACGGGGCCGAGGCGCCGCTTTTTGCCGGTTGGATGCTGGCTTCGGCGCCTGCGCTGAACGCGATGGACCACCAGCGCTATGACATCTGGGTATTGCGCTGCACCACCGAATGACCGCTGGGAACTTCGGTTATGCTCCTGAAATCGCAGTCAAGTTTCCGCGCGCGGGCGAGCCGTTTGCGGTAATCCTCGCGCGGTATCTCGATGGCCCCGAGGCTGGCCAGATGAGACGTGATAAACTGTGTGTCAAAGAGCTGGAAACCACAGCGGTTGAGGTGATCGACCAGATAGGCCAGGGCCACCTTCGAGGCGTCGCGCCTGCGAGAGAACATGCTCTCACCGCAAAAGCATCCGCCGAGCGCCACGCCGTAGACCCCGCCCACCAGTGTATCGCCCTCCCATACCTCCAGTGAATGGGCGTGGCCCTCGCGGTGCAGTTGCCGATAGAGCCGGTGGATCTCGGCATTGATCCAGGTGCTCTCCCGATTCGCACAAGCAACCATGACACCGCCAAAATCGGTGTTGGTTGAAATAGTGAAAGCCTCGCGCCGGATGAGCCGGGCAAGGGAGCGCGAAATGTGGAAGTTGTCCAAGGGGATGATGCCCCTCAGTTTAGGTTCCACCCAGTAGATATCTTCCGCGTCTGCATCGTCGGCCATGGGAAAGAGGCCCATCCGGTAAGCCCGGAGTAGCAGGTCGGTCGTGAGCGGCTCCACCCGCCAGGCCTCAGCCCTGAAGGTTGGTTTCGAGCCAGCCTTCCAGCCAGTGAATGTCATAGGCGCCGCTCAGCACGTCATCTTCTTCTAGCAGCGCGCGGAAGAGCGGAACCGTGGTGTCAACGCCATCCACGATCAACTCACCCAGCGCCCGGTTGAGCCGTGCCAGCGCCTCGGGCCGGTCCCGTCCATGGACGATGAGTTTGCCAATCAGGCTGTCGTAATAAGGCGGGATGGAGTATCCGTCGTAAAGCGCGGAATCCATGCGCACGCCTAGCCCGCCGGGCGCATGAAACTGCGTGATCCGCCCGGGGCAGGGGGAGAAGTTGGGCAGCTTCTCGGCGTTGATCCGCACCTCGATGGCATGGCCGTTGATCTTGAGATCATCCTGGCCGAACGAGAGCGGCATGCCTGCCGCAACGCGGATCTGTTCGCGCACGAGATCCTGTCCGAAGACAAGCTCGGTCACCGGATGCTCCACCTGAAGTCGAGTGTTCATCTCGATGAAGTAGAACTCGCCGTCTTCATACAGGAACTCGATGGTGCCCGCGCCGGCGTAGTTGATCGAGGCCACGGCCTCGGCGCAGGTCTTGCCGATCTGGGCGCGCAACTCGGGAGTGATAGCGGGGCCCGGGGCCTCCTCAAACACTTTCTGATGCCGCCGCTGCAAAGAGCAGTCCCGCTCGCCGAGGTGGACCGCATTGCCCTTGCCGTCGCCGAAAACCTGCACCTCGATGTGCCGGGGCTTGCCGAGATACTTCTCGATATAGACCTCGTCATTCCCGAAAGCGCTCTTGCCCTCGGACCGGGCCGTACGGAAAGCTGTTTCGAGATCCTTGGCGGTTTTCGCCAGCTTCATCCCCCGCCCGCCGCCGCCTGCAGTGGCCTTGATGATGACGGGGTAGCCAATTTCCTCGGCCACTTTTTGCGCTGTCTCGTAATCGGGCACGCCGCCGTCGGAGCCGGGAACGCAGGGCACGCCAAGCTTTTTCATCGTGTCCTTGGCGGTGATCTTGTCACCCATGATCCGGATGTGCTCGGCGGTGGGGCCGATGAAAGTCAGGCCGTGGTCCTCGACGATCTGCACGAAACTGGCGTTTTCGGACAGGAAGCCGTAGCCCGGGTGGATCGCGTTGGCACCGGAAATCTCGCAGGCCGAGATGATCGCCGGGAAGCTCAGGTAACTTTGGGCCGAGGAGGGCGGGCCGATGCATATGGCCTCGTCGGCCATGCGCACATGCATTGCGTCGCTGTCGGCGGTGGAATGTACGGCAACAGAAGGGATACCCATCTCGCGGCAGGCACGGACGACCCGCAGTGCGATTTCGCCCCGATTGGCAATGAGGATCTTGTCGAACATGCGCCTTACTCGACGATCATCAGCGGGGCGCCGAACTCCACCGGCGCGCCGTCTTCGACAAGAATGCGCTTCACCGTGCCACCACGTGGCGCGGGGATCTGGTTCATCGTCTTCATCGCTTCGACGATCAGAAGGGTCTGGCCTTCTTCCACCTTGTCTCCGACCTTTACGAACGCAGGGGAGCCGGGCTCGGGCTGGAGGTAGGCGGTGCCGACCATCGGCGAGGTCACGGCACCGGGCGCTTGGGCCGGGTCATCGGTTTCACTCGCGTTGCTTGCTGGCGCGCTTGCGGCCGGTGCTGCGGGGGCGCTGGTCGGTGCGGGCGCAGCGGCGGGGGCCGTGTGCACCACCTGCTGTTCCATCTTGCGGCTGACCCGCACATTCAGGCTGTCATCCTGGCCGTAGTCGCGTTTTACCTGAAGTTCGGTCAGGTCATTCGTCCGGAGCAGTTCAGCAAGCGCCTGGATAAAGGCGACGTCTGCATCGTGGGTCTTACTCATGCCGTCCTCTTTCTGCCTGCCACGGTTCATGCCGGGCACAAATTATGGGCAGGCTTATACGCTCCTTGCCACGTAAGTGAAAGCGCAAGCGCTTTGAACCCCCGATTTGCGATCCGTCAGAAATTTACCGTTTGATAAAAAAATCTTGCTGTGCCAGCCTTTCGGTACACGATCATTGCAGCAGGGAAGCCACGATGACCGACACGCGTTACGCAAGCGGGGTGAAACCCGGGCGTCTTTCGGGCGAGGATATCGCCGCCAACTTCACCGACATGCACCCGCCGCTCGGCGATCACGAGGCTGCCGTTGCTGCCGATCGTTGCTACTTCTGCCATGATGCGCCCTGCGTAACGGCCTGCCCCACGGCAATTGATATTCCTTTGTTCATTCGCCAGATCCAGGGCGGAAAGCCCGGCGATGCAGGGCGCACGATCTTTGACCAGAACATTCTTGGCGGCATGTGCGCGCGGGTTTGCCCCACCGAGACGCTGTGCGAAGAAGCCTGCGTGCGCAATACGGCGGAAGAAGACCCGGTGGAGATCGGGCGGCTTCAGCGCTATGCGACAGATACGGTGATGGCGGGCAACACCCACCCCTACACCCGTGCCGCTCCCACCGGAAAGCGTGTAGCTGTTGTCGGCGCCGGTCCTGCCGGGCTGGCCTGCGCGCATCGGCTGGCGATGCATGGCCATGAGGTTACGCTTTATGACGCCCGCAAGAAGCCGGGCGGGCTGAACGAATACGGCATTGCCGCTTACAAGACGGTGGATGACTTTGCCGCGCGTGAGGTAGATTGGCTGCTGGGTATCGGCGGCATCAAGCTGGAAACCGGCGTGAAGCTGGGCGAGGCATTCACCATCCGCGAGCTTCAGGAGGATTTCGACGCCGTGTTCATTGGTGTCGGCCTTGGCGGGGTGAACCGCCCCGGCCTGCCGGGGGAGACGCTCGACAACACCGAGGACGCGGTGGACTTCATCGCGCGTCTGCGCCAGGCCAATGACAAGGCCGCGCTGCCTGTCGGCAAGAAAGTTGTGGTTGTCGGCGGCGGGATGACTGCGGTGGATGCAGCAGTGCAGGCCAAGATGCTGGGTGCCGAGAGTGTTTCGATGGTTTATCGGCGGGGCCGCGACGCGATGGGTGCGAGCCTCTTCGAGCAAGATCACGCCGCGAAGAACGGGGTGAGCATTGTCACCAATGCCGCGCCAGTCGGGATCGCCGGCCAGGTTGTGACGGAGGAGATCACCTTTGTGCGCACCGAGACCGGGCCGGATGGCAAGCTGACCACCACCGGGGAGGAGTTCAGCCGGGAGGCTGACCAAGTGCTTCTGGCCATCGGTCAGAAGCTGGATATCGCCTCACCCCGGATCGAGATCGAGAATGGCAAGATCAAGGTCAGTGGGCCGGGCCGCACCAATCTGGAGCGTGTCTGGGCAGGTGGCGACTGCACTCCCGGGGAAGACCTGACGGTGGTAGCCGTGGCCGAGGGCCGAGACGCCGCCGAGGACATGCACACGATGCTGACGGAGGGCTGAGACATGGCTGACCTGACGACCGATTTTCTGGGTATCAAGAGCCCCAACCCCTTCTGGCTGGCCTCCGCGCCGCCGACCGACAAGGAATACAACGTCCGCCGTGCCTTCGAAGCCGGCTGGGGCGGCGTAGTCTGGAAGACGCTGGGCGAGGAAGGCCCGCCGGTGGTGAACGTCAACGGCCCGCGCTACGGCGCGATCTACGGGGCCGACAGGCGTTTGCTGGGCCTCAACAACATCGAGCTGATCACCGACCGCGACCTTTACACCAACCTCGAAGAGATCAAACGGGTGAAGGCCGATTATCCGGACAGGGCGGTGATTGTCTCCATCATGGTGCCCTGCGAGGAGGAGAGCTGGAAGGCGATCCTGCCGCTGGTGGAAGAGACTGGCGCCGACGGGATCGAGCTGAACTTCGGCTGCCCGCATGGGATGAGCGAGCGCGGAATGGGCTCGGCGGTGGGGCAGGTGCCCGAGTACATTCAGATGGTCGCCGAGTGGTGCAAGAAGTACTATTCCAAGCCGGTGATCGTGAAGCTGACGCCCAACATCACCGACATCCGCAAACCCGCCACGGCGGCCAAGCTGGGCGGGGCGGACGCGGTTTCTCTCATCAACACCATCAACTCCATCACCTCGGTCGACCTCGACCTGATGGCACCCCAGCCCACGATTGACGGCAAGGGATCGCACGGCGGCTATTGCGGCCCGGCGGTGAAGCCGATTGCCCTGTCGATGGTCAGCGAGATCGCCCGCAACCCGGAAACCCACGGCCTGCCGATCAGCGGTATCGGCGGAGTGACGACGTGGCGCGATGCGGCGGAGTTCATGGCCCTTGGCTGCGGCAATGTGCAGGTGTGCACCGCCGCGATGACCTATGGTTTCCGCGTGGTGCAGGAGATGATCTCGGGGCTCTCGAGCTGGATGGATGAAAAGGGCTACACCTCCACCGCCGACTTCATCGGCATGGCGGTGCCCAGCGTCACCGATTGGCAGCACCTCAACCTCAACTACGTCACCAAGGCGCGGATCAGCCAGGACGATTGCATCAAGTGCGGCCGCTGCTATGCCGCGTGCGAAGACACTTCGCACCAGGCGATCAGCATGAGCGAAGATCGCACTTTCGAGGTGATCGATGAAGAATGCGTGGCCTGCAACCTTTGCGTCAACGTTTGCCCCGTCGAAGGTTGCATCACGATGGAGCAATTGCCGAAAGGCGCGACCGACCCGCGTACGGGGCAAAAGGTGGGCGACTATGCCAACTGGACGACCCACCCCAACAACCCCGGCGCAGTAAAGGCGGCGGAGTAGGGCTTGCCGCATCTCGGGTATTGATCAACGCGGGACGCCTCATTACCTAGATGTCGTGAATCTGCGCCATGCATTTCAAGGCGCGGGAGCCAGCTGACCGGGCAATTGCCTCGCGCGCCCGACCATTTTTGTAGAACAGATCATTGGAGAGCCAACTCATGAGTGCAGACAACTCTATCACCAACGTTCTCGTCACCGTCACATCCGAAGGCGTGAGCCGTGCACTGGGCGGCGGCGTCAGGGGCGGGGTCGCAGGCCTCGTCGTGCAGCCCGCGGTTTGGATCGCAACGGGCACCGGCCCGGATGCGGGCGACACTGTCATCTACGGCGCCGGTGTGGCAGGCGTGGTGGCAGGAGCGATCATGGCCGTCCCGGCGATTGTCACCGGGGTCGTCAAGGCTGCGGTTGACGACCATACCGCCACCCTTGTCGAAGAAGTCCGTCAGAAAGAGCCTGCGGAGTTCCGCGCCTCCATCCTGGGCACCGACGATTATAGCTACTGGGCTTCGAACAACCATATCACGGCAATGACCATCGCCGCCGCCGGTGGTGTGGCCTGGAAAGACAAGAACGGGGTTTATTGCTTCGTACGCGATGCCAAAGGCCGGCTGGTGTGCGATTATCGCCCAAAGTCCTACGAGGCGCTCTACTTCCCGATGCTGCCGCTGACGAAGGTGGGCAATGGCTTCAAGTGGAGCTACAGCGGCTGATCACCCGCCGGGCTCGAGCATCTTGCGAAACATCGTTTCGATGTGGCGGGAGGCCTCCGGAAAGGGGTCTCCCGCTTCTATTTCGGGAAGCACGGTGCGCACCTGCACGTCAAAATCGGCATAGTGCTGAGTCAGCGCCCAGATCGAAAAGATCAGGTGGTAGGGATGCAGCGGAGCAAGTCGGCCATCGGCGCTCCACCCCGCGATGACGGCGGCCTTTTCATCCACCAACGGCTTGAGATGCGCTTTCAGAACCCCCTCGAGATTGGGTGCGCCCTGTAGCACCTCGTTGGCGAAGAGCCGGCTTTCACGCGGCATCTCGCGGCTCATCTCCAGCTTGCGACCCGCGTAAGACAGGATCTCTTCAACCGGGTCGCCTTCAGGGTCGAGGGCGCGGAGGGGGGCAAGCCAGGTGTCCAGCAGCCCGGCGAGCAGGGTTTGGTGCATCGCCTCCTTCGAGGGAAAGTAGTAGAGCAGGTTGGGCTTAGAGAGGCCCGCAGCCTTGGCGATCTGGTCCACCGTGGCGCCACGAAAGCCGTTGGCCGAGAACACATCGAGCGCGGCGTCGAGTATGGCGGAGGTGTTTTTCTGCTGGATGCGCGTGCGCGGCCTGGTGCCTTTGGCTGCCAAAATCCTATCCTCTCCACCGCGCGTTTCCCGAGCGCTCAAAATGCAGCCGCTTCCTGCGGCCCGTGCTTAAAATTCCATGGCGCCAAGGCAGCCATCCGGCGCATTTTCTTGACCCGTGTTGTTAGAGTGGTAGCGTCTTCCTGACCATTTGGTCAAACAACAAGGTGCGAGTGCCGGGCGAGCGAGGCTCGGCACGGCTGCGCCGACCGACAGGAAGACCCGAGGAGAGCCCATGGCCGCCCCAGGAGAAAATCTCAGGATCAATGGAGACAGGCTGTGGGACAGCCTCATGGAAATGGCCAAAATCGGCCCCGGCGTGGCGGGGGGAAACAACCGCCAGACGCTGACCGATGAAGACGCCGAGGGCCGCACGCTATTTCAGAGCTGGTGCGAAGCTGCGGGGATGACCATGGGTGTAGACGAGATCGGCAACATGTTTGCCCGCCGCGAGGGCACCGACCCGGAGGCGCTGCCGGTTTACGTGGGCTCTCACCTCGATACCCAGCCCACGGGCGGCAAGTATGATGGCGTGCTGGGCGTGCTCGGCGGGCTGGAAATCGTCCGCTCGCTCAACGACATGGATATCAAGACGAAGCACCCCATCGTGGTGGTGAACTGGACCAACGAGGAGGGCACCCGTTTCGCCCCGGCCATGCTGGCCTCTGGCGTGTTCGCCGGCAAGCACACTCTGGAGTGGGCCAATGACCGGGTGGATGCCAAGGGCAAGCGCTTTGGCGACGAGCTGGAGCGGATCGGCTGGAAGGGCGAGGAGAAGGTGGGCGACCGCAAGATGCACGCCCTTTTCGAGTTGCACATCGAGCAGGGCCCGATCCTGGAGGCCGAGGGGAGGGATATTGGAGTTGTCACTCACGGGCAGGGGCTGCGCTGGATCGAGTGCACGGTGACGGGAAAGGAGAGCCACACCGGATCGACGCCGATGCACATGCGCAAGAACGCGGGGCGCGGGCTGGCGCTGGTGACCGAGCTTGTGCATGGAATCGCGATGAAAAATCAGCCCAATGCGGTTGGTGCGATCGGCCATATCGACATCTACCCGAACTCACGCAACATCATCCCCGGTAAGGCGGTGTTCACCGTCGATATGCGCACACACCTGCTCGACAAGCTGAATGCGATGGTGGACGAGCTGATGGAGAAGGCGCCCAAGCTCTGCGCCGATATCGGCGTGGAGTTTTCCGCCGAGATCGTCGGTCAGTTCGACCCGCCCGCCTTCGACGAAGGCTGCGTTAAGGCGGTGCGCGATGCCGCCGAGCGGCTGGGTTACAGCCATATGGATATCGTATCGGGCGCGGGCCACGATGCCTGCTGGATCAATGACCTCTACCCCACGGCGATGGTAATGTGCCCCTGCGTGGACGGCCTCAGCCACAACGAAGCCGAGGAGATCAGCAAGGAATGGGCCACCGCCGGGGCGGATGTGCTGTTTCACGCGGTGGTCGAGACCGCGGGGATCACTGAATGAAGAAGGCGCTGATTTTGGTGGCGTTTATCGCGGCCTGCCAAACTACAACAGGGAACTTGCCAGCGGGCTACGTGGTGGCAGATCAGCCCATTCCCGAAGCAGTGATGGCCGCTGTGCCCGCCGATGTGCGGCTTGATCAGATCGTGGTGCGGGATGCGTGCTATTACATCTTCTACGAAGGCGCGATCTATCCGGTGACGACACAGGAGATGCGCGACGCGGGCTTTGACGGGCAGCCCTATTGCATCGGCTAGGAGGAGACAATGGCACTTACGACGGCACTCACGGCGCTCGGCATCTTCATCATCGGGGGCGGCGAGCAGGCCTATTGGGATTGGCAGCTCACCCACCCTTACAACCTTGATATTGATGTCAAAGTCCTGGCGCTGGACAAGGACGACCATGATCGCGACACGATCATGGGGCTGCGGGCGCGCGGGGTGAAACCGGTGTGTTATGTCTCCATCGGATCGTGGGAGGAATACCGCGACGACAAGGACGCGTTTCCGCAAGAGGCGCTGGGCGAGCCGCTGGGGGATTGGCCTGATGAGCGCTATGTCGACATTCGCAACGCCAAGGTGGGTGAAATCATGCGCGCGCGGATCTCGGATTGCGCGGCGCGGGGCT
Organism: Vannielia litorea; assembly: GCF_018424695.1. Lineage (GTDB taxonomy): Bacteria > Pseudomonadota > Alphaproteobacteria > Rhodobacterales > Rhodobacteraceae > Vannielia > Vannielia litorea_A. The sequence goes on from NZ_QTNQ01000003.1 coordinate 101,870, forward strand.
TCATGGCTGTCGAGATGGACAACATGGATGTGTATGACAACGCCTCGGGCTTTGAGCTGACACGCGATGATGCGCTGAGCTACATCCGCGCGTTGGCGATGTTCGCCAAGGAGCAGGGGCTTGAAGTTGCACAGAAAAACGCCCCGGAACTGGTGCCGGATCTCGTGGGGCAAATGGACTTCATGATGGTCGAGGAATGCTATGCCTACGACTTCTGTGACGAACTGAAGCCCTATCTGGACGCGGGCAAAGACGTGCTGGCGGTGGAATACGATGACGCGGGGCTGGATTGGGACGCGGTCTGCGAAGACAGCAAGGCACGCGGCATCAGGCTGCTGCTGAAGAGCCATGAAATTACGGCAGGCGGGAAGTCCTGCAACTAAAACGGGGAGTTAGACCATGAGCACAGTCATCAAGGGCGGCACGGTGGTGACCGCGGACCTGAGCTATGAGGCCGATGTTCTGGTCGAGGGCGGGCAGATCGTGGAGATCGGCAAAGACCTCAAGGGCGACGAGGTGCTGGATGCCACGGGCTGCTACGTGATGCCCGGCGGGATTGATCCGCACACCCATCTGGAGATGCCCTTCATGGGCACCTATTCCAGCGACGACTTCGAGAGCGGCACCCGCGCAGCGCTGGCGGGGGGCACCACGATGGTGGTGGATTTCGCCCTGCCGAACCCCGGCGAGAGCCTGCTGGACGCGCTGAAGCGGTGGGACAACAAGAGCACCCGCGCGAACTGCGATTACTCTTTCCACATGGCGGTGACATGGTGGGGGGAGCAGGTGTTCAACGAGATGGAGACGGTTGTAAAGGACCGTGGAATCAACACCTTCAAGCATTTCATGGCCTACAAGGGCGCGCTGATGGTGAACGATGACGAGATGTATTCGTCGTTCCAGCGGCTGGCCGAACTGGGGGCCACGGCGATGGTCCATGCCGAGAACGGCGATGTGGTGGCCGAACTGACAGCCAAGCTGCTGGCCGAGGGCAACACCGGGCCCGAGGCGCATGCCTATTCGCGGCCCTCCCAGGTGGAGGGCGAGGCAACCAACCGAGCCATCATGATCGCCGATATGGCAGGTGTGCCACTGTACGTGGTGCACACCTCTTGCGAGGAGGCACATGAGGCGATCCGGCGGGCCAAGCAGAATGGCAAGCGCGTATGGGGCGAGCCGCTTATCCAGCATCTGACGCTGGATGAGAGCGAATACTTCAACGCCGACTGGGACCATGCGGCGCGGCGGGTGATGTCTCCGCCGTTTCGCAACAAGAAGCACCAGGACAGCCTCTGGGCGGGGCTTCAGGCTGGTACGCTTTCGGTCGTGGCGACTGACCATTGCGCCTTCACCACCGAACAGAAGCGCTACGGGGTGGGCGACTTCTCGAAGATCCCGAATGGCACCGGGGGCCTTGAAGACCGGATGCCGATGCTTTGGACCCACGGCGTGGAAACCGGGCGGCTTACCCCCAACGAATTTGTCGCCGTCACTTCAACGAACATTGCCAAGATATTGAATTGCTACCCGAAAAAAGGTGCAATTCTCGTTGGGGCGGATGCCGACATCGTGGTGTGGGACCCGACAAAAGAAAAGACGATCACTGCCGGAAGCCAGCAATCGGCGATTGATTACAACGTGTTCGAGGGTCAGCACGTGAAGGGGCTGCCCCGGTTTACCCTGACGCGTGGCCATGTGGCGGTGCATGACGGCGAGATGCGCACCAAAGAAGGCCACGGCGCCTTTGTAGCACGCGAGCCCAACGCAACGGTTAACAAGGCGCTCTCGACCTGGAAGGAGCTCACCGCCCCCCGCCCTGTGGAGCGCAGCGGCATCCCGGCGACAGGGGTGTGACGACGGCGCAAACGGCTGCAATAACAGAAGGAATACCGGTGGACCAAAGCGTGATAAGCGCCCGCGATCTCGATCTGACGTTTCAGACGAAGGACGGCCCGGTGCATGCCCTCAAGGGGGTATCGCTCGATATCGAAAAGGGGGATTTCGTCAGCTTCATCGGCCCGTCGGGCTGCGGGAAGACGACCTTCCTGCGCTGTATCGCGGCCCTCGAGCAACCCACCGGCGGCAGCCTTACAGTGAACGGGCTGACCCCGGAGGAGGCCCGCAGATCAAGGGCTTACGGCTATGTCTTTCAGGCGGCGGGGCTTTATCCGTGGCGCACGATTGCGGGCAACATCAAGCTGCCGCTGGAGATCATGGGGTTTTCGCGCGAGGAGCGTGAGGCGCGGGTGAACAAAGTGCTGCAACTGGTTGATCTTGAAGGCTTTGGGGGCAAGTACCCCTGGCAGCTTTCGGGGGGGATGCAGCAGCGTGCCTCGATTGCGCGGGCGCTGGCCTTCGATGCCGATATTCTGCTTATGGATGAACCCTTTGGGGCGCTCGACGAGATCGTGCGCGACCATTTGAACGAGCAATTGCTGGCGCTGTGGAAGCGGACGCAGAAGACAATCGGCTTCGTTACCCATTCGATACCCGAAGCGGTCTATCTCTCAACCAAGATCGTGGTGATGAGCCCGCGCCCGGGCCGGATCAGCGACGTGATCGAAAGCCCGCTTCCGCCGGAAAGACCCTTGGAAATCAGAGACTCGAAGGAGTTTATTGAAGTGGCCCACAGGGTGCGCGAAGGGCTGAGAGCGGGGCATTCCGACGATGATTAACCAATCAGAAGACATGGGCCACAACCCATGCACATCCTATGCACAACCCATACATATGCGTATGGCGCATGGCTTGGTAAATTAATGAAACGCGCGCTGCCTGTTCTGACCGTTCTCGCCGTGATCGTCGGCATCTGGTATCTCGGCGCGTGGCGGATGAACATGCCCTGGGCGTTGCAGCAGGCGGAGCGCGCGGAGCAGACGCTGTCGACCGGGGAACTCTTCAAGGCGACGATGAACCAGACCCGCCCACGGGTGCCCGCGCCGCATCAGGTGGCGGCGGAGCTGTGGTCGGTGACCGGGGAGATGGCCATCAAGGGGCGGGCGATGTCGAAGCGCTCGTTCATCTACCATGGTTGGGTGACATTGCGCACCACGCTTACGGGCTTTGCGCTGGGGGTCACTCTGGGCATTCTGGGCGCGGTCGCGATCACCTACAGCCGGGTGTCGGAGATGAGCCTGATGCCCTGGGCCATCGTCAGCCAGACCATCCCGATCGTTGCACTGGCGCCGATGATCATCGTGCTTTCCAACGCGGTCGGTATCGAGGGGCGGGGCGTGCCCAAGGCGATCATCTCGGCCTACCTGTGCTACTTCCCGGTGCTGGTGGGTATGGTGAAGGGGCTGAACGCGCCGGGCCCGCAGCAGCTTGACCTGCTCAAAACCTATAACGCCAGCGCGGCGCAGAGCTTCTTCAAGTTGCGGCTGCCGGCCTCGATGCCCTATCTCTTCACCTCGCTGAAGGTGGCCATTGCCGCCGCGCTGGTGGGCACCATCGTCGGCGAGCTGCCGACCGGGGCGATCAACGGGCTGGGTGCCCGCATTCTGATTGGCGACCAGTTCGGCACGCCGCTGGCGATCTGGGCCGCGCTGATTGCAGCCACCTGCCTTGCCGGTGTGCTGGTGGTGGTGATCGGGGGCCTCCAGACGGTGGTGCTGCGGGCGATGGGGATGGCGCGATGAGCTGGATTGTGGGCGCTCTTCTGTTCTGGGCGGTGGCCTGGGCGGTGAACGTGGCCTTGGCCCGCTCGCCCTGGCACGGGAGCCGCGCAGTTCGGGTGGCGGTCCCGCTCATTTTCGGCCTGACGTTGCTGGTGCTGTGGCAAGGGCTGGTGCGCGGACTCGAGGTGAACCCGGTGATCCTGCCCGCCCCGACCGACATTGCCGCCACCTTCGCCAACTCGACCGATGTGCTCTGGGTCGACTTTGTGCAGACGGTCTTGAAAGGCGCGCTTTCGGGCTATGCCATGGGCTGTGGTGCGGCCTTTCTGACCGCGCTGGCAATTGACCGGAGCGCCTTTCTGACGGCTGGTCTGCTGCCCATAGGCAATTTCGTGGCGGCGCTGCCCATCGTTGGCATTGCCCCGATCCTCGTGAGCTGGTTCGGCTTCGATTGGCATTCGAAGGCGGCAGTGGTGGTGGTGATGGTCTTCTTCCCGGTGCTGGTGAACGTGGTGCAGGGGCTGCGCGAGGCGGATGCGATGCAGAAGGATCTGATGCGTACCTATGCAGCGAGCTATTGGCAGACATTGGTGAAGCTGCGGCTTCCGGCGGCCATGCCCTTCGTGTTCAACGGGCTGAAGATTGCCACCACGCTGGCGCTCATCGGGGCCATCGTGGCGGAGTACTTCGGCTCGCCGATCAAGGGCATGGGCTTTCGGATTTCCACCGGCGTGGGGCGGCTGGCGATTGATCTCGTCTGGGCCGAGATCGCCGTGGCCGCCCTTGTGGGCACCGCGTTTTATGGCATCGTGGCGATGATCGAGAAACTCGTGACCTTCTGGCATCCCAGCCAGAGGGTGGGGTGAGTGGGAGGAATAACCGCGCCGGAGAGCGCATGAACCAAGACCAACAAGGAGAGTGACCATGAAGAAGATCGTACTCAGCGCCGGGCTGGCGCTGGCCGCAGGGGCGGCGCAGGCCGCCGATGACGTGACCTTGCAACTCAAGTGGGTGACCCAGGCGCAGTTTGCGGGCTATTACGTGGCCGCCGATCAGGGCTTCTATGAAGAGGAAGACCTGAACGTGACGATCAAGCCCGGCGGGCCGGACATTGCGCCGACGCAGGTGATCGCGGGCGGCGGGGCCGACGTGATCGTCGAGTGGATGCCCGCCGCGCTGGCCGCGCGGGAGAAGGGCCTGCCGCTGGTCAACATCGCCCAGCCGTTCAAGAGCTCTGGCATGATGCTGACCTGCCTGAAGGAGACCGGCATCGAAGGGCCTGACCAGTTTCCGGGCAAGACGCTTGGCGTCTGGTTCTTTGGCAACGAATACCCGTTCCTGAGCTGGATGAGCACGCTGGGCATTCCGACCGAAGGCGGCGAGGATGGCGTGGAGGTGCTCAAGCAGGGCTTCAACGTCGACCCGCTGATTCAGAAGCAGGCCGATTGCATCTCGACGATGACCTACAATGAATACTGGCAGGTGATCGACGCGGGCATCCCGGAAGAAGAGCTGGTGACCTTCAAGTATGAAGATCAGGGCGTGGCCACGCTGGAAGACGGGCTTTACGTGATGGAAGAAAACCTCGCCGACGACGCCTTCAAGGACAAGATGCAGCGCTTCGTGCGGGCCTCGATGAAGGGCTGGAAGTGGGCCGAGGAGAACCCGGAAGAGGCGGCGATGATCGTGCTCGACAACGACCAGACCGGTGCACAGACCGAGAAGCACCAGGTGCGGATGATGGACGAGATCGCCAAGCTGACCGCCGGTTCGAACGGCGCGCTGGACGTGGCCGACTACGAGCGCACGGTGCAGACGCTGCTCGGCGGCGGCTCGGACCCGGTTATCACCAAGGAGCCCGAGGGCGCCTACACGCTGGATATCACCGACGCGGCGCTTCAGTAAGCTGACGTTGGATCGAGAATGACGCGGGGCGCCTTCGGGCGCCCCGTTTGCTTTGCGGGCAGGGGTATCAGATGGTTTCCAGCCCGATTTCCTTCTTCATCTGCCGCTTGTTGTACCACGCCTGGTAGTATTGCATCAGGCCGGTTTCCACCGCCTGCCGATCCTGCCGCCCGCTCTCCCAGCCGGACCAACGCAGGTAAATCTTGCTGTCGTTCGTGGGCTTGGCGTTGGGGGAAATCTCGGACCAAGGGGCTGTGAGGGCGTCGGGGCCGAGGCTGTCCTTGATGCGGTGCCAGTGAATCCAGAGCGCGCCGGAGTGCTTTTCGCGGCTCTTTGTCGGATCGACCGGAAGATAGGCGCGCAGGCGGGACCGGAGGCCGCCAGCCTGCTGGGTTTCGCCGATATAGAGGACGCGGCCGATTTGCAGCGGGCCGGGATCGAGGTTGAAGGCGTAGAAGCCTTCAACGGTGGAGATCAGGCTCATGTCGGCGATGAGGTCGGAGAGGCGGTGTGGCGCACTCCATTTGATGTGTTGCAGCCAGTCAGGGGCGGTCATGAGATGTCTCGCGGTTAGGGCGATGGATTGGTGCTTAAATGCGAGACAAGTCTAACAGCCGTCGGCGGATCGGCAAAGTGAAGGATGCGTGACGCCATAGCCAGGTTGGCCGAGGGGTGCAGGGTGCTGGCCCCGGCTTCATGGGCAAGAGCTTGGCTGGTGCGGCGGCTGATGCCCGCGGCGCGTCAGGCCTGATGGTCGAGCGTGCTGGCGCCTGTCGCGGCTCCGTTCACCGCGGTAAGGCCTGCGGCGAGGCCGGGCGCGACGGGCTGAGCTGCGGGCGCGGTGGACTCTGGCCCTGCGCTGGCGCTCTGGGCCTGTGCGGCGCTGGCCTCTGCGGCGCGGGCGGCATCCTCGGCCTTCTCGGCCTGGGCGGCGGCGGCGCGCGCGGTTTCGGCCTGGCCTTCGGCTTCGGTCGCCTCCTGCGCCTTTTCCATCGCCTCTTCCTGAAGGCGCAGGATCTCGGCCGTCATCGCAGTGGGGATGCGGGCATATTCCTTCAGCGGCGGCGGCGGGCGGCGCTCGCCATCTGGGCCGACGGCCTCCTCGCGGGCGGTGTCGAGCCCGGTTTTCGCCGAAGCCTCGGCTTTCTCGGGCGGGCGGATATCGGTTGATTGCGGGGCCACCGAGTTTTGCCGGTGGCGTGCGGCCAGCACCTGCGCCGGGAGGGCAAGGGACTGTGACGGCTGGCCTTGCGTGTCGAGCCTTACCATACTCATCGTTTCAAGCTCCTGAAGTTGACGGACCCCATGGCTGACACGATATCTTCATGAGGGTAGGCAAGACGTTAACGCCGCCTGCAAAAATGACTTGATGGTTAATGCCGCGGGCGGTCGGACCTCAGGTGCGGATTACGAATCCCCGGGCGATGTGGCGGCGGACGAAGACGATCATCAGCACGCCGGGCAGGAGGGAGACCACCGTCATCGCCATGACGAGGCCGATATCAGTGCGGAAGGAAAACAGCGCGTTGATCGCCATGGTGATCGGCTTGCCGCCGGTGCCGGTGAGGATGCGGGCGAACACAACCTCGACCCAAGAGAAGATGAAACAGAAGAAGGCCGCCACGCCGATGCCGGGCGCGATGGCCGGGATCAGCTTGGAGAAGAAGAAGCCGGGCAGGGACTGGCCATCGAGAAAGGCGGTTTCGTCGAACTCGTGGGGCACGGCGGAGATGAAGCTTTCCAATATCCAGATCGCCACAGGCAGGTTGAAGACGCAGTGGACCAGGGCGATGCCGACCGGCGAGTTCACCAGCCCCAACTTGGAAAACAGGATGAAGATGGGCAGCGAGAGTACCACGGGCGGGGTGACGCGGAAGGCGAGCATTGCAAAGAGCAGGTGCTTGTCGCCGGTGAAGCGGTAGCGTGAGAAGGCATAGGCTGCGGGCAGGCCGGCGGCGAGGCAGAGCGCGACGTTGAGCGAGACGTAGAGGAAGCTGTTGCCGATGGAAGCGACGAGAGCGGGCGATTGGAAGATGTTGGCGTAGTTCAGCAGGGTGAACTGGCCGGGCTCCACCCCGTCAAGGGGCAGGGTGGCGGTGAAGGAGAGCACCACGGTTTGCACCAGCGGCAGGGCGATGAAAAGCAGCAGGGCGGCCAGCGCGAGCATGCGAGGGGCGCGGCTCATGCGCTGGCCTCGCGGCGGCGGGTGACCTGCACGAAGGCCCAGACGACTGTGATGACGATAAGGAAGTAGGTCATCGCCCTCGCTGCCGCAGAGCCGTAGGAGAAGCCGTTAATCTCTTCGCCGAGGTCGAGCGAGAGGAAGGTTGTGGCGCCTTGCGGCCCGCCTGCGTTTATGCGGAAGGCCTCGGTGTAGATCATGAAGCTGTCGACGAAGCGCAGCAGCAGAACGATGGCCAGCGCCCCGGCGATCTTGGGCAGCTCGATATGGCGGAAGATGGCGGCGCGGGAGGCGCCGTCGATTTCTGCCGCGCGGTAGTAGGGCTGGGGGATGGCGGAGAGCCCGGCGTAGGACAGGATCACCACGAGGCCGAGCCAGTGCCATGTGTCCATCGTCACGATGAGGGCCCAGGTGTGGAGCGCGGTGAACTTGTAATCGAACCCCACGGCGGCAAGCGGGGTGCCGAGGAGCCCGGACGGGGACACCAGCGAGAGCCACATTCCGGGGATCATGTTCCACGGCACGACGAGCGGCAGGGCCAGCGCCATGAGGTAGAGCGTGGGATGCCGGGTGCCGCGCAGCAGAAGCGCCACGGCGATGCCCAGTGGCACCTGGATCGAGAGCACGATGGCCGAGAACAGCGCGGAGCGCCCGAGGCTGGCCCAGAAGCGGGAAGAGGTGATGATCTCTTCATACCATTCCAGCCCGATCCAGTAGCGGCTTTCGAGCGTGAAGATGTCGTGGAAGGAGTAGTTGAGCACTGTCAGAAGCGGCAGCACCGCGACGAAGCCCATCACCGCGGCGGCGGGCAGCACCAGAAGCCATGCACGGTTGTGCTGCGCACTCATCTGTGGCGGGCGGGGATGGTTAACATGTGAGTCAAAAGAGGGCCGGGATGATGCGCTGTCAAGCAGGTGGGGCGCTGATACCCCTGCAAAACTTTGCAATTTGTTAACCAATGCCCTATCTAAGTAACCAAAGGTAAAAAAGAATATCGGCAGGTTCACGATGATCCGACACGTCCGTCTCGCTTGGGACGAATTCTTGCGGCCCATGCTGCAGCGCCCCCCGCGCTTGCAGGTGGCTGCTCTGTGCTATCGTCGGACTGGCGGAGAGAAAGAGGTTTTGCTCGTCACAAGCCGGGGAACCGGCCGCTGGATCATCCCCAAGGGGTGGCCGATGCGGGGCAAGGATTCTGCCGGGGCGGCGCTTCAGGAAGCCTGGGAAGAGGCCGGGGTGCGCAGCCGCGCAGTGCCCAAGAAGGCGATTGGCCGCTACACCTACGAAAAGACCCATGATAACGGTTGGGGCGGGCCGGTGGAAACGCTGGTGTATCCGGTTCCGGTAGAAGAGCTGGCCGCCGACTTCCCCGAGGCCAGCGAGCGCAAGCGCATGTGGGTGAGCCCCGATGAGGCGGCCAACATGGTGCGGGAACCGGAATTGCAGGACATTTTGCGCGCGCTTTGACCCGCCTGGCCGGTTGACACCATGAGCGCCTGCGGGAAGAACACCCTCCAATGCAATTGGGGGAGGGAGGCCGCCTGTGTCAGAATCCGACTATGACGCCAGCCATCTGGAGACGCTGGACCGCGATCTTGGCCGCATCTCCAACCTGGAGCTTGCGACGGGATATGTTGCGCGGCCGATGGTGGGCTATGGCATTGCCTTCGTCTTCGTGGTGCTGGCCGGGCTCGTGGCCGCGCTTGTTTTCGGACAGACGACCAGCAGCTTCATCGTCATCATCGCCGCCGTCTTCGGCGCTTATATGGCGCTGAACATCGGCGCCAACGACGTGGCCAATAACATGGGGCCGGCGGTGGGCGCGAACGCGCTGACCATGGGCGGGGCCATTGCCATTGCCGCTGTTTTCGAGAGCGCCGGTGCCCTGATTGCAGGGGGCGATGTGGTGAGCACCATCGCCAAGGGGATCATCGACCCCCAGAGCATGGGCTCTGCCACCGTCTTCGTCTGGGCGATGATGGCGGCGCTGCTTTCTTCCGCGCTCTGGGTGAACCTGGCCACCTGGGTCGGTGCCCCGGTTTCGACCACCCACAGCGTTGTGGGCGGCGTGATGGGCGCAGGCATCGCCGCGGCCGGCTTTGCCGCCGTGAGCTGGGGCACCATGGGCGCGATTGCCGCAAGCTGGGTGATTTCGCCCGTGCTCGGCGGCGTGATCGCTGCGGGCTTCCTGTGGTTCATCAAGTCCAACATCATCTACGTCGATGACAAGATCGCCGCTGCCCGCCGATGGGTGCCGGTGCTGGTGGGCATCATGGGCGGGGCTTTTGCCAGCTATATCGCGCTGAAGGGCATCAAGAAGCTCATCAAGATCGACCTGCTCTCAGCGCTGGGCGCGGGCCTCGTGGTGGCCGTGCTGATCTGGCTGGTGATGATCCCGGTCATCCGCCGACAGTCGGAAGGGCTGGAAAACCGCAACCGCTCGCTGAAGGTGCTCTTCGGCATTCCGCTCATCGTCTCCGCCGCGCTGCTCAGCTTTGCCCATGGCGCCAATGACGTGGCCAATGCCGTCGGCCCGCTGGCGGCCATCGTGCAGGCGCTGGGCACCGGGGATTTCACCCATGCGGTGGCCATCCCCTATTGGGTGATGGTGATCGGGGCGCTGGGCATCAGCTTTGGCTTGTTCCTGTTCGGCCCCAAGCTGATCCGGATGGTGGGCAGCCAGATCACCAAGCTGAACCCGATGCGGGCCTATTGCGTGGCGCTCTCCGCCGCGATCACGGTGATCGTGGCAAGCTGGCTGGGGCTGCCGGTGTCATCGACCCATATCGCCGTGGGCGGGGTCTTTGGCGTGGGGTTCTTCCGGGAGTGGGACTATGAGCGGCGGCTGAGAAGGTCGCGCGGCACGTTGCCCGACCGTCCGCTGCATGGCGCGGAGGAACGTCGCCGTCGGAAGCTGGTGCGGCGCTCGCATTTCATGACGATCATTGCCGCGTGGATCATCACCGTCCCTGCTGCCGCTGTGCTTTCGGCGGTGCTGTTCTGGGGCATGGTCACGCTGGCCGGATAGGGAGGCAGAGATGACATTGAAGGTTTACCTTTCGGGAGAGATCCACACGGATTGGCGCGAAGAGATCGTCGCGGGCTGCGCGGGGCTGGACGTGGCCTTCAGCGCGCCGGTGACGGACCACGCGGCGAGCGACGATTGCGGCGTGGCCATTCTGGGCGCTGAGGACAGCAAGTTCTGGCACGACCACAAGGGGGCCAAGCTGAACGCGATCCGCACGCGGCGGGGCATCGAGCAGGCCGATGTGGTGGTTGTGCGCTTTGGCGAGAAGTATAAGCAGTGGAACGCGGCCTTTGACGCAGGCATGGCCGCCGCGCTGGGCAAGTCGCTGATCGTGCTGCACGGGGCGGAGCATCAGCACGCCTTGAAAGAGGTGGACGCGGCGGCGCTGGCGGTGGCGGAGCGGCCCGAGCAGGTGGCGCAGATGCTGCGTTACGTGCTTGAGGGGCGGCTGCCGGGGTAGGGGTCAATTCTGTATGCGGATTGGATGTCGGGTCTGCGGTGAGGATGGTTGGGACGGGTGGCCGCTTTGAGCCCATGTTGACATGCATGCGTATGTGCCTTGCCGCAGGCTGTTCGCCACATCACAACTAAGGTCTTCGGATGGAATTGAGCCATGTAACCTTTCAGGGTCCGCCGTTAGATGACCATGAGCTCTTGGAGCAATTGCCAGAGAGCCTTGCGGGGCTTCTCGACTCGTTAAACGGCTTCATTCAGTTTGGTGGTGGTCTGCACGTTCGCGGCGCTTGTGCCGGGCCCGAGTGGCACTCTCTGCGTCGGGCCTGGCTGGGACCCAGATCGATCAGTGATCTATTTTCGACTGTAGACCAATCTTGGATCCCGTTCGCTGAAGACTGTGTCGGCGACCAATTTCTCCTGCGCAGCCAAGAGGTTCTCCGCCTTTCAGCTGAAACTGGTGAGGTCGATGCTACAGGTTTGTCAGTTGGGGATTTCATCAGAAGCGCAAACTCCAACCCGATCGACTTCCTATCCATGGAGCCCCTTCTGCAATTCCAAGAAGAACATGGCAGTTTGGCGGATGGACAATTGATCCATGCTTATCCACCATTCTGCACAAAGGAAGCTGCACAGGGTGTTTCCCTAAGAGCGGTGCCCGCATGGGAACTGCACGAGTTTCACTCAGATCTCGCCAAGGCGCTGCCTGGAGTTGGCGGTGGGTTGCGGATCGAAGTCCGCGATTGAAGCGATTTTGCATACGGCAGCTTCGTCCCGCAAACCAATCCCTTGCGTCATAGTGAGCGCCAACTCTGTTTGATGCTGAAGGTGCGTCTCCAGAGACAGATGCCAGTCTACGACTGCGGGGTTGCCGAGCGGGAGGGGGGATGCGTCAGGCGTTGAGATGAAGAAAGGCCGGGCGCTGGGCCCGGCCTTCTTGTGTTTGGGGTGGTGGCCAGATTGCCCACCCTACTTGTTGGCGCGGTTCTCGATGAGGTCGTCGACCACGGAAGGGTCCGCCAGGGTGGAGGTGTCGCCGAGGGCGCCGTAGTCGTTTTCGGCGATCTTGCGCAGGATGCGGCGCATGATCTTGCCGGAGCGGGTTTTTGGCAGGCCGGGGGCCCATTGGATGAGGTCGGGCGAAGCGATGGGGCCGATCTCGGTGCGGACCCAGGTGCGGAGTTCCTTCTTGAGCTCCTCCGAGGGCTCCTCGCCGTTCATCAGGGTGACGTAGCAGTAGATGCCCTGGCCCTTGATCTCGTGCGGATAGCCCACCACGGCGGCCTCGGCCACCTTGGCGTGGGCGACAAGCGCGCTTTCGACCTCGGCGGTGCCCATGCGGTGGCCCGAGACGTTGATGACATCATCGACGCGGCCGGTGATCCAGTAGTCGCCATCGGCATCGCGGCGGCAGCCGTCGCCGGAGAAATAGTAGCCCTTGTAGTCGGAGAAGTAGGTTTTCTCGAAGCGGTCATGGTCGCCCCAGACGGTGCGCATCTGGCCCGGCCAGCTGTCCTTGATGGCCAGCACGCCCTCTGTGGGGCTTTCGTGGATTTCTTCGCCGCTCGTTGGCTCCAGCACCACGGGTTGCACCCCGAAGAAGGGCTTCATCGCGGCGCCGGGCTTGGTGGCGTGCGCGCCGGGCAGGGGGGTCATCATGTGGCCGCCCGTTTCGGTTTGCCACCAGGTGTCGACGATGGGGCATTTGCCCTTGCCGACCACGTCGTTGTACCAGTTCCAGGCCTCGGGATTGATCGGCTCACCGACGGTGCCGAGGAGCTTGAGGCTGCTCAGGTCGCACTTGGTCACGTAGTCGTCGCCCTGGCCCATCAGCGCGCGGATGGCGGTGGGGGCGGTGTAGAACTGGGCGACCTTGTGCTTCTCGACCACTTCCCAGAAGCGCGAGGCATTGGGATAGGTGGGCACACCCTCAAACATCAGCGTGGTCGCGCCGTTCGCGAGCGGGCCGTAGACGATGTAGGTGTGGCCGGTGACCCAGCCGACATCCGCCGTGCACCAGTAGATGTCGCCCTCGTGGTAATCGAAGCTGACCTCATGGGTGAGCGCGGCGTAGGTGAGGTAGCCGCCGGTGGTGTGCACCACGCCCTTGGGTTTGCCCGTGGAGCCGGAGGTGTAGAGGATGAAGAGCGGGTCTTCGGCGTTCATGGGG
>NZ_QTNQ01000040.1 GCF_018424695.1 Vannielia litorea
GCCTGGCCCTCTGGCGCAACGGGCAGCGCGTCGAGGTGCCAGCCACCACCGCAGGCTTCCTGCTGACCGACTGGCACAGCCTCGCCCCGGTCGACCGCTTCGAGGCGGTTCTCACCGCCACCGGCTGGCAGCCCGTCGCCTGCGCCGCCCTGCCCGCCATGGGTACGCAACTGCTGGAGGCCTACCGCAGCTACATCGAGGCCGAAGAGGATGCCGCCGCCGCCCCCTTCATCTGGGCCTACGATACCTTCTCGATGACAGGCCCCGCCTGGTTCGATGCCGTCACCGCCCTCATCGCCTCCGCCGACCCGGTGCGCGACGCCGATCTGCTCACGCTCTTCGGCGCCCACATCTACGGCAACGACGCGCCCTATTACGACCGTATGGAAGCCGAGCTGGCGCGCGGCACTCTCGCCCCCGAGGCCCTCGCCCTCGTCCTGTCGATGGAAAAGCCCGAGTTCCTGCGCCCCGAGGTGCAGGCCCGCCACGACGCTCTCTTGAGGAAATGCACCTAGGGCAGGACGTGTCGCGCCCTCCCAACCCCTACCGCTCCAACCCGGCCATCAACGCCCGCAATGTCTCCGCCAGCGACCGTGCTTTCGCGCCGCCCGGCGTGCCCAGCGGAGCCGCAAGCTGCCGCTCCAGCGGCTTCACCGCCGCCCGCGCCGCCTCGGCCACGCGCAGCCCCTCCGCGCTCAAGCCCAGGCGCATGGCCCGGCTGTCTGCCGCATCGGGCACCCGGTCCACCAGCCCCTCCCGCTCCAGCCCACGCAACAGCTTGGAGGCGAAAATCGCCGAAAGCCCCACCGCCTCCGCCACCTCCCGCTGGCACGGAATGTGCCGCCGCCGCCGGGCGTCCAGCAGCGCGGCGAGCACCACGTGGTCCCCGTGGCTCAGGCCAAGCGGTGCCACCGCGCGCTCCACCGCCGCCTTCCAGCGGTTGGAAAGCTGCCAGGCGAGGGCACCGATTGACTGTGGAGGGTGAGGGCGGCCAGACATGCCCCTATTCATGGACATTGTCTTCAAGGACAGCTTAACACCCCGCACGCCGCGCGGCGCGTTAAGATCCGCCGTTTTGCATAATCTCATATGCATGGGTTGTGCATGGGATGTGCATCGCCAGTGCATCCGCACAAAACACGGTAAACGCCGTCGCGGGAGGCCCCGCAACGGCAGTTTTGCAAAGCCTCAGTTCACCGGCGTCAGCAGGTCGTTTCCAGCCAGGAAGGCGCTGATATTGTCGCGCTGAAGCTGCCCCATCGCGGCGCGGGTTTCCACCGTGCCCGAGCCCTGGTGCGGCTGGATCACCACGTTGTCGAGCTCATAGAAGCGCGGGTCGATGTTGGGCTCGTTCACGAACACATCCAGCCCCGCCCCATAGATCCCGCCGCTCTTCAGCGCCGAAATCAGCGCCTCTTCATCCACCGTCGAGCCGCGCGAGATGTTGACCAGGATGCCACGTGGCCCAAGCGCCTCAAGCACCTCTTTCGAAACGATATTTTCCGTCGCCTTGCCGCCCACGGTGGCGACGATCAGGTAGTCGACAGCAGCAGCGAGGGCGGTCGGGCTCTCGTGGTAGGTCCATCCCGGCGTCTCCTTTTCGGAGCGCGACCAGTAGTGCAGATCCATCTTGAAGGGCACCAGCCGGTCGGCAATGTCGCGCCCGATCCGGCCCAGCCCGAGGATGCCCGCCTTGCCGCCGCTGACCTTGCGGTTCAGCCGATATTCACCCTTTTCGGCCCATGATCCGCTGCGTGCCCACTGGCTGGCATGTTCCATTTCGCGCCCGCACATCAGCAGCATGGCCACGGCAAGGTCTGCCACATCATCATTCAGCACATCGGGCGTGTTGGTGACGCGAATATCCCGCTCCGAGGCGGCCGCCACGTTAATACTGTCGTAACCAACCCCGAAGTTGGCGATGACCCCAAGGTTCGGCAGCAGGTCCATCGCCTCGGGGCCAAACGGCTTGTGGCCCTTGAACCCGGCCGCGGTGATCCCGGCCCGCGTGGCCTCGTCGAGGCTGCCGATCTCGGTGGTTTCGGCCAGAAAAACCGGGTCGAACGTCTCTTTCAGCTTGGCCAGATCGGCCTCGCTGTAGTTCCCGATTGCGATCACCTTGCTCATGGCCTGTTCCTCCCCGGCGGCGCGTCAAATGGTATACCATTCCCTCGCAGTGCGCCGCCGGGGAGTCAAGCCGATCAGCCTTCGCAGATCTCCTGCACCGACTTTTTCACCGCCTCTAGCGAGAACACCTGATCCAGCCAATCTTCCTTGAAGATCACGCTCTTCGCCTTGTCGATCGCCATCAGCGCACCATCGCTGAACTTGCCTTCGGGGAAGATCCCAAAGGCAATCGCCAGCTCGATCTTCAGATGCCCCAGCACGAAGTCATGCGCCGCCGCCTCCGGCACGCCCATGCTCACTGCCCTGTCCGTCGCCTCCCGCAGCGCAAGGCTCATCGTCGCCGCCACCGTCTCGCTCAGGGCCGGCTCCAGAACGGCAATGTTCTCCAACGAACACCGATGCGAACGCACCACCGGCGCATAGATGATCTTCGCGATCTCCTCGCAAAGCGCATAATGCTCCTCCGGCCCCTGAATCAGCGCGCAAACGATCCCCTGCGGCGCCGCGATCCCGCCGAAGTAATCCGCCTGCGCCTCCTTTGTCTCCTGTACCTCGAGGATATGCGGGTGGCAGGGATGGGTGCAGAAGTAGGTGATGTCATCGCGCTCCGGCATCTCCCCCGCATAGGGCGCCGCCGCATCCAGCACGATCACCGCCGCACCGGGCTTCAGCTTGTCGACAAAGCCATGCGCGATCTTGCCGATCAGCCGGTCCGGCACCGCCATCAGCACCACATCGGCATCGCTGATCGCGTTGTCGCCGTCCGTCACCGCCTCAACGCCCACCTCGTCCAGCAGCCGCTTGCGGCCCACCTCGGACACCTCAACATGGTCGATCTCAAACCGCGTCGGTTTGAGGTTCTGCGCCAGCCGAACGCCCATCTTTCCGCCCGCACCGAGCAAAGCAACCTTGGTCATCTCATTCTCCTCCTGCGGCACCACCGCCGCGTTTGATCCATCCAAAATAATCGTCCGATCCCATCTGCCCGCCCTTCAGCGCCAGCTCGAGCCCAGCCAAATTCTCATCCTCCGAATGCGCCCTGAGCAGCGCCGCACCGGGGATCGTCGGAGCCAGAGCGGTAAAGGCAAAAAGCCCCAACTCGCGGCTCGCATGGCCGCTGGTGTCCCCACCCGAAATCACCGCCCGCTTGAGCCCCGTCTGCCGCAGCAACCGCGCCAGCACCTTGCCCAGCGCCGCGCCGATCCGCGCATTCGCCTCTTCCATCCCGCCTGCCGGCACCGCCGCCCGCAGCCGCGCCACGGCAGGGTCATCCGGCCCCTTCGCGGTGTAGATCAGCGGGTCACGCCCGGCCTCCAGCGCCTTGAGCGCCGCCTCACAGGCCCCCGTCTCCTCGCCCCGCACAGCCGCCACCGCATCCAGCTCGATCCCCTCGAACCCATGCGCCTCCGCCCATGCAATCTGCGCCGCCGTCACCGGCGAAACCGAGCCGGACACCGCCAGCATTCGCTCCACCGGCCCCGCACTCTCCCCCCGGTCCTCCGCAGGCAGCCAACCCTGCCCGCGCCAGTGCTCCACCAGCGCGTATTCCACCCCCTGCGAACCCACCGCAAACACCGGCGACTGGTCCCACATCCGCTGCCCGACCCGGCCCATATGCGCATCCGTCATTGCATCGAATGACCAGACCTCCGCCTCCGGCGAAGCGCCCAGATCCTCAACCGACACCAGCCCAAAGCTCTTGCCCGTCTGCTTCGCCAGATGCCGCGCCACGTCGCTCTCATCCATCGGCGTCACCGGGTGCCGCGCCATGACCGGGTGCCGGTCGAGCCGGAACACTCCGCCGGGGCCGGACGCAAACAAATGCCCGAAAGCCTGGTAGCGCCGCATCTTCGGCGCCGCGAGCAGGCAGGGGATGAACGGCCCCTTCACCACCTCCGCCCCAAGGTCGATCGCCTTGCCGATCGAGCCGATCCCGGGCGATGAGTCCAGCGTCGAACAGGTCTTGTAATGCACCACCCTGGCCCCGGTTTCGGCCAAGAACCGGAAAACCCCCGGCAACTCCCGCTCCATCCAGCCGGGAGAATGCGAGCGCGCCGTGGTCGCCACCCCCACCGCCCGCACGCCCGGAAACCGCGCCAGTTGCGCCTCCGTCGGCACGTTGAGGAACAGCACCGCAGGCACCCCCGCGAACTCCAGCACCTCCATGCTGGCCGCCGAGCCGGTGAAGTCGTCCCCCACCCAGCCGATCAATGTGCCGCCCGGCAGGCTCACCCGAAAGCCTCCAGCGCGCCTTTCAGCGCGGGCCGGGTCGCGGCATAGTACGCCGCCGGAACACCCGAAACCGCCGCCTCCCAAGCCTCCCGCAGTGAGGCCACGCCCGCCGCCGGCCCGTCAGGGTGCGCCATGATCCCGCCGCCCGCCGCGTGAATGCAATCGGCGTGACCGACCCGCGCATAGGTCTCCGCCGCCTGCACCGCCGTCTGGCCCGAGGAAAACACCGGCATCGCCACGCTGGGCTTGTCGTCCCACATCGGCGTGCCGACCGAAAGCGCCGAGGCCACCACGCTGTCGTCCCCCTCCGAGAACTTGTTGCGCAACCCGTTCACATGCATGTGGTCCGCCCCGGCCAGCCGCCAGAGCTTGCTCCACGCGGCGTAGTCCCAACCCAGCATGTCCGCCCGGCTCAGGTAACCCCAGCCACAGCGGTGGGCATGGATCGGCAGCTCTGAATGGCGCGAAAACGCCAAGAACCCGGCAAAGCCCACCGAGTTCAGCGACACCATCGCGCAGGTCGCCCCAAGCTCCAGCAGCAGGTCGTGCCGCCGCCGCATCTCGTCCACTTCGCCAGTCAGGTTGAAGGCAAACATGACCTTCTTGCCGGTCTTCTCGGCATGGTCGTTCAGCACGCGCATCACCGCCCGCGCGCGCTCATCAAACGGGCAATTCGGCCCGTCGCTCTGCAACTCGTCATCCTTGATAAAATCGATGCCCGCCGTTGCCAGATCCCCGGCCAGCGCCGCCGTCTGCTCTGGCCCAAAGCCCACCGAGGGCTTCACGATGGTGCCGATCAACGGCCCGCTTTCGACACCGCTCAAGCGCCGCGTCCCCTCGATGCCAAACTTCGGCCCGGTATAAGCCTCGCCAAACGCCCGCGGCAGCCGGATATCCCGCAGCCGCAACCCCGAGAACTGGCGCAACTCAAAGAGGTTGCCCGCCACCGTCGCCACGAGGTTCGGGATCGACGGGCCGATGTTCCCCATCGGCCAGCTCAACGTCACCTTCGCCCGGGTGTAGCGTTCGCCCGTGGTCCCGCCGCCCAGCGACGGCTCCGCCACCTCGCCCACGACCTCCAGCGCCTCCACCCGCGCCGCCGAGCGCTCGCGCAGCTCCGGCGTCTCCCCCGGCACGCTGACGAAAGTTCCAGACGATTGCTCCCCCGCCATCGCCTCCGCCGCCTTGGCCGGGTCCACCGGGGTTTCGATCAGGTAGTCCGCTTCGATGCGTTCACTCATTGGAAGTGGTCCTGGTGATAGAGTTCATTCGCGCGTTCGAGGTGGTCGCGCATGGCCTTCGCCGCCGCGCCCTCATCCCCTGCTGCGATCGCATCGAGGATGGCGCGGTGCTCGGTGAGCGTCAGTTGCTCCAACCCGCGCTTGCGCACCGCCTCTGCGTGAAAGTCGCGCAACCAATCGAACACGCCGGCAGCGAGGGTCTCGAAAATGGGGTTAGCCGAAATGGCCGCAATCCGACGGTGGAACTTGCCGTCGATCTCAAGAAACTTCTCCGGCTCCTCTGCCGAAAGCTCCTGCGCCGCAAGCAGCGCCTCCAGCGAGGCGATGTCGACCTCTGTCCGGCGTCGCGCGGCGATCCGGGCCATCTCGGCTTCCAGCGCCGCGCGGGCCTCCTTCAGGTGGTCCATCGAGGAGGTATGGGCGAGCAGGTGCCGCACCCCGGTGCCCAGCTGCCCGATCAGCCCGTCGAGCGACGGCTCCGCCACCCTCGGGCGCCCGCCATGGCGGATCTCGATCACACCGCGATGCTGCAACGCCTGCATCGCCTCGCGGATCGCCGGCCGCCCGATCTCGTAGCGCGCCATAAGCTCGCGCTCGGACGGGAGAGCATCACCGGGCCCAAGACCGTCCTCGCGGATCAACCTGAGCAGTCGCTCCTGCACCTCGTCGGCCAGCTTTCTCGGTTTTATGCCATCTGGTAAACTCATCATACCAGTTGCTAGCGCAAGCGCCCGCGCCGATCAAGAGCCTTGCTTGGCTCAGATGTCCTGCGCCGCCTTCAGCCAACCCAGCGTCGGCTCTGTCGGCCCGCCGGGCTTGTATTCGGCCCCCAGCGGAGGCTCCCAGCCAAGCGCCTTCAAGTGCTTGTAGATATGGGTGAAATTCACTTCCCCATGATCCGGCGCACCCCGGTCCGGCACCGCCGCGATCTGGATATGCCCGATCTTCGGCAAGAGCCGCTCCAGCCGGTGGCTGAGGTCGCCTTCCATCAGCTGCACATGGTAGCAATCGAACATGATCTTCAGGTTCTCTGCCCCCACCTCGGCCAGAATCGCCTCGGCCTGCGCGGTGGTCGAAAGGAAGTATCCCGGCGCGTCATAGTGGTTGATCGGCTCGATCAAGATGGTCTTGCCCAGCCCCGCCGCCTTGTCGCACGCATAGCCAAGTGCCTCGACAAAGGTGTCATGATCGCCGCCGAAGCCCGCCATCACATGCACCTTCCCGGTGCCGGTCGCCTCGGCGTAGGCCAGCGCCTCATCGATCGCATCCCGCGCCTCAGGCTCGCGCCCCGGCACCGCGCTGAAGCCCATCTCGCCGATGGAGGCATCACCCCGCGATGCATTGAGGCCCAGCATCTCCAGCCCGGTCTCGGCCAGCGCATCGGCCACCTCGCCCGCGGGGATCGCATAGGGCCAATGGCACTCCACCGCGTCGAACCCCGCCGCCTTCGCGGCGCGGATCGCTTGCGGAAGCGGCAACTCGCTCCAGAGGAACCCGAGGTTGGCCGAAAATCTCATGCGTCCCACTCCAGGTTGAACTTGCTCACCAGCGCCTGCACCTGGCCCTCGTCGAGGCCCCGTGCGCCCATGCCCCGCGTCATCAGCGCCAGCTTGGCTGTGGCCTCCAGCTCTTCGATGGCGTTGCAGGCGGCCTCCACATCCTTTCCCGCCACCACCGGCCCGTGGTTGGCCAGCATGACGGCAGAGCGCTTGCCCGCCAGCCCGCGCACCGCCTCGCCCATCGCCGGATCGCCCGGCAGGAAGAAGGGCAGCAGCTTCACCCGGCCAACCTGCATCACGCCATAGGGGGTGAGCGGCGGCAAAAAGTCGTCCGCGTCCGCCTCCAGCATCGACAGCGCCACCGAGTGGCACGAATGCAGATGCACCACCGCACCCGCCGTGCCGCGCGTGTCGTAAAAGGCGGTGTGCAAAGGCATTTCCTTGGTCGGCTTGTCGCCCCCCACATGCGCGCCCGACGCATCGAACCGCGCCAGCCGCGCCGGATCCAGCCGCCCGAAGCTTGTTCCGGTTGGCGAGACGAGCAGGCCACCATCTTCCGTGCGCGCCGAGATATTGCCCGTGGAACCATGGGTCAGCCCCCGGTCGAAGAGCGACTTCGCCAGCAGGCAAATCTGCTCTCTCAGCGCTGCCTCGCTCATCCCAGCATCCCCAGCGCGTCTGCGAAGAAGCTCTCAGCCCCGAAGTTGCCCGACTTCAGCGCCAGCGCAATCTCCTGCCCGCCGGAGACGCAGCCGCACCACGGCACGCCGGGCGCAATCTCGCGGCCCACGTCGAGCCGGCTCACGCCCAGCGCCTTGGTCACCGCGCCCGAGGTTTCGCCCCCGGCCACCACGAAGCGGCGCGCGCCCATCTCCCGCGCGGCAATCGCCAGCGCGGCAAGGGCTTCTTCCACCACGGCGCCCGCGTGATCCACGCCCAGCTCCGCCTGCGCGGCGCGCACCTGCTCGGGCTCCGCCGTGGCATAGATCATCGGGGCCTTTTCCATATCCTGCCCGCTCAGCCAGTCCAGCGCTTCACCATAGCCATCGCGCGCCAGCATCAGTGGGTCGAAGCGGAAGGACGGGCCCCCATAGGCCGCCACCTGCGCCCGGGTCATGGCCGAGCAACTGCCCGAAAGCACCACGGCCCCCGGCCCCACCTGCGGCACCTGCGCCGCGCTGCGCCCGTCATCCAGCAGCCCGGCCTCGCGATAGAGCGCGGGCAGCGGCATCGCCAGAGCCGAGCCGCCCGTCATCAGCGCCATGTCACGCCCTGCACGGGCGATGACCTCAAGATCGGTATCGGCCACGGCATCCACCACCACATGGGGTGCGGCGCGGCCCAAAGCGTCCTTCAGCGCCTCGGCCCCGCGGGCCACGGTGAGCCTGTCCACCAGCCCCACCTCCTGCGTCACCTGCGGGCGCAGCAGGCGCATCAGGTTGGAATCCGCCATCGGCGTCAGCGGATGGTCCTTCATCGGGCTCTCCGCCAGCGGCTGTTGGCCGACAAAGAGATTGCCCATGAAGACAGAGCGCCCGTTCTCCGGAAACGCAGGGCAATAAACCGTCTGCCTCGCGCCCAGAGCCGCCATCAGCGCCTCCGCCACCGGGCCTATGTTGCCATCGGCAGTCGAGTCGAAGGTGCTGCAATACTTCCAGAAGAACCGCTCCGCCCCAGTGCCCTTCAGCCAGTCCAGCGCGGCCAGTGCCTCGGTCACCGCCTCAGCCACCGGCGCGGTGCGGATCTTCAGGGCAACCACCTCGAAGGGCGCATCACTCGCACCCCCCTCCGGCACGCCAATCCGCAGCGACACCTTCGCCCCGCTCCGCGCCAAAAGCCCGGCAAGGTCGGTCGCCCCGGTGAAATCGTCGGCAATCGCCCCGAATATCGCCATCGTCAGTCCTCGTGTATTCCGTCCGCCGTGAAGCCCCCGCCCTGATATACAACCACCGGCGCGTCAATCGCGGGCATCTCCTCTTCGGCCTCCACCTTGGCGCGGAAGTCTTCAGCGTTGTCCTGCGGCGCCCAGCCGAGGAAGCTCACCTGCCCGTTGTCCCACCAGCTGGCATCGTTCTTCGATGCGCCATAGATGATCGGGCAGCCCACCTTGGGCGCGCGGAACACGCATTCGATCAGCCGCATGAAATCATCGTAGCTCATCCAGGTGCTCAGCATCCGCCGGTTCTTCGGCTCGGGGAAGCACGAGCCTATCCGCACGCAGGCGGTTTCGATCCCGAACTTGTGCCAGTACATGCTGGCCATCGCCTCGCCGAACACCTTGCTCACGCCGTAAAGCCCGTCGGGCTTGGTCACTGAATTTGCATCGAGCTTCACGCTCTGTTCGTGAAAGCCGATCGCGTGGTTGGAGCTGGCAAAGATCACCCGGTTGCAGCCGGTCTTCCGGCAGGCCTCGTAGAGGTTGAACACGCCGTCGATATTGGCGTTCGAAATCACCTCCCAGGTGTCTTCGATGGACCGCCCGCCAAGGTGCACGATCCCGTCGCAATCCTTCACCAGCTCTTCCACCGCCGCCTTGTCGCCAAGGTCGCACACCACGACCTCTTCGTTCTCGCCCGCCGGGGGCATCTCGACCACGTCAGAAAGCCTTAAGGTTTTCGCCATATGTTTCAGACGGTCGCGGCAAACGGTGCCAAGGCCGCCCGCGGCGCCGGTGATAAGCAGTCGGTTCATCATGAGTGTCTCTCCCTGTCGGTTTTATGGGCGTGGCGGGCAAGGAAGGCCAGAGCCGCAGCCCGCATTTCGGGTGTTTCTCCGTGGCCCGCTTCGGGCTGGAGAAAGGTGGTCAGGCCAGCCCGCGGCAGCTTGGCAAGCGCGGCATCGCGGGCTTTTTGTGGGGTGAGGTGATCCGCCCCGCCATGCGCCACGAAGAACGGGCGCGGGGCGATGCAGGCGGCCACGTCGCCCTGATCGGCCTCGCGCAGAAGGCCGGGCGCCGTGAACCACGGGCCATGCCGCTCATGCGCGCCGGTCTCGATCATCGGGGCGATGTCGGCCAGCATGATGAGGCTCACGGCGCCCGCCACGCGAGGCTCCAGCGCGGCAAGCCACGTTCCCAGCGCGGCGCCCATGGAGGCGCCCCAGGTGAAGATGCGGGCAGGGTCCACGCGCGGATGCGCTGCGAGATGTTCGAAGGCGCCACGCTGGTCGGCCAGCATCCGCGCAAAGAGCGAGCGCCCGTGCCAGCCCTCGGTAAGCGCCAATGCTTGCTCGCTGCCCTCCGCCTGCCGCGCGCCGAAGCCCGGCATGTCGATGCAATACACGGCGAACCCCGCAGCCAGAAACGCCGGGCCGGGTGCGCCACTCGTCCAACGCGCGCCCTCGGTAAGCTCTCGTTTACCAAGCGTGTAATCGCCGCCGTGGGCATGGCAGTAGAGCAACGCGGGGAATGGGCCATCACCCTCAGGACACAGGAAAATTCCGTCGCCCCGAGGCTCCGCACGCCTCCAGTCCACCAAGGTCTCAAAGCGCATCAGGTATAGCCGTAAGAGCCATCGGGCCGCACCGGCAGCTTGCGCTCCCAGTGGATGTAACGGTCGGTCGCCAGATACTCCTCGTCGATGTCCACGCCCCAGCCGGGCCGGTCGGGCCGCAGCTCAAGATGGCCATCCACCGGCATATACGGGTCTTTCACGTAGCCCGCCGCCTCGTCGGCCTGCACCATGTCACGCGTCAGGAAGGCCGAAGTGCCCGGCAGCCGGTATTCGAGAATTTTGAAGTTGGGCTGTGCGGCGCAGAAATGCACGTTCACCGCCGTCGCCAGCGGCCCCATCGGGTTGTGCGGCGCGACATTGACATAATGCGCCTCGGCAATCGCCGCGATCTTGCGCATCTCCAGCAGCCCACCCACCGCGCAGATGTCGGGCTGGATGATGTCGGCCCCCTTAACGGCAAGCAAGCGGTTGAATTCAAAGCGTGAATACAGGCTCTCCCCAGTCGCCAGCGGCACCCGGAGCTGCCTCTTCAAGTCGCCCCAGGCCTCGATATTCTCCATCCGCATCGGCTCTTCGTAAAAGAGCGGACGGAAGGAGGCGAGCGCATTGCCCATCTCCACCGCCTGATAGGGCTCGAAGAGCCGCGCATGGGCGTCGAAGGCAAACTCCGCATCCGGGCACAACTCCCGCAACTCGGCCACCCAATCCTCCGTCGCAGCAACAACCCGGTGCCATGGCTCGGCATGAATGTCGCAGCGGTAGGGCGAGAGTTTGAAGGCAGAAAACCCCCACTTTTCAGCGTGCTCCGCCACATGGTCCCGCACCGCCTCAGCCTCGGGCGCGGAATAGACCCCTTGATACACCCGCACCCTGTCGCGCACATGCCCGCCGAGCAGCCTGTACACCGGCACGCCCAGCGCCTTGGCCGAAATGTCCCAAAGTGCATGGTCGATCCCGGCGATGGCCGCAAGCCCAAGCGCGCCGGGCGGGAAACGGGATTGTTGCAGCAGCTTCAGCACCAACCGCTCGATCCGCGTCGGGTCTTCTCCTTCGATCTGCAAATAGAGATATTCCAGCAGCGGCGGCAGGGCTCTGTCCGGCCCGTGGTTGTAGCATTCGCCCCAGCCGGTGATGCCCTCATCGGTATCGACGGCCACGATCACCCGCGGGCGGTTGCCGTCGCGCGACATGAAGCTGCGCAGCCCGGTGATCTTCATCCCGCAAACCTCGCCTGCGCCACGCCCGTCGCCCCCAGGCCGGTGACGGCAAAGAGGTTTCCGTCAAGCGCCTCCTCGGCGTCGGAGCCGATGGAGGTGACGTAGAGCACATCGAGGTTGGCCCCGCCGAACATCGGTTTCGTCGGGCGCTCCACCGGCATCTCCACGATCCTGTCCACCTTGCCCTGCGGCGTAATTCGCACCAGTTGCCAGCCACCAATCCCGGCCATCCAGTAGCAGCCATCGGCGTCCACCGTGCCGCCATCGGGCCGCCCGGCAACTTCGCGGGTGTCGAAGAAAACCCTTCGGTTCGAGGGGGTTCCGGTATCGGTATCATAGTCACAGGCCCAGATGGTGCGGACCGACGGATTGCTGTCGGAGTAGTACATCGTCTTGCCATCGGGGCTGAAGGCCAGCCCGTTGGTGGTGTAGACCTTGTCGAAGAAGGGCGTCACCGCCCCATCCGTGCCGTAACGATAGAACTGGCCCACCTGCTCCGGCTCGCCGCCGTCTTTCATCGTGCCGGCCCAGAACCGGCCCTGCATATCGGTGCCGCCGTCGTTGAAGCGGTTGCCGGGCCGGTCGGCCTCCGGGTCCGTCAGGAAGGCTTTTGTCAAGGTTTCGGTGTCATACCGGTAAAAGCCCGACTTCGCCGCCACGATCAGCCCGCCAGCCTCCCGCCGTGCAATGCACCCGACCGGCTCGCCAAAGTCGAACGCCTCGTCAGTGCCATCCTCCCCGGTGCGGTGAATCTTTCCGCCAGAGATATCGGCCCACCACAGCGCCTGGTCACTCACGTCCCAAACCGGCCCTTCCCCCAGCTGCGCCCGGGCGGGCACGGCCACATCAACCGAAACTGTCATGGATCACTCTCCCTTGAACACCCGCCGCTCGGACGCCTCGATATGCTCGGCCATCGCCGACCGCGCCGCCTTGGCATCGCCCGCGGCTATCGCGTCGAAGATCCGACGGTGCTCGTTTCCCATTGAGACTTTGCCCTCCCGGTATCCGGTTGAGCCAAGACTGCGCACAAACTTACCGATAAAAAACATCTGCGGCCGGAGCATGCGCAAAGTATCAAGTATGAACCTGTTGTCAGACAACTCCGCGATTCGCACGTGAAATCGCGCATCCATGTCGATGGTCGAGGCGCCCTCGCGCACGCTCGCCTCCATGTCTTCCAGCATGGCCTCCAGCGCCGCAACCTCCTCGGGCGTCACTTTCTGAGCCGCCAGACCGGCGCTCTCGACCTCCAGCATCTTCCGGAAGCCGATATAGGCCGCGATATCATCGATGCTCTGCAAAGGCGCATACCCCGCGCCCGGGTGATCACCGCCCCCGCTGATGAACGATCCGGCCCCCTGCCGCGACACGATCAATCCGTCCTCGCGCAACCGCGCAAGGGCCGCGCGAATCACGGGGCGCGACACGCCATGCTCTGCCGAAAGGTCCTTCTCCGCCGGCAACTTGGCGCCCAGCACGTAGTCCCCGCTACGGATCTGCCCCAGCAGGCGCTCGTAAATCTGGCTCTCCAGCCGCCGCGAATGGGCCGCCTCCCCCCGCGAAGGCACATCTTTCGACACAGTATTCATCAACGCATTCTCCCGCCCGGAGATGTATCACGGGCCTCGAAATTACAACATGAGATAATTTGTTTGACAAGTTGTCATCGGAAATGCTGACCTTGTGCCGCTGAGACTCGGAAGAGCGAAAGCACAGGGAGGAAAATCCATGACACGAAATTGGCGATTCTCGTCAGTGGCCGCGCTTGCCGTCGGCGTATTCTTGCATCCGTTCACCGCCCAGGCAGGCGAAGCGCCCGCGCTGGCCGAAGCCGTTGCCGCAGGCAACCTGCCGCCCTTGGAAGAGCGGCTGCCAGCCCAGCCCGAGGTGGTCACAGGGCTGGAGAACATCGGCACCTACGGCGGCAAACTGCGCCGGATGCTCGGCGGCTCGAACGATCACAACTCCATTCTGCGCATCATTAGCCCACAGGGCCTGACCCGCTGGAAAGCCGACTTTTCCGGCGTGGTGCCCAACGTGGCCGAGAGCTGGGAAACCAACGAAGACGGCTCCGAATTCACCTTCAAGCTCCGCGAGGGCATGAAGTGGTCGGACGGCGAGCCCTTCACCGCCGATGACGTGGTGTTCTTCGTCAACGACCTGTTGAACAACAAGGAATTCTACCCCAATCCGCCTGCCCGCTTCGTGGTGGCCGGGGAGCCGATGCAGGCCGAGAAGGTGGATGACCATACGGTGACGCTGAAGTTCGCTGCGCCCTACGGTACCTTCCTGACAGAGCTGGCCACGCCGCTCGCACAGGAGCCGGTGCTCTGGGCCAAACACTACTGCCAGCAGTTCCACCCGGCCTACAACGATGACGTGCAGTCGATGGTGGACGAGACCGAAGCCGTGGAAGACTGGCCCGCACTTTACCGCCTGAAGTGCGGCGAGGTGGAGGCCCCAAACCGCTGGTCCAACCCCGAGCGGCCCACGCTGGACCCTTGGGTTGTTACGGGCGAGGGCTATTCCGCTGGCTCGACACAGGTGGTGATGGAGCGCAATCCCTACTTCTGGCAGGTCGACGAGGAAGGCAACCAGCTTCCCTACATCGACACGCTGGAGATGGGCGTGGCGCAGGATAACGAGGCGCTGGTGCTTGAGGCCATCGCTGGCAACATCGACTTTCAGCGCCGGAAAATTTCGAACCCAGCCAACAAGCCGGTCTTTGCCGAGAACGCCGAGAAGGGCGGTTTCGAGATCCTCGACATGATCAACTCGAACTCCAACTCGATGGCGATCCACTTCAACCACACGCACAAGAACCCGCAAATGCGCGAGTTCATCCGCAACAAGGATGTGCGCGTGGCGCTGAGCCTCGGGATCGACCGCGAGGAGATCATCGACATCGTCTACCAGGGCCAGGGCGAACCCTACCAGATCGGGCCACGGCCGACCCACGTGCTCTACAATGAGCAACTGGGCAAGCAGCACACCGAGTATGACCCTGACAAGGCCAATGAGCTGCTCGATGCCGCCGGCTATGCCGAGAAGGACGATGAAGGCTATCGCCTCTTCCCAGATGGCAGCCGGATCGTCTTCAACGCACAGTACACCGGCGTGGAGCAGCCTGATTGGGGCGACAGCCTCGAGATCATCAAGGAGCAGTGGGAAGAGATCGGCATCGAGCTGAACTCGACCTCGGTCGAACGGTCGATCTACTATTCGCGGGGCGAGGCCAACGAGCATGACTTCATGGTCTGGGGCGCGCCCGGCGGGCTGGACCCGACGCTCTCTCCGCGTGACGTTCTGGCGGTGCACCCGCAGGCCAGCTGGTTCGCAATCCCTTGGACTCGTTGGTATCTTTCCGGCGGCTCGGAGGGTGAAGAGCCGAGCGAGAGCATGAAGAAGCGGCTCGCACTCTACGACAGCTTCAAGCAGGAGGCCGATCAGGAGAAGGCGCTGGATATCTTCCGGCAGATTCACCAGGAGGCCGCCGACGAGATGGAGATCATCGGCATCTCCCTGGCCCCCAACCTCGTGGGCGTGGTGAACAAGAAGCTGAAGAACGCGCCGCGCAGCCTGCCCTCGTCGTGGATGTACCCCGACCCGGGCCCGACCCTGCCGCAAACCTGGTACTGGCCGGAAAGCTGACCCTTCGGGCGGGCCTTCGGGCCCGCCCTCCACCACCGCCTTATGGCGCAACGAAAACACCCCACGACAGGCCCGCACCATGATCTGGCGCTACATCCTGAAACGCATCCTCTGGATGGTGCCGTTTCTCTTCGGTGTCTCCATCGTCGCCTTTCTGCTCATCCAGGCGCCACCGGGAGACTACCTGACGACCTACATCGCCAAGCTGGGCGAGAGCAACGAGGTGCTCGATCAAGCCTCGATTGAGAACCTCCGCGCCCGCTTCGGCCTCGATCAGCCGCTATATGTGCAATACTTCAAATGGGTCAGCCGCCTTCTGGTGGGCGATTTCGGGATGAGCTTCGAGTGGCGGCAGCCGGTGTCTGATCTGGTCTGGGGCCGGATGGGGCTGACGCTCTGCCTTTCGATGGCGACCCTGCTCTTCACCTGGGCCGTGGCCTTCCCCATCGGCGTCTATTCCGCCGTGCGCAAGTATTCCTTTGGCGATTACCTCGCCACCACGCTGGGCTTCATCGGCCTTGCCACCCCCAACTTCCTGCTGGCGCTGATCCTCATGTATATCGGCGTTGTCCACTTCGGGGCAGATGTGGGTGGCCTTTTCTCGAACGAATACAAGAACGCACCGTGGAGCATGGCCAAGGTCTGGGATCTGGCCAAGCACCTCTGGCTGCCCGTCGTCGTGCTCGGCACCTCGGCCACCGCATCGCTCATCCGCATCATGCGGGCCAACCTGCTGGACGAGTTGAACAAGCCCTACGTCGACACTGCCCGCGCGAAGGGGCTCTCCGAGTTCTGGCTTATCATGAAATACCCGGTGCGCGTGGCGCTGAACCCCTTTGTCTCGACCATCGGCTGGGTGCTGCCCAACCTCGTGTCAGGCGCGGTTGTCACCGCCATCGTACTAAGCCTGCCCACCGCAGGGCCGCTGATGCTTCAGGCGCTTCTGGCCCAGGATATGTATCTCGCCGGGGCCTTCGTGCTGATGCTCTCTTCGCTCACCGTGATCGGAATGCTGCTGTCCGACATCCTGCTCGTCCTGCTCGATCCGCGGGTGAAGTATGACTGAGACACCCTCCAAAGCCTTGCCCGATCAGCCCGACGAACCACTCGCCGTGGCGGAAGCCCACACGCCCGATGAGGTGGCAATCGCCTCCCAGTGGCAACTCACGTGGTGGGCCTTCAAGAAGCACCGGCTCGCCATGATTGGCCTCTGGGTCATCGGCTTCATGTATCTGGTGTCGCTCTTCGCTGGCTTCGTGGCCCCGAACGACCCAACCGACAGCAACCGGCGCGCGGTGTATCACCCGCCGCAGATGATCCACTTCATCGACAGCAGCGAGGATGGCTGGAGCTTTCGGCCCTACGTCTGGGAAATGGACCGCGAGCGCGACCCCGACACGCTGGCAGTGACCTATGTGCCGAGCGGCGAAAAGATCTACCTGAGGCTCTTCGGGCGTGGGCAGGAGTACAAGTTCTGGGGCCTCTGGGAGACCGATATTCACCTGCTGGCCACGGTGAAGCCGCGTGACAACTTCTTCCTCTTCGGGGCCGACAGGCTGGGGCGCGATATGTTCAGCCGAGTGGTCTACGGCACCCGGATATCCATGAGCATCGGCCTTGTCGGGGTGGCGATTGCGCTGGTGCTTGGCATAACTTTGGGAGGAATTTCAGGCTATTACGGCGGGCGGACCGATACCGTTATTCAACGGCTGATCGAGTTTGTCCTGAGCCTGCCCACCATCCCGATCTGGCTGGCGCTGGCCGCTGCCTTGCCGCCAAGCTGGCCGATCTATCAGCAATACTTCGTCATAACCCTCATCGTGAGCCTCGTCGGGTGGACAGAACTGGGCCGCGTTGTGCGGGGCCGGTTCCTCGCCATGAAAAACGACGATTTCGTCATCGCCGCACGGCTCGACGGGGCCAGCGAGAAGCGGATCATCTTCCGCCATATGCTGCCCTCGCTCACCAGCCACATCATCGCGTCGCTGACGCTGGCGATCCCTCTGATGATCCTTGCCGAAACCGGCCTCAGCTTTCTTGGCCTCGGCCTACAGCCGCCTGCGATCAGTTGGGGCGTGCTGCTGAAGGAGGCGCAGAACATCCGCTCGATCTCACAGGCCCCCTGGCTGTTTATCCCCGGCGGGTTCGTCGTGGTCGCCGTGCTGGCCTTCAACTTCCTAGGAGACGGCATGCGCGATGCCGCAGACCCATATGGCCACTGAAGCAAGCAGCCGCCCCATACTCTCGGTCGAAAACCTTAACGTCGGGTTTAACACCCGGAAGGGCATGTTCGACGTGCTCCATGGCGTGAGCTTCGAGCTGCACCGGGGCAAGACAACGGCGATCGTGGGCGAGAGCGGCTCGGGCAAATCCGTCACCGCGCGGGCGATCCTCAACATGGTGCCCCGCCCCGGCCAGATCAACGGTGGGCGCGTGCTGTTCAGGCCCTCGAAGGGAAGCGAAACTGATACCACCGCGCTGGACCCGCGCGGCAAGGCCATTCGCGAGATCCGCGGCGGCAAGATCGGGATGATTTTTCAGGAGCCGATGAGCAGCCTGAGCCCGGTGCATACCATCGGCAACCAGATCATCGAGGCGATCCGCCTGCACCGCGACTGCACCAAGGCGGAGGCCCGCGAGATTGCCCGGGGGATGCTGGCGCAGGTGGAAATCCCGAAGCCCGAGAAGGCGCTGGATCAGTATGCCTTCGAGTTTTCCGGCGGGATGCGGCAGCGCGCGATGATTGCCATGGCGCTTTCCTGCCGCCCCGACGTGTTGATTGCCGACGAGCCGACCACCGCGCTCGATGTGACGACGCAGGCCGAGATCCTCGACCTGATGCGCAAGCTTCAGGTCGAGCTGGACATGGCGATCATGTTCATCACCCACGACATGGGCGTGGTGGCCGAGATCGCCGATGAGGTGGTGGTGATGGAGAAGGGCCATGTGGTGGAAACCGGCGAGACCGGGCCACTCTTTGCCCACCAGCAGCACCCCTACACCAAGCGGCTGCTCGGCGCGGTGAAGCGGCTGGAAGAGCCTGCTACTGCCAAGGTGCGCCCTGCGGCCGATGCGCCCGAGATCCTGCGGGTGGAAGACCTGAAGCTGAAGTTCGAGAAGCGCGAGGGCTTCTTGCAGAGGGTGACGGATGTGACCCGCGCCGTCGACGGCGTGAGCTTTTCACTCCGCGAAGGCGAGGCGCTTGGCATCGTTGGCGAATCCGGATCAGGCAAGACGACAGTGGGGCGCTGCATTGCCCGCGTCTATGACCCGGAGGGCGTGGTGGATTATCGCGGGTCGGACTTGGTGAAGGCGGGCCGGGCCGAAATGCAGAGCTATCGCCAGCAGATCCGGATGATCTTTCAGGATCCCTTCGCCTCGCTAAACCCGCGCATGACCGTCAAACAACTCATTGCCGAGCCGCTGGTGGTGAACGGTGTGGCCAGCGGGCAGGAGCTGGAAGACCGGGTGGCCAAACTGCTCACCGATGTTGGCCTCGCGCCCGAGATGATGGAGCGCTACCCCCATGCCTTCTCGGGGGGCCAGCGGCAGCGGATCGTGGTGGCCCGCGCCATCGCGCTGGAGCCCAAGCTGGTGATCGCCGATGAGCCGACAAGCGCGCTCGATGTTTCAATCCGCACGCAGGTGCTGGACCTGCTTTTGAGATTGCAGGCCGAGATGGGCCTCAGCTTCATCTTCATCAGCCACGACATGGCCGTGATCCGCTACTTCTGCGACCGGGTGGCGGTGATGTACCAAGGCCGTATCGTGGAGATCGGCGAGACCGAGCAGATCATCACCGACCCGCAGCACCCCTACACCAAGGCCCTGCTCAGCTCGGTGCCCATCGCCGACCCGGCCCTGCGCGGCACGCGACAGCGCCATCGCTACATGGGAGAGGCGTGATGCGCTACGCAGAGGGCATGGAGGAGGCGCAGCGGCTGAATGACGGGTTTACCCCAGCCGAGGCCGAGGCTTTCTGGAACGAAGGGCTGCCGACGCCGGAGATGGAAGAACTCACCTACAGCGGCGGCGCGGGGCAGCCACAGGCGGCGCGGCTCTACAAGGGTGGGGATGCGGGCACGTTGCTTTATATCCATGGCGGCGGATGGGCGGGCGGCTCGATTGCGCTGCACGAGCCTTCTGCCGCCGGGATGGCGCTGGAGAGCGGCTGGGATGTGCTGAGCATCAGCTATCGCCTCGCACCTGCGCATCCCTACCCTGCCGGGCTGGAAGACTGCCGCGCGGCGCTGGCATGGCTGGCAGAAAAGGGCGGCAAGATTGCGATCGGCGGCGCCTCTGCCGGGGCCAACCTTGCCGTGGCCACCGCCTTGTCGACCACCGCGAAGCTGGCCGGGCTAGTGCTTTATTACGGGGTCTTCGGGGACGATTTTGACACCGAGAGCTACCGCGCTCATGGCCAGGGACCGGGCCTCACGCGCGGCCGGATGCAGGAACTTTTTGCCATGTATGATCCGGACGGGCTGCGCAACGAGTTGATTGCGCCGCTCAGAGCCGACGTGCGAGGCCTGCCGCCTGCCCTGCTCATTGCCGCCGAGATCGACGTGCTGCTGAGCGAAAACGAGGCCATGGCCGCACACCTCCGGGCCGCCGGGGTAGAGACCACGTGGCATCTGGAGCCCGGCGTGACCCATGGGTTCATCAATCGCGGCAGGCTCGTGCCCGCCGCCAATGCCTGCATCAGCCGGGCTGCGAGTTTTCTCAGGGAGGCCCTTACATGAAGATCGAGCGCGTCGAGGCGATCACCTTCACCCACCGCACCTACACCCAGCGCGACAGCGATGGTCATAACCACCCCGGCCCCGAGGGCACCGGCACCTCCTCGCTGCTGCGGATCATCTGCGAGGACGGCAGCGAGGGGCGCGCGGTGTGCCGCCCGGTGGATGTGCGCGAGGATGTGCTGGAACGGTTCGTGCGGCCCAACCTGATCGGGGAAGACCCGCTGCTGATCGACCGGGCGTGGTATGCGATCTACCACTGGCAGCGTCTCTCGGGCGGGCAGTTGACCGACCGCGTGCTGACGGCGGTCGACCTCGCGCTATGGGACTTGATGGGCAAGGTCACCGGCCAGCCGGTTTGGAAATTGCTGGGCGCCGCGCGCCCGAAGATCCTCGCCTATGGCTCCACCATGTGCGGCGACGACATGGAAGGTGGGCTTGCGACGCCCGAGGATTACGCCCGTTTTGCCGAATGGATGCTGGGCCGCGGTTACAAGGCGATCAAGCTGCACGGCTGGATGACGCCCATGCCGGGTGCGCCAGATGTGCGGCTGGATTACAAGGCCTGCGCCGCGGTGCGCGAGGTGGTGGGCGAGGGCTTTCCGCTGATGCTGGACCCGCATCACTTCTACTCCCGCTCCGAGACGCTCTGGATGGCCAGGAAGCTGGAAGAGCTTGATTTTGTCTGGATGGAAGAGCCGATGGAGGAGGCTTCGATGAGCTCCTACAAGTGGCTGAGGGAAGGCACGGGCCTCAACATCCTCGGCCCCGAGACGATGACGGGCAAGCACTGGACCCGGGCCGAATGGGTGAAGCACGACGCCTGCGACATGGTCCGCACCGGGGTGTGGGACGTGGGCGGGATCAGCCCGGCGATGAAATGTGCCCATATGGCCGAGAGCTTTCACATGGCCTGCGAGGTGCATGGCACGGGCGCGGGCAACCTCGCCGTGGCGCTGGCCTCGCACAATTGCACCTACTACGAGCGCGGGCTGCTGCACCCCTTCACCGATTACGACGCGCCCGCCGATTACCAGAACCGGATCGACGACGAGATGGATGCCGACGGCTACGTGCATGGCCGCGAAGAGCCGGGGCTGGGGCAGGATATTGACATGGAGTACATCGAAGCGAACCGGGTGAACCATGGCTGACTTGCGCATCGCGGATGTTCGCGTCACCCCCATCGCCTTCGCCGATCCACCGCTGCTGAACAACGCGGGCTGCCACCAGCCGTTCGCTCTGCGATCGGTGATCGAGGTGGAGACGGAAGACGGCGTGGTGGGGCTGGGCGAGAGCTATGGCACCAAGGCGGTGGTCGATGGGATCGCCGCCGTGGGTGCGGCCATGGTTGGCAGGAAGGTGAGCGACCTCAACGCGCTCTGGGCCGCCGGGGTGGTGCATGCCGGGGGCAGTTCGCAGGGCTACACCGGCGCCGAGCGGCTGGTGCCACGCGTGGTGGCGGCAATCGAGGTTGCCATGTGGGATGCGCTTGGCAAGGCGACAGGGCAGCGCGTGGTCGACATGCTCGGCGGGCAGGTGCGCGAGCGAGTGCCGTTCTCGGCCTATCTCTTCTACAAGTTCGCAGCCCATGCGGATGGCACCGGGGACGACTGGGGCGAGGCGCTGACACCGGAAGGGCTGGTGGAACAGGCGCGCAAGATGGTCGCCGAGAATGGCTTCAAGGCGATCAAGCTCAAGGCCGGAGTGCTGGAGCCGGAGGAGGAGATTGCCGGGCTGGAGGCGCTGCGCGCGGCCTTTCCCGAGGCGCCGCTGCGGATTGATCCGAATGGCGGCTGGACGGTGGAAACGACGCTGAAGTTGTTGCCCCGGCTGACGGGGCTTGTGGAGTACCTCGAGGACCCGACAGCAGGACTAAGCGAGAACGCGCAGGTGCAGGCGGCCACCGATATACCGCTGGCGACAAACATGTATGTGGTTGAAAACGTACATCTTCCACCAAACATGGCGCAGGATGCCTTTCGGGTGATCCTGAGCGACCACCACTACTGGGGCGGGCTCATGGCCTGCCGCCACCTCGCGCATATCTGCGATCTCTGGGGGCTGGGGCTGGGGATGCACTCCAACTCGCACCTCGGGATCAGCCTTGCCGCGATGACCCATCTCGCCGCCGCCACACCGAACCTGACCTACGATTGCGACACCCACCAGCCGTGGCAGGTGGACGAGGTGATCGAAGGCGGCAAGCTGGCCTTCGAGGGCGGCTCGCTGAGCGTGCCGGAGGGGCCGGGGCTGGGTGTGACGCTGGACCGAGAGGCGCTGAATCGACTGCACGCCAATTACCTCGCCTGCGGCTACACGGTGCGCGACGACGCCAGCGAGATGAAGAAGCATTGGCCGGAATGGACCTTTGGCCGACCGAAATTCTGATGGCTATTCAGGGAAATAGGCGGGATGTTCGGCGCGCAGCTTGTCGAGCCGATTGATGGTTTGGCTCAAATGTCGCCTGACGGCCTCGACAGCGGCCTCCGGATCACCGGCGCGCAAGGCCGCGATGATTTCCTTGTGCTCCTTGATGATCCGCAGAACCTTCTCGTCATCCCACATGTCGAGCCGCCGGAGCCGGTTGAGATGCCCCGAACGGGAGCGGATGAGCCGATGCAGCCCGGCATAGCCCGCCGCCGACAGGAGCGCCTGGTGAAAGGCGTCATCAATATCCTGGAACGCACCGATCTCATCCTGGTTTGCAATGACCATTTCCTGCATGGAAACAAGCGTTTGCAGACGGGTCAGGGTGCTTTCGCCCACGCCTTCCACGGCCAGCTTGCGGACAACCTCGATTTCGACGGCGCGGCGCAGAAAATGGGCCTCTTCGATCTCGTCGGGGTTGATCCGGGTGACGACGGTTTTGCTCTGGGGGAAGATATCGACCAGTCCCTCGGCCTCGAGCCGTTGCAGGGCGTCGCGGAGCGGGGTTTGCGAGATGCCGTATTCCCGCGCCAGATCGTTGCGCGTGAGCACGGTGTCAGGGGGGAGTTCCAGCGAGATGATCCGTCGGCGGAGCGAATCGAGCGTGCGTGCCGCAGCGGTTTGGGGGGCACTCTTTGCCTCGCCGCCGATTCCGAGGCGGGCGATGACATCGGTGAATGTCCCATGGTCGTTCATGTTAGCGATCACATCCCTGAAACTACGGCATCCTGTCAGCCCACGAGGCCCATTGCAAGTTTGAAAACACTAATATATCAGTCAGCGCAACACGAGATGGATCACGGGCCTGAACACGGGAGGACGCGCCTTGTCACTCACTGATGCCACACGCGAGAAACTGCGGGGTGTTTCCGTTGCCACGCTGGCCACTGCGCTCTACAAGCGCGGGCTGCGCAACCAGGTGCTTCAGGATGTGCATCCTGTCGCGGTCAAGGGGCGCAATATGGTCGGGCCCGCGTTTACATTGCGCTACATCCCCGCGCGAGAAGACCGGAATACGCTGGAAGAGTTCCGCAATCCCGAACATCCGCAGCGGCAGGCGATCGAACAATGCCCCGCAGGCCACGTGATGGTGATGGACAGCCGCAAGGACCCTCGTGCGGCATCATCCGGGGACATCCTGATCACCCGGTTGATGGTGCGGGGCGGCGAAGGCGTGGTGACCGACGGCGGCTTCAGGGACGCAGGCACCATCGCCAAGCTCGACATCCCCGCCTACCACAACCGCCCCTCCTCCCCGACCAACCTTACGCTTCACGAGGCCATCGAGATCAACGGGCCCATCGGCTGCGGTGACGTGGCCGTGTTTCCCGGCGACGTGATCGTGGGGGATTACGAAAGCGTCATCGTCATCCCCGCCGAGATGGCCGACGAGGTTGCGGACGAGGCCGTGGAAATGACCGCCTACGAGAATTTCGTGGTGGACCGCGTGAAGGCTGGCGCCACGATCATCGGGCTCTACCCGCCCACCGACGAAAGCAACCTGGCCCGGTTCGAAACCTGGCGCAAAGAGAACAATCGCTGAGGACAAGACATGCTCGACAACAACGATCTGAAGGCCCGCATCCGCACCGGCCTGCTCTCCTTTCCGGTGACGCCCTTCGGCGCGGATGGGGGGTTTGCTGCCGATCCGTTCCGCAAACACCTGGAATGGCTGAGCGATTACGAGGTTGCGGGGCTGATCGTGGCGGGTGGAACGGGGGAGATGTTTTCCCTTACGCCACAAGAGATTGTGGACGTCGTGCGGGTGGCCAAGGAGGCCCAGCCCGGCCAGCCGATCATCGCCGGTTGCGGCTATGGCACGCGGCTGGCCTGCGAGATCGCACAAGGCATCGAGGCGGCGGGCGGTGACGGCATCCTGCTTTTGCCACACTACCTGATCGGTGCCCCGGCGGAGGGCATCGAGGCGCATATCCGGGCGGTCTGCAAGGCCACCAAGATGGCGGTGATCGTCTACAACCGTGGCCAGGCGAGGGTGACGGAGGAGATGATCGCGCGGCTGGCCGACGAGTGCCCGAACATGATCGGTTTCAAGGACGGCACCGGCGATATCGACACGGTGCGCCGCATCACGGTGCGCATGGGCGACAGGCTGAGCTACATCGGCGGGATGCCGACGCATGAGCTGTTTGCCCAGGCCTATCGCGGTGCGGGGATGCCCACCTACAGCTCGGCGGTGTTCAATTTCGTGCCTGAGACGGCGCTGGAATTTCACGCCGCCTTCACCGCAGGCGACGATGCCAAATGCGAGCAGATGCTGAAGGATTTCTACTATCCCTTCGCCAAGATCCGCGACCGCAAGACGGGCTATGCGGTGAGCGCGATCAAGGCCGGGGTGCGGCTGCGCGGGTTTGAGGCCGGGCCGGTGCGCAGCCCGCTGACCGACCTGACCGAGGAGGAGATGGGGCTGATGGAAGAGCTGATCTCCGGCCGGACGTAAAACGGCAGGCAGGGTTAACGGGGCTTGGCACCGCGAAAAGCGGGGATGCACAACCCATGCACATCCCATGCACAAGTGATGCATAGGAGACATCGGAAAATGGTGGAGGGGCCCTTCGTTGCCACAAGGCACGTTGGGCTCTTTCTTAACTAACCTTTAGCCCGCCTTACGTCACGGAGGGTTGTCGCAATTAGACAACTAATATATCAGTAAGCGAGTCGCAGCGCCGGGGGAGGACCGGGCGTACGGCTGGCAACAGGTAATCGGGAGGATACCAATGACATTCAAAACCCTCGCCAAGACGGTCAGCACCCTTGCGGTTGCCTCCGTCATCGGCGCAATGGCAACGGCCGCGATGGCCGCCGAGCGGACGCTGAAAATTCAGACCAGCTCCAACGCCAGCCACGCTTCGCTGGCCTATCTCAACGAAGAGTGGGTGCCCAAGCTGGAAGAGATGACCGGCGGTTCGCTGGGTGTCGAGCTTCTGCCCGTGGATGCGGTTGTGCCGCGCCGCGAGACCGCCGAAGCCATCGGCGTTGGCATCCTCGACGGCGACCTGACCTCGATCAACTACTTCGCCGGGGTCGACCCGGCCTTCGCGCTGATGGGCGACCTGATCGCGGGCTACGACAGCGCCGACCAGATCCAGGCCTTCTGCGCGCAGGGCGGCGGCAAGGAGATGCTGCAAAAGCTCTATGACACCCACTTCCCCGGCGTGCACGTGGTGGGCTGCGGCGCCTATGCCCGCGAAGCCTTCGTTTCGAAGGTGCCGGTGCGCGGCGTCGAAGACCTGAAGGGCCTGAAGATCCGCTCGCCCGAGGGCCTTGCTGCCGACGTGTTCAAGCGGGCGGGGGCTGCGCCTGTTTCGATGTCGGGTTCGGAGACCTATGGCGCGCTGGAGAAGGGCGTGATCGACGCCGCCGACAACAGCGCCTATGCCAACAACGACGCCAACGGGATGCACAAGATCGCCAAGTTCCCGATCTTCCCCGGCATCCACTCCACCCCGATCCTGCAGTTCACCATCAGCCAGCAGGTCTATGACGAGCTGAGCGAGCAGGAACGTGTGGCGCTCGAAACCTGGTATCTGGCCGCCTACAACGGGCTGCGCCAGCACTTCGACCGGCTGGACCGCCAGCTGGTGGCCCGCGACAAGGCCGCCGGTGAGCTGGAAGTCATCGACTGGAGCCAGGAAGAGCGCGACAAGCTTCGGGTGATCGCCCAGGAAGCCTGGAGCGACTTTGCCTCTCAGACCGACCTCGCCAAAGAGGTCTATGATGCTCATGTCGCCTTCATGAAGGAAGCCGGGTTGCTCTGAGCAGCCCCGCGCCTGCGCCCCTTCGTGGGGGCGCAGGCCACCCATGGCCCTGAGAGGCCTGAGAATTTTCCGCGAAAGGGACGGCCCCAGAGAGGGCCAGGGGGAGCGCGCAGATGAGCCAGCCGTATGACGAGGCCGTGCAGGCCAGCCACACCGGGATTGCCGATCAGGACCCGCTTCACCATGACGACGAGCCCGATCTGGCGCGCGCCGATTACACGCCCGTCGAACACACCAGCCACGTGGTGGGCATTGCGGTTTCGACCTTCTACATGATCGCCGCGCTGGCCACCCTTTGGGAGGTCTTCTCGCGCTACGTGCTGAACCAGCCGACCTATTGGGCCTTCGAGACCGTGATGGTCACCGTTGCCGCCGCCTGGATGCTGTCGGCCGGCTACGTGACGATGAAGAAGCGGCACATCGCCATCACCGTCATCCACAACATCGCCAGCCCCGGCACCCGCTGGTGGCTCGACCTGCTTGCCATGGTGGTGGGCGTCTTCGCGCTCTACATGCTGCTGACCGACGCCTCTGTGAGGGCCTATGACAGCGTGATGCGGGTTGAGACCTCGGGCTCGGCCTTCAACTCGCCCCTGCCCTTCATGATGAAGAGCCTGATGGTGCTCGGCGCCTTCATGTATCTGGCGCAGCTCACGATGAACCTGCATCGCCACCTCAGCTCCGGCTGGGCGAAGCTGATCGTGAAGGCGGTGGCCGTCTACTTCGTGTTCTACTTCGTCTCCGCTTTCCTGAGCCACGTGCTGGATATCCAGATCTTCAAAGCGGTGTCCGACTGGATCTCGGGACTGGGCGCGTCGATGGACCCGTCGAAGGCGCTGCAACTGCGCAGCATGGACCTTGGCACCATCTCGCTGATCATGGTGATCCTGCTGATCGTGCTGATGATGACGGGGATGCCGCTGGGCGTGGTGACGCTCTTCGTTTCGGTCATCATGGCGGTCGGCTTCTTTGGCCCACGCGGGTTGTTCCTGGTGTCGTCGAACGCGGCGGGCCTGCTGGAGCACTACAGCCTCGTGGCCGTGCCGTTCTTCGTTCTGATGGCCTCGATCCTCGAGCGGGCGGGCATTGCCGAAGACCTGTTTGACGCGATGAGCATTTTCGCCGGCAACCTGCGCGGCGGCGTTGCGGTGCAGACCACCGTTGTGGCGGTGATCCTTGCGGCCATGTCGGGCGTGATGGGCGGCGAGATCGTGATGCTGGGGCTTGTCGCCCTGCCGCAGATGTTCCGCCTTGGCTATGACCGCAAGCTCTCGATTGGTCTGATCTGTGCCGCCGGTGCGCTGGCCACGCTGATCCCGCCGTCGATCATCACCATCGTTTACGGCGTGTCCGCAGAGGTGGGGATTGGCGACCTGTTCATGGCCGGTGCGATCCCGGGCATCATGCTGGCGACGTTCTATGCCGGTTACGTGCTGATCCGGGTGAACCTGAACCCCTCGATGGCCCCCACGGCCGCAGAGGTGGCCGAGATCACCGGCAAGCAGCAGAAGCTTTCGAAGGAGCGGCTGACGGCGGTGATCCTCTGCATCATCCTCATCGCGATGGTGATGGGCTCGATCTATGGCGGCATTGCCTCGGTCACGGAGTCCGCCGCGGTGGGCTGCATCGGCGCGCTGTTCATTGCCGCGGTGCGCAACCGGTTCAATTGGGATGTCATCTCGGCCTCGCTGCTGGGCACCATGACCACGGTGGGCACGATCATCTGGCTGATCCTCGGGGCTGTCTCCTTCGTGGGGATCTTCAACCTCGTGGGTGGGGGCGATTTCATCCGGTCGCTGTTCCTGAACCTCGGGCTTTCGGCCATGGGGACCGTGATCGTCATGATGCTGATCCTGATGGTGCTGGGCACCTTCATGGAGTGGATCGCCATCGTGCTCATCACCGTGCCCGTCTTTGCGCCCGTGGTGATGACGCTGGCACCCGAGCTTGGCCTCACCGAGGATCAGGCGAAGATCTGGTTCGGCATCCTCTTCGTGATGAACATCCAGATCTACTTCCTGTCGCCGCCCTTCGGCCCGGCCTGCTTCTGGCTCAAGTCGGTTGCGCCCAAAGATGTGACATTGCAGGAAATCTTCCTATCCGTGCTGCCCTTCATCGCGCTGCAAATCACCGGCCTCGTCCTGGTGATGATGTTCCCGCAGATCGCGCTGTGGCTGCCCGAACTCTTGAACTGAGGAGACCCTCATGATCGGTCGCGACTCTGACGAAGAC
This sequence comes from Vannielia litorea, assembly GCF_018424695.1. GTDB lineage: Bacteria > Pseudomonadota > Alphaproteobacteria > Rhodobacterales > Rhodobacteraceae > Vannielia > Vannielia litorea_A. The sequence goes on from NZ_QTNQ01000040.1 coordinate 28,600, forward strand.
ATCAATGGCTACGGCCTCTGGCCCTGGATCGGAGGGCTGGTGCTGGCCGGGGTGATCATTACGCTGATGTTCACCTTCGCCACGCCCATCTCCTGAGGCCCGCCATGAAGAAACCTGAAGACCTGCGCTCCGCCCGCTGGTTCGCACCTGACGACCTGCGCTCCATGGGCCACCGCTCCCGCGCCCGGCAGATGGGGCTGGATGGCAATGACTGGGAGGGCAAGCCGGTTATTGCGATCATCAACACCTGGTCGGACCTCTCGCCCTGCCACCACCACCTGCGGGACAGGGCGGAATTTGTAAAGAAAGGCGTGTATCAGGCGGGGGGCATGCCGGTGGAAATGCCGGTGCAGAGCTTCAGCGAACAGTTCCTGAAGCCGACCTCGATGCTCTATCGCAACTTCGGCGCGATGGAGGTGGAGGAGGTGCTGCGGAGCCACCCGATTGACGGGGCGGTGCTGCTGGGCGGGTGTGACAAGTCCACCCCCGCGCTTATCATGGGCGCGATTTCCATGGGTCTGCCCTTCGTTTTCATGCCCGCGGGGGCGATGCTGCGGGGCAATTACGCTGGCAAGGCGCTTGGTTCGGGCACGGACGTCTGGAAATACTGGGACGAGCGGCGCGCGGGCACGATTGGCAAGGAAGAGTGGGATGGCGTGGAGGGCGGGATTGCTCGTAGCTACGGCACCTGCATGACGATGGGCACCGCCTCGACGATGATGAGCATTGCCGAGGGGTTCGGGCTGTGCCTACCGGGTGCCTCCAGCATCCCTGCGCCGGATGCGGGCCACAAGCGGATGGCGGCGGCCTGCGGGCGACGCGCGGTAGAGATGGTCTGGGAAGACCTGACGCCGGAGAAGATCATCACCTGGGAGGCCACGCGCAACGCGGTGCGGGTGGCGATGGCGACGGGGTGCTCGACCAATGCGGTCATTCACCTGCTGGCGATGGCGCGGCGAGCGGGGATAGACCTGACGCTGGATGAGTTCGACCGGATCGGCCACGAGGTGCCGGTGCTCGCCAACCTGCGGCCCTCGGGTGACAAATACCTGATGGAGGATTTCTTCTATGCTGGCGGTCTGCCCGCGCTGATGGCGGAACTGGGGGACAAGCTGGAGCTGGGCGCGATGACCGTGACCGGCAAGAGCGTGGGCGAGAACATCGACGGGGCGAAGAACTTCAATGACGATGTGATCAGGCCCCTGAGCAACCCGGTTTATCACGAGGGGTCGTTGGCGGTACTGAAGGGCAACCTCGCGCCCGATGGCGCGGTGATCAAGCCCGCTGCCTGCAACCCGGATTTCTGGCAGCATCGCGGCCCCGCGCTGGTGGCCGACAGCTACGCCGAGTTGAAGGAGATCATCAACGACGAAGACCACCCGATGAGTGCCGACACCGTGCTGGTGCTGCGCAACGCCGGGCCGCAGGGCGGGCCGGGGATGCCGGAGTGGGGGATGCTGCCGATGCCCAAGGCGCTGTTGAAGCGGGGCATTCGCGACATGGTGCGGATGAGCGATGCGCGGATGAGCGGCACGAGTTACGGCGCCTGCGTGCTGCATATCGCGCCGGAGGCCTACGTGGGCGGGCCGCTCGCCCTGTTGAAGACCGGCGACATGGTGGTGCTGGATATCAAAGCACGCAAGCTGGAGATGGAGGTTTCCGACGAGGAGCTTGCGGCGCGCAAGGCGGCCTGGACGCCCCCTGCCCCGCGCTACGAGCGTGGCTATGGCGCCATGTTCAGCCAGCATATCGAGCAGGCCGATAAGGGGTGCGATTTTGACTACCTGCGCACCGATTTTGGCGCGCCCGTTCCCGAACCGGAGATCAACTGATGGGCCTCGATCTGAGCGAGCGGCGCATTGCCGCGCGGCCTCCTATGGCTGGGCACAAGCCGCGCTTTCAGACCGACCGGATCGAGAGCCTGACCCTGCGCCATGTGGTCGTGCCGATGGACAAGCCGATCAGCGATGCCAAGGTGCTGACCGGGCGGCAAAGCCCGCTTGCCGCGCTCGATCTGCTGATGGTCGAGATGGTGAGCGAGGGCGGGCACACGGGGCTCGGGTTCTCCTACACGCTGCGGGCAGGCGGGGCGGGGATGTATGCGCTGGGTTGCGAGCTGGCGCCGATCCTGCTGGGGCAAGACCCCAATGATATCAACCGGATATGGGAGCGGCTGGCTTGGCAGAGTATCTCGCTCGGGCGGGGCGGGATGGCCTATCAGGCGATTTGCGCGTTCGATACCGCGCTCTGGGACATGAAGGCGCGGCGGGCGGGGTTACCGCTGGCCAAGCTCTTCGGGGCGCATCGGGATTCTGTGCGGATATACAATTCGCAGGGACAGTACTTGCAGGCCTCGATTGACGAGATGAAGGCCGCCGCCGACCGCTCGATTGCCGCCGGGATCGGCGGGATCAAGATGAAGGTCGGCCAGCCGGACGGGCAAGAGGACTTGCGCCGCATCGACGCGATGCGCGCGCATCTGCCCGAGCACATCGCCCTGATGATCGACGCCAACCAGCAGTGGGACCGGGCCTATGCGCTGCAGTTCGGCCGGGTGGTGGATGGCATGGGCCTCGCCTTCATCGAAGAGCCGCTGGACGCCTGGGATTTCGACGGCCACGCCGAGCTGGCCCGCGCGCTGGCGACGCCGGTGGCCACGGGTGAGATGCTGACCTCGCCGCAGGAGCACTTTGACCTGATCGGCAAGGGCGGGTGTGACGTGAGCCAGGTGGATGTCTGCCGGATTGGCGGCTTCACCCCCTTCCTCAAGGTCATGACCATGGCCGAGGCCGCGCGGATCGAGCTGGCGCCGCACATGGTGATGGAGCTGCACATCCATGCGGCGGCGGCCTACCCCAGCGAGGGCTGGGTGGAGCACTTTGAATGGTGGCTGCCGCTTTTCAACGAGCAGTTGGAGATTTCAGGCGGCAAGATGCATGTGCCCGAGCGCCCCGGCCTTGGCTTTACCCTGAGCGACAAGGCGCGGGAGTGGACGCGGGCCGAAGAGAGCTTTGGAGGTGCGGCATGAGCCGGGTAAGGGAGGCGCTGGCCGGGATTTCGGGCATTCTCGTGACGCCCTACGGGGATGACGGCGAGATCGCGCCGGAGAAACTGGTGCCGATCATTGATCGCTCGGTTGATGCGGGCGTGGATATCCTTGTCGTGAACGGGAACACGGGCGAGTTCTACTCGCTGGAGGAGGCCGAGGCGGCGCGGATGTGCTCTTCGGTCGTCGAGATGGTGGATGGGCGGGCGCCGGTGTTCGCCGGAATCGGGCGCAGCATCCGAGAGGCGGAGCGTGCGGCGAAGCATGCGGCCAAGGCCGGGGCGGATGCGCTGATGATCCACCAGACGCCGGACCCCTTCGTGTCGCCCCGCGGCTATGCCGATTACGTGCGGCGCGTTGTCGATGCAGGCGACGGGCTGCCGGTGATGCTCTACCTGCGCAACGACGGGATGGGGCCGAATGCGATTGCGGAGATCTGCTCCATCGAAGGCGTGGCCGGGGTGAAATGGGCAACGACGAACGCGCTGAATCTGTCGCGAGCCATCGAGGAGAGCCCGGAGGATGTGATCTGGGTCGCCGGGCTGGCCGAGGTCTGGGCGCCGCCGCTCTACGCGGTGGGCGCGCGCGGGTTCACCAGCGGTTTGATCAACGTCTGGCCTGAGCGCTCGGTGGCGATCCGCGATGCGCTGGCGGCGGGGGATTACCCCGAAGCGGGGCGCTTGATCGAGGGGATGCGGGTGTTCGAGGACATCCGCGCCGAGGAGATGGGCGGGACCAACGTGACCGGCGTGAAGGCCGCGCTGACGGCGCAGGGGATGGACTGCGGCGCCTGCCGCCCGCCGGGGGCCAGCGGGCTGACCGAGCGGCAGACGGCGGATTTGATGGGCTTCATGAAAGAGGCAGGGTTGCTGTGAGCGAGGTAATTGAGAAATCCCCGGTGATCCGGCTGGACGAGGCCGACAACGTGGTTGTGGCGCGGGTCGAGATCGCCGCCGGGACCACGGTGGCGAGCGAGGGGGTGACCGCGTTGCAGGACGTGCCGCTGGGCCACAAGATTGCCACGCGGGCGATTGCCAAGGGCGAGCCGGTGCTGAAATACGCCACGATCATCGGGTTCGCGGGCGAGGACATTGCGCCGGGGACATGGCTGCATTCGCATAACGTGCTCGTGGATGACTTCCAGAAAGACTACCGCTTTTCAAAGGATTACGTTGAAACGCCCGTGCTGCCCGAGCACGAGCGCGCGCGGTTCATGGGCATCCGGCGCAAGGACGGGCGAGTTGGAACGCGCAATTACATCGGGATTTTCATCACGGTGAACTGCTCGGCCACGGTGGCGCGCAAGATCAGCGCCTATTTCGACGAGGAGCGGTTGGAGAAGTGGCCCAACGTCGATGGCGTGGTGGCCTTTGTTCACCAGCAGGGCTGCGGGATGGAAATGACCGGCGAGCCGATGGACCTGCTGCGGCGCACGCTGGCGGGGTATATCCGGCACCCGAACACGGCGGGGGCGCTGGTGTGCTCGCTGGGGTGCGAGCGGAACAATCTGGGGGAGTTCTTCGAGAAGGAGAGCCTGGAGAGCGGCAAGATGCTGCGGGCGATCACCATGCAGCATGTCGGCGGCACGGCGGCCGCGGTCGAGGAAGGCAAGCGGGTGATCCGCGAGATGCTGGACGAGGCGAATGCGATTGAGCGGGAGCCGGTGAGTGCGGAACACCTGATGGTAGGGCTTCAGTGTGGTGGCTCCGATGGCTTCTCGGGGCTGAGTGCCAACCCGGCGCTTGGGAAGGCCGTGGACATTCTGGTGAAGCACGGGGGGACGGCGATCTTGAGTGAGACGCCGGAGCTTTATGGCGTCGAGCACACGCTGACCGCGCGGGCGAAGACGCCGGAGGTGGGGCAGAAGTTCATCGAGCGGATCAACTGGTGGCTCAAGTACAACGAGGGCCGCGATGTGCAGATGAACGGGCGGGTCTCACCCGGCAACAACGCCGGTGGCTTGGCCAATGTGATCGAGAAGAGCCTTGGCGGCAGCAAGAAGGGCGGCTCGACCGGGATCAACGCGGTTTACGAATATGCGTATCCGGTGGAGGAGAAGGGCCTCGTGATCATGGATACGCCGGGCTACGACCCGGTAAGCGCGACCGGGCAGATCGCGGGCGGGGCCAACCTTGTGTGCTTCACCACCGGGCGTGGCAGCTGCTTTGGCTCGATGCCCGCGCCCACGATCAAGCTGGCGACGAACACGCCGATGTTCGAGCGGATGCGCGGCGACATGGATGTGAACTGCGGCACGGTGATCGACGGGGAGATGTCGCTCGACGAGGTGGGGCAGCAGATTTTCGAGAGGATGCTGGCGGTGGCGAGCGGCGAGAAGTCGAAGAGCGAGGCCCTGGGCGTGGGCGAGGAGGAGTTTGCGCCCTGGCCGATTGGCGTGACGGGGTAGTCAGGGCGAAGAAAGCCCCGAGGGGCTTGATGAGCGGGCACGGGGAGCGCTCGTCCGCCCTTCGAGGCGTTCTCGCGGGGGAGGTCAGAGGATGACCTGCGGCTCGGGGAGGCCAGCCACGCCCGGCGCCACCTCGAAGGTGCGGCCCTGCTCGGCGTCGGGGCTTTCGATGTCAACGGCGGCGGAGGTGCAATAGAGCGTCGCCAGACCGTCGCCGCCGAAGGCCGGGCAGGTGGTTTGGTAGGCGGGCAGCTCGATAACCCGGTCTTGGGTGCCGTCGGGCAGGTAGCGCACCATGCGCGCGCTTTGCCACTGGGCGTTCCAGAGAGCGCCTTCACAATCCGTGACCGACCCGTCCGGCAGGCGGCCCTCTTCGCCGAGGTCCACGAAAATCTCGGCTTTGGCGTCGGGCCAGCCATCTTCATTGAGTGCAACGCGCATGATTTTCCCGGTCTCGGTGTCGGACCAATATGCCGTGCGCCCGCCCGGCGCGAAACAGATGGAGTTTGCCACGGTGATATTGGCGTAGAGCCGGCGCAGCTCGCCCCGGTAATAGCGGTAGATCGCGCCTGCGGCCTTCTCTGCATTCTTGCCCATCGTGCCGATCCAGAAGCCGCCCATCGGGTCGGCGCGGCCATCGTTGGAGCGGGTTACCGTGTTTTCGGACTCCAGCGCGGCGACGTAGGTTTGCTCTTCTGTCTCCAGGTCGAAGGTGAAGAGCTGGCTCTCCGACGCGATGAGCAGGGTGTTGCGATCCACCCAGCCTGCGGCGGAGACGTGCTCGTCGAACTGCCACTCCAGCGCCTCATCGCCAAGGCGGGAGAGCAGGCGATTGCCGAGAATGTCGAACCAGAAGAGCTGGTTGCGCTCGGGGTGCCAGAGCGGCCCTTCGCCGAGCGTGCAGGGGCGAGGATCGAAGACGGAAACGTTCATGGCATGACCTCATCGTAGGCGGCGGTGATGGTGGCGGCTTTTTCTGCGATGGTCCCGGGCGTATCGCCGGGGGCGTAAAGCGCCGAGCCGATGCCGAAGCCGGAGACGCCCGCGGCGGCCCAGTCGGCAAAGTTGCCCGGCCCGGCCCCGCCCACGGCGAGCACCTCGGTATCCGGCGGCAGCACGGCGCGGATGGCCTTGAGGCCCGCCGGGCCGATGAGCGAGCCGGGGAAGAGCTTGAGGCCGGTCGCCCCGTGGCGGAGGGCCGTGAAGGCCTCGGACGGGGTCATGCAGCCGGGATAGGAGAGCAGGCCTGCGGCCACGGTGGCGTCGATCACCGCCGGGTTTGTGTCGGGCGAGACGATGAGGCGGGCGCCGGTGGCGGCGACATCGGCCACGTCTTCAGGTGTCAGCACGGTGCCTGCGCCGATCAGGGCCTCGGGGAAGGCTTTGGCCATGGCGGCGATGGAGGCGAGCGGGTCGGGCGAGTTCAGCGGAACCTCGATGCGGGTGATCCCGGCGGAGATGAGGGTTTCACCGATGGCAACGGCCTCGGGCGGTGTGAGGCCACGGAGGATGGCGACGATGTTGCGGGTCATGAGCGGCTCCGAGAGGACGGTGCGCCGTGAACGCGCACCCTACGGGGTCAGGCGAGGGCGATGCGGGCGGCGGTGAGGCCGGCGAGGGCGAGGTTTTCGCCATCGCGGGTTTCAGGGGTGACGCCCTGCGCGCTGAGGGCGGCGGCGTAGGGCTGTGTCAGCAGCGGGCCACCGATGAGGGCGACGCGCTGGCCGAGCCAGTAGGGGCGCGCGGCGGCCAGTTCGAGCCCGATCAGCAGGCCGGAGAGGCGGGCGCGGGCGACGGCAGGTGGAAGGTCGGAGAGCAGCGCGGCGGCGCGCAGGGAGAAGAGCGCGGAGGCGAGGCGCTCGGGGCGCGACATGGCCTCTGGCACGGCATCGAGAAACGCGGCCTCGTCCCAGCCTTCGCCGTGGAGCGAATGGCGCAGGACGGATTGGGAGGAGAGCAGCGAAAACAGCTCGCCCGTCATGAAGGTGCGAAAAGACACGATCTCGCCTGCCGAGACATGCGCCCATTTGGAGTGGGTGCCGGGCAGGCAGAGGATGCCGTCGAAGTCGGGCGAGCCTGCGAGGAACCCGGCGATCTGGGTTTCTTCGCCGCGCATCACGTCTGCCGGGTCGGATTGCGAGAGGCCGGGGAGGATGCGGACGGTGAGGCGGG
>NZ_QTNQ01000041.1 GCF_018424695.1 Vannielia litorea
GCTGTCAACACCTGCGGGGGCTGGCGGGGCTTGATTGCAACGCTTTCGGCGATTGTGCATTGCCCCGGCCCGAAATCGGGCCGAAGCGGCCCTGGAGGCGTCGCACCCTTGCCTCGCCAATCGCTGCCGCCTACCTTACCGCTCGGGGCAGAGACCACCGGTTAAGGACCAGTCACATCGTACAGATTCTCGGCATATGCCGCTTTTCCTACCCCTGTTACGGCGGCTTTCGGCGCGAGCACGCCACCATTCAGGACCGGATCCACTTTCTCTATGGCGAAGAACGGCTGGAAGAGCGGTTTCGCTACTTCGAAACCTTCACCCTGCCCGGCCTCCGGCTGCAAACCGACGAAGACTTCAAGTTCGTCGTCCTCACCGGCAACCAGCTGCCCAAGGCCTATGACGAGCGCCTGAAAGACATGCTCGCCACCCTGCCACAGGCCCGGCTGGTGCAATACGAGCCGCTCAACCATCGGGTGGCCTGTCTTAAGGCGATGCGCGAGCATATCGACCCGCAGGGCGGGGTTTGCGGCCAGTTCCGGCTGGATGACGATGACGGCGTGAGCTACCGCTTCGTCGAGCGCTTCCGCGAGGCTTTCGACGACGGGCACGAGATCATGAAGCGCGAGCACAAGTTCGCGGTGGATTTCAACCAGGGCTATACCGTCTGCATCGACGAGGAGGGCATCCGCGCCTGCGCCCAGCAGCGGCAATACTGGACGCCCGCGCTCGGCGTCTACATCCGCCCGCATATCGACAAGACGGTTGTCCACTTCCGGCACGATACGATCTGGCGGCAGATGACAACGCTCACCTACACCGGCGAAGACATGTTCGTGCGCGGGCTGAACTCCACCAACGGCACCCCTTTCAAGAAGAAGGACTTCGAAGAGATGGTGCCCATCGAAGGCGAGGTGGCGCGGGCGCTGTCGAAGACCTTCGGCATCACCGAAGAGGCGCTGGCCAAGTTTCACGCCGCCGAGACAGGCGTGAGCTGAGACCGCACCGTGCGACGCCTCGCGCTTCTCGCCATGACACTGCTTTCCGGATGCGACTACGGTGTACTTTGGGAGGACGAAACCTACACAGTGGCCTGGATCGACCTTCGCGAGAACACCTTTCTCTACCGAAAGCTCGACGGAGGGAACCTGATTGGGCGCGCAGGCCCGGGGCGCTTCCACATCGGGTCCAACGCGAGTTTTGTTGTCTATTCGATGGCGCCCGATGAACCTTGCAGCTACTTCGCCATCGACAAGGCCGCCGATCATGATGGAGCGGACCCTCACGAGGTGATCGAGGGGCCGATCTGCGATATAAGGGGCTTTCTGGCCGATCGCGGTATCACAGGCCCGCTTACCTTCACCGACGCGGGCTGACTTTCACCGCGGCGGGGCCTGCGCAATTTCTCTTCGCCGGATCGCCAGCCGCCGTTCCCGCAGGTAGGTGAAGAGGCCCGCCGCAATCACGATGGCGCTGCCGATCAGGGTGAGCGGGCCGGGGAAGTCGCCAAAGGCCAGCAGGCCCAGGACCAGAGCCCAGAGCAGGCCGGTGTAGCGGAACGGCGCAACGAACCCCATATCGCCCACCCTTACCGCCGTGACCGAGAGCGTGTAGGCGAAGAGGATCGCCACCACCGAACCGCCGAGGGCCAGCGCATTGCCGGCAGAGACAGGCGCCCAGGGCTCGAACAGCGCGGCAATTCCCGCCGCAGCGCCTACGGAGAAGCCGGTGACGGTGGCGACGGTGAGGGAGGGCAGCGCGCCGCTCATCTTGCGGGTCAACACGTCTCGCGCGACCACGGCCAGCACTGCCGCCAAGGCCCAGATCGAATAGCTGGTGAAGCCCTCGCCGCCCGGCTGCACGATCAGCAGCACGCCGACAAAGCCGATCAGGATCGCCGACATCCGCCAGATCCCGATCGCCTCGCCAAACAACAGCGCACCCGCCAGAGTCACCATCAACGGCGCGGCCTGGAGGATCGCCGTCGCGTTGGCCAAGGGCATGTTGTAGAGCGCGGTGAGGAAGAACAGCGCGGCGAGGATCTCGCTCAGGCTGCGCAGCACCAGCAGCCACCCGTCGCCCCGCGTCAGCCGAAACCGCAGGGCGCCGCGATGCCACGCAAGCAGCGCCAGCAGCGGCGTCACCGCCAAGCCGCGCAGGAAGACTGTCTGCATCAGCGGCAAGTCTCCCGACAGGGACTTGATGAAGGTGTCGTTGATGGTGAAGGACGCCATCGAGGCGGTCATCAGAACGGCGCCGCGCAGGTTTTCGGAAAGCTCAGCCATGACGCAGCGGTAGGAGGATTATGTGACAAGCGCAAGCGTTCGCGCGACGCCCGTTGGGGGCGCATCCATGGCGCACCCTACTTGAGCTGGCTGTCCTTCGAGCCGCGCCGGTTGATCCCGCCGCGCGCCTTGAACGCGCCGTCGCGCTCCTGCTGGCAGTCGATGCAGAGCTTCACGCCCGGAATCGCCAGCCGGCGCTTTTCGGGGATTTCCTCCTCGCATTCGGCGCAATGCGTCAGGCTCTCACCCTGCGGGCCGCGCCGGGCCTTCAGGCGCTGCAACTCGTCGCTGATCGATGCTTCGATCTGCTCGCTCACCGCCCCGTCCTTTGCCCATCCTCCGGCCATGGCCACACTCCTTTCGACCCTGAAAAGGTAAGCGGCCCGCGTCGCAACGCAAGCCCCCCATGGCAAAGGGGCCCCGCGTCGCCGCGAGGCCCCTCCGATTCTTGCCGCGAAACCCGGTGCTTACCGGCTCTCGGGCGTCTCCACGAGGGTGTCGAACTCGTCGCCCCCCACGATATCGTCGTCCATCGGAGCGGCCAGGGCGGCGGCGGCTTCGGCCTCCGCCTGGCGCGCGTCGATCACCTTCTGGTCGCGCTCGGTGGCGATGCGGCGCACCTTCTGGGTCGCACCACCGGTGCCCGCCGGAATGAGGCGGCCCACGATGATGTTCTCCTTCAGGCCCACAAGCTTGTCGCGCTTGCCCTGAACGGCGGCCTCGGTGAGCACCCGGGTGGTCTCCTGGAACGACGCGGCCGAGACGAAGCTGCGGGTTTGCAGGCTGGCCTTGGTGATCCCTAGCAGGATCGGCTCGCCCTGGGCCTCGCGGCCCCCCTTGCTCACAGCCTTCTCGTTGGCGGCGTCGAACTCGGCCTTGTCCACGTGCTCGCCTTTCAGCAGTGTGGTGTCGCCCGAGTCGAGGATCTCCCACTTCTGGAGCATCTGCCGAACGATAACCTCGATGTGCTTGTCGTTAATCTTCACGCCCTGAAGGCGATAGACGTCCTGCACCTCGTCGATCATGTATTCGGCCAGCGCTTCGACACCCATGATGGAGAGGATGTCATGCGGCGCCGGGTTGCCGTCCATGATGTAGTCACCCTTCTGCACGAAGTCGCCTTCCTGCACCGGGATGTGCTTGCCCTTGGGCACCATGTACTCGATCGGCTCGAGGCTGTCGTCGCCCGGCACGATGGAGATCCGGCGCTTGTTCTTGTAGTCGCGCCCGAACTTCACGTAGCCGTCGGCCTCGGCAATGATCGCGTGGTCCTTGGGACGGCGAGCTTCGAAGAGTTCGGCCACACGCGGCAGACCACCGGTGATGTCCTTCGTCTTCGCGCCTTCCCGCGGGATTCGCGCAACCACGTCACCGGCCTTCACCTCCTGCCCGTCTTCGACGGACAGAACCGCGTCGACAGACATCGGATAGGTCACCGGGTTGCCCGCATCGTTGCGCACGGGCTCGCCGTCTTCACCCACCACGAGGATCTCGGGCTTCAGCTCGTTGCCCTTCGGAGCGGTGCGCCAGTCGATCACGATCTTCTGGGTCATGCCGGTGGCGTCGTCGGTCTCGTCCTTCACGGCGATGCCGGTGGTGAGGTCGACGAACTTGGCCGTGCCCGCCTTCTCGGCGATGATCGGCAGAGTGTACGGGTCCCACTCGTAGAGCTTGTCGCCGCGGGCGACCTTCTGCCCCTCGGTCACGAAGACCTTGGTGCCGTAGGTCACCTTGTGGCTGGCGCGCTCGGTGCCGTTCTCGTCGATGATGGCAACCTGCATGTTCCGGCCCATCACGATCTGCTCGCCCATCTCGTTCTTGAGAAGGTTGGCATTGCGCAGCTCGACGATGCCTTCCTGCGAGGCTTCCTGGAACGACTGCTGGCCACCCTGGGCCACGCCGCCGATGTGGAAGGTCCGCATGGTCAGCTGTGTGCCGGGCTCACCGATCGACTGCGCGGCGATGATGCCGACAGCCTCGCCGGTGTTCACCATGGTGCCGCGGGCAAGGTCGCGCCCGTAGCAGTTGGCGCACACGCCCTCTTCGGCCTCACAGGTCAGCGGCGAGCGCATACGCACGGTCGCGACATTGGCCTGCTCGACCATGTCGGCCTTGCGCTCGTCGATCAGCTCGTTGCGGGCCACCAGCACCTCGTCGGTGCCGGGGTGGATGATGTCCTCTGCCGCAACGCGGCCCAGGATACGTTCAGCCAGCGAGCTCACCACTTCACCGTCGTTGACGGCGGCGGCAGCGGTGATTGCCCGCTCGGTGCCACAGTCGTGCTGACGGATGATGCAGTCCTGCGCCACGTCCACCAGACGGCGGGTCAGGTAGCCCGAGTTCGCCGTCTTCAGCGCGGTGTCCGACAGACCCTTACGAGCGCCGTGGGTGGAGTTGAAGTACTCCAGCACGGTCAGGCCTTCCTTGAAGTTCGAGATGATGGGCGTCTCGATGATCTCGCCCGAGGGCTTGGCCATCAGGCCGCGCATCCCGCCGAGCTGCTTCATCTGCGTGACCGAGCCCCGGGCACCGGAGTGGGCCATCATGTAAACGCTGTTCGGCTCCGCTTCGGCGCCTGTCTCGTCCTTCTTGACCGCAGAGATGGTCTCCATCATGGCGTCGGTGACGCGGTCGTTACACTTCGACCAGGCATCGACCACCTTGTTGTACTTCTCGCCCTGGGTGATCAGGCCGTCCATGTACTGCTGTTCGAAGTCCTTCACCTGCTCGCGGGTGTCATCCACGATGGTCCACTTGTTGTCGGGGATCACCATGTCGTCCTTGCCGAACGAGATACCGGCGCGGAAGGCCTCCTTGAAGCCCATGCTCATGATCTGGTCACAGAAGATGACCGACTCCTTCTGCCCGCAATAGCGGTAGACGGTGTCGATGACCTGCTGCACCTCTTTCTTACGAAGCAGGCGGTTGACCAGCTCGAAGGGGGCCTTCGCGTTCAGCGGCAGCAGCGCACCAAGGCGCACACGGCCCGGCGTGGTGTCGAACCGCTGGAACACTTCCTGGCCTTCGTGGTCGATCTGCTTGATCCGGGCCTTGATCCTGGAGTGCAGGTGCACCTCGCCGGCGTTCAGCGCGTGCTCCACCTCTTCGACCGAGCCGAAGACCATGCCTTCGCCCTTCATGCCTTCGCGCTCCATCGTGATGTAATAGAGGCCAAGGATCATGTCCTGCGAGGGCACGATGATCGGCGCGCCGTTGGCGGGCGACAGCACGTTGTTGGTCGACATCATCAGTACGCGGGCTTCCAGCTGGGCTTCCAGCGAAAGCGGCACGTGCACGGCCATCTGGTCACCGTCGAAGTCGGCGTTGAAGGCCGAGCAGACGAGCGGGTGCAGCTGAATGGCCTTGCCTTCGATCAGCATCGGCTCGAACGCCTGAATGCCGAGGCGGTGCAGCGTGGGCGCGCGGTTCAGCAGAACCGGGTGCTCACGGATCACCTCGTCGAGGATATCCCACACCTCGGGACGCTCTTTTTCGACCAGCTTCTTCGCCTGCTTCACGGTGCTCGAAAGGCCCTTGGCCTCCAGCCGCGAGTAGATGAAGGGCTTGAACAGCTCGAGCGCCATCTTCTTCGGCAGGCCGCACTGGTGCAGCTTCAGCTCGGGGCCGGTCACGATGACCGAACGACCGGAGAAGTCGACGCGCTTACCCAGAAGGTTCTGACGGAAGCGGCCCTGCTTGCCCTTGAGCATGTCAGAGAGCGATTTCAGCGGACGCTTGTTCGCACCGGTGATGGTACGGCCACGGCGGCCGTTGTCGAAGAGCGCATCGACCGACTCCTGCAGCATCCGCTTTTCGTTGCGGATGATGATGTCGGGCGCGCGCAGCTCGATGAGGCGCTTCAGACGGTTGTTCCGGTTGATGACCCGGCGATAGAGATCGTTCAGGTCGGAGGTCGCAAAGCGGCCGCCGTCCAGCGGCACCAGCGGGCGCAGCTCGGGCGGGATCACCGGGATCACCGTGAGCACCATCCACTCGGGGCGGTTGCCGGACTCGAGGAAGCTCTCGACGATCTTCAGACGCTTGATGATCTTCTTGGGCTTCAGCTCGCCGGTGGCCTCCTTGAGGTCGGCGCGCAGCTGCTCGGCCTCGGCTTCGAGGTCGATCTGGCTGAGCATCTCGCGGATCGCCTCGGCGCCGATGTTGGCCGAGAAGGCGTCCATCCCGTAGGCATCCTGGGCATCCATGAACTCCTCTTCGGTCATCAGCTGACCGTATTGGAGGTCGGTGAGGCCCGGCTCGATGACCACGTAATTCTCAAAGTAGAGGATGCGCTCGAGGTCACGCAAGGTCATGTCCAGCATGAGGCCGATCCGGCTGGGGAGCGACTTCAGAAACCAGATGTGCGCAACCGGCGCGGCCAGCTCGATGTGGCCCATGCGCTCGCGGCGGACCTTTTGCAGCGTGACTTCCACACCGCATTTCTCGCAGACGACGCCGCGATACTTCATCCGCTTGTACTTGCCGCACAGGCACTCGTAGTCCTTGATCGGCCCGAAGATACGGGCGCAGAAGAGGCCATCACGCTCGGGCTTGAAGGTCCGGTAGTTGATCGTCTCGGGTTTCTTGATCTCACCGAAAGACCAAGAGAGAATCCGCTCCGGCGAGGCCAGCGAGACCTTGATCTCGTCAAACACCTTCGGCGGGGTGAGCGGGTTGAACGGGTTGTTCGTCAGTTCCTGGTTCATCTTGAATTCCTCAAAGTTGTGCAGATGGGAGAGGCGGACGCGCCTTGAGAGCGCGTCCGTCGCGGGCCGAGGCCCTTATTCCTCGCCCTCCGCATCCAGGAGTTCCATGTTCAGGCCGAGGCCGCGGACTTCCTTGACGAGCACGTTGAAGCTCTCGGGAATGCCCGCCTCGAAGTTGTCCTCGCCCTTGACGATCGACTCATACACCTTGGTCCGGCCAGCCACGTCGTCCGACTTCACGGTCAGCATTTCCTGCAGGGTGTAGGCGGCGCCATAGGCTTCCAGCGCCCAGACTTCCATTTCCCCGAAACGCTGGCCGCCGAACTGGGCCTTACCACCGAGCGGCTGCTGAGTGACGAGGCTGTAGGGGCCGGTCGAACGTGCGTGGATCTTGTCATCCACAAGGTGGTGCAGCTTCAGCAGGTACTTGATGCCCACGGTCACCGGGCGGGCAAACTGCTCGCCGGTGCGGCCATCAAACAGGATCGACTGGCCGCTTTCGTTGAAGCCCGCGCGGGTAAGCGCGTCGTTCACGTCCACTTCCTTGGCCCCGTCGAAGACCGGCGTGGCAATTGGCACACCGCGGGTCACATTGCCAGCGGTCTCAAGGATCATACCCTCGTCGAGCGACTGGATGTGCTCCTCATAGGCCTCTTCACCATAGGCAATCTTCATCGCGTCACGCACCGGGGTCAGGTCGCCCGAGCGGCGATACTCGCCCAGAGCCTCGTCCACCTGAATACCGAGCCCACGAGAGGCCCAGCCCATGTGGGTTTCGAGGATCTGACCGACGTTCATCCGCGAAGGCACACCCAGCGGGTTGAGCACGAAGTCGACAGGCGTGCCGTCCCCGAGGAAGGGCATGTCTTCCACAGGCACAACGCGGGAGATAACGCCCTTGTTGCCGTGACGACCGGCCATCTTGTCGCCGGGCTGAAGCTTGCGCTTCACCGCGATGAAGACCTTGACCATCTTCATCACGCCCGGGGGCAGATCGTCGCCGCGGCGCACCTTCTCCACCTTGTCCTCGAAGCGGGCGTCGAGCACGCGCTTCTGCGCCTCGTACTGGGCGTGGAGAGCCTCGATGGCCTGCGCCTCGTCCTCTTCACCCACGGCGAGTTGCCACCACTGGCCGCGCGACAGGCTGTCGAGCAGTTCCTCGGTGACTTCCGACTTCGGCTTGATGCCCTTCGGCCCCTTGATCGCCATCTTGCCCAGGATCATGTCCTTCAGACGGGCATAGATGTTGCGGTCGAGGATCGCGAGCTCGTCGTCCCGGTCACGGGCCAGGCGTTCCACCTCTTCCCGCTCGATCTGAAGCGCCCGCTCGTCCTTCTCCACGCCATGGCGGTTGAAGACGCGCACTTCCACGACCGTGCCGAAATCGCCCGGCGGCAGGCGGAGCGAGGTGTCACGCACGTCGCTGGCCTTTTCGCCGAAGATGGCGCGCAGCAGCTTCTCTTCCGGGGTCATCGGGCTTTCGCCCTTCGGGGTGATCTTGCCCACGAGAATGTCACCGGGGCCGACCTCGGCACCGATGTAGACAATCCCGGCCTCGTCGAGGTTGCGCAGGGCTTCCTCGCCGACGTTCGGGATGTCGCGGGTGATCTCTTCCGGGCCAAGCTTGGTGTCGCGCGCGGCCACTTCGAATTCCTCGATGTGGACCGAGGTGAACACGTCATCCTTGGCGATGCGCTCGGAGATGAGGATGGAGTCCTCGTAGTTGTAGCCGTTCCAGGGCATGAAGGCGACGACGACGTTCTTGCCGAGGGCCAGCTCACCCATGTCCGTGCTCGGACCGTCAGCGATGACCTCGCCCTTCACCACCGTGTCACCCACCTTCACCAGCGGGCGCTGGTTGATGCAGGTGTTCTGGTTGGAGCGCTGAAATTTGCGCAGACGGTAGATGTCCACGCCCGGGTCGCCCGGCTCCAGGTCTTCGGTGGCGCGCACAACGATCCGCTGGGCATCGACCTGGTCGATGATCCCGCCGCGGAACGCCTGAATGGCGGCGCCGGAGTCGATGGCCACCTTGCGCTCGATCCCGGTGCCCACAAGCGGAGCCTCGGCCTGCAGCAGCGGCACGGCCTGCTTCTGCATGTTCGAGCCCATGAGGGCGCGGTTGGCGTCGTCGTTTTCGAGGAAGGGGATGAGCGAGGCGGCAACCGAAACCAGCTGTTTCGGCGACACGTCGATCAGGTCCACGTTCTCGTTGGGCGCCAGGGTGTATTCACCCGACTGGCGAGTGTTCACCATGTCGTTGGTGAACTTGCCGTCCTCGTCGAGCGAGGCGTTGGCCTGAGCCACCGTGTGGCGCATCTCTTCGGTGGCCGACATGTAATGCACTTCATCGGTCACCTTGCCGTTTTCGACGCGGCGATAGGGCGTTTCGATGAAGCCATACTTGTTGACCCGCGCAAAGCTGGCGAGGTTGTTGATGAGGCCGATGTTCGGGCCTTCCGGCGTTTCAATCGGGCACATCCGGCCATAGTGGGTCGGGTGCACGTCGCGCACCTCGAAGCCGGCACGCTCACGGGTCAGGCCGCCCGGGCCAAGCGCCGAAAGGCGACGCTTGTGGGAGACTTCCGAGAGCGGGTTGGTCTGGTCCATGAACTGGCTGAGCTGCGACGAGCCGAAGAACTCGCGCACCGCGGCAGCGGCGGGCTTGGCGTTGATCAGATCCTGCGGCATCACAGTGTCGATCTCGACGGAGCTCATGCGCTCCTTGATCGCCCGCTCCATGCGGAGCAGACCCACGCGATACTGGTTTTCCATCAGCTCGCCGACCGAGCGGACACGGCGGTTGCCGAGGTGGTCGATGTCGTCCACTTCGCCCTTTCCGTCGCGCAGCTCCACCAGCGCCTTGATGCAGGCCACGATGTCTTCGCGGCGCAGCGTGCGCTGGGTGTCCTCGGCGTCGAGATCGAGGCGCATGTTCATCTTCACCCGGCCCACGGCCGAGAGATCGTAGCGCTCGCTGTCAAAGAACAGGCTGTCGAAGAGGGTGCTGGCGGCTTCCACGGTGGGCGGCTCGCCGGGGCGCATGACGCGATAGATATCCATGAGCGCGGTGTCGCGGTTCATGTTCTTGTCGTTCGCCATGGTGTTGCGGATGTAGGCACCCACGTTCACGCCGTCGATGTCGAGCACCGGAATATCGGTGATGCCCGCGTCGACCAGCTCCTTCAGGGTGCCGCCGGTGACTTCACCGTCCTTGTCGGTCTCCCAGGTCAGCTCATCGCCGGCTTCCACGTAGATGGCGCCGGTTTCCTCGTTGATGATATCCTTGGCCACGAACTTGCCGACGATGCGGTCGAACGGCACCAGCAGATCGGTGATCTCGCCGTCGTCGATGATCTTCTTCACCGCGCGCGGCGTCACCTTCTTGCCGGCCTCGGCAATCACTTCACCGGTCTTGGCATCCACGAGGTCATAGGCCGGGCGCGTGCCACGGACGCGCTCGGGGAAGAACTTGGTCACCCAGCCCTTGTTCTTCTTCAGCTTGTAGCTGACCGTCTCGTAATAGGCGTCCATGATCGCCTCCTGATCCAGCCCGAGGGCATAGAGCAGGGTGGTCACCGGCAGCTTGCGGCGGCGGTCGATGCGCGCAAAGACGATATCCTTGGCGTCAAACTCGAAGTCCAGCCAGGAGCCGCGATAGGGGATGATCCGGCAGGCGAAGAGGAGCTTGCCCGAGGCGTGGGTCTTGCCCTTGTCATGGTCGAAGAACACGCCGGGCGAGCGGTGCATCTGGGAAACGATCACACGCTCGGTGCCGTTCACCACGAAGGTGCCGTTGGGCGTCATCAGGGGCATGTCGCCCATGAACACGTCCTGTTCCTTGATGTCCTTCACCGACTTGGCGCCGGTGTCCTCGTCCACATCGAACACGATGAGGCGCAGGGTCACCTTCAGCGGCGCGCTGTAGGTCATGTCGCGCTGCTGGCACTCTTCAACGTCGTACTTGGGCTTCTCCAGCTCGTATTTCACGAACTCGAGAACAGCCGTCTCGTTGAAATCCTTGATCGGGAAAACGCCCTGGAAGACACCCATGATGCCTTCGCCGTCCATCGGCTGAGGCTCGTCACCGGACTTCAGGAACAGGTCGTAGGAGCTTTTCTGAACCTCGATGAGGTTCGGCATCTCCAGAACTTCGCGGATTTTGCCGTAATAGCGGCGGAAACGTTTGTGGCCGAGGAGAGTCGTCGCCATCTGGTATAGTACCTTTCGTCTGTCGCCGCGCACATCCCGCCGGGGCACCGGGAGGGCGGCTCACGAATGAAGGTGCGTCCGGGATCCATACCTGCGTGCCGTCCCACCGGCACGCGCCCGATCCATTCGAACGCGCCTTGGAAAGAACCCCCGCAGAGGCGCTTGCCGAGACGCATTCGGCTGGACCCGGAATTTTCCCGGATCCAGCCAATTCTCTACCGGGCCACCCGCGCGGGGCGGCGTCCGATCACTTGAGCTCCACCTCGGCGCCAGCGGCTTCGAGCTTGCCCTTGATGTCTTCGGCTTCGGCCTTGTCGCAGCCTTCCTTGACGGCCTTGCCGCCGGCTTCGACCAGTTCCTTGGCTTCTTTCAGGCCAAGACCGGTGATGGCGCGGACTTCCTTGATCACGTTGATCTTCTGGGCGCCAGCGGCCTTCAGGATCACGTCGAACTCGGTTTTCTCTTCTTCCGCAGCACCGGCGTCGCCGCCAGCAGGGCCGGCCATCATCACTGCGCCGCCAGCGGCGGGCTCGATGCCGTACTCGTCCTTGAGGATGGTTTTCAGTTCTTGGGCTTCGAGAAGGGTCAGACCCACGATCTCTTCAGCAAGTTTCTTCAGATCAGCCATTTTTCGCTTTCCGTCTGTCTAGATGTGTTCCAACGCGAGGCAATCAACCCCTACGCGGCTCTCATTCGTTGCCTTACGCGGCCTTCTCTTCGATGGTCGAAAGGATGGACGCGATATTCGAGGCAGGTGCGCCAATGGCGCCGGCGATGTTCGAGGCAGGTGCACCGATGCAGCCCACGATGGAAGCAATGAGCTCCTCGCGGCTGGGCATCGCGGCAACGGCCTTCACTCCGTCGACGTCCAGAGCCGTTTCACCCATCGCACCGCCGAGGATCTCGAGCTTCGAGTTGTCCTTGGCGAACTTCTCCACGACCTTGGCCGCAGCCACGGGGTCTTCGGAGTAGGTGAGAACGGTCATACCCGTCAGAAGATCGGCGATGCTGGCGCAAGGCTTCCCTTCCAGGGCGATCTTGGCGAGCCTGTTCTTGGCGACGCGGACCGACCCGCCAGCTTCACGCATTTGCGCGCGCAGGTCCTGCATCTCGGCAACCGTGAGACCCTCGTAGTGGGAGACCACAACGACGCCAGAGCTTTCGAAAATCTGGCCGAGTTCCTCGACCACTTTCTCTTTCTGGGCTCTATCCACAGTTTCACTCCAATTTGGGCAGGGTCATCCCCGCCCGGCTCTTTTTTGCTGGCCGAGGCCAACACTCAGGTCCGTGTTACGGGGCTGAAACCAAGTTCGCCCGAGAGAACCCCCGCGGGAAAACATGTTCTGACCCGTCTCAGGCAGGAAATTAAGGGGTTCGGACGAACTCCACCCACCGTCTTGGACGAAACGCAAAACAGCGCACGACGAATCGCACGCTGGCTTGCAGGGGGCGGTTTAGTTGGCTCGCGCTCCGAGGGCAAGGGCCGAACCCTCACGACCGGGTGATTTCGCGCGCGCCCGGTCGCTTTGTCGAATGAAGCGCAACCCTGGCTCCTCCCGGGGAACCTTCTCAATCCCGCCGGGGTGCCGTGCCTGGCAATCCTGACCCAGCTGCCAAGCAGGTCCAACCCGAACCGGCCCTTCGATACGGTGTGTTACACGGTCCGGAGCGCGGACAAAGCAGACATTGATCCGCAAGCCGTGCAGCGCCGTCCCGCGGGGTGGCGCCCGACCTGATGAGCGGCGCGCTTTATGGTAGCCAAGCACCTTCTTCCCTTGGAGCTCAGCGCCAACGGCAGCCATGCGCCGCCCCGGGGGGGCGGGACGGCGCTGCGCGGCGGCTTCGCCTTGATTCCGCGCGGGGGAAGACATGGCAAGCGCAGTGATGGGCTCGAAGCGGACCTTCGCGGCCCCCCCCGAAGGGCAGCTGACCCATCACCACATGACCCGGGCCCGTGATCTGACACGAAAGTCGGTTCCGCATGGCAACGGGCATGTGCTGTCCTGCCTGCAACCGGGCCACATGCGCAGCCGAACGCCGCACCGCCATGAGCGCAACCCGCCCGCAAAACTTTAACCAACCGCGCCAAATCGCCCGCCCCCGACGGACCCGGCGCCCTCGCCCGTTCAAGTCAGGTCAACCGCAGCCGAAAGCCACAGCCATGCAAAAACGATCCCCCTACTGGCTCTGGGCCCTGCTCACCGCCCCCGCTGCCCTCTGGAGCTACGAGGCCATGTCCTCGGACAACGCCCGCATCTTCCACATCCTCGTGCACCCCACCGGCGAATGGGCCGCACGGGCACTGATCCTCACCATGATGATCTCGCCGCTGGTCCTGCTCTTCCGCAACGCCGGCTGGGCCCGCTGGCTCAGGAAGAACCGCCGCTACTTCGGCGTCGCTGCTTTCGGCTAAGCGGCGCTGCACACGCTTTTCTACCTGATCGACAAGGACTCAGCCGCACGCGTGCTCTCCGAGCTGCCGCGCTTCTACATCTGGACGGGCTGGCTCGCCTTCGCCATCTTTGTCCCGCTTGCCGTCACCTCGATGGATTTCGCCCAGAGAATGATGGGCCCCTGGTGGAAGTGGCTCCAACGGTGGACATATGCCGCCGCCGTGCTGACCCTGCTGCACTGGGCCGGGCTGCACGAGTTCCGCAACCCGCTCGGCGCCATCCTGCACTTCGCCCCCCTCGCCGCGTTGGAGGCCTACCGCGTCTGGTACTGGCACCTCCGCCCGCCGCGGAGGCAGGCAAACCCGGGCTGATCAAGCCTCCGCCCGGCGCCCCACCCTGCGATAATGCAGAAAAAGGGTGATTTACCTAAGGTCATGGTGCAGTCTTGCGGGATTCAAGGAGGTTTTCATCATGCCCATTTCCCGCGCCCTGCCCGTCCTCTTCCTCGGCACCCTCACCGCCTGCCTCAGCCTCCCCACCATCGCCCACACGCCGGGGGCCGTTGTGCAGCAGTCGCTGTCGGGGGCGAGCGTGGTCGGCGCCCTTGCGGACGGCACCTCCTACTGCGAGTTCCACGATCCCGGCGGTCTGGTCGTGGGGCGCGATACCGCCGTCTATGCCGGGACATGGCGGATCAATGGCGACGCGATGTGCTACACCTATACCGGCGAGGCCGAAGACTGCCAGTTCGTCCAGATCAACGGCACCCGCGCCGTCTTCGTCGACATGATCGCGGGCGCCACCCTGAGCCAGGGAAACATCGTGCCGGGCAACGTGTGCAGCTGATGCCCCCGAACCGGTCGGCGGGGGCCGACAGCCCCGGCAACATGCGCCCCGCCGCCCGGTTTCACATCGCCATCACCCGCCGGATCTTGGCCATCGCGCTCTCCAGCTCCTCCTCGTAGCGGATCGGCTCGAAGAAGTTGCCCCTCTCGTCGAAGAGCAGCACAAAGGCCGAGTGGTCCATCGTGTAGCCGCCGCCTTCCAGAGAAATCCTGGAGGCGTAGACGCGAAAGGCCCGGATCGCCTTGTCCACCTCCTCGCGGCTCCCCGAGACGCCCACCACGCCGGGCACCCAGTTCACGTCGTCACCGATCATCCCCAGCGTGTCGCGCTCCGGGTCCACCGTGACGAAATAGGTGCGTAAAGGGCCCGCGCCCGCGGCCTCCAGCTCCGCCTGCCACAGGTCGATGTGAGCCAGCGTGGTCGGGCAAACCTCCGGGCAATGCGAAAAGCCGAAGAACACCGCCGTCGGCGCGCCGCGCAGGCTGGCCTCGGTAAAGGGCTGGCCGTCCGTGCCCTCCAGCACGTAATCGCCGTGGCCGAGGTCGATCGCGGCGCCCTCGTCCAGCTTCGGGGCCAGCAGCGTGAACCATGCCACCGCAAGGAGAGCCAGCCCGGCCAGCCCCCCGCGATGATGGCTGCCATTGTACGCCCGGTCATCAGTTGTGCCCTTGAGCAGCGTGGTCAATGAAAGCCGCCATCCGCCCCGAAGGTCCCGCAAAGATCCTCCGCCGCGATTCCCAGATCCCGCAGCTCGGCGGCGGCCACAGCCTGCTCCGAGGGCGGCCCCATGTGATGCGCTTGAACCGCGCCCAGCACCGCCAGCATCAAGGCGGCGGCCCAGGCAATCACGTCCTGGAGAAAGGCGCGGGTCCCGGCGGGTCAATGCTGCAAGCCGTCTTCGACGAAAAGCGCCGAGAATGCCGCAGCCAAAGGGACGGCGGGTGGGGTGTCATTGCGCAGCAATGCACGTCACCCGGCGGCCAAACAAAAAAGGGGCGAGCCAACCGGCCCGCCCCTCTCAAATCAGTTGCGGAAGGCTCAGTTGCCCAGCGCGTTGTCCACCTCGATGCTCACGCCCGGGCCCATGGTCGAAGAGATCGCGATCTTCTTCATGTAGGTGCCCTTGGCGCCACTCGGCTTGGCCTTGCTCACGGCGTCCACGAAGGCGCGCACGTTTTCCACCAGCTTGCCCTCGTCGAACGAGGCTTTGCCAACACCGGCGTGCACCACGCCGGCCTTCTCGGCCTTGAACTGAACCTCACCGCCCTTGGCGGCTTCCACGGCTTCCTTCACGTCCATCGTGACGGTGCCGACCTTGGGGTTCGGCATCAGGTTGCGCGGGCCAAGGACTTTGCCCAGACGGCCGACAATCGGCATCATGTCGGGCGTGGCAATGCAGCGATCGAAGTCGATCTTGCCGCCCTGCACGGTCTCCATCAGGTCTTCCGCGCCCACCACGTCGGCGCCGGCGGCCTTGGCCTCATCGGCCTTCTCGCCACGGGCGAAGACGGCAACGCGCACGTCCTTGCCGGTGCCGTTGGGCAGGCTCACCTTGCCACGCACCATCTGGTCGGCGTGGCGCGGGTCGACGCCCAGGTTCATGGCGATCTCGACGGTCTCGTCGAACTTGGCGTTGGCGTTGCCCTTCACCAGGGCCACGGCCTCTTCCACGCTCAGGTCGTGCTTGCCCTCAAAGGCTTCACGGGCGGCGCGGGTACGTTTTCCGAGTTTTGCCATCTTACTTCACC
Source organism: Vannielia litorea (assembly GCF_018424695.1). Classification (GTDB taxonomy): domain Bacteria; phylum Pseudomonadota; class Alphaproteobacteria; order Rhodobacterales; family Rhodobacteraceae; genus Vannielia; species Vannielia litorea_A. The sequence continues at coordinate 16,191 of NZ_QTNQ01000041.1, forward strand.
TCGATGCCCATGGAGTTCGCGGAGCCGACGATGATCTTCATCGCGGCCTCGATATCGGTCGCGTTCAGATCCTTCATCTTGGCTTCGGCGATCTCGCGCACCTGCTTGACGGTGACAGACCCCACGGTCTGGCGCGACGGGGTGTTGGCCCCGGATTTCACCTTGGCGGCCTTCTTCAGGTAGTAAGACGCGGGGGGCGTCTTGATGTCCATCGAGAAGGATTTGTCCTGGTAGTAGGTGATCACGGTCGGGCAGGGCGCACCCGGCTCCATCTCCTGCGTCTTGGCGTTGAACGCCTTGCAGAATTCCATGATGTTGATGCCGCGCTGACCCAGCGCCGGACCAACCGGCGGAGAGGGGTTTGCTTGTCCGGCGGGCACCTGAAGCTTCATGGTGCCGGCAATCTTCTTGGCCATAAGGGCCTCCTTTGCTCAACGGCGGCACAACGCGATGGGCCGCCTTCATGTTGACGTGGTCCGGCTTGGCACCCGCGAGCGCCGCCCCTCCCACGCGATTCGGCCCCGCCAGTGCGACGGGGGACGAAGGAAGCCGCCTCATAGGAGCATTTGCGCCCTGCGTCAAACCCCCGTTGCCGCCTTTCCGCCCTGCAACCGGCGGCTCCGCTCCCAAGTTTCGCCGGGTTCTCCGGCGAGGATGGGCGTGCGGGGCTGGAGAATCGGAGAGATCATGAGCCAACCGCAAATCCTGCTGTGCACCCCCAACACGCCGGAGGGCGAGGCCACCCTGAAGGCGCTCACCGAGCGCTTGGTGCCGCAGCTGACGGCAACGGGGCTGGCGACGCTCGACGCGATTCAGAACGGCGCCTACGGCTACGGCATCGCCACGGTGATCCCCGACAATCACCTCGCCGAAACGCTGCGCGCGCAGGCCCTGTCATCCGGCTTCGAGCTGGTGACGCAGATCGCCCTCGACACGCAAGATCAAACCGCCCTCGAATCCGAGATCGAGCGGCTCACCGCAGGCACAGAGCTTGCCGGCAAGTTCTATGTCGGGCGGTGGCTCAAGATCACCGAGGCCGATGTCGCAGGGGGCTCCGACACCTCCGACCAGCCCGCCGCGCCAGTGCTCGACACCGGAAAGACCATCGAGATCTACTATGACGCCGGCCAGATCCCGCCCGGCTATTCCGACCCGCTGAGCTTTCGCAACGCCGCGATAGACCTGATCGAGGCGGCGCTGGCCAAGGCCGGCGTCGGCGAATGGGCCGGGGCCGAAAGCGGCGCAAACCTCGTGACAGGGGAACCGGAGGTCAACTTCGGTTTCGATGTCACCGAGTTCGAGCGCGCCGAAGAGATCGTGCGCGAGGCCGTCCGTGGCACGCCCTTCGAGGGCATCCGCGAAATCTCGCGGTTCGAGGCCAGTGCCCAAAGTTGAAGCCCCGTGGCGCCCATCGCCGCGCGACCACCTCCGGTTTAACCCGCAGCACAAGATTCCCCTGCCCCGTAATGGCCTCAATCGCGCCCCGATCTGGCCATGCCCGACCGATTGTTTCGTTAACGAGGGATTAACCGAGACTTTGACAAGGTCCAACGAGGTGGAGAAACCCCGATGCTGATGCAGGATCACGAGAGCTTTGCAGACACCACGGGCACCTGGCTCGCCATAAGTTACCGGCTCGAAGACATCCGCCGCGCCATCCCGGGCCGCACCACGCCCCGCGAGTTCTGCGAAGAGGCCCAGGTGCTGATCGAAGCCTCGCTCGAGATCGCCGGGCTCGGCCGCTCGACCGGCACCCAGGAAATGCCCGCCGACAAGGCGACCGGCGCGCTCTGGATCGGCTTTACCGTCTCCGATGCCGCCCGCGCCGAAGCGGTGATCCGCGACGCCGTCGACGGCACCAGCTACGGCGGCTTCACCGCCATTTCGCGGGCCGACCGTGCCGCAGCCTGAGCCCGCCCGACCCCACCTGCCTCAGCCTTCGGACGCCTCCGGAAAGTAGAGACCGGGAAAAGCGCGGGAAATCTCCCGCACCCGGGCCTCCGAGAGCTTCGGCGGTACCTGCCGCCCGACATAGTCGTTCTCGCCATGCAGGATGAGGTAGCACATCGCCGGAAACGGCACCCAGCCCAGCCTGACACCCATCAACCGGGTCAGCTCCGGCAGCCGGCCATGGGGCACCTTCACCACGCCCTCCAGCAGCGCCGTGCCCCAGCCGCCGCGCCGATTGTCGAAATAGGCCGCCACGCAGGAGCCGCAGTTGCGGAAGAAGGTGTTGTTCTCCAGCCGCCCGTCGCGCAGCGACCGGTGGCCCAACACCCGGCCGCGCCGCGTGCCGACGGCCAGCATGTAGCCCTGATCCAGAAGATAGCCGGTGCCGTTGTTGTCGGAGAGGATGTAGCCAGTCAGATCGGGGTGCGGAACATCGTCGCCATCGAGCAGGAAGGCATAGCCGGTTTCGATCCCGCTCTGCCGCACCCAATCCGTCAGCCGGTCGTACTTGTCGTTCTTGTCATGGGGCGGGGTGTCCTCCGGGGCGGCGGTGAAGGGCAGGAACTGGATGCGCCGATCCTCGGGCATGCCCTCGGGCCAGTCCTGCCCGCAAATGATCGCCTGCCATCGCGGGTCGGCCTGCGCCAGCAGCGCCTCCAGAGTCTGCCGCAGGAGCGCGCCCACCCGGCGCCAGTCCTTGGCGCGGTCCCGCCCGATGAGGCAGATGAGATAAACCACTTGCTCGTTGCCGGTGACCCCGGGCCAAGCGGGTCGCTCCAGCAGCAGACGTTGGGCGCAAGCCTTCTCCCAGGCGGGGCCCCAGCGAAACAAGCGCGTGAGCCGTCGGCTGTAGCGCAGGCGCGTCGGGAGGATCTTCAGCAGCTCTGGCAAGCTGCCCCTGCCGGTCCCGCCTGCGTCCAATGCGTCAGACCTGCTTGGTCACCTGGGTGAACTCCAGCTCCACCGGGGTGGCGCGGCCGAAGATCGACACCGTCACCTTCAGGCGCTGGTTGTCGTCGTCCACCTCTTCCACGTTGCCCGAGAAGCCCTCGAACGGACCGTCGGTCACGTTCACGTTCTCGCCCACCTCGAAGGTGATCAGGCTGCGCGGCGCGGCATCGCTCTCTTCCACCCGGCCCAGGATCGCCTCAACCTCGCTGTCGCGCATCGGCATCGGGCGGCCCTGCGGGCCCAGAAAGCCGGTCACCCGGTTGATCGAGGTGATCAGGTGATAGCCCGCATCGCTCATCTCCATCCGCACCAGCACGTAGCCCGGCATGAAGCGCCGCTCGGCGGTCACCTTCTTGCCCCGGCGCACCTCGATGACCTCCTCGGTCGGCACCAGAACCTCCTCGATCTCATCGGTGAGGTTGGCCGCTTCCGCATCCGTCCGGATCTGCTCGGCCACCTTCTTCTCGAAGTTGGAGAGCACCGCCACCGAATACCACCGTTTCGCCATGTCAAACCTGCTTGCTGTGGCCCCGCGCGGGGGCGTCAATCCGACTCCCCGATAAAAAACGGGCGCGCCGTCGATTCGGGCGCGCCATGTTTTCGGGGATTGATTGGCGGGATACTCTCCCCGCCTTCCGATTTCAAGTCCGTAGGGTGCGCATTCATGGCGCACCCGCCGCCAAGCCTTACCCGAACAGCCCCAGGATCTGCGTCAGACCGGTGCGGATCAGCCAGTCAACGAGGAAGAAGAACACGCCGGTGAGCATCGCCATGATGAAAACCATCACGGTGGTCAGCACCACCTCGCGGCGGGTCGGCCAGACGACCTTGCCCACCTCGGTGCGGACCTGCTGGATGAACTGAAGCGGATTGGCGCGGGCCATGGGGTGCTCTTTCCTCGGGGTTCGTTCCGGGGGCACTTACGGGCTCCGCGCGGCGATTTCAAGGCTGACGGTGCCGCATGCCCCAAACCGTGACATCGCGGGAAGGGCTGGTGGGTCACCGAAGGCGTCGCTGCCCGGAGCAAGCCCCGATCAAACCCGGGCCGCGCCTTCTCAGGCGCTCGCCACCTCGGGCTTGAACCGGCTTGGCGCCACGCCGAACATCCGGCTGAACTCGCGACTGAACTGCGTCGGGCTCTCGTAGCCCACCGCGAAGGCTGCCGCGCTCACGCCCATCCCGTCCGCCTCGATCAGCCGCCGCGCCTCGACCAGCCGTAGACGTTTCTGAAACTGCAGCGGCGTGGTGCCGGTCAGTGCCTTGAAGTGGTCGTGGAAGGTCGAGGCCGACATGCCCGCCAGCCGCGCCAGCCCGGCCACCCGCAGCGGCGCGGTGTAGCTGCGCCGGATCTCGGCGGTGGCACGGGCAATGCGGGCCGCGTGGCTGTCGCGCCGTGACAGCGCCGCCAGCGCCGGGCCGTGCGACGAGTTCAGCAGCCAGAAATGCAGCTCCCGCCGGATCAGCGGGGCAAGCTGGCCGATCGCGGCGGGGGTGTCTTTCAGCCGGTAGAGCCGCGTCAGCCCGTCCATCATCGCCGCATCCGCCACACCCTTGCTCACCACGTCCTTGCGCTCGTCACCGGGCGCGCCCATCTCGGCGGCCAGCTCCGTCAACAGCGCCACGTCAATCTGCAAAGCCAGCGACAGGTAGGGCGCCTCCAGCACCCGCGCCCGCGTCGGCAGATCAAAGGTCACAACAGAGCTTTCCCCGGCCCGAAACGCATAGGGCCGCTCGTGCGACCACACTTCCTTCACCCCCTCCAGAACCACGCAGAGCACCGGCTGGTAAACCACCGGCTCCAGCTCCGTTGGCCGCCGGCAGCGCATCAGCATCAGCCCCGGCACGCCCGTCTGCACCGGCGCGTTCCCGACCCCGGCCCGGTCGGCGTGGTCGTTCAGGGCGGCAATCAGGGCGCGGCGATCCATCGGCAGGGCTCCAGTCATGGTCCGCATGAAGATGCAGCGCAGGCGGCGGCTTTCAACAGGGCGCAGCGGCGGGTTTCGGAGGATCAGGCAGGTCCGGCGGAGAATGCGGCAGGCCCGGAGGGCCGTGGCGGCCAGCTTCTGCGCCATCGCAACTGCTCAGGAGGCACCACAATGCCAACCCAATCCCCCATCGCCCTCATCACCGGCGGCAGCCGTGGCCTCGGCCGCGCCATGGCCACCCATCTCGCGCAAAGCGGGCTCGCGCCGATCATCACCTACAACTCCGATACTGCCGCCGCCGACGAGGTTGTGGCCGAGGCCCGCGCCGCCGGGGTGGAGGCCGCCGCGCTCCACCTCAATGTCGAAGACACCGCCAGCTTCGCCGGTTTCGCCGAGGCCCTCCCCAAGACCCTCGCCGCACTCGGTGGCACGCGGCTCCAGGTTCTGGTGAACAATGCGGGCTATGGCGCCCGGACACCGATCGGCGAAACCGCGGAGGCGGATTTCGACGCGATGATGCAGGTGCACGTCAAGGGCCCCTACCTCTTCACCCAGTCGCTGCTGCCGCTGCTTGCAGATGGCGCGCGTGTACTCAACGTCTCCTCACGCCTCACCCGCTTCTCCTTCCCCGGCATGGCGGCCTATGCCATGGCCAAGGGCGCGGTCGAGGTCATGACCCGGTACATGGCCAACGAGCTCGGCCCGCGCGGCATCGCTGTCAACACGCTGGCACCCGGCGCGATCGAAACCGACTTCGGCGGCGGCATGGTGCGCGACGATCCCGAGATGAAGGCCCGCGTGTCCGCGATGTCGGCCATGGGCCGCCCCGGCCTGCCCAAAGACATCGGCACCGCCGTGGCCGCCCTGCTGGCAGGCCCGAGCAACTGGATCACCGGCCAGCGCATCGAGGCCTCCGGCGGCACGCTGCTCTAGGTCTCGGCGGCACACGATTTTTCTTACGAAAAATCCTTGCCCCCGCAGCGCATCACTCGGCCGGGGCAACCGCTCCGGTCGGGGCATCGGCACGGCTGGCCGCGCGCCAGCGCAGCACCGCCCAAAGCGCGCCGATCACCGCAATGGAAGCATAGCCATCCACCGCGTAGTGATAGCCGGTATAGACCGACAGGAAGAGCACCAGCGCGAGATACCCGAAGCCCGGCAGCGCCAGCCAGCGGCTGCGCTCTGCGAGGTAGAAGGCCGCCACCGCGGCCACCGCCACGTGAACGCTGGGAAAGGCCGAGATGCCGGGGCCGATAGCATTCGCGCCCCGGGCGTAAAGATCCCACAGCGCATCCTGCGTCATCCCGATCACCGTATGCCGGATGCCGCCGTCATTCAGCACCTCGATCAGCCCGGCAAAGCGCTCGCCCCCCAGCAGCCTGTCATAGAAGACCGGCCCCACCGACAGGCCCGAAAGCGCCATCACGTTGCCCAGCAGCACCCAAGCGGCGAGGAAAAGGAGCAAGAAGCGCCTTACCCGCGCCCTGTCGCTGTCGACCAGCACCAGGATCACCGGAAAGAGCAGCGCCCAGACGCCCCACACCTTGGTGTAGGCCAGAAACAGCTTCTGCCCCTCGCCCATCCCGATCAGCCCATGCGCCCAAACCCACGGGTCGACCCCGTGCAGCGCAAGGTCGAGGTCGGCGAAGAACGGGTCTGCGAAGAAGGGCAGGATCATCGGGAAGGCACTCTTCAGCATCATGAAGCCCGATTGCAGCAGCACGCAGGCCACCAACACCTTCAGCAGCGTCCCGCTCCGCCGCCGCACCTGCTGCCAGCCAAGGGCCAGGAACAGCACGATGAGCACCGGCAGGATGCCCAGCATCACGTCGCGGATGAACGAGATAAAGCGGCTCCCGCCAGAGATCGTCTGGCTCGCCACCACGGCAAGATCTGCAACGCTGCCGACAATGAGCGCGGAGGCGACGAGATAGAGCACGGCAAAGCGCAGGAACCATGACACCTCATGGGCCTTCAGGGGTTGGTCCCCCCCCCTGCGCAGATGTGCAATCACGTCACCAAACACGGGTGTGCACCCTTCGATAGCCCCGGCCACCCGCTGATCGGGTTTCCTCGCCGGGGCCAGTCTTGCCCCGGAATTCAGATGGTTTCGGGGCTGAAATCCGCCATTTCATGGGCAGATCGCGCCGATTGTCGGTGCCGCGCCCAGGCCCAGGTGGCCAGGATCACGATGATCGAGGCGTAGCCATCCACCGCGTAGTGCCAGCCGAGGTGCACCGAGAGAAACTGGAAGGCCACCACCACCGCAACCGCCACCGGCGCCAGCCAGCGGGCGCGCTCGTAGAGGTAGAGCGAGACCACGCATGCCAGGCCCACATGCACGCTGGGAAAGGCCGAAATGCCCGAGCCGATCCCCTGCGTGCCGCTCTCGTAGACCCGCCACAGAAAGTCCTGCACCCCGCCCACCGTGCTGTCGCTGATGCCACTGGCCTCCAACGCCGCAATCAGCCCGGCAAAGCGGTCGCCGCCCAGCAGCCGGTCATAGAAGATCGGCCCGGCCGACATGCCGCCGAGCGCCAGCACCGAGCCAAGCAGCGCCCAGCCCACGCAATAGAGCAGCAAGAAGCGGCCCACACGGGCACGGTCGCTGTCGAAGAGCACGAGGATCACCGGCAGATACATCGCCGGCACCAGCCAGGCGCCCATGTAGAGCGCCATGGCCGCGCCGGGCGGGATCCAGCCGCCCACCGCATGGGTCAGCACATAGGGGTCCACCCCAAAGTGCATCAACCGGTCGATCTCGGCCAGGGGCGGGTCGGCCCAGAACGGCAGGGCGTAGGGCAGGCTCGTCTTGACCATGGTGAAGGTCAGGAAAAACAGGTTGCAGGCCATGAGCACCACGAAGGCGCGCGGGATGCGGGCCACCAGGTCACCCTTAGGCAGCACCAAGAACAGCGCGGCGAAGGCAAGGATGAGCCACCATGCCTTCTCCACGAAGAAGATGGCCGAGGTCGGCAGCGCGCCGCCCAGATCGAGGATCAGCGCCACCGGATCGTCGCGCACCAGCACCACGAAGGCCACGCCCGCGAGGAAGTAGAATGCCACGAATCTCAGGAAGTTGCGCATGAACTGCCCGCCTGCTGCTGCCCCGATGATGCTCCGCCTGAGCCAAGCCCGTTTTCCGCCACCCTAGCTTCGCAACCCTTTCCGGACTATTGACTTTCCCTTCTCCGATTGAGTTAAGAGCCCAAGTGTTGCCCTTTCTCCCAGTGAAAGATCCGCCGCGAAAATGGATAAGATACCGATGACCCGCGCGGGCCACACCGCGCTCGATACCGAACTGAAACAGCTCAAGTCCGTTGAGCGCCCGGCGATCATCAAGGCGATCGCCGAGGCCCGCGAGCATGGCGATCTTTCGGAAAATGCCGAGTATCATTCCGCCAAGGAAAAGCAGAGCTTTATCGAAGGCCGGATCAAGGAGATCGAGGGCGTGCTGTCGCTGGCCGAGGTGATCGACCCGGCCAAGCTGTCCGGCTCCATCAAGTTCGGTGCCACGGTCACGGTCGTCGATGAAGATACAGACGCCGAGAAAACCTGGCAGATCGTCGGCGAGCACGAGGCCGACATCGAGCGCGGGCTGCTCAACATCAAGTCCCCCATCGCCCGCGCCCTGATCGGCAAGGACGAGGGCGACAGCGTCGAAGTGCGCACGCCCGGCGGTGAGAAGAGCTACGAAGTCCTGAGCATCAAGTACGTCTGACAGGAGCTTGGCAGGGGTGAGCGACGCCGAGGAATCCAACAGCGCATCGCAACAGTCGATGCGGGCCGCGCCCATGCCGTTGCGCTCGGCGCAGGCCGCGCGCAATGAGGCCGCGGGCGGCTTCGGCGCGGCCGAACTGATCGGCGCGGGGCTCACCCTGCTCTGGGGCCTGATGGTCGGCGGTTTCTTCCTGCTGGTGCCCGAGGGCGATGGCGACAGCTTCGATCCGATCACCTTCGTGATGGTGCTCTTCGCGGTGTTCATGCCGGTGGCGCTGATCTGGGTCGGCGTGGCGGCCGCCCGCAGTTCCAAGATCATGCGCGAAGAGAGCGCGCGGCTCACGGCGGCGGTCGATGCCCTGCGCTCCAGCTATGTCAGCCAGGCCCAGGGCGGCACCAGCGAAGGGCGTAGCTCACCCGTCGAGCGCAAACTCGAAGAGCTGGTGACAGCCCAGCGCAACGCCGAGGCCGCGCTGGCGCGCATCGCCTCCCGCGCGGGGCTGGCGGCCGAGGTGCCCCTGCCCGGCAAGCCCGCCCTCTCGCGCCCCGAGCCGCGCCCCGGGGCCGAGGCCCAGCCCGCCTTCGATCTCGGCACGCCCGCCGTCTCGGGCAGCGCGCCGATCTCGGTCGAGGAGTTCATCCGCGCGCTGAACTTCCCCGAGAACGAGAAGGACAAGGCCGGGTTCGCCGCGCTCCGCAAGGCGCTGCGCGACCGCACGATCTCGGGCCTCGTGCACTCCGCGCAGGATGTGCTCACCCTGCTGTCCGAAGATGGCATCTACATGGATGATCTGTCCCCGGCGCCCGCCCGCCCGGCGGTGTGGCGCAAGTTCGGGCAGGGGCGGCGTGGCGAGGAAATCGCCGGGATGGACGGTGTGAAGGATCGCAGCTGCCTCGCCCTCACCTCGGGCCGGATGCGCGCCGATCCGATCTTCCGCGACGCGGCGCACCACTTCCTGCGCAAGTTCGACCAGACCTTTGCCGCCTTCTCCGAAACCGCCTCGGACACCGAGATCATCGCCGTCTCCGAAACCCGCACCGCCCGCGCCTTCATGCTGCTGGGCAAGGTCTCTGGCACCTTCGACTAGGGCCGCATCCGGCGCGCGCCCTTCCCCTCGCCCGGCCATGGCTTGCTTCACGGCGTGGCAGACCAACCAGGCACGGCCATGATCGACACAGCCCTGCTTCTTCCGCCCCTCCTGCCATGGCTCATATGCGCCATGGCCGTGATCTGCGGCACCTTGATCCAGAAGCTCGCCGGGGCGGGGTTCGGCATGATCGCCGCGCCCGCCATGACGATCGCAGCGCCGGAATGGGTGCCGGGCACGATCCTGCTGCTCGGCGTTCTCTCCGGCATCGGGTCTTTCCTCGGCGCGCGCAATGCAGTCGTGCGCACCGACCTGCCCCCGGGCTTCGCCGGACGCCTCCTCGGCGCGGTGCTCGCCGCCTTCATCGCAAACGCCGTTGTCGGCACCGATGCGCTGCCGGTCATCATCGCGCTCGTCGTCCTGCTGGCCGTCGCCCTCAACCTCGCCGGCCTGTCCTTGCCCATCACCGCCAAAACCCTGTTCGGGGCCGGGATGACAGCCGGGGTCATGGGCACGCTCACCGGGATCGGCGCGCCCCCCATGGCCATTCTCTACTCCGGCGTCGAGTCGCGCAGATCGGCCGCCACCCAGAACGCCTTCTTCGGCTTCGGCATGATCGTTTCCATCGGTGCCCTCGCCGTGGCGGGCCTCATCCGCATGCCCCACATCGCCTTGGCCCTCTCCCTCGCGCCGCTGGTCCTGCTGAGCCTCGTCGCGGTGCGCCCGCTGGTGGCGCGGTTCGAGCGCCGCGCCATCCGCCCCTGGGCGCTCGGGCTCGCGGCCCTCTCGGCCGTGGTCCTTCTGGCAAAGTCGATCTGACCGCCGCGCGCCGTCAGCCCCCAACAGCCCCCTCGTCGCCAAACTCCAGCCAGGCCCGCGCCCCGGGCGAAAGCGCCGCATCCATCACCGCGTCATAGGCCGCAAGCTCCGCCTGCGTCAGCCGCCCCTCCCACTTCCCGCTGCTGCCACTCTCGAAGAAGGCCGCATCGGACCGGAAGAAGCCCTTGCCGCCTGACGGGCAAAAGCGCTCGGCCTCTGTCTTCATGTTGTCGAAACGCGCCGCCTCGACCAATCGCGCCATCACATCCGCCGGATGGGCAACGCCCAGCAGAGCGGCCACCGTCTCGAAAGTGCCCGCAAGATCGCGGCGCATGTCGGCAAAATGGAACAGCGTCACGTTCGCCCTGTCCGCAACCGCCCGCGCCGCCTCGTAATGCCGCAGGATATGCGCCAGCGGCATCGCATCGGTATCAAACCCCTCCGGCCCGCCATCGAGGAACCTGCGAAATGCAACGCCCTCTGCGTCGTCCTCCGGATACCAGTGATCGAACCACCGCAGCGGCGTGTTGCGCACATGGTTGCGAAAGGAGAAATGCGCATCCAGCGGGTGACGAAAGACGCAGAAGTACTGCGCCTGCCCGTCCAGCGGCACCCCGTCCATCGGCGTGTGGCTCTTCATGCTGCGCCGATGGTCCATGGCCTCCAGCCGCGCTGCCAACTCGTCGATGTCGCGAAGCCGGATATCGACCCACGGCATCTTCACCGAAAGCTCTGTCTCCACCCCAGGATCGCCCGAAAGCAGCAGCGCCACGATCGTCTGCATCCAGGTCGTCCCGCATTTCGGCGGCGTCACCACGATCACGTCATCGGGCCGGATCTCCACCGCATCCCAGCGCCGGTTGTCGGTCAGGGGCCCGAGGTAAAGCCTTCTTCCGGTCATGTGCACGCTCCCCGCAATGCCCGCTTTGCGCCGATGCTAGGCCATCCCCCCACCGGAAGAAACAGCACCAAACCTTGCCATGGGCACCGCCTTTCCGTAAGGTTAACCGAGACCAAGGTCTATATTGACACCGCGCTCCACTTACAGAGCTGGGGCTGCCTTTTAGGGCGTGTCAGGCGCGGTGTCCTGACGAGTGTTTCCAAACCGCGATTTGATGAAGGGGGGAGCAATCATGCTGATCGAATTGGCGTTCATCGCCTGCATGCAGACGGCTGTGGAGACCTGCCGAGAAGAGTATATCCGATCCAACCAGGGCACGTTGCTCGGTTGTCTCCTCGGCGCACAGGCCGAACTTGCACAATGGGCGAACCGGCACGCCGAGTGGCGGATCGAGAGCTACAGGTGCCACTACGTCGACGAGACGGCACAGAAAATCTGAGCAGGCCCGCGCCTCAGCCCGCCACCGCCTGCCCGGCGGCGACCCCGCTCGCCCAGGCCCACTGAAAATTGTAGCCCCCCAGCCAGCCCGTCACATCCACCGCTTCGCCGATGAAGTAGAGGCCCGGCACCTTCTTCGCTTCCATCGTCTTGCTCGAAAGCTCGGCGGTCGAAACGCCGCCCGCCGTCACCTCGGCCTTGGCATAGCCCTCCGTCCCGTCGGGATGAAACTCCAGCCCCTCCAGCACCGCCGCCGCCCGCTCCAGCTCGCGGTCCGGGGCGTTGCCCATTTCGGTCGCCAGCCCGATCCGCTCTGCCAGCGCCTCGGCCAGACGGCCGGGCAGGTGCTCGGAGAGCGCCGCCTTCAGCCCCGCACGCGGCGCCTTCGCCCGCGCCGCCTTCAGCCGCTCCAGCGCGCCCGGCAACACGTTCAGCCGCACCGCCTCGCCCTCGCGCCAGTAGCTCGACACCTGCAAGATCGCCGGGCCGGAGAGGCCGCGATGGGTGAAGAGCGTGGCCTCCTCGAATGAGACGCCGCCCGCCGTCGCCACCGAGGGCACGGCGACGCCCGAGATGGTGGTGAAGAGCCTGTCCGCCTCCGGCAGGGTGAAGGGCACCAGCGCCGGGCGTGGCTCTACCAGGTCCAGCGCGAACTGCCGGGCAATCTCATAGGCCCGCCCGCTCGCCCCCATCTTCGGGATCGACGGCCCGCCGGTCGCCACGATCAGCTTCGGCGCGCACGCACCCGCCACCTCGAATTGCCCATCGCGGTGCCGCACCGCCGTGCCGCTCACGCCCAGCCGGGTTTCCACCCCGACCTTGGCGCACTCCGCCTCCAGCATTGCCACGATCTGCCGCGCCGAGCCGTCGCAGAAGAGCTGGCCCAGGGTTTTCTCGTGCCAGGCGATGCCGTGGCGATCCACCAGGTCGATGAAATCCCATTGCGTGTAGCGGCTCAGCGCCGACTTGGCGAAATGCGGATTCTCCGACAGGTAGCAGCCCGGTTCGATGCCGAGATTGGTGAAGTTGCAGCGCCCGCCGCCGGAAATCAGGATCTTCTTGCCCGCCTTCTCGGCATGGTCCAGCAGCAGCACCCGCGCCCCGGCCTGCCCGGCGGTTGCGGCGGCCATCAGCCCGGCGCCGCCCGCGCCCAGTATGATCACATCATAGCTCATCGCCGACGGTCTAAACCGCCTGCAGGCTGGGTGAAACCCACCCCCCGAGCCGCTCTTCGGCGCTAGCGGTCCTCACCGAAGCTGCGAAGAGGGGCCGAAGGGCCCCGATGAGCTGCTCGGCTCCACGCCTGCCACCATCGTCGTGGCCCGCCGAAACCCCAGCAACGGCGCCAGCACCCCGGCCCGCATCTCGCCCCGCGCCACGAACCCGCAGCGCTCATACAGCGCGCGCGCCCTCTCATTGCCCTCGATCACGTCCAGACGCACCTCACCGCAACCCCGGCGCGCCGCCTCCGCGATGATCGCCCCGATCAGCGCCGTGCCAACACCCCGGCCCCGCGCGCGCTCGGCCACGAAGATCCCGTCCATCAGCAGCTGCCCGGGCACCATCTGTCGCTCGAACAGCTCCAGCAACGGCCCGCGCCAGGCAGCGCCGAACCAGCCGTAATGCCGTGCCATCTCGGCAAACCCACCGGCCAGAAACCCGCCCTCGGGCGTCTTGAACCCGGCCACGCCCAGCAACTGCCCGCGCTCCGCCGCCGAAATCGCAAACCCGGGCTGGATGACCTCGGCAATAAAGCCCAGCGCCTTCCGGTCCGGCCACATGATCCGCCCCAGTTTGCCCCGGAACGCCGCCCAGAACAGCCGCGCCACCTCGTCCCGGTGTGCCGCGTCGAATCCGGCCCGGATTTCCATCTAGAGCCCCAGCGCCGCATAGGGGATGAAGCGCACCGGATCGCCCCGCTTCACCTCCAACGCCCCATCAGGCAGTTCCACCAGCCCCCCGGCCCAGGTCAGCCCGCTGATCCGGCCGGAGCCCTCGGAAGCAAACACCTCCACCCCCTCGGGCCCCATCCGCGCGCGCAGAAACTCCCGCCGCCCGGGCTTCTTGCGCTTCTCGAAGGCGGCGGGCACCTCAAAGCCCTCCGGCTCCAGCCAGTGTCCGCCCGCCAGCACCTCCAGCGCAGGCCGGGCAAAGATCGCCGCCGTCACAAGCGTCGCCACCGGGTTGCCCGGCAGACCAAACAGCGGCACCCCGCCCCAGCGGCCCAGCGCCAGCGGACGGCCCGGCTTCAGGGCGATGCGCCAGGCCGTCAGGTCACCCTCCGTGCGCAACAGCGCCGAGAGGTGGTCTTCATCGCCAGCCGAGGCGCCGCCCGACGTCAGGATCACATCTGCCTCCGCGCCGGTCAGTGCCGCGCGCAAGGCGTCGCGATCATCGCCCACGCGGCCAAGGTCCACCGCCGCATGGCCCCAGCCCGCGACCATCGCAAGCAGCATCGGGCGATTGGCATCATGCGTATCATGCGGCCCCGTCGCCTCGCCCGGCTCCACGATCTCGTCACCGGTCGAAAGCACACCCACCCGCAGCGGCCTGCGCACCTCCAGGTCGGCCACGCCGGTCGCGGCGATCAGGGCCACATCGGGCGCTCGCAGCCGGTGGCCGGGCGCAAGCAGCACCTCGCCTGCGTCCACATCCTCCCCCGCCCGGCGGGTGTTCGCCCCCAGGCGCGGCGGGCGCGCAAAGGCAAGCCGGGTTTCGCTCGAGGCCGTGTCCTCTTCCAGCACCACCGTGTCCACGCCCTCCGGCAACAGGGCGCCGGTCAGGATGCGCAGGGCCTGTCCCGCCGGAACAGAGCCTGAAAACGGCGCACCCGCCGCCGCCCGCCCGGGCGTTATCTCCATCTCGATCCGCCCCGCGCCGTCCGGGGCGGGCAGGCCACCATGCGCAAAGCCCCAGCCGTCCACCGCGGCATTCGCGCCCGGCGGGTTGGCCCGCGCCGCCCGCACCTCTCTCGCAAGGACGCGCCCCGTCGCCGCGGCCACCGGCACCCACTCGGCCCCCGCGACCGGGTTCAACCACTCCCGCAGCCGCGCAAGTGCCGCGTCCACCGGCACCCAGTCCACTCCGGGCGGAAGGGCGAAGCAGTCGTCCTTCATCGCAGGGGGCTGCAACGCCTGCAGGGCAGAACTTGTCCCGCCGTCCCGACCGATCCCCAGGATCCACCCCTCCTCGGGCGCATCCACATCGAGCAGCGCCGCCATCTCATCCGGCGCCACGCGCGCCATCCGGTCGGCCAGCCGCCTCACCTGTTCCCGATCCGGGATCTCATCCGTGGTCGCCCGCGGCGGCACCACCAGCGACGGCCAGATCTCCACCAGCGCCACCGGGCCGTCCAGCGGCTCGAACGGCCAGGCCCTCGCGCCCGTGGCCCTGCGCAGCCGCGCCAGCACCGGCAACCCGGTCAGCACCTGAGAGCCCACCGAGCCTGCCCCGCTCATCTGCCAGCAGGTAAACGCCCCCTTCGCCAGCCGCTCCACCTTGCGGCGATCCGGGAAGGGATTGCGATAGGCCTCCTTCCGCCTCGGCAGCCCGTCAATCTCCCGCGTCAGCCCGTTGCCCCAGAACGGCCCCGCGCCCCCGCCCACCGCTCGGTTGATCTCTGCGGCAAGGTCAAAGCGGTTGCTCTCGCCGCCGCTGTCCTCCAGCCGCGCCTCGATCCAGTCCCACAACGCCAGCGGATCGTCCGAGCCGCACACCGCCCGGGCAAACCCCGCCGGGTAGCCGAAGGGAAAGTCGAAGCCGACCATCACCCGGCGGCCTGCCGCCACCTCAGCCGAAATCAGCGCGCCCAGCCGCGCCTCGGCCACGCTGCGGTTGCGGCAATACTCGGGTTCCCGGCCCGCCACACCGATCCAGATGGCATCCTTCTTCGGGGCCGCGCCACGGTCTTTCCCGCCCGACCAGTCCACCATGATGAAGGTGTCAAACGGCTCCAAGCCCCACCTCCCGCAGCACGAAATCGGCGATTCCAGCCGTGTCGTCGAGGTCGAAGACCGGCACGCCAACCTCCACCGGCACATCGCTGGCCACGGCTACGATCCCGCTGTCCTCCGGCGCCAGAAGCCCCGCGCCCGTCACGCCGCGGTGCGCCTCGATCCGCGTATGGCCCTCGCGCTTGTAGCCTTCGACCAGCACCAGATCGACCGGGGCGAGCTTGCCCAGCAGTTCGCCCAGCTCCGGCGCGGGGCCCTCGTGCATCAGTGCCCAGCGCGTGCCGCTGGCCACCAGCACCTCGCGCGCGCCCGCCTTGCGATGCCGCCAGCTGTCCTTGCCCTCCTGGTCCGGATCGAAGGCATGATGCGCATGTTTCACCGTGCTCACGCTGAAGCCGCGCCCCGAGATCTCGGCCACCAGCCGCTCCATCAGCCCGGTCTTGCCGCTGTTCTTCCAGCCCACGACGCCAAACACCTTCACAACATCAACTCCGCCTTTGCGAGGTCTTCCGGCGTGTTCACATTGAAGAAGGCGTCCGAGGAACCAAAGACGACCTCCCGCCCGTCATGCCTGTCGGTCCATTGCACCACCTTGCGCACGCCACCCTTTAGCGCGGCTTCGAGGTCGTCGGCCAGCGCCACCGGCCAGAGGCCGAAGGTCGGCTGCCGCCGCACCCGCCCGGCCTCGCGCACCGCCGCCAGCACGGGCGAAGAGGCGGCACCGCCGGCGATGAGCCGCTCCACCAGATCACGCGGAAAGAACGGCGTGTCGGCGGCCACGCTCACCACCTGTTCCGCGCCCTGTGCCTCCGCCCAGCGCATCCCCGCCAGCACACCCGCAAGCGGCCCGGCAAAGCCCTCCACCGGATCGGCCACCACCGGCAGCCCGAAGGCCTCGAACCGGGCCGGATCGCCGTTGGCGTTCAGGCACATTGCCTCCACCTGCGGGTCCAGCCGCTGGATCACCCGGCCAAGCAGGCTCACCCCGCCCAGCTCCAGCAACCCCTTGTCGCCACCACCCATCCGCCTGGCCTGGCCGCCCGCAAGGATCACGCCCATCACCGTCATGCCGCCCTCCATGCCTTCAACTGAGCCCGCACCTCGTCGGGCGTAACATCCGTCGGCAAGGCCGCGTCGGGCACCACGATGATCGCCGTGCCCACCAGCAGCCCGGTGCCCGCAGGCATGCGAAAGATGTCATTCACGATCTCCCATGTCGCCTCCACGGTGCTCAGGTCGGTCTCCACCCTGTAGCCCTCCGGCCCCAGCCGCATCCGCCATGGCCCGAGCCGGTTCTGATGCGCCTGCCAGCGCGCTTTCACGCGCCGCCACTGCCACCGACCCCTCAGAATCATGAGGCCGAACATGGCATAGAGCCCCGCGAGGAAACCGATGAAGACAGGCAGCGTGATCCACCGCCCGATCCACTCAGCATAAACCGAAAGGATGATCCCCACCGCCAGCGCGATTGCGAGGACGAAGAGCAGCGGTTTCCACAGGCGCTGCCCGCGGGCCGGGTCACGCCGCGCCATCGCCCGCATCGCCGCCCGTGCCTCCTGCCAGGTGGGGGTGAATGTTACCTCGATCTCGCTCATCCCGGCCACTCCAGCCGCTCTTCCCCCGACAGGCACACAAACCGCTCGCCGCGCATCCGGCCCACCAGCGTCAGGCCCACCTTGCGGGCAATCTCCACGCCCCAGGCAGTGAAGCCCGAGCGGCTCACCAGCGCCGGAATGCCCATGATCGCGCATTTGATGACCATCTCGCTTGTGAGCCGCCCGGTGGTGTAAAGCACCTTGTTCCCGGCCTCGGCGCCCTCTCGCAGCATCCAGCCCGCCACCTTGTCCACCGCGTTATGCCGCCCCACGTCTTCCATGTAGACAAGCGGGCGCGCGCCCTCACAGAGCACCGTGCCATGGATCGCCCCCGCTTCGAGGTAGAGGCTCGGGGTGGTGTTGATCTCCTTGGCCAGCGCGTAAAGATCCGCCACCTTCACCCGCGCCTCCGGCAGGGTCAGCCCCTCCAGCCCCTCCATCATGTCACCAAAGACGGTGCCAACGGCGCACCCGCTGGTGCGCACCTTCTTGGAGAGCTTCGCCTCGTAGTCCGTCTCGCGCCCCGTGCGCACCACCACCACGCCCAACTCGTCGTCATAATCCACCCGCTCAAGCTCACCGGCCCGCAGCATCCCCTGATTGGCGAGGAAGCCCATGGCGAGCAGTTCCGGATGGTCGCCGATGGTCATCGCGGTCACAATCTCGGTGCGGTTGAGGTAGATCGTCAGCGGGCGCTCCTCCACCACCCGCATCTCCACCTCGCGGCCCTCATGGTCGTGTCCCGTTACGCGACGGGTCAACCCCGCCGCCTCCGTGTCAGGAGCCACTAGGTAATTACTTGACGTGCTCAAGTTTGCTGCCATCTTCTCCCCCGAACGGGCCAGCTTCCGGCCCATGCTAGAGGCCACGGATGGCATCCACCACACCGAAAAAAGCCTATGCCTCCGGCATCCGCGCCGGGCTGCCGTTTCTCATCGTGGTGGTGCCCTTCGGCATGATCTTCGGGGTGATCGGCATGGAGGCGGGGCTCAACATCGCCGAGGTGATGGGCTTCACCGTGCTGGTCATCGCGGGCGGCGCGCAGATCACCGCGCTGCAACTGATGCAGGACAATGCGCCAACCCTCATCGTGCTGGCCACCGCGCTGGCGGTGAACGCCCGGATGGCGATGTATTCCGCCTCCATGGCACCCCACCTGGGCAGCGCGCCGATGTGGCAGAAGGCCCTCATCTCCTACCTGCTGGTCGACCAGAGCTATGCCGCCTCGGTCCTGAAATACGAAGAAGAGCCCCAGTGGGACGTGCGCACCAAGGTCGCCTACTTCCTCGGCACCGTCACCCCCGTGGCGCCGATGTGGTATCTCGGCACGCTCGCCGGGGCGCTCGCCGGGCAGGCCATCCCCGAAAGCTGGTCGCTCGACGTGGCGGTGCCGCTGGCCTTCCTCGCCATCGTCGCGCCGGGCCTGCGCACCCCCGCCCATATCGTCGCCGCCTTCGTTGCACTGGTCGCCTCGCTCCTGCTGGCCTGGCTGCCCTTCTCCCTCGGCGTAATCGCAGCGGGGATGCTCGGCATGGTCGCGGGGGCCGAAGCCGAGCGCGCGCTCGCCCGGAGGGCCGGCTGATGGAAGGCTACCCGATCTGGCTCATCATCGCCGCGCTCGCCGTGGGCACCTTCCTGATCCGCTTCAGCTTCATCGGCCTCACCGGCACCCGCCCCCTGCCCGAGGGGCTTCTGCGCTACCTGCGCTACACGCCCGTGGC
>NZ_QTNQ01000042.1 GCF_018424695.1 Vannielia litorea
GGGCAGCGCCCCCACTCCGACAGTCGATCTTACGCAGGGCTTTCGGAAGGCGCGCGCATCAGTGGCACCAGCAAGACTGCCAGAAAGGCCGCATTGCCGATGACGTTCAGCGCCGCGCCCACGATCACCGAGCCAAGGCAATCTGCGGCAAACCACGCGAGATAGCCATGGATTACCACGCGGCGCACCGCCTCGGGGGCTGCGGCAAAGGCTGTGCCGGAGAGGCCCAGCACCAGCACGCCCCAGCCGATGGCGAGGCCGCCGGTGATAGCGGTGAGGAGCCGGGCGGCGGGGGCCGTGGTGCCATCTGGCCCGTCGAGCGGCCAGATCACCAGGTCGATCAGCCAGGCGAGCGGGCCGGAGAGGCTGGGAAGCGTTGAGAGGGTGAGCAGCGCGCCGAAGCCGAGGGTGGCGAAGGCGCCGATGCGCAGAGGGGTGGGGTTGGGGGCCATGGGAAGTCCTTTCCGTCCATTGGTGCCGCAAAGGGAGGGCAGGGCACGTGGCAAAACAATTACGTCGAAGGTAAGTGAATTGCCGCGCCGGGCGATCTAGGGTCTGATCCATGAGTGATTTTGCAACCGAATTGCGCCGATGGCGCGGAGTGCGGCGGCTGAGCCAGCTGGCGTTGGCCGGTGAGGCCGGTGTCTCTGCCCGGCATGTTTCCTTCCTGGAATCCGGGCGCGCCCGGCCCTCGCGCGAGATGGTGATCCGCCTCGGCAGGGCCTTGGAGGTGCCGCCTGCGGGCACGAACGTGCTGATGGAGGCGGCGGGCTTTGCGCCAATGCATCGGGCGTCGGGACTGGACGACGCCCATGTGCGCCCAATGCGAGAGGCGATGGAGCGGGTGCTGGAGCGTCATGCGCCCTGGCCGGGCCTGCTGCTGGATCGCACCTGGCATATTCTGCGCATGAACCGTCCGGCACAGCAGCTCTTCGCGATGGCCGGGCTGGCCGAGGGGGAGAGCCTTCTGGGCCTGCTCGATCCGCCGGGACGTGCGGTGGAGCTCATCGAGAACTGGCCGGAGGTCGGGCGGCACACGCTTGCGCGGCTGCGGGCCGAGAGCCGGGCGGCGGGCGGGATCGATGCGCTCGACCGGGCCGCTGCGAAGCTGGCGGCTGATCCGGCGGTGGCCGACGGGGGGACTGAACGCGCGCTCGCTCCGGTGCTTGCCACGATCTACCGCGCGAGTGGCATGCGGCTGGCGCTTTGGTCGACCTATATGCAGATCGGAGGCGCGGAAGACCTAGCGCTCACCGATCTGAAGGCGGAGCTGATGTTCCCCGCCGATGCCGAGGCCGAAGCGCTGCTGGAGGCGCTGGCCCGATGAAGAGGCTTTGTGGCGGGCGGCGGCGGGCCTAGACTGGCGGGGAGAGGCCCATCCCGGAGCGTGCCGTGTCTCGATTGATCCGATGTGTTTGTCTTGCCCTTGCCGCGATGTTCTGGGGCTGGGAGTCGCGGGCGCAGGAGGGCGCGGCGGAGGGCGCGCTGGCTGTGCTGCTCGACTTGTCGGCGGGAGAACCGAGGGAGGTGCTGGGTGAGCTCGCGGCAGCCTGGCCCGGAAGCAGGCGGATCGGCCTTGGCCCCGATCCGGTGACGGAGGGTGACCCATGGTTCTGGAGCGAGGTGTTCCAGACGCCGGGCACCAGGGCCACGCCGCCCTATGGCCTGACGCTGACCTGCACACGTTATGGCCCCGACAGCCATCGTGCGCTGATTGCCCTGCGTCAACCCGGGTTGAAGCCCTGGCCTGGAGGCGCCGATGTGCGGCTCGGGTGCCGTGGCGCGGGCGTGTTCTGGGGCCGGGGTCTTGAGCCGGTGCTGGTGCGAGGCGCGCGTGACATGCTTGAGACATGGGCGGTGGACGCCGAGGGCGGCCCTGCCATGCGGCGGCACTATCGCGGTGGAGACACGGCGCCGCGTGCCGGGCGCATGGTGCAGGCCTTCACGCTCTCCACCAGCCGAACCGGAGGCACCGTGCCAGGGCTGGTTGTGGAGGTGGACGTGGCAATTTTTGCTTTCGACCTCGAATAGGATTTCAGCCCTTGCGCAGCCCGGCTTGCAGCAGCGACACCATCTGCCCGGTTGGCGGCTCCGCGGATTTGTCGAACCCGATGCCATCGGGGGAGAGCATGGCGGTGAGATCTGCCACAGTGACTCCCTCCATCAGCGTCCCACCGGGCTGCACGGCCCAGAGCCGCAGCGCCTGGGCCCGCGCCTGGTAGAACCCGGCGAGGCGTTGCAGGTAGCGGTAACGGTTGACGACGATTTGCACGAGGTAGATCAGTAGGCCGATGACGGCGAGGCGGGTTGCGATCTGGGCAAGCTGGCGCGTTGTGTCGGACTGGCGGAGGGACTGTTCGAGGGTGCCGGTCAGCGAACCGAATTCGTCGAGGGCATCGCTCTGGCGCTTGAAGGAGGCCTTGGTTGTTGCGACGAACTGAGCCTGCTGCTCGCGCTCGGCTGTGGCTGCGTCGAGATCGCGGCCCGCCCGTGCCAGCGTGTCGAAGCGGTTTTCGAGGTTTCGCGACGTGACGATTTGCATCCAGGCCGGTGTCCCAGGTCGCTGACTGCTTTCGATCCGGGCGTCGAAATATGCGGCTGCCTCGGGTTCGTCCAACGGCAGAAACACGGCAGTGCTGGTGACGAACATCATGCGCCCCTCGGGCAAACGGACGGCACCGTAAAGGGACGCGTCGAACTCGCCGGGTGTGACATCGCTGAAGCGGGTCATCCTTCCTTCCGGGTTCGGGCTGCCGAACCAGAACTCGGGCCCACCGCGCGTGGGCGTTTCGAAGAACCCCAGCACGCTGTCACCTGGGCCTTGCCAGAACTCCATTGGGCGCACCCCCGATACTTCCATGCGGTCCCAAGTGCCGGGGGCGTCCGAGCGCAGCATGAGGTTGTTGCTCGTTCGTCCGACGAGGGCATAGGCCGCGCCATCTGCCGCGTGGACGAATGAGGCAACGCTGCCGGCGTCAAACTCCAGGTCGGAAAAGTATTTGGTGGTCCAGGCACCTCCCTCGGAGCCCCGCAGCAAGGCCGGGCGAATTGCACCTTCCGCCCCCTGGGCATAGCCGCCGATCTCCACCTGACCATCGCGTTCAATCACCGCAAAGAACCCTCCGGATGTGAGGCCTGGCAAGGGGCTGCCGGTCACGCCGCCCCATGTGGCGCCATTGTCACGAGACACCACCAGGAGCTGACGCCTTTCGCGTGATCCACCTAACGATCCCACGCCGTATACAGCGCCATCGCTCGCTGTATAGAGCTGGTCAATCCTGCCGCTGAAGGCGGGTTGATCCTCTGGCGGATAGACTTGGGCCAGGCCGTCGGCCTCCAGTCGGTAGATGTTGGGCCGCTGCCCTCGCGGCGAGAGCAAAACGTCCCCCTCTGCCGTTCGGGTCATGGCAAGGCCATCGCCCCCCAAGTCCTGTGCCGGGATCGGCAGGCGGGACTGAGACCAGCGGATGCCGTCCGCCGTCGTGAAAAGGACGGGTTCGCCGGGCCTGGCATTGTCGGGCGTGATGGCGACCACGAACACCTCATTCCGCGTGCTTTCCATATCGAGGATACGTGTGCCGACGGGAAACTGGGCCGATGCGCTTGTGGCGAAGAGCGCGCGCGGAGCGAGTGCTCGCTTGCGCAGGTTGTCACGGTCGGTTTCGAAGTCGGCGCGCAAGTCCTTCTCGACCTGGGTCAGCCGTGCCAGCCGCGCGGCGGCTTCTTCGGCTTCACGCTCCATTTCCAGCTTGTTTTCCTCGATGGAACTGCGGGTCTTCTCGGCGTTGGCCATGACGGCGGGTGGCAAACTATCTTTGCGCCAGGCGAAGTCGATCTCCTGGATCACGCGGGGCAGAAGAAGCAACAGCACAAGGCCCGCAAGCAGGAGCCACCACACCACGATGATCTGGCGGGAGGCCAGGCTGGTGCACTCGTTTGCACGGGTCTCACACCAGTCCGCGATGGTAATGGCGGCCTCGACGGTGCCGCTTGTGTTGGATGCGTCCGGGGTTTCATCCGTCTCTGGCATCGGGCAATGGCTTTCTGCGCTTTGGCGCTAGGAATGCCGCCAGCCTACACGCAAAAGGCGATTTCTTGAAGCCTCAGCCCCGCCAGATCCACCCGCCGCCCAGTACCCGGCTGCCTTCGGGAGCGTAAAAGACGCAGGCCTGGCCGGGGGAGACGCCCTCTTCGGCGGCCAGAAGCTCCACCTCCGCCGTGCCGTCGGCCAGCGGGCGCAGGAGGGCCTCCGCCGGCGGGCGGGTGGAGCGGATGCGGCAGCGGATCTCGATCTCTTGCCCCGGGGCGAGGGGGGCATCGCCCAACCAGTTGATCTCGCGCACGGGCACAACGCGCTTGGCGAGCGCCTCCTTGGGGCCGACGACCACCTGCCGCGTTTCCGGGTCGAGCCGGACGACGTAGAGCGGGGTGGAGAGCCCGCCGATGCCGAGGCCCCGGCGCTGGCCGATGGTGTAGTGGATCACCCCGTTATGGCGGGCCAGCACGTTGCCCTCCATGTCGACGATCTCCCCCGGCTCGCCGGCGCCGGGGCGCAGCTTTTCGATGACCGAGGCATAGTTGCCATTCGGTACGAAGCAGATGTCCTGGCTGTCGGGCTTGTCGGCCACGGCGAGGCCATGCTTTTGCGCAAGCTCCCGGGTCTCGGCCTTGGAGGTCAGGTGGCCCAGTGGGAAGCGCAGGAAGGAGAGCTGCTCGGGCGTTGTGGAGAACAGGAAGTAGCTTTGATCCCGGTTCGGATCGCCCGCCATGTGCAACTCGGGCCCTGCCGGGCCCATCTTGCGCTGGATGTAATGGCCGGTGGCCATGCAGTCGGCGTCCAGATCCTTCGCGGTTTCCAGGAGATCCTTGAACTTCACCCGCTCGTTGCAGCGGATGCAGGGCACGGGGGTGGCGCCGGCGAGGTAGCTTTCGGCGAATTCCTCGATCACCGCATCCTTGAAGATGTTTTCATAGTCCAGCACGTAATGGGGAAAGCCCATTTCCTCGGCCACCCGGCGCGCGTCATGAATGTCGACGCCCGCGCAGCAGGCGCCCTTCTTGGCCAGCGCGGCGCCATGGTCATAGAGCTGAAGCGTGACCCCCACGACATCGTAGCCCTGTGCCTTCAGCTCGGCGGCGACGACGGAGCTATCAACCCCGCCAGACATGGCAACGACCACCCGCGTCTCGGACGGGGGCTTGGCAATTCCAAGGGAGTTGAGCGCATCGAGCGGCATGGTGGGCCTCGAGTCGGTGGAGAAGGGGGGAATATAGGAAAATCCTAAGCACTCTCAAGGGTGGGTTCATCACCCGTTAAGCCCCGCGTGCCTAAATGCACCCGTTCAGGCGAATGAAGAGACAGGCATGTTCCTCAAGCGCATAGATGGTCCCCGTGCGGTGACGCTGCCAGACGGTTCGGTGATGACCCGCGCCGACCTGCCGCCGCGTGACACCCGCCGATGGGTGGCGAGCCGCAAGGCCGCCGTGGTTCGAGCGGTTGAGAACGGCTTGATTTCGCTGGAAGAGTGCATGGAAACCTACGGGGTTTCCGAAGAGGAATATGCAAGCTGGTCGACGGCTGTCGAGCAGCACGGCGAACAGGCCCTCAAGGCGACCAGCCTCCAGAAGTTTCGTTGAAGTCCACACTTCGGGCGCCAGAAACGGCGTTGCGCCCGGGTGCGGGATGTATCCCCAAAAATAGCGAGATGGACAACGCAAAGTTGTGGGCGGACACTGTTTACCACTGGTAACCGGCAATTAACCATTGTGATGCATGGTCGAAGCTGAACAGTAGATAAACGGAGCCTTCCGATGCGTATACTCTTGGTTGAAGACGATCCCACCACTTCTAAGAGCATCGAGATGATGCTGACCCACGCCAACCTCAACGTATATTCCACGGACCTTGGCGAAGAGGGGATCGATCTGGCCAAGCTCTATGATTACGACCTCATCCTGCTGGACCTGAACCTGCCGGACATGACCGGCCACGAGGTGCTGCGCCAGCTGCGGCTTGCGCGGATCGACACGCCGATCCTGATCCTGTCGGGCGCCGATGACACCGAGAACAAGATCAAGGGCTTCGGCTTCGGAGCCGACGACTACCTGACCAAGCCGTTCCACCGCGAAGAGCTGGTGGCGCGCATCCATGCCATCATTCGCCGCTCCAAGGGCCATGCCCAATCGGTCATCAAGACCGGCAAGGTCGTGGTCAACCTCGATGCCAAGACCGTCGAAGTGGAAGGCCGCCCGGTGCATCTGACCGGCAAGGAGTACCAGATGCTGGAGCTTCTCAGCCTGCGCAAGAGCACGACACTCACCAAGGAAATGTTCCTGAACCACCTTTATGGCGGGATGGACGAGCCCGAGCTGAAGATCATCGATGTCTTCATCTGCAAGCTGCGCAAGAAGCTGGCCACGGCGACGGGTGGGGACAACTACATCGAGACCGTCTGGGGCAGGGGCTACGTGCTGCGTGATCCCGAGCCGATGGAAGACGGTGGCGACAGCCGGATGGCTGTGGGCGCCTGACGGGCGGCCGGGGCTTTCCCTGCCCCGGCGGGCCGTGCACGCCAGCCGACGGCAGGATGTTTACGAGAAGACACCACCACTCACTGGACCTCCCCCGGGTGGCCTCCTATCAATCGGGGGCAGCCTGCGGGGAGGACAGTGGTGTCTGAAATCTCGATCGACGAAACCAGGGACATTGCGGCGATGACTCGCGCCGAAGCGGAGGCAGAGCTGGCGCGGCTGGCAGAGTTGTTGGCAAAGGCCAATGACGCCTACCACCAGGCGGATGCGCCGGTGATGGACGATGCTAAATATGACGCGCTCAAGCGGCGCAACGCGGCCCTCGAAGAGGCATTCCCCGACCTGAAGCGCGCCGATTCTCCGACGGATCAAGTGGGCGCCGCACCCGCCGAAACCTTCTCGAAGGTGCGCCACGCCGTGCGGATGCTTTCGCTTGGCAACGCGTTTGACGCGGAGGATGTGGCGGAATTCGACCGATCGGTGCGCAGCTATCTCGGGCGTGAAGAACAGCTGGCCTACACCGCCGAGCCCAAGATCGACGGGCTTTCACTGTCTCTTCGGTATGAGCAGGGCCGGCTGGTGCATGCCGCCACGCGGGGGGATGGCGAAACGGGCGAAAATGTCACCGCGAATGCCCGCACCATCGAGGACATTCCGGTCACCCTCCAAGACGTGCCCGAGGTCTTGGAAGTGCGCGGCGAGGTCTACATGAGCCACGAGGATTTCGCGGCTCTGAACGCGCGGCAGGAGGCTGCCGGCGCCAAGCCCTTCGCCAACCCACGCAACGCGGCGGCCGGCTCGCTGCGTCAGCTCGATGCCGAGATCACCCGTGCACGGCCATTGCGCTTTTTCGCCTATGCCTGGGGTGAGGTGAGCGAACCTCTGGCGGACACGCAATATGCCGCGATTGAGCGCCTTCAAGAGCTTGGATTCTCGACCAACCCGCTGACCCGGCTGTGCGATGGGCCCGAAGAGATGCTTGGCCATTACGCCCTGATTGAACAGAAACGCGCGACGCTGGGCTATGACATCGACGGCGTTGTCTACAAGGTGAACGACCTCGCGCTGCAAGCCCGCCTCGGGTTTCGCTCCACGACGCCCAGATGGGCCATCGCCCACAAGTTTCCCGCCGAGCTGGCGTGGACCTGGCTGCGCGAGATTGAAATTCAGGTGGGCCGCACCGGGGCGCTCAGCCCGGTGGCGCGCCTCGAGCCGGTCACGGTGGGCGGCGTGGTTGTGAGCAACGCTACGTTGCACAACGAGGATTACATCGCCGGGCGGGACGCCAAGGGCGGCGAAATCCGGGGCGGCAAGGACATTCGGCCCGGCGATTGGGTGCAAGTGTATCGCGCCGGTGACGTGATTCCGAAGGTGGCGGACGTGGACCTTGGCAAGCGGCCCGAGGGGGCCGCACCCTATGTCTTCCCCGAGATTTGCCCGGAATGCGGCAGCCCGGCGATCCGCGAGGAGGGCGATGCGGTGCGGCGCTGCACCGGCGGGCTCATATGCCCGGCGCAGGCGGTGGAGAAGCTGAAACACTTCGTCTCCCGTGCCGCCTTCGACATCGAGGGGCTGGGTGCGAAACAGGTCGAAATGTTTCATGCGCTGCATTGGATAGAGGAACCGGCGGATATCTTTTCGCTTCCGGAGCGCGACGCCGCCGGAACCAAACTGAAACCGGGGCTTTCTGCGTTTCTCGAGCAGCGCCTGACCCGCGCGCCGGAGGAGGCACAGGCTTTGCGCGATAGCTACGGAGAGCTGTTGCGCGGCATGGAGGTTTCGCTGGAGAGCACCGAGACGCAGGAGCTGGAGAAGGCGCTGCGCTTCTTGTCCGAAAAACCACTGGCGCGGATCAAGGGCTGGGGCGAGACGAGCGCGAAGAACCTCTTTGAGGCGATTGAAGAGAAAAAGGAAATTCCGCTGGCGCGCCTGATATTCGGGCTTGGAATCCGCCATGTGGGCGAGGTGGCGGCGCAGGATCTCGCGCGACATTATGGCAGCTGGGACGCGATGGCGGACGCGCTGGACACGGCCCGCCCTGCGGGGTTGGCCCATCGCGCGGGCGAGGAGGCGGCGGAGGCCGAGCGCGCCGCAGCCGCCAAAGAGGGCCGCCGGGCGAAGCTGTCCGAGGCGCGGGCGAAGGCGACGCGTGATGTGCCGCAGGAGGCCGCCGAGGCTTGGGCGGATCTGATCGGCACTGACGGGATCGGGCCCACACTGGCGCTCTCGCTCTCTGACGCGCTGGCCAACCCCGAGGAGCGCGCGGCGATGGACCGGCTGCTGCCGCATCTGGTGCCACAGGCCCCGGAGGCCCGTGACACGGGGAGCCCGGTTGCGGGCAAGACGGTTGTATTTACCGGCACGCTGGAGAAGATGACCCGGGCCGAGGCCAAGGCGCGGGCGGAGGCGCTGGGAGCCAAGGTTTCTGGCAGCGTGAGCGCCAAGACCGACCTGCTGGTGGCCGGCCCGGGCGCGGGAAGCAAGGCGAAGAAGGCGGCGGAACTCGGGGTGGAAACCATCGACGAAGACAGCTGGCTCGCGCTCATAGGCGACGCATGAGCACCCGGCCTGCGCGCCTCTTTCCGCTCTTCGCGGGCATCGACACGCTCCCCGGCATCGGGGCGAAAACCGCGCAGGCGCTGGAGCATATGAACATTACGCGCCCGCGCGACCTTCTCTACACTTTGCCGCATGGCATGGTGGACCGGCGGCGTC
Organism: Vannielia litorea; assembly: GCF_018424695.1. Lineage (GTDB taxonomy): Bacteria > Pseudomonadota > Alphaproteobacteria > Rhodobacterales > Rhodobacteraceae > Vannielia > Vannielia litorea_A. The sequence goes on from NZ_QTNQ01000042.1 coordinate 9,247, forward strand.
GGGCAACGGTTCAGGGCGTGCCGCCCGGAACCGTGGTGACGGTGGAGGTGACGGTGGGCCGTCATCGCGGATCGTCGCGGCCCGGCGGGCCCTACCGGGTGGAGGTGGAGGATGCGGAGACGACGACTACGCTGGTGTTCTTTCGCGGCGGCTCCAAGTGGATTGAGAAGCAGCTGCCCACGGGCCAGCGCAGGGTGATTTCCGGCAAGCTGGAGCATTTTGACGGGATCGCCCAGATGGTGCACCCCGATCACATTCTGCGGGTGGAGGAGGCCGGCGAGATCCCCGAGCACGAGCCGGTTTATCCGTTGACTGCCGGTGTGACACAGCGGGTGATGGGGAAGGCCGCCGAGGCCGCGCTGGAGCGTGCGCCGGAGCTTGAGGAGTGGATCGATGCGGAACTGTTGAAGCGCGAAGGCTGGCCCGGGTGGCGCGCGGCGATGGAGTCGGCGCATCTGCCAAAGAGCGCTGCGGATGTGTCTGAGGCTTCGCCGGCCCATCGCAGGCTTGCCTATGATGAGCTGTTTGCCCATCAGGTCACCCTCGCGCTGGCGCGCGCCACCAGCCGCGAAAAGCCCGGCATCGCCTCGCGGGGCGACGGCCATTTGCAGGACAAGGTATTGGCCTCGCTCCCTTACCGCCCCACCGGCGCGCAGCTCAGGGCGGTGGCCGAGATTTCAGGAGACATGGGCGCGCCCAAGCGGATGAACCGGCTGCTGCAGGGCGATGTTGGTGCGGGCAAGACGCTGGTGGCGCTGATGGCCCTGCTCATCGCCGTCGAGGCGGGCGGGCAGGGGGTGATGATGGCGCCCACAGAGATTCTGGCGCGCCAGCACATGGCCTCGCTTGCGCCGCTCGCCGAGGCCGCCGGGGTGCGCATCGAGATCCTGACGGGCCGCGACAAGGGGGCGGAGCGCGCGGACAAGTTGGCGGCGATTGCGGGGGGCGAGGCGCAGATCGTGGTGGGCACACATGCGCTGTTTCAGGATGCGGTGAATTTCGCCGATCTGCGGCTGACCGTGATCGACGAGCAGCACCGCTTCGGCGTGAATGAGCGCGCGCGGCTGGGGGCGAAGGGAGCTGCGGTGGATGTGCTGGTGATGTCGGCCACACCTATCCCGCGCTCGCTCTCGCTGTCCCAATACGGCGATATGGACATCTCGGTGCTCGACGAGAAGCCGCCGGGCCGCACGCCGGTGGTGACGGCCATGGTGAGCGCCGAGCGGCTCGACAGCGTGGTGGAGCGTTTGCGCGGCGCGATTGCCGAGGGGCGACAGTGCTACTGGGTGTGCCCGCTGGTCGGGGAAAGCGAGGTGAGCGAGGCGACGGCGGCGGAAGAGCGCTTCAAACGGCTGCGTGCTGCGCTTGGCGAGGGTGTTGTCGGGCTGGTCCACGGGCAGATGCCCCCGGCAGAGAAAGATGCGTCCATGGCGGCCTTTGTGGCGGGAGACACGGGCGTGCTGGTGGCGACGACCGTGATCGAGGTGGGCGTGGATGTGCCCAATGCGTCGATCATGGTGATCGAACAGGCGGAGCGCTTTGGCCTGGCGCAGTTGCACCAGTTGCGCGGGCGGGTCGGGCGCGGGGCGGCAGAGAGCACCTGCATTCTGCTCTATACCCCGCCACTGGGCGAAACGGCACGCCAGCGTTTGACGACCCTGAGGGAAACGGAGGACGGTTTCCGGATTGCCGAAGTGGATCTGGAGATGCGCGGGGCGGGGGATGTGCTCGGCACGGCGCAATCGGGGCTGCCCCGGTTTCGCATTGCCGACATGGAGCGAATGGTGGGCCTGTCCCAGGTGGCGCAAAGCGATGCGCGGGCCCTGCTGGCGGGCGACCCGGCGCTGGATAGCCCGCGTGGCGCGGCGGTGAGGATGCTGCTGTGGCTGACGGAACAGGACAGGGCGATCCGGCTGTTGTCGGTGGGGTGATTTTTTGCGGTTGACCAAAAGGTTAACGCGAAGATGACGCTTTGTTCACGAATGTTCTCAAAAAGTTCTGGACACACTGTTCCGGATGTGAGAACAAAGGGGCAACGAAACGCCTGAAGGATCACCGCCATGATCGCTAACATCGCCTCCCGGATCTCTCCCCTCGCGCAGGACGCCATTGGTGCCGTCGCGCTGATCGTGATGTTGGTGGGAGGGCTGCACCTGCCGTCGCTTCTTTAGAGTTTCTCTGCGGGGTGACATTTGCCTCTTGTCACCCGGCTTGCCTGCGGTCCAGAGACCGGGCGCTGCGCATCTTCCTGTCCCCAAACTAAAGGATGCGCGCGCTCACTTGCCTGTCCCGAGCGCCTTTACACGGGCTCCCCGGCCCGGCGCCCGGTCTCTGTCTCCGTTTATACCTGCCGCCGCCACCTTCCCGGGTGTGCGGCGGTTTTTTTGTGGGGGAACGGTGCAGCTCGTGGGATGCAGGAGGCAGGCAATCCTGTGTGGAAAGGCCGTGGAGCGGGCGCGGGTGTGAAGGGGCGGCTCAGGCCGTGGCCGTCGACATGGCCTCGGCTGTCGCTTCCAGCGCAAGCATGATGGAGGCATGGCGGTTCTTGTAGTCACGCGCTGGTAGCAGCACCTCGTACCCATCGAAGGGCGCGTCGGGCACAGGGCCGTCTGCCGTGAGCATCGCCTTGAGTTGGTCTCGGGCACGGGTGATCTCTTCGGCGGTGCGCCCGATCACCTGGCCGCCGAGGATGGCGGCAGAGGCCTGGCCAAGCGCGCAGGCCTTCACGTCTTGGCCGAAGGCGGCGATCTTTCCGTCTTCCATGGTGAGGTCGACGGTGACGGTCGAGCCGCAGAGAGGCGAGCGTTTCTTGACCGTGGCCTGGGGCACCTCGAGCCGCTCGGTGTGCGGGATCTCGGCGGCAAGCGCGAGAATCTGCCCCGAGTAGAGCTTGATCAGGTCATTTTCGGCGTTCATCTCTGGCCTCCGGCACGTGCTCCCCATAGATAGCGGCGAGGACCGGGAATGCAAAGGAGCGGGCATGTCGTTTGACACCGAGACATTGGTCTATGACGCAAAGGGGCTGATCCCGGCCATCGCACAGGACGCGGAGAGCGGCGACGTGCTGATGATGGCCTGGATGAACGCACAAGCCGTGGAAAAGACGCTGGAGACGGGCCGGGTGACCTATTGGTCGCGGTCGAGGGCGGCTTTCTGGGTGAAAGGCGAGACTTCGGGCCACGTGCAGAAACTGGTGGATCTGCGGGTGGATTGTGACCGGGACTGCCTGCTGGTTCTGGTCGAACAGGAAGGGCCGGCCTGCCACACCAACCGCCGTTCGTGCTTTTACACCGCCGTGCGCGATGGCGAAGAAGTGGAACTGATGGCGCCAATGGTGGGCTAGAGGCCGACCATACGGCGGAGGTCCTCCGGGGTCAGGCCGTCATCCCGATAGCGAGCGATGGCGCGGGCGTCATCGCGCTTGGCCAGCCGCTTTCCCGCGTCGTCGCGGATGAGCGGGTGATGGTGATAGGTTGGCACCGGCAGATCGAGCAGCATTTGCAGGAAGCGATGCAGGAAGGTGGCGGTGAAGAGATCTTCGCCGCGCACCACATGGGTAATGTTCTGCGCAGCGTCATCCACCACCACCGACAGATGGTAGCTGGCCCCCATCTGCGGGCGGGCGAGCACCGGGTCGCCGATGCCATGTGAGAGATAATCGGCGGTGAGCAGATGGTGGCCTGCGTGTGCGGGGCCGGTTTCCATGAAGCCGGGGAGCGGGCCAGTGCCGAGCGCTTTCTCTATGTTGAGGCGGATTGCGTCGCCCGGGTCGGCCTCGGCCATCGGGCGGGCGCGGCAGGTGCCGGGATAGATCAACCCGTCGGGGCCGAAATGGGGCGCGCCTTCCTGCGGGGCGGAAGCGGCGGCGGCGATGTCGCGCCGGGAGCATTGGCAGGGGTAGGTGAGGCCCATATCGGTGAACTGCTCGAGCGCGGCGCGATAGGCGGTAAGATGCTCTGACTGGCGGCGGCAGGGCTCGGGCCAGGTGAGGCCGAGCCAGGCAAGATCGCCCTTGAGCTGCGCCTCCCATTCCGGGCGGGCGCGGGATTGGTCGAGGTCGTCAATCCGAAGCAGGAAAGCTCCGCCTTGAGCGCGGGCCATGTCGGCGGCGGTGAGCGCTGAGAAGGCGTGGCCCAGGTGCAGCGGGCCGGTTGGGGATGGGGCAAATCGGGTGGTGAATGTCACGCTAGTTCAACGGGTTGTGCGGCTGAGTTCAACCATTCCTGCCAGTCGGCCTTGGCGCGGTCGGTATAAGCCTTGTAGCGGTCTTTCCGGCCCCGGCGCCCGCCCTTGGCCTCGACCGGGGGGAAGAGGCCGAAGTTGACGTTCATCGGCTGGAAGGTCTTGGCCTCGGCGCCGCCGGTGATGTGGGTGACGAGCGCGCCCATGGCGGTGGTTTGCGGCACCGGGGGCAAGCGCTCACCGCGAAGTTCCGCAACGGCAAGACGACCGGCGAGCAAGCCCATGGCGGTGCTCTCCACGTAGCCTTCGACTCCGGTGATCTGCCCGGCGAAGCGGATGTGGGGCTGGCTCTTGAGCCGCATTTCGGCGTCGAGCAGCGTGGGGGAGTTGAGGAAGGTGTTGCGGTGGATGCCGCCGAGGCGGGCGAACTGCGCGTTCTCCAAGCCCGGAATCATCCGAAAAACAGATGTTTGAGCGCCATACTTCATCTTGGTCTGGAAACCGACGATATTGAAGAGCGTGCCCAGCTTGTTATCGCGGCGCAGCTGGACAACGGCATAGGACTTCTCGTCGGGCTTGTGGGCGTTGGTCAGGCCGATGGGCTTCATCGGGCCGTGGCGCAGCGTCTCGCGCCCGCGTTCGGCCATCACCTCGATGGGCAGGCAGCCGTCGAAGTACTTGGCCGTCTCGCCTTCGCGAAACGCGGTCTTCTCGGCCTCCAGAAGCGCGTCGATGAAGGCCTCGTATTGCTCGCGGTTCATCGGGCAGTTCATATAGGCGGTGCGCTCTTCCTCGGTTTCGCCCTTGTCGTAGCGCGACTGCATCCATGCGACATCCATATCGACCGTTTCGGCGTGGACGATGGGTGCGATGGCATCGAAGAAGGCCAGCGCCTCGGCGCCGGTCTCTGTGGCGATGGCCTCGGCCAGAGCGCCGGAGGTGAGCGGGCCGGTGGAGATGATGGCGGGGCCGTCTTCAGGCTTGGGGAGAGAGGTGATTTCCTCTTCCGAAACAGTCACAAGCGGGTGGTTCTTTAACTGCGTAGTGATCCACTCCGAGAAGGGTTCACGGTCGATCCCCAGGGCGGACCCTGCGGGAAGCGCGTGACGGTCGGCCGAGGAGATCACGAGGCCTTGGGCCGCGCGCATCTCCCAGTGCAGCAGGCCGACGGCGTTCTGCTCGTCATCGTCGGACCGGAAGGAGTTGGAGCAGACCATCTCGGCAAAATTGCCGGTTTGGTGTGCGAAGGTGCCGACGCGGGGGCGCATCTCGTGAAGCACGACGGGCTGGCCGGCCTGAACGGCTTGCCAAGCGGCCTCGGAGCCCGCCATGCCTGCGCCGATGATATGGAGCGGTTTGGTCATGGGGCGGAGATAGGCCCTCCGCCCCGATTTGGAAAGCCCTCAGCGGTTTCCGACGAACTCCCAGACCATGGCGCGCTCCAGCAGGGGGCGGAGTGGCCGAACCGGCGCGAACCGGCGCGCGGAGGCCGGGGCTCTGGCACTGCGCGGGCCGCCGATGGCGGCGGTGAGGCCGACAGCAAGGCGGGTGTCTTCGGCCTGAAGTGTGCCGGAGATGCGGGTGTGACTGGCACCGGCGTAGAGCGTGACGGGCGCGGAGGGCAGGCTGTAGCTCAGTCCCAGATCGAGGGTGGTTGCGGTAAGCGCCGTGTTGGCTTCGTCGGCATCCACCACAGCGAGGGCGCCGGAGAGGGCGAACTGTTCGGTCAGCGCAACAGAGGTGCCGAGGGAGGCGAAGAGATAGTCGACCTCCGAGGGGTCGGCGCGGCCCATGCCGGCGCGGGCCGTAAGTGTGGTGGCGGGCGTCAGGCTCCAGATCCCTTCGGCCCCGATCTCGGTTGTGCCCGCCTCGGTGTCATTCGCATCGGAGTAGGCGAGGAAGACACCGTATTTGGAGGACTGGCTGGGTTGAAGGTAGAGGTGTGCGGCGATGTTGCCGAACCAGACCTCGCCATAGTCGATCACTCCGAGATCAAGCTGGAGCCCGTGATGCGCGGTGATCGACACGTCGATGCTGGCATCCAGGCTGGTGCCAGGGTTGTCGCCCGAGACGTGCCCGAGCGTGAGCTCGGCCCCGGAAAACCCGATGGAGGAGCTCTGGGCGTGCGCGGGAAGGATAGGCAGCAGGAAAGCGGCCACGGCAAAGGCTGCCGCGGAGATGCGGGTGTTCATGGGTCTGATCCTCAAATGTGGACGCGGAGCCCCCTGCCACCAGCTCCGCCGTTCAGCCCAAGTCTTGCCTCAATCTTTGCCAAAATTGAACGGATTTCGTAACGCGTGGTTAACCCGCACCCACTGCGGGCCGCTCACACGAGGGCAACGGTTTCGCGTTGTTCGGGGTCGGGGTAGGGGCGGTAAAGGCCGACGTCGACCTCATGGATCATCTGGCGCATCTGCGCGTAGAGCCGTTCGGCAGCCTCATCCTTGCCAGAAAGCGCGGCGAAGGTTTCTTCAAGCGAATCAAGGCTTTCCATCTCGATTTCGAGCATGAAATCGGTGTGCCGCCCGGAGGCGAGCGACATCTTGCGCCGCATCAGCCGGTGGGCCCTGATATGGCCGCGCCCTTGCAGCCAGCCCATCCAGGCCTCTGTTGCGGTGGCGAAGGCAAGGGCGCGGCTGCCCTGCTTCAGTTCGATCATGCAATGGTAGAGGATCACGGGTCTGCGCTCCAAACTTCAGAGGAGCGCAGTTTGCATGTGCGTGGTTTCTGCCAGGTTAACCGGCGCGGAGTGTCAGGCTGCCTTCGCTTCTGTCTCGACCGGCCTTTCGGCGCGCAGGGAGCGGAAGCACTCGAAGCCGATGACCTCTTCGGCCTGCTTCGCTTCTTTAGGCGCTGCAGGTGGCAGTTGCCGCACTGCGGAGCGCTGCGGGAACTGATCGAGAACGCGGCGCACACGGCGCGGCATGACGTGTCGGCGCACCAATGCGCGGCTTCCGCCGGGTTGGGTCACGGCAATCAGCAGGACGGCACCCAGCAACACGGTATCCCTCCAGAAGGCGGCAAGTGCGCCCGGGTCGGTGCGTATCTGGAACTGCGCGAAGCCGGTGTAAAACACGTAGAGCGACAGCAGCAGCGCCATCGGGCGGACGACGTAGCCCAACATCATCAGGAAGGCGAGCGGGAAGACGACGACTGCATGGGCGAACTGAGCGCCCTGCGGCCCGAGAAGCCCGGCGAGCAGCGCCGGACTGGAGGGATCCTGCACCAGACCGCTGGCCGTGGCGATGAAGTAGGAGCCAATGAGGATGCGCACGATTGCCGGCACTGTTTGCGCGCCGCCCCCCGTCGCAGGAAGTCTATCACGTGTTGTGATGGTTGCCATGTCACCTGTCTCAATTCGCTTCTGGGCCCCCGCCCGATGGTTAACACTCTAACAAGGTGTTTGGCGGGTAATGGGCCGGATACAGGCGAGAATTAGACAAAGTCGGGTGGATTTCATGCTTTCGCACCAATACCCGGGCTTACCCCGAAGATTGTTAACCAGTAGAGCACCAATGGCCCTGAATTCGCCCCATGTGACGCCGGGTTAGCGGAGAAAATCACCCCTGAATTGTCACATTCAGGGCGCAGGTGCAGGCCCTGAGGGGCGGAAAATGCGCCTTCCTGGTGAGGTTTCTCCACATTTGAGAGGCAGGTTTGCGTGGTGGCACAAAAAAAGGGGGCGCCGCAAAAACACGCGGCGCCCCTCGAGTTAAGTCCGTCTGACCAGTGCGGTTACGATGCTAGAGATCAGTCAAGCCGGACCATCCTTTGCGATACATGGAGTAGGCGCCGCCACCGGCGACGATGAGGGGGAGGGCGAGGCCAAAGGCCACGATCACGCCGATGCCAAGATTATCGGCCTCGAAGCCGCCGCTTGCGAGGGTGTAGCCAGTGTAGATCGTCAGACCTATGGCGGCCACGAGGCGGGTCCGGATGCCGAAGGCGATCCAGATCGCGATAACGATCAGAAGCGCGTTCACGGCAATGAACTGCGCCGTCTCGATCGGAGCCCGGAACTCTGAGGTTCCTGTGGAGGCCTCGGCCGCGATCGATGGCACAACGAGGGTAGAGAGAGATTGGTTGGCCAGCAGGAAGGCGAAAGCCAGCCTGAAGACGCACTGCACCGTCGGTGTAAGATTCATTTCTGCACTGCCTCAAAGGATGATGTTTCTCATCGTTGAGTTGAGCATGGTGGTGAACAGTGCGCGTGAAAATAGAAAATTATGCAAACCTGAAACCCTAAAATATGAAGGGCGCACATTATTTCAGATGCCATATAAATATCCGGAGCCTTGTTTGTTTGGCTCCGGTGCGGTGCGGGGGCTAGGCGCTTCTCAAGTTCACGGCGGCACTTTTCGGGGCGTGCAGGCGTGCAAAGCTGTCTTTCACCCATTCGATTGTGCCTTCGACGACCGGATCTCCCTTGCGGGAAGCGTGATAGAGCAACCAGAGGTCGGTGCTGCAAATCTCGCGCCCGTCCGGCACCAGTTCCAGTTCCAGATGGTCCTGGGCGACCATGTCGAGGAGCGGGCCCGCCATGTCAGTGGCGAGGACGAGTTCGTAGAGTTCATACATGGACTCGACCCGCAGGGTAGGTGAGGCCTTGAAGAAGGCGTATGCACTCTGGTTGAACGGTGTCGGATCGTAGTGTTCGCTGAGGGAAACCCAGCCACTCTTCGCATCGGCTCCCTTCCGGCGATAGGCACTGGTGGTCAGAGTTGCGATCTTTTGCGCGATGACACGGCCCGACTCCGGGCGTTTGTACTGGATCACGAGGTCGTTTTCGCCCATCCCGTCTTCCATCACCCGTTGGGTGAAGGTGTAGTTCACGCCGTTCAGGCTTTTGTCCCGGTTGGCGAGGTTAGGGTAGAGCACGAAGAGCGAGATAATTGGCGGGCAGCCGATGGAGAGGCTGGTGCTGTGGCCGGCCGTTCCGGCGTGGATGCGGTTCATTTCGGCTTCCAGCCGCTGCTCAACATCCTCGGCGATCTCGAGGAGACTCAAGATCATTGGGCTGGCTTCCCAACCGTCGGCTTTCTTGATGAAGGGGGGCTGACCGAGAATCTCGCCGAGCCGCTCGATCCGTCGCGACATGGTTGCCACGTTGATTCCAAGGCTCTGCGCTGCGGAGTTCATCCGACCGTGGCGGGAGAGGGCGAGAGCGAATTTCAGATCGTCCCAGGAGGGCATTGTGGTGTCCTGCTCGAATTCTTTGTTGTGTGAGTCGGCGATGTCTTTTTATCGCATTCCGGTTTTGCATTATTTGGGGCCCGCTACAATAGGCTGAAGGACGCGTGCCACACACAACCAGATGATGTGTCGCAATACATACACAGAAATCGCAAGTTTCCGTCGGGTCACTTATCCGGAGAGGGTCAGGGGGCCTTGTAAGTAGCCCCTTGCCCCAGGCGGGCTTCGATGGACTTCAACACAGATGTCTGCCGTTGAGCTTCGTCAAGAAGCTGTTGCAGCAACCGCTCCTGGCGGGCCACCCTCTGTCCGCTTACGAAGAGGGCGCCGGCGAAAAGGCCAACCAGGATCAGCAGTGGGACCAGGGCGGCGATGATCTGTTGTGCATCGCCGCTCTACATCACGCCGCGCCTCCGTCTGGCGCCTCGTCGGTGCCGCCGTCGGCAGCCTCGTCTTCATCATCCTGCTCGGCGATCCAGGCAACCGAAACCACCTCTTCACCCTTCCCGGTGTTGAACACCTTCACGCCGCCAGCGGACCGCGAGCGGAAGGAAATGCCGTCGACCGGGCAGCGGATGGACTGGCCGGTGGAGGTGGCCAGCATCACCTGATCGGAGAGATCGACCGGGAAGCAGGCCACGATGGGGCCATGGGGCATGCCCTTGGTCCAGGCCGTGACCCCCATGCCGCCACGACCGCGAATCGGGTAGTCATGCGACGAGGAAATCTTGCCCGCACCCTTGGTGGTGATGGTGAGGATGAGATCTTCGGCCGCGGACATTTCGGCGTAGCGCTCGGTGGCAAGTTGGCCCTCGGCCACGGCTTCCTCTTCGTCGTCCACCTCTTCCTCTTCGGTCAGACCGGCCATAAGGCGGCGCTGCTTGAGGTAGGCCACGCGCTCTTCCGAGCTGGCCTCGAAGTGGCGGATGACGGACATCGACACCACCTTGTCGCCATTGCTGAGCTTGATGCCGCGCACGCCCACGGAGTTGCGGGAGTTGAACACCCGGACATCGGTGGTGGGGAAGCGAATGGCGCGGCCTGCGTCGGTCACCAGCATCACATCATCGTCGTCCGAGCAGATGCGGGCGTTGATGAGGCTCATGCCCTCGTTCTCGTCCTCGAACTTCATGGCGATCTTGCCGTTCGCCTTCACGTTGGTGAAGTCCGACAGGCGGTTGCGGCGGACGGAGCCCTTGTCGGTGGCGAAGACGATTTGCAGATCGTCCCACTCGTCCTCGGGGCGGTCGACCGGCATGATGGCCGCGACGGAGACGCCCTGCGGGATCGGCAGGATGTTGATGATCGCCTTGCCGCGCGAAGTGCGCCCGCCTTGGGGCAGACGCCAGGTCTTGAGCTTGTAGGCCATGCCGTCGGTGGTGAAGAACAGCAGCTGGGTGTGGGTGTTGGCGACGAAGAGATTGGTGACGACATCCTCTTCCTTAAGGTCGCCGCCCGAAAGCCCTTTGCCGCCACGCTTTTGCGCGCGGAAATCGGCCAGCGGGGTGCGCTTGATGTAGCCGGACTGGGTGACGGTGACGACCATTTCCTCGCGCTCGATCAGGTCTTCGTCGTCCATGTCGCCCGACCAGTCGACGATCTCGGTGCGGCGCGGGACGGCGAATTCGTCCTTCACCTCTTTCAGCTCGTTGCCGATGATTTCCATGATCCGGTCGCGGGAGCGAAGGATGTCGAGATAGTCCTTGATCTTGCCGGCCAGCTCTTCGAGCTCGTCGGTGACCTCTTTCACGCCGAGTTGGGTAAGGCGCTGCAGCCGCAGCTCGAGGATGGCACGGGCCTGCGCTTCGGACAGGTTGTAGGTGCCATCGTCGTTCATCGTGTGCGACGGGTCGTCGATCAGCCGGATGTAGCCCTCGATCTCGGAGGCGGGCCAGCGGCGCGTCATCAGCTTTTCACGCGCTTCGGCGGCATCGGCGGAGGCGCGGATGGTGGCGACGACTTCATCGACGTTGGAGACCGCCACGGCGAGGCCGCAGAGGATGTGGCTGCGCTCGCGGGCCTTGCGCAGCTCGTAGGCGGTGCGGCGGGCCACGACCTCTTCCCGGAACGACACGAAGGCCGAGAGGAAGCCGCGCAAGGTGAGCGTTTCAGGCCGGCCGCCATTGAGCGCCAGCATGTTGCAGCCGAAGCTGGTTTGCATCTGGGTGAAGCGGAAGAGCTGGTTGAGCACCACTTCCGGAGTGGCATCGCGCTTCAGCTCGATCACCACGCGCACCCCGTGCCGGTCACTTTCGTCGGCGATGTGCGAGATGCCTTCGAGTTTCTTGTCGCGCACCAGCTCGGCGATCTTCTCGATCATCGAGGATTTGTTGACCTGATAGGGCACCTCGTCGACGACAATGGCGTAGCGGTCCTTGCGGACTTCCTCGGTGTGCGTGCGGGCGCGGAGGATCACCGAGCCGCGCCCTTCGAGGTAGGCCTTGCGGGCGCCCGACTGGCCGAGGATCACCCCGCCGGTGGGGAAATCGGGGCCGGGGATGTGTTCCATCAGCCCGGCGCTGTCGAGATCGGGGTCGTCGATCAGCGCGAGCGTCGCGTCGATCACCTCGCCAAGGTTGTGCGGCGGGATGTTGGTGGCCATGCCCACGGCGATACCGCCTGCGCCGTTGACGAGCATGTTCGGGAAGCGGGCAGGGAGGACGGTGGGCTCCTGGTCCTTGCCGTCGTAGTTGTCGATGAAATCGACGGTGTCCTTGTCGATGTCGGCGAGCAGCGAGCCCGCCACCTTCTCCATCCGGATCTCGGTGTAGCGCATCGCTGCGGGCTTATCGCCATCCATCGAGCCGAAGTTGCCCTGGCCGTCAAGCAGCGGCAGCGACATGGAGAAATCCTGCGCCATCCGCGCCAGCGCGTCATAGATCGCGCCGTCGCCATGCGGGTGATACTTACCCATCGTGTCGCCGACGGGGCGGGCCGATTTGCGGTAGGGCTTGTCGTGGGTGTTGGAAGTGTCGTGCATCGCGAAGAGGATCCGGCGGTGCACCGGCTTGAGGCCGTCGCGCAGATCGGGGATCGCACGGCTGACGATCACGCTCATCGCGTAATCGAGGTAGGAGGCTTTCATCTCCTCTTCGATGGTGATCGAAGGGCCGGCGTATTCAGGGCGCTCGGGCGGAGTATCCTCAGTGTTTTCAGGAGGTTCTGGCGTGTCGCTCATCAGGTTTCCCGTCTCGGCGCCGCGTGCGTCGGGCGCTTCTAGATTTTGTTGCCGATTTATACAGTCAACACGATATGGGGTGCAACCGGCGCCTCCCTTTTAGGCAAAAGTGCAACGCGGCGGTTTTATAGGACGTTGTTTTTATTGAAAAGTAAGTGGTTCGTGGCAAGCTCGATGACAGGAGGATGACATCGAGAGGCGGACAGGAGACGCGATATGGCGGAATCGGAAACCGAATTGATGCTCAAGGGCTACGGGCTCACCACGGCGGAGCTGTTTTATCGGATGCCGGATTTTCAGAGTGTTCTCAATACTTTCATCTGGCAGGAGTATGATCTGGCGCCGGATCACCCGAGGCTCTTCAAGTTCATCGAGTTCTGGCAAGACGAGATCGAGGGGCCGCTGCATTCGGTGCGGTTTACCCATCGCAAGATGATCTCGCCCGGCGAGTGGCGCAACGTGACGGGTGAGTTCACCCTGCATTGAGCGGGCGATTGGTGGGCAGTATTGCCCACCCTACGCGCGGCGTGTGGCGGCGCGGATCCAGATGGCGACGAGGATCAGCGAGAAGAGGGCGTTCCAGCTCGGCATTGAGAGCATGAGAAATTCGCCCGCGGATTGATCGCACATCACCGGCGCGGCCCCTGTCGGATCAATCAGCGACCCGCCATCCAGATTGCCCAGCCCGGAGCCGGTGCAGGACGAGGGGCCTTCCCACCATTTCCGCTCGACGCCGGTGTGATAGACGCCGAGGCCTGCAGTGGTGGCCGCTGCCAGCGCCCCCAGCCACGCAAGCAGCCGGTGGCCGGCGTGGAGCCCGGGCAGGATCACGATCAGCACCCCGATCCCGAAGGCCGCCCAATGCGGGTAGCGCTGCCAGTAGCACATGGCGCAGGGGGCCATGCCGAAGCCGTATTGAAAGACCCAGGCGCCAAGCACCATGGCGAGAGAGCCGAGACCGGCGAGGGCGGAGAAGCGTTTGAGCATCAGATGTATTTCACCAGAAAGAAGCCGCCGATTAGAATGACGAGGAAGAGCGTGAAGACAAGGCCGAGGCGCTTTTCGATGAAGTCACGAATGGGTGCGCCGAACTTCCAGAGCAGCCCCGCGACGATGAAGAAACGCAGGCCGCGTGCGATGATGGAGGTGACCACGAATGTGGCCAGCGGCATGCCGGTCCAGCCCGACATGATTGTGATGACCTTGAACGGAAAGGGCGTAATGCCCGCCCCCAGCACGGCCCAGAAGCCGAAATCGTTGAAGCGCGTGTTGAACTCGGCCATGGCATCGCCCTTGCCCAGCGCGGTGAGAATCGGCTGGCCCACGCTGTCGAAGAGCAGCGCGCCGATGGCGTAGCCCAAGAGCCCGCCCAGCACCGAGGAAACCGTGGCGATGCCGGCGATGAGCCAGGCCTTGCGCGGCGTGGCCAGCACCATCGGGATCATCAGGACATCGGGCGGAATCGGGAAGACGGAACTTTCGATAAAGGCCACGATGGCCAGTGCCCAAAGCGCATAGGGGCTCGTTGCCAGCGAGATCGTCCAGTCATAAAGGGAACGCAACATGCGTGAGGCCTGTTATTGATTTGCGGTCAGTGACCACGGGCGCCGCGAGAGGTCAAGGGCGGGGGCGCCCGGAAGGAGAGTGGGATGAAGTGGAGAGGGCGGCGCGGCAGCCGAAACGTGATCGACCGGCGCGGGGTGAGCGCGGGCAAGGCCGGTGGAATCGGAGGCGTGGGCCTCATCATCGTGCTCGTGGTGGGCTATTTTCTCGGGATCGACGTGACGCCCTTGTTGAACGGTGGCAGCGTGCCCGTTCAATCGACCGAGCGCCGCGAGTTGAGCCCGCAGGAGCAGGCGGCGGGAGAGTTCGTTTCGGTCGTGTTGGCGGATACGGAGGCGGTTTGGGGCGAGGTCTTCCCCGAGCAGCTCGGCCGGGAGTATCGCGCGCCGCAGCTCGTGCTCTTTTCTGGCCGCGTGGCCTCGGGGTGCGGCGGGGCGAGTGCGGCAACAGGGCCGTTCTACTGCCCGTCCGACAGGCGCGCCTATCTCGACACCCAGTTCTTTGCCACGCTCCAGAACCGGCTGGGAGCTGAGGGCGATTTTGCCGCCGCCTACGTGGTGGCCCATGAGATCGCCCACCATGTGCAAAACGAGCTGGGCATCCTCGGGCAGGTGAATGAGGCGAAAGCCGCCGCGGGCGAACGGCGGCGGAACGATTTGAGCGTGCGCACCGAGTTGCAGGCGGATTGTCTGTCTGGCGTCTGGGCCCGGCATGCGCAGGACAGGCTGGGCACCGTGGAGCCTGGCGACCTGGAGGAGGCGCTCAATGCGGCGCGGCAGATCGGCGACGATGTGCTTCAGCGCAGCGCGGGGCGCACGCCCATGCCGCACACCTTTACCCATGGCTCCGCCGATCAGAGGCAAAGCTGGTTCGCCAAGGGCTACGCGCGCGGCGCGATGGAGGATTGCGACACCTTCGGCTCGGGCCAGCTGTGACGCGGGCCACGCGAGCCGTTGACGAGGCAGGGGCCGCAGCTTAGGAAGCGCCTGCTGGCCGGTGTGGCGGAATGGTAGACGCAGGGGATTCAAAATCCCCCGATGGCAACATCGTGAGAGTTCGAGTCTCTCCACCGGCACCAGTACTATCAGGTGATGCGGCTTTGACGCCTGCGCCGCGAATAGCACGTCGGCTGGTCCAAGCCGTTGTCCGACCCTCCTCTTTCGTTTTCGTGCGTTTCGAGCTGCCTGTCTGTGTCGACGGGGTTTCGGCCCCTAGGGCTTCAACCGCTCGGGGGTATGCACAGAGCCGGGAGAAATAGGGCGAGCCTTTGTCTACGACGCGCAGCCGCGCAGCGTAAGCCCCCAAGCTGGCCGGTTGGCACGCTTTGAGCAAATTGGTGATTTCCTTGGAGCTCGGCGCGTCTCTCGCCGCAGGGGCAGAGCGTGTGCTTCTGACCGGGAGCACCCGGGACGCTTTCAATTCGAGCAATGGGCCTAGAAATCGCCTGATTGCGCAAAGCGCTGCTTAATCCATTGCTGGTCATATCGCCTCGAAATGGGTGGCCCGGGCTCCGCTGAACTGACGCGGGGCAGGGCGCAAGCGAGGTGAAGATCAATGTCAAAATTCAAGAAACCCGGCCTTCGCCGGGGCGGTTTCCTGCGCTCTGTTGTCTGGGCCATGATGCTGGGCGGGGTGGCGCTTTGCACGGCGGGAACGCTGCCGAACGCGCGGGCCGATGCAGCGGGCACGATCGTGGTCGGCAATGACCGGGGCGGCTTTATCAGGGCGCGGCTTCGCGAGATGCAGCGTATCCGGGCCTCGGGAGATCGGGTGGAGATCCGCGGGCGGGTCTGCTTTTCGACCTGCACGATGTATCTCGGCGCGGAGGACATCTGCGTTTCCCCGAAGACGACCTTCGGCTTTCACGGCCCGGCAATGGCCATCGGGCGGCTCACGCCCGAGCAGTTCGACTACCTCTCGAAGCTGATTGCGAGCCACTATCCCGAGCCGCTGGCCAATTGGTACATGGCAGAGGGGCGCATGCGGACTTCGGGCCTCTACCGGATGAGCGGCAGCGATCTGATCCGGCTGGGCGTGCCGCGCTGCCAGAACGGGTAGGGGCCGTTAACCCTTGGCACCCTGCTGCCGGGCGTAGATGTCATCGTATCGCACGATGTCATCTTCGCCCACGTAGCTGCCTGTCTGCACCTCGATCAGCACCATCGGCACCTTGCCGGGGTTCTCCATGCGGTGCTTCATGCCGAGCGGCACGTAGATGCTCTCGTTCTCGGTCACCAGGGTGACCTTGTCTTCCACCGTGACCCGGGCTGTGCCCTCAACCACGATCCAGTGCTCGGAGCGGTGAAAGTGGCTCTGCAGGCTAAGGGAGGCACCAGGGTGCACGTGGATGCGCTTGACCTGGAAGCGCTGGCCAACCACGAGGCTTTCGAACCAGCCCCAGGGGCGGTGATCGACCGGGAATTGCACGGCCTGTTCCGCGCCCTTTTCCTTCAGAGCGGCAACCGCTGCCTTCACATCCTGGGCGCGGCTCATGTCGGCGACGAGGACGGCATCGTTCATCGCCACGGCCATGACATTCTTCAGCCCGATGCCGACAACCTCGAGCCGCGCGCTGTCAGACCGCAGGAGTGTGTCTTCGCAGTCGATTGCAGTGGCCTCGCCGGTGGTGACGTTGCCGCGTTCGTCGGGGGGGCTCTCCCGCCAGACAGCATCCCAGCCGCCCAGGTCCGACCAGGCGCCTGAGAAGGGTACGACCGAGAGGTTGCCCGCCTTCTCCATCACGGCGTAGTCGATTGAGATGCTCTCGGCCACGGCCCATGGCTTTGGTGCCAGCCGTAGAAAGCCCAGGTCGGTCTCAGCCTTCTCCACGGCCTCCCCCACGGGTGCCATGAGGGCGGGGGCATGAGCCTCGAAAGCGGCGACGATATCCTTGGCTGCAAAGAGGAATATCCCGGCGTTCCACAGGAAGTTGCCGGCCTCCACCATGCTTTGGGCCTGCGCGGCCTGCGGCTTTTCAACAAAGCGCGCCAGCGGCACGGCCTTCTGTGCCTCGGGTGCATCGCCCAACTCGAGGTAGCCATAAGCGGTTTCGCCATGGGTGGGCGCTATTCCGAAGGTGACAAGCTGGCCGCGCCCAACCGCATCCAGCCCGCGCTGCACCGCCGACCGGAAGGCCGTGTCATCGGGAATCAGATGATCGGAGGGGGCGACGAGCAGGACGGCCTCGGGGTCGTCCTTCAGGGCATGGAGTGCGGCGGCGAGCACGGCGGGGCCGGTATTGCGCCCCTCGGGCTCGATCAGCACCGGCCCCGGGTCGATTCCGACCGCGGCGAGCTGCTCTGTCACGATGAAGCGGAAATCGGAGTTCGTCAGCACCATCGGGGCAGAGAACCCGGGCCCGCGCACGCGCTGTGCCGAGGCCTGAAACAGCGTGGTTTCCCCGATGAGCGGAACGAATTGCTTGGGGTAGGACTTTCGCGAGAGGGGCCAGAGCCGTGTGCCTGACCCACCGCAGAGGATGACTGGAGTAATCATGGATACCTTGCACGCTTCGTTGTGGTCACGGGTTTAGAACGGCCACCCCCGGCCCGAAAGTGGCGCCCGCCCGTTTCAGCACCTTGGGTGATCAATTGCTGTAGTATTTTGAGCCATAGGCGCCATATGCGCCGTATTTTCCACCATATCCATACCGCCGCATGCCACGCGGGCTGATCTGCGACAACACGAGGCCGGTGATCTTCTGGCCGGATTGGCGGAAGAGGCGCAGGGATTCGGTGATCTGGGCGCGCGAGGTGCTGTCCCACTGGACGGTAAAGAGCACCTTGTCGGCCTGTGCGGCGATGATACGCGCATCGGGCACGATCAACACCGGCGGGGTGTCGATGATGACAGCATCATATTTCTCGCGCATGTCCGAGATGAACTCGCGAAATCTGTTGGACGAGAACAGATCGGCCGCGTTCACATCGGTCTTTTCTCCCAGCAGCACATCCGCGCCGAAGCCTTCGGGCCGAAAGACGGCGTCTTCCTGGGAGGCACTTCCACTCAGGACGGAGACCAGGCCCTCTCGCGGCGTGCCGGAGAAATACTGGTGGAGGGTGCGGCGCCGGATGTCACCCTCGATCAGGAGAACTTTCTTGCCGAGGCCGGCGAAGCTCTGTGCGAGTGCGATCGAATTTGTGGTCTTGCCTTCGCCCGGGATTGCCGAGGTCGAGAGGATGACCTTGGGCGGGCTGTCGATATCGGACAGCACCACCGAGGTTCTCAGGTTGCGATAGGCCTCGGAGACGTTCGACGTGGGCTTTTCCGACAGGTAGGTCAGGACGCGGTGTCGGCCCTTCACCGGCATTCTGGGAATCTGTCCGATGACGTTCATCCCGGTTGCCGCTTCAAGATCTTCGGACGTGCGGAAGCTGTTGTTGCGGGCTTCCCGGAACAGAACCAGACCGGAGCCGAGCATCAGGCCGAACAGCAACGACATGGCGAGAATGAGAGACCTGCGGGGCTCGGAGGGCTGCAGCGGAATCACCGCGTTGGACAGCACGCGGCTGTCTGCCTGCTGAATGCCCTGCTGGGCCGACGTCTCCTTCAACCGTCCGAGGAAATATTCGTAGAGGGCGCGGCTTGCCTCGGCCTCTCGCTGGAGTTGCTGCAACTGGATGAGGTCTTCGCCCTGCACCTCGATACGGCTGCGCAAATCGCTCTCGGAAGCGCGCAGGGCCTGCAACTGCTGTTCGGTGCGCGACACATCAAGCCGGGCTCGGTCGAGGATTTGCCCGAACCTTGTGTCGAAAGCTTCAGCCACGGATTCATCTTGCGCGACGCGGGGCAGGAAACGGGTGAGCTGCGGATCTTCAGCCGCTGCCGCGCGCTGTTCGCGCGTCGATGCGGCTTCGAGGGCTGCGAGCCGCTGCTGTTGCGCCGCCGCGGCTTCCACGGTTCCGGCAATGCGATCGCGCGAGTCCTTGATTTGCCGTTCGAGCGCTTGTAGGGCTTCGACCGACACAAGCTCGGTGTTTGCGCTGAACTCGGCCAACTGAGCTTCGGCGTCTTCCAGGGCGACGCGCAGTTCGCCGACCTGATCCGTGAGCCAGGCGGTGGCCTGCTGGGTTGCTTCGAACTTCACCTCAAGCTGGTTGAGTATGTAGAGCTCGGCGATCATGTCGGCGATCTCCGCGGCCTTCTGCGGCGCTTCGGATGTCACCTCGATCTGGAAGACGTAGCTGTTGGGCACGTTGCGCACGGAGGTGTACTGCAACAGCGTGTCGACAGTTCTGTTCAGGTCGCGAGCGGCTTGCGCTTCCGGGGCGTAGGCCACAGCCTCTTCAGGGCCCTGGAGAGCTGTGCGGACAAAGGCTTTCACCTGGCTCAGCATATCCGGCTCGCGCAGGGCGGTGTTGAACTCCGGGTCATTTACAAGATCCAGCCGCTCGACGACCTTTCGCATGAGCGTGCGCGACTTGAGCACCTCGATTTCGGAGTTGATCGCCGAGGTGTCCCCCGAGATGCCACCGATAACACTTTCGATGTCGACGACCGATTGCTGTTGTGTTTCGAGGATTACAACGGAGGTCGACCGATACTGGGGAACCGCCATCACATAGGCATAGTAGCCACCGGCCAGGAGGCAGATCAGCGCAATGAGCGCAATAATGATCTTGCCCCGCCACAGAGTTGCCAGAAGACGCCCAAGGTCGATAGCGTCTTCATCCGGAGGCGAGGCCTGATGCGTCGGGTTGGACTCCATGCCCGCAAAATCAGATATTTGCTTCATATTTGTGAAGAGCCTCCGCTTCGAGCACCTCGCATATGCCAATCTTTCGGGCAGATTGGCAATTGTTTGAGACTGAATTTGTCGGGAGAGAAAGGAAAACACCAGCGTCTGCGTCGGCATCCGCGATTTATCGCCTGCGACGTGGTCGAATCCTTCCGTTTGGAGGGGGGGCATGGTAGGTGTGAAGCGAGTGAATTAGGAGGTCGCAATGATATCGCGCATTTTTCTCGTAGCACTGGCAGCTTCGGCGATCGCCACGTCCGCCTCCTCACAGGGTGTGACGGTGGTGGACTGCAACGACCCGGCCAACGAGGGCGTGGCCGAGTGCGCGCCTGCGGAACTTGCCGTGCCGAGCCTTGCTACCAACGCTGCTCCGCTGATCGCCTTGCCGGTCGGCGCCCTTCTTCTGGGCGGTCTCGGCGGGGGTGGCGGTAGCACCGACGGCACCAACGGCACGACGGGGACCACCAGCACAACCGGCACCACCAACAACTAATTCCCCCTTGTGATCGGCAGGGTCTGCCGACAAGCGGGGAAAATTCTCGCGCTTATGGCGTTCTTAGAATTATGTTCTGCGCGCTCAATTCTGGGGTCTTGTTAACCTTTTGTTAACCTTTTTGATGTGCCGTTTTTTCTGGCATGATTTTTGATTCTGAAAAACCAAAGGGTCTGGCGCCTTTGGCGAATTTTGGGTGAGTCGCTGAAACGCTTCCTTATTTCAGTAGCCTGTTCTGGTTTCGGCCATTCGCTGCCGGTTGTGCTACTCTGTAGGCACTTCTTCGCAAAGCGCCTAGATTAAAAGCAGATTGTCATGGAATTGATAAAACAACCTGATTATACGAGTAAAGGTTGCGCATTTTTCGATCACTGCTTTCGACGGTGCGCTTCTGAGATCTAGGGTGGTGTCAAGACGCTGCAGTCCATGGTCCGTGGGGGATAAGAGTTGAAGTATTCAGATATATCGGGCGCCGAATTTGATGAAGTCATCGGAGGCCCGAAGACCTCCGTTGGGCGAAAGGGCAGCTATGCACAGCTCGGGAAGCGTGTGTTCGATATAGGGTTTTCCATTGTTCTGTTGCCCTTGATCGCCCCGGTCCTTCTGGTTCTCGCTGCCTTGGTGCGCCGCGATGGCGGGCCGGCCTTTTTCGGGCACGAGCGGATCGGTCTGGACGGGCGAAGGTTCCGGTGCTGGAAGGTCAGGTCGATGGTGCCCGACGCCGAAGAGACCCTCAAGCGGCACCTCCAAGACTGTCCCGCCGCTGCGGCGGAATGGGAAGAGAGCTTCAAGTTGAAGTGCGATCCCCGGATCACCCGGCTGGGTGACCTGATGCGCAAGACAAGCCTCGATGAATTGCCCCAGATCTGGAACGTGTTGCGTGGCGACATGAGTTTTGTGGGGCCGCGGCCCATCGTGCGGGAAGAGCTTGCACGATACGGCAGCGAGAAGAACGCATATCTTTCGGTCCGTCCCGGTATCACGGGCCCGTGGCAGGTTCAGGGCCGCAACGACATATCCTATGCGGATCGGGTCGGGCTGGATACGGCATACGTGAGCAATCTTAGCTTTATGGGCGATCTCAGGTTGATCGCGATGACAATCACGGTGGTGCTTGCCGCGACAGGCCGGTAGCGACCGGGCTTCTTGAGTGGGCAAGCAGCATAGCGCCTATGGATGTGCCCGGGCGTTCCTTGCTACCTCAGGCTGTGTAACAATGGGCATATTCTGCGGAAATTTCTGTGCCGGGGTGGTGGGAAAGTTTGCTGCCAGGATGCAGGCGGTGAGCCGCGGTGGCTGGTTCAGGTCTCTCGCGCGGGAGGGGCAATCGGAAGTCCGGCGGTCGATAGGCCAAAGCAAACGATCGGGCGAGGGGCGTGAGGGCGCATTGAGGGTTTTCAGGTTAGCAAGTCTCGGCCTTGGCGCATTGGCGGCATCTGTTACATCCGTCGAAGAGGTGCGCGCAGAGTCGCTGTCGTTCTACGGCACGCCAGGACTGGTGGACATGCCGACGGCAGGCAGGCTGGGCGATGGCAATTTGGCCTTCACCACATCCACATACGGGCCCGTGGTGCGCAATACCCTGACCTTCCAGATCTCGCCGCGGTTGCTTGGCTCCTTTCGCTATGCCGCGCAGGGCCCGTTTCTGCGGCCGGACAGCGAGTTTTATGATCGCAGCTTTGATCTGCATTTCCTGTTGCGCGAAGAGGACGATGTTTGGCCCGCCATCGCCTTGGGTCTGCGCGATTTCGGCGGCACGGGGATTTATAGCGGCGAGTATCTGGTCGCCTCCAAATGGGTCACGCCGCGACTACAGCTCACCGGCGGCATCGGATGGGGGCGCTTCGCGGGGCGAGGGGCGATGGACAACCCTCTCGGCATCCTCGACGAGCGTTTTGACGTCCGCCCGGAGCTCGATACGCGGACCGGGGAGGTCACATTCGATCAGTGGTTTCGCGGGGATGCGGCGCTGTTCGGCGGCGTGCAGTGGAAGGTGACAGACCAGCTGACTTTCGTGGCCGAATACTCGAGCGACACCTACCCGCGCGAGAGCCGGTTCGCGCTTGAAGAGCAATCCTCGCCCTACAACTTCGGGCTGAGCTACAGGTTCAAGAGTGGCGCCGACCTGGGGCTGTACTCGCTCTACGGTAACAAGGTTGGCTTTCGCTTTTCCTATGTCATTGATCCGGCGCGCCCCCGTGTGCCCGGCGGGCAGGAGGTGGCGCCACCTGCGCTGTTGCCTCGTGCGACGGTGGCCAGCCAAAGCTGGAATCTCTCCGCCCCCGGGCGTCGGGTGATTGGCGCGCGCGAGGTGTTGCGCGGGCGGCTGGCCGAGCAGGGTGTGCGGCTAACGGGCTACAGTGCGCACGGCGACAGGGCCCAAGTGCGCATCGAGAACCTCGCCTATCATGCCAGCGCCCAGGCGGTTGGGCGCACCGCGCGGGTGATGGCCAACACCCTGGACGCCGGCATCGAACGGTTTGACGTGACCCTTACCGAGCGCGGTGTTCCGATAACCACGATCACCGTGCGCCGAGCCGATCTGGAAGAGCTGGAGCACGACCTGGAAGGGGCGTGGCACAGCCTTGCACGGGCGGAGATTGCCGATGCCTTTGGCACGACGCGGGCCGCGCAGGTGCCCGGCGTTTTCCCGCGCTTCTCCTGGGGATTCTCTCCATATACCGCCGTCTCGCTTTTTGATCCCGACGAGCCCTTCCGCTATGAGCTTGGGGTGCAGCTCGATGCCGCCTGGGAGCCGCGCTCCGGCATGATCTTCTCGGGCCGGTTGCGCAAGGAACTCACCGGTAACATCGGCTCGGCGACCCGCCGCTCTGACAGCGTGTTGCCGCATGTCCGCTCCGATAGCGTGCTCTATGCAAGGGAGTCCGATATCGCGATCAGTCACCTGACCGGCGAGTATTTTTTCCGCCCCGGCGACGATCTCTTCGGTCGGTTCACGTTCGGCTACCTCGAGCCCATGTTCGCCGGCGCCTCGGCCGAGGTGCTGTGGTATCCCGCTCAGAGCCGCCTCGCGCTTGGAGCTGAGCTCAACTATGCGGCGCAGCGGGACTACGACCAGCTGTTCGGCCTGCGCGATTATGATGTCTGGACCGGCCATGTTTCGGCCTATTACGACCTCGGGCACGGCTACCACGGCCAGCTCGATGTTGGCCGCTACCTGGCAGGAGACTGGGGCGCAACGATCACTCTCGACCGCCGCTTTGACAACGGGGTGAAGGTGGGCGCCTTTGCAACATTCACGGACGTTTCCTTCGACGATTTCGGAGAGGGCTCCTTCGACAAGGGCATCTTTGTTGAGGTGCCGTTGAGCTGGCTCACCGGCCAGCCCTCGCGCCGAGTTGTCGGCCAGACGATCCGGCCCATTCTGCGGGATGGCGGTGCGCGGCTCTCGGTGCGCAACCGGCTGTACGGGGTGGTTGCGCCACACCGTGGCACACATCTGGACAACGGCTGGGGGAAATTCCTGAGATGATCCGCTGGCGCGCTCTTTTCCTCGCTGCCGCCGTGGTGAGCGTCGCGGGCTGCGGCGGCTACGGTGTGGGCAGTGAAGGCCCGCCCACGCCCGCGCAGGCCCGTGCGCAGGCGACCGCGCGCTTTGCCGGGTTGCTGAATGCCGGCGCGCCTGCGCTGCAAGTGGCGCTGGAGCGCGACGAAACCTCAACCATCGCCCTGCGCGAAGTTTCGCGCGGCGGCGTCGACAGTTTCGTCAGCTCTGACGGCGTTGCGCTCAAGCTCCGGCGCGGCATGCTCGTGGGCACCGCCGGTCTGGGCGCCGACATGATGGGCTCGAACGTGGCTGACAGCCTGGCGCTGGTGACCACCGGCCGCAGCGGCGTGGCGGAGCGGTTTCACAGCTTTCTCGATGGCGAGAATCGGGCGGTGACCCGGAGTTACGTCTGCATCATCACCCCCAAGGGTGGGCGCGGTATAGAGGTCGGCACCCGGGACGAGCAACTCCGGCAGGTGACGACGCGGCTCGTGCAGGAAGACTGCAAGAGCTTGGATCAGGAATTTTCGAACCTCTACTGGCTCGCCTCCGGCAGCGGGCGGATCGTGCAGTCGCGCCAATGGGCGGGCGATTTTACAGGGCCGATCGTACTGCGCGCGGTGCTCGACTAGACCGAATGGAAGACAAAAGGACATGAAACAGATGCTGAAGCGCAAACTCGGAGTGATCTGCCTGGTGGCCTCGCTGGCGGGCTGCGGCGTGGCCTACCAGAGCCCGGGCGTGCGCGGCGGCGTCGATGAGGGCACGCGGGTGCGGGTGGTTCCGGTGAACGCGGAGACGACGCTTCTGGCCAACCGCTCGGCATACCGGCCCAAGACGCTTCCGGCGATTTTCTCTTCGGGGGCGGGCACCGGTGGAGGGCTTCGCGGCGGCGGGGCTATTCCCGACCCGGTGATTGATGCGGCGACCCGCCCCGGAACCCTCGCCACGCGCC
>NZ_QTNQ01000043.1 GCF_018424695.1 Vannielia litorea
CCCCCTTCACCAGACCCATTCATTTTCTTGCTCCAAATATCTCCCGCCGGAGGCCTCGACTCTCTTCTGGCGCCCCTTTCCAATTCGCGCCCCAGCAGGCATGAAAGCGCATGGCCAAAGCTCTCGCCTTCACCTGCACCGCCTGCGGCGCGTCCCACTCCAAGTGGTCGGGGCAATGCGATGCGTGCGGTGCCTGGAATACGATCACGGAAGAGGCGCCACTCTCCTCCGGCCCCAAGGGCAAGGGGCTCGGCGCAAAGAAGGGCGCCACCATACCACTGGCCGATCTGGCCTCGCCCGAAGCCCCGCCGCCCCGCACCACCTCAGGCCTCGATGAATTCGATCGCGTGCTTGGCGGCGGCCTCGTGCCGGCCTCGGCCACGCTTGTGGGGGGCGATCCGGGCATCGGCAAATCCACCCTTCTGCTGCAAGCCGCCGCCCGCTTCGCGCTGGCAGGGCAGAAAACCATCTACATCTCCGGCGAGGAGGCCAGCGCACAGGTCCGCATGCGCGCCCGCCGCCTTGGCCTCGCCGACGCGCCGGTGAAACTGGCCACCGAAACGAGCTTGCGTGACATCCTCACCACGCTCGACGCCGAGCGCCCCGACCTCTGCATCATCGATTCGATCCAGACCATGTGGTCCGACACCGTCGATTCCGCCCCCGGCTCGGTCAGCCAGGTGCGCGCGGCCTGCCATGAGCTGACCCAATTCGCCAAACGGCGCGGCACCGCCGTCATCCTCGTCGGTCATGTTACCAAGGAAGGCGCCATCGCCGGCCCCCGCGTGGTCGAGCACATGGTCGATACCGTGCTCTACTTCGAGGGCGAGCGTGGCCACCAGTTCCGCATCCTGCGCGCGGTGAAAAACCGCTTTGGCCCGGCGGATGAGATCGGCGTGTTCGAGATGACCGGCGAAGGCCTCGCCGAAGTCTCCAACCCCTCCGCCCTGTTTCTGTCCGACAACGAGTCCCCGGCCGCCGGCACCGCCGTCTTTGCGGGCATCGAAGGCACACGGCCCGTGCTGGTCGAGTTTCAGGCCCTTGTCGCCCCGGCCCCGGCAGGTCAGGCGCGGCGCTCCGTGGTGGGCTGGGATTCGGGCCGCCTCGCGATGATCCTCGCCGTGCTCGAGGCACGCTGCGGCATCCCCTTCGCAGGAATGGATGTCTACCTCAACGTCGCGGGTGGCCTCAGGGTGTCAGAGCCCGCCGCAGATCTCGCCGTCGCCGCCGCCCTGCTTTCGGCCCGCGAAGACGTGGCCCTGCCGCCACGCATGGTGGTTTTCGGCGAGATCAGCCTCACCGGCGCCCTCCGGCCCTCCTCGCAAACCGAAAACAGGTTGAAAGAGGCGCAAAAACTTGGTTTCTCCTGCGCAACGCTGGCAGAGGGGTCAAAGGCGACCTCCGGCGGGGGCATGGACCTGCGCAAGATGTCAGACCTCACGGGCTTCGTGGGCGAGATGTTCGGCGCGGGCTGAGACCGGAAAGGCAAGAAGAGAGCACATGGAAGGCTTCACCATTTTCGACGCGGGCGTGGCCGTCGTCATCGTCCTGTCGGCAATTCTTGCCTACTCCCGCGGCTTCGTGCGCGAGGTTCTTGCCATCGCCGGATGGATCGGTGCCGCCGTTCTGGCCTATATCTTCGCTCCGCAGGCGGTGCCGCTGGTCAAGGAAATCCCGGTGGTGCAGGACTTCCTCGACAACTGCGAGCTGGCCACAGGCGCGGGCTTCATCGTGGTCTTCGCCATCGGCCTCGTGATCTTCGCCCTCTTCACGCCACTCTTTGCAAGCCTCGTGCAGCGCTCCGCGCTCAACGCGCTCGATCAGGGCATGGGTTTCATCTTCGGAGCCCTGCGCGGCCTCATCCTCGTGGCCATCGCGCTGGTCCTCTATGATTTCATCGCCGGAAGCGAGAGCCTCGCCTTCGTTGACGACAGCCAGACCTCCAAGCTCTTCGGCTCCGCCAAAACCCGGATCGACGGTGAAATAGCCGACCAGGAAGGCGTGATGAACTGGTTCCGCGAGAAGTTCGAAAGCCTGACTGATCGCTCTTGCGGAGCCCCGGCCGTTGCCCCCGCAGACCCCACCGCTCTGCCCGACCAGCCCGCCTCCGAGTGATCGGGGCCGGGTCGCGCCAATCGGCGTGCCCGGCAAAATACCGGCGTCAGCCCCGTAGGGTGCGCATTCATTGCGCACCTGTCACCCCACAGCAATCCCTGCGTGACAAAGGGATGACAGCGCCCGCGCCAAAGGTTAAACGGGGCGCAACGCCCACAAAGCCGGATTCGGAGCTGCCCCTTGCCCGACACACAGCACGGCCACCCCGCCATGCCCCCCGCGCACCCTTTCGATGACGATAAGCTCCGCGAAGAATGCGGCGTCTTCGGCGTCATAGGTGTGGAACAGGCCGCCAATTTCGTGGCCCTCGGCCTCCATGCCCTGCAACATCGCGGCCAGGAGGCCGGCGGCATCGTCAGCCACGATCCCGAGCAAGGCTTCAACTCCGCCCGCCGCTTCGGCTACGTGCGCGACAACTTCACCAAGGCCTCGCTGATGGACACCCTGCCGGGGCCGCTCTCCATCGGCCACGTGCGCTACTCCACCACCGGCTCCAAGGGAAACACGCAAATCCGTGATGTGCAGCCCTTCTTCGGCGAGTTCTCGATGGGCGGCGCGGCGATTGCCCACAACGGCAACATCACCAATGCCGGGGCGCTGCGCAAAGAGCTGATCGAGCGCGGCTCAATCTTCCAGAGCTCTTCCGATAGCGAATGCATCATCCACCTCATGGCCCGCTCGCTGCAACGCGACGTGCCCGCGCGGCTCGAAGACGCGCTGCGCCGGGTCGAAGGCGCGTTTTCCATCGTCGCCATGACCCGCACCAAGCTGATCGGCGTGCGTGATCCGCTCGGCGTGCGCCCGCTGGTGCTTGGCAAGGTCGGGGACGGCTGGGCGCTCTCCTCCGAAACCTGCGCGCTCGACATCATCGGCGCCGAATTCGTGCGTGAGATCGAGCCGGGCGAGATGGTCGTCATCACCAAGGACGGCGTCGACAGCCGCCAGCCTTTCCGCCCCAAGAAGAGCCGCTTCTGTATCTTCGAGCACGTCTATTTCTCGCGCCCCGATTCCATCCTCGGTGGCCGCTCGGTCTATGAAACCCGAGAGGCAATCGGTCGCGAACTGGCCAAGGAAGCCCCGGTCGAAGCCGATCTCGTCTGCCCCGTGCCTGACAGCGGCAC
This sequence comes from Vannielia litorea, assembly GCF_018424695.1. Lineage (GTDB taxonomy): Bacteria > Pseudomonadota > Alphaproteobacteria > Rhodobacterales > Rhodobacteraceae > Vannielia > Vannielia litorea_A. The sequence continues at coordinate 3,237 of NZ_QTNQ01000043.1, forward strand.
CCCGGCGGCCATCGGCTACAGCCTCGAGTCGGGCATTCCCTACGCCATGGGCATCATCCGCAACCAATACATGGGCCGCACCTTCATCGAGCCCACCGAGCAGATCCGCAACATGGGCGTGCGCCTCAAGCTCAACGTCAACCGGGCACTGATCAAGGACAAGCGCGTGATCCTTGTCGACGACTCCGTCGTGCGCGGCACCACCTCGCGCAAGATCAAGGAAATGATCCTCGACGCGGGTGCAAAGGAAGTCCACTTTCGCATCGCCTCCCCGCCCACGGCCTGGCCCTGCTTCTACGGGGTGGATACGCCGGAGCGGAGCAAGCTGCTGGCGGCCAACATGAGCGCCGATGAAATGGCCGATTACCTCGGCGTCGACAGCCTCAAGTTCATCTCGCTCGACGGCCTCTACCGCGCCGTTGGCGAAGCCAAGGGCCGCGACCCGAAAGCGCCGCAATATTGCGATGCCTGCTTCTCTGGCGAATACCCGGTCGAGCCCGCCGACATGATCGAACAGGGCTTCGAGATGAAGACCGCTGCCGAGTAGGGCCTCGGGTCCGACCAGAGGATGACTGCACAACTGCCGCGAAGAGGAGCCGCGCCGCAGGCAAGGCCCCGATGAGCAGCCCCCTGCCCTAACGTCGGAAGTCTTCCGCCTTCAACCCGTGCTTCGCCAACTTGTCGTAAAAGGTCTTCCGCGGCAGCCCCAGTGCCGCCGCCGTGGCCGTCGCATTCCCGTTCTGCCGCCCCAGCGCCGCCGCGATCAGCGATTTCTCCACCCGCGCCATCTGCTCCGCCAGCCCCAGCTCGGCGGCCTCCTGCACCTCCCCCGGCATCCCCAGCACAAACCGCATCGCAGCGCTCATCAGTGAGCGTGCGTTGCCCGGCCAGTCCTGTGCCATCAGCCCGGCCAGATGTTCCTCTGTCACCTCCGGCTCGGGGATGCCCGCCTGCTCCGCCGCCTGCGCCACGTAGTGTCGAAACAGCACGGGAATGTCCTCGCGTCGCTCTTCGACCGTCGGAATCCGCACCTGCATCACGTCGAGCCTGTAATAAAGATCGGCGGCAAAACGCCCGGCCTCCATCTCGGCCACCAGGTCGCGTGTGGTGCCCGCTATGATCCGCGCCTCTCCCGGCGCTTCGAGCCTGTCGAGGAGCACAAGCTGCACCGACGCTGGCAGCGCAGAGATCTCGTCCAGAAAGAGCGTGCCCGCCCCGGCCGCCTCCACCGCCATGTCCAGCCGCGCTTCATCGAGCGAGGCGGCGAGCCTTTTCACGAAGGGCTGCGGCGCAGCCGGTGACAGCAGGTGGATCACCTCCGCCACCTTCGCCGTCTGCGAGCCCGGCCCGCCCGTCACCAGCACCTCGGCTCCGGCCCGGGCCACCGCCCGCACCTGCGCGCGCAACCCCTGCGCTTCCGCAGAATGGCCAAAGATCATCCGCGAAGCCGCATCGCCCCGCTCCAGCTCGCGCTTCAGCCGCCGGTTCTCCAGCACCAGGGCCCGCGCCTTCAGCGCCTTCTCGACAACGCCGACCAGCTCCCTCGGCCCGCAGGGCTTTTCCAGAAAATCGAAGGCCCCCTCGCCAATCCCCTTCACCGCCATTGGCACGTCACCCTCGCCGGTCAGCAGGATCACCGGCAGCTCGTCGTCGCGCCGCCGCGCCTCCGCGAGCAGATAAAATCCGTCCCGCCCCGGCATCCGGATATCGCTCACCACGACGCCATCGAACTCGGGACCGATATGATCCTTCGCCTCGATGTAGCTGCCCGCAAGGATCGCCTCGATGTCGGCCAGCTCAAGCGTCTGTCCCAAGGCCTCACGCACCGCCGCATCGTCATCCACCACCAGAACGCGCCGCGCGTTGCTCATGCCGCTGCCTCCATATCGGCAGGCTGCAATTCAACGGTGAATTCCGCGCCGCCCTCCTCCCGGTTCACGCCCCGGATATTGCCGCCAAAGCTCTGCACCAGCCCATAGCTGATCGACAGGCCCAGCCCCATCCCCTCGCTCGCTCCCACCTCCTTGGTGGAATAGAACGGATCGAAGATCCGGTCCGGCTCGGCAATCCCGGGGCCGCTGTCCCGCACCCGAAGCCGCACGGGCGCACCCGGCTCGATGGAAATGCCCAGTTCCGCGGTGTCGCGCCCCGCCATCGCGTCAATCCCGTTGCTGACAAGGTTCAGCACCACCTGCTGCAGCCGCACCTCTCCGCCGCGCACCATCACCGGGGCGTCCGGCGCATCCCACTTCAGCGTCACCCCCAACTGACCCATCCGGCCCTCGGCCATCTCCAGAACAGCCTCCACGACCGCCCCCAGATCAACCCGGCCAATCGGCTCGCTCTCCTGACGGGCAAAGGCGCGCAGGTTGCGGATGATACGGCCCATCCGCCGCGCCAGGTCACCGATCCGGCCAAGGTTCTGCGCCGCCCGCTCCGGGTTGTCGCGCTCCAGAAAGCTCTCGGCATTCTCGGCAAAGGAGCGGATCGCCATCAGCGGCTGGTTCAGCTCGTGGGACAGCCCGGCACTCATCTGCCCCAATGCACTCAGCTTGCCCGCCTGCACCAGATCTGCCTGCGCCCGGCGCAGCGCCGCCTCGGCATCCTTGCGCTCCCGCACTTCTGCCTTCAGCCTTTCGTTTGCCGCCTGCAAGGCCGCGGTGCGCTTTTCCACCCGCGCTTCGAGCACCGCATTGGCACGCGCCTCCGCCGAGAGCCGCTCCGCAAGCGCCCGGCGCCGCTCGCCCAAAAGGAACAGAAACGCCCCGAAGCCAAGGCACAGCGCCGCCACGGCTGCCGCCGCCAACGCGCCGAGCCGCAGCGCCGGAGCCAGAGAGATCAGCGCCTCGCCGCGCATCCCGATCACCGGCAACTCCTGTACGAGATGCAACGCCATGCGCGGGATATAGGGGCCGCCATCCACCCACCACAGGTCTCGCCCCTCCGCTTGCCACGACCGGTGCGCAATGAAGGGCTTCACTTCCGCGCCCTCATGCACTGCCTCGCCTGACGCCCCGTGCCGGCTCATCAACAAAAGCTCGGTGCGGTTCGCGACGAAGACGATGCCATCGCTGTCGGTAAAGAAAACCGGCACGGGGTCGCCCGCCCAGTCCAGCTCGATCAGCCGCAAATCGGCCTGCACCACAACGATCCCCATCACCGGCCCGTCCGGCGCAAAGATCGGCGCGGCAAAGGAGTAGAGGCGCCGCCCGGTGTCCGGGTGCACCCTGTGGCTGCTTCCAAGCGCACCCTGTGCCGCCCGGGTGATCTCGGGCCCGTTCAGCACGCTCGGCCCGCCCTCGCCCGTCGCGGCAAGCACCAACCCGTTCAGATCGGTCAGGAAAATCGCCGCGCTGCCCGTCATGTCGGCGTGGCGCACCAGCAGGGCCGAAACCCACTCCGACGCTCCCCGGCCCGCCACCTGCGCCTGCGGCTCGGGCCGGTCGGCCAGCGCCACGGCCAGTTCGGCGTAGCTCTGCAGCTGCGTCGTCAGCCGCTGTGAGGTGAGCCGCAAATCGCTCTGCCCGCGCCGCTCAACCTCGTCGAGCGCCGAAACAAATGCCCCCCAGCCCGCGGCAACGCTCAGGAGCGCCGCCGCGCCGAGATAGAGCAGGATCACCAGCAGCCGTCGCGTCATTCCTCTTCCTAGACAATCCGAAGCGCATCTGAAAGCGTCGCCGCCATGCAGGTGCTCTCCCAGTCCCCCACCGATCCGGCCTTCGTGCAAGACCCATACCCCTTCTACCACCGCGCCCGCGCCGCAGGAGACCTGTTCTTCTGGGAGGACTACGGGCAACTCGCGGCTGCCGGTTACGCACAGGTGAAGCGCCTGTTGAAAGACCGTCGCCTGGGACGCCAGATGCCCGCCGATCTCGCCCCGGCTATCCCGGCGCGTCTGCAGCCCTTCTACGACGTCGAGGCCAACTCGATGCTGGAGCTCAACCCGCCCCGCCACACCCGCCTGCGCGGGCTGGTGCTGCGCGCCTTCACCTCCGCCACCGTGGAGGCCCAACGCCCCGCCATCGAGGCGCTTTGCGCAGATCTCATCGACAGGTTCCCCTCCGGCCCCTTCGACCTGCTCGACGCCTACTGCCGCCCGCTTCCCGTTATCACCATCGCCACCCTGCTCGGGGTCGACACGCGCCGTGCCCCTGACCTGCTCGCATGGTCCAATGCCATGGTCGGCATGTATCAGGCGGGCCGCACGCGAGCGATGGAAGACGCCGCGATGGAAGCAACGCAGGCCTTTACCGCCTTCCTCGCCGAAGAGATCGCCCGCCGCCGAGCGACCCCTGCGGATGACCTGATATCGCACCTCATCGCAGCTGAGGCGGAAGGCGAGAAGCTCAGCGCAGAAGAGCTCACCTCCACCGTCATCCTGCTGCTGAACGCGGGCCATGAAGCCACCGTCCACAGCCTCGGAAACGGCGTGAAACTGGTTTGCGAACATGAGCTTGCCGGCCACGCCTCAACCACCGAGAACGCGCCGCTGCTCACCGAGGAAGTCCTGCGCCACGCGCCCCCGCTGCACATCTTCGAGCGCATCGCCAGCGAGGATTTCGAAATCTACGACACGCAGATCGAACGCGGCCAGCGCATCTCCTGCCTGCTCGCCGCCGCCAATCGTGACCCGGATGCCTACCCGAACCCCGATACGTTCAACCCCACGCGCCGGGGCCCGTCCAACATGGCTTTCGGCGCCGGGCTGCACTTCTGCGTCGGGGCGCCCCTTGCGCGGCTCGAGCTGCAAATCGCCCTGCCCGCCCTCTTCTCCGCCTGCCCGCAGCTCGCGATCACAGAACCACCCCGCTATGCGCCCGTCTACCACTTCCACGGGCTGGAAAAGCTGCTCGTCACCGCCTAACCTCCTGCCATTCATTCAGGGGTTTCCCATGCGCAGCGCACTTGTTTTCCTCGCCCTGACCCTGCCTGCCGCCGCCCAGGAACGTGTGCTCTCCCCCGAGCGCGCCAGTGGCTATGACGGTGTCATCACACAATGCGTCACCCTGACCCGCGAGCAATTCGCCAACGACATGTGCGCCCCGCTCGCCACCTCGGTGGCCGGCATGGCCTCGAAGGCCGGTCTCGCGCACCGGCACCTCGGCCTCGTGGAATGGGGCTTCGGCACGGATGAATACGGCCCCACGCCGGACGATCTGAAGATGATCGCTCCCGTCAACCTCACCTTCTACATCCGCGCCACTGCCGGGCCCGACAGCGCAATGGTCTGGGCGTCGCTCTACCGCGAGGTGCCCGAGGGGCGGCTGGTGATATGGGAGGATTCCGGCATCGGCGCGGGAGAGCAAAGCGTCATCCGCGTTGGCCTGTCGACCGGCCTCGCGCAAGCTTCAGCCGGTCTTTGAAGCCTTGGCAGAGGCGAATTAAGGTGCGCCGCTAACCCGCTGAAAAAAAGAAAAACCCACTCAGATCCCGCGCCCTAATCGACCGCCACGGGCAAGGCCGTGGTGCTCTTGATCTCTTCCATCGAGAGCAGCGCCGTCACGTTGTGAATTTTCACCTCTGAAATCAGCGCCTGGTAGAACTCGTCATAGGCCCGCGCGTTGGTCACCTGCACCTTCAGGATGTAATCGATATCGCCCGCAAGCCGATGTGCCTCCAGCACCTCGGGCCGAGCGCGCAGGGCCTGCAGGAACTTCTGCTGCCAGTCGGATTCGTGCTCTGACGTCCGGATCAGCACGAAAAAACAGGCCTCCAGCCCCAGCGCCTCTGCGTTCAGAAGCACCGTGTTCTGCCGGATCACCCCGGCCTCGCGCATCTTGCGCACGCGGTTCCACACCGGCGTCTTCGAACTGCCCACTTTCTTGGCAATTTCGTCGAGGGACTGCCCGGCGTCACTCTGAAGTTCCGCAAGGATTTTCCGGTCGATCTTGTCCAATCGGACAGACATTCGCTTTTCTCCTGCCTTGATAGAATTCCGGCCCACCACGGGAGTTTCTCGGAACGTTTTTCCTTAACTGCCGCGAGGCACTGCCAATTACCAGAACAAAATTCTACATTCTGCACAAGCAACAGGAGCCGCCGCCATGCAGCATTTCCCGATCTTCCTCAACACCCGCGGTGAGCGCGTGGTGCTTTCGGGCGGAGGCGAGGCAGCGCTGGCCAAGCTGCGCCTGCTCACCAAGACAGAGGCCGATCTGCACGTCTACGCCGCCGATCCCCACGCCGATCTCCAAACCCTCGCCGCCGAGGGCCGCATCACCCTGCACAGCCGCGCCGCGCAGGCGGGCGACTTCGCGGGCGCCCGTCTCGCTTACGGCGCCAATGAGGATCACGCCGAGGACACCCGCATCAAGGCCCTGGCCGAAGCCGAGGGCGCGCTGGTCAACATCGTGGACGACCTCCACAACAGCCAGTTCATCACCCCCGCCATCGTCGACCGTGACCCGGTGACAGTGGCGATCGGCACCGAGGGCGCCGCCCCGGTGCTCGCCCGCGCCATCAAGCGCGACCTCGAAGAGCGTCTGCCCGCCTCCCTCGGCCTGCTCACCCGAATCGGCAAGGCTTTCCGCAAGGCCGCCGACGCCCTGCCGATGGGCAAGAAGCGCCGCGACTTCTGGGCCGAGTACTACTTCGACAAGGGCCCCAAGGCGCTGGCGCAGGGCGAAGACAGCGCCCGCACGGCGCTGGAAGAGCTGCTCACCCGCCACCTCGACGCCGTCCCCGAGCCCGGCGAAGTTGCCTTCGTCGGTGCAGGTCCCGGCGACCCCGAGATGCTTACCCTCGCCGCCCGCCGCGCGCTCGACGAAGCCGAAACGATCATCCACGATGGCCTCGTTTCCCCGGCAATTCTGGAACTCGCCCGCCGCGAAGCCCTGATGATCGACGTGAGCAAGCGCGGCTTTGGCAAGTCCACGCCTCAGGACGCGATTAACGCCCTGCTGGTCGGCCACGCGCTGAAGGGCGAAAAGGTCGTGCGCCTGAAGGCCGGCGACCCGGTGATCTACGGCCGCCTCGACGAAGAGCTCGACGCGCTGCCCCCCCACGGCATCGCCACCCGCATCCTGCCCGGCATCACCGCCGCCTCCGCCGCCGCCGCCTCCCTCGGCCAAAGCCTGACCAAGCGGGGTCGCAACAGCGACCTGCGATTTCTGACGGGGCATGACACCAAGGGCTTCACCGAGCAGGATTGGTCCGCCCTCGCCCGCCCCGGCAATGTCGCCGCCATCTACATGGCCAAGAAGGGCGCCCGATTCCTCCAGGGCCGCCTGATGATGCACGGCGCCGCGCCCGACACCGATGTCACAGTGGTCGAAAACGCCTCGCGCCCCGAGGCGCGCATCCTGCACACCACACTCGCCGCCCTGCCCGATACGACGGAGGGCCTCGAGGGCCCCGCGGTCCTCCTCTATGGCCTCGCCCCGCGCGACGCCGCCGATGCGCTCGAATTGAAGGTTGCCCAGTAATGCCCAAGCCTTTCACCCCCAAGATCGTCACCGCCAACGCGCTCATCGAGGGCGACGTGATCTACCTCACTAACAACGGCGAATGGTCGCGCCGCCACGAGGATGCCCGGCTCTTCAACGATGAAGAGGCCGCCAATGCCGCCCTCGCTGCCGCCGCGCTTCAGGCGGGCGAGATCGTCGGCGCCTACCTCGCCGATGCCGCCCAGGGCACGAAGGGTCCGCAACCCACTCACTTCCGCGAGCGCTTCCGCGCAACCGGCCCCTCCAACTACGCCCACGGCAAACAGGTGGAGCTCTGATGTATACCTATACCGACTTCGACGAAGCTTTCGTCCGCTCCCGCGTCGCGCAGTTCCGCGCCCAGGTCGAGCGCCGCATCGACGGTTCGCTCACCGAGGATGAGTTCAAGCCGCTGCGCCTGATGAACGGCCTCTACCTGCAGCTCCACGCCTACATGCTGCGCGTGGCCATCCCCTATGGCACCATCTCGGCCCGCCAGATGCGCCAGCTCGCCTTCATCGCCGACACGTGGGACAAGGGCTACGGCCACTTCACCACGCGCCAGAACATCCAGTACAACTGGCCCGCGCTGAAGGACGTGCCCGACATGCTCGAGGCGCTGGCCGACGTGCAGATGCACGCGATCCAGACCTCCGGCAACACCATCCGCAACGTGACCTCCGACCACTTCGCCGGGGCTGCGGGCGACGAGGAGGCCGACCCGCGCCCCTATGCCGAGCTGCTGCGCCAATGGTCCACCGACCACCCTGAATTCCAGTTCCTGCCCCGCAAGTTCAAGATCGCGGTGACGGGGGCAGAGGCCGACCGTGCGGTGATCCGCAGCCATGACATCGGTCTGCAACTGGTTGAAAAGGAAGGCCAACTCGGCTTCAAGGTCATCATCGGCGGCGGCCTCGGCCGGACCCCGATGATCGGAAAGGTGGTGCGCGACTTCCTCCCCGAGGCCGACCTGCTGCCCTACTGCGAGGCCATCGTCCACGTCTACAACACGCTCGGTCGCCGCGATAACAAGTACAAGGCCCGCATCAAGATCACCGTGCACGAGAACGGGATCGACACCATGCGCGAGCTGATCGAAGCCCGGTTCAAAGAAATCCGCCCCGAGTTCACCGGCGTCGATCAGGAGCTTCTCGCCGGCATCAAGGCCCAGTTCGCCACCCCGCCGCTGCGCAAGGGCGATGTCGCCGCCTACGAGGCCGCCTACCAGATGGACCCGGTCTTCCGCGCCTGGGCCGACACCAACCTGACGGCCCACCGCGACGCCGATCATGCGATTGTCACAATTTCGATAAAGGCCCATGGCAAAACCCCCGGAGATGCAACCTCCGACCAGATGCGCCTGATGGCCGACCTGGCCGAAGAGTATGCCCACGGAGAGCTCCGCATCAGCCACGAGCAGAACGTCATCCTGCCCCATGTCCACAAGGGCGACCTGCCCGCGATCCACGCGGCGCTAAAGGCCGCCGGGCTGGGCACGGCCAACATCGGGCTGGCCTCCGATATCATCGCCTGCCCCGGCATGGATTATTGCGCGCTGGCCACCGCCCGCTCGATCCCGATCGCGCAGGAAATTGCCACCCGCGTCGACGAGCTGAAGATCGAGCACGAGGTCGGTGAGCTTAAGATCAAGATCTCCGGCTGCATCAACGCCTGCGGCCACCACCACGTGGGCCACATCGGCATCCTCGGGCTGGACCGCGCGGGCGTGGAGAACTACCAGGTCACGCTGGGCGGCGATCACACCGAGACGGCAGCCATCGGCACGCGCATGGGGCCGGGCTTTTCGGCCGAAGAGATCGTGCCTGCCATCGAGCGGCTGATGCTGGCCTATCTCGATCTGCGCGACGCGCCCCAGGAGACCTTCCTGCAAACCTTCCGCCGGTTGGGGGATGCGCCCTTCAAGGCCGCCCTCTACCCAGAAAGCGAGGCTCGCAATGCCGCGTGATACCGTCACAGGCGTGACCGACGAGGTGGCCGAAGCCCGCGCCGCCGCCGAGGCCCGCGCCCTCAACGAACGGTTCGCCGGAGCCACGGCGCAGGACGTCCTGCGCCACGCCCTGACCGATCCGGCGATGGGCCGCATCGCCACCGTCAGTTCCTTCGGGGCCGAGTCGGTGGTGCTGCTGCACATGATCTCAGAGATCGACCGCGCCGCGCCGGTTCTCTTCATCGACACCCAGATGCTCTTTGAGGAAACCCTGCAATATCAAACCGATGTCGCAGAAAAACTCGGCCTCACCGGCGTCGAGCAAATCCGCGCGCCCGCCCCGGACCTGGCCCGCGCCGACCCCGACGATACCCTGCACCAGCGCGACACCGACGCCTGCTGCGACCTGCGCAAAACCGTGCCGCTCGCCAACGCCCTGCTGGCCTATGACGGCTGGGTCACGGGCCGCAAACGCTTTCAGGCCGAGGCCCGCGCATCGCTGGACTACTTCGAAAGCGAAGGCCCGCGGATCAAGATCAACCCGCTGGCAGGCTGGTCCGCGACCGAGCTCAGGGCCTATATGGATGAGCACGATCTGCCCCGCCACCCGCTGGTCGCCAAAGGCTACCCCTCCATCGGCTGCTGGCCCTGCACCACGCCGGTAAAAGAGGGAGAAGACCCGCGCGCCGGTCGCTGGCGCGGCGAGGACAAGGAAGAATGCGGAATCCATTTCATCGACGGCAAGGTGGTGCGCGGCCCCCTTCCCGCCCCGGAAAGAAAGAGCGCCTGACATGAGCAACATCATCGTGACAGACGAAGGCTTTGCCCCCGACGCCTGGGCCCACCCCGTCACCCCGCTGGCCGAGCTGGAAAATACCGAGGCGGGCGCCCCCGCCCTCGCGGTCGACCTCGCGCCAGAGGATGACCCGGCAGCGCTCTCTGCCCGGCTCGACGGCATCGACATGATCCGCATCGCCTTTCCCACCTTCGCCGATGGCCGCGGCTTCACCCACGCCCGCGCCCTGCGCCGGATGGGCTTTGCCGGGCGCCTTCGGGCTGCGGGCCATGTGATCTCCGATCAATATGCCATGGCACGGCGCTGTGGTTTCGACGAGGTCGAAATCTCCCCCGATCTTGCCGCTCGCCAGCCCGAGGCCGAGTGGAAGTTTCGCGCCGACTGGCAAGCGCATGACTACCAGTCCCGCCTGCGCGCCTGAGCCGCCTCGAACACATTCAAAAACCCTGATACAGATCAAAGCACCAAGGAGCCGCGTGGCAGATACCGCCCGCGACAGATGCAAATGACCGACCAGAGCCCCGTGACCGAACAAGCCGCCCAACCCGTCAAAGCCAAGCCCGCCCTCCCCGACGCGCAGACCGTGACGGAGGTGAAGCACTACACCGACCGGCTGTTCAGCTTCCGCTGCACACGCCCCGCCAGCCTGCGCTTCCGCTCGGGCGAATTCGTGATGATCGGCCTGATGGGCGACCCGGATCCCAAGACCGGCAAGCAAAAGCCCCTGCTGCGCGCCTATTCCATCGCCTCCCCCTCCTGGGACGAGGAGCTGGAGTTCTACTCGATCAAGGTTCCCGACGGCCCGCTCACCTCCAGGCTCCAGCACATTGCCGTGGGCGACGAGATCATCCTGCGCCCCAAGCCCGTCGGCACTCTGGTGCATGACGCCCTGCTGCCCGGCAAGCGCCTCTGGTTCTTCGCCACCGGCACCGGCTTCGCGCCCTTCGCCTCGCTCCTGCGCGAGCCGCAAACCTATGAAGACTATGACGAAATCGTCATCACCCACACCTGCCGCGAGGCCGGCGAGCTGACCTATGGCCGCGAGCTGATCGAGAGCCTCAAAACCGACGAACTGCTCAACGAGGTGATCGGCGAGGGTTTCTGGAAGAAGATCCGCTACTACCCCACCACCACCCGCGAAGAGAGCGCCAAGATGGGCCGCATCACCGACCTGATGCGCACCGGCGAGGCCTTCTCCGACCTCGGCGTGCCCGAGCTCAACCCCACGACCGACCGCGCGATGATCTGCGGCAACCTCGCCTTCAACCTCGAGCTGAAGGAAATGCTCGAGGGCTACGGCCTCGAAGAGGGCGCCAATTCCAAGCCCGCGCATTACGTCGTCGAAAAAGCCTTCCTGGACTGAACGCACCACTTGCCCCGCCGCGTCGAACCGCCTAGGCGGGGCAGATGGATACCGCGTTTCTGATATCGGCCTTCGTCACCCTCTTCGTGGTGATCGACCCGCTCGGCCTCGCGCCCCTCTTCGCGGCGCTGACCCATGACGAAAGCCCGGCCCGCCGCCGCGCCATCGCCGTGCGTGCCGTGGCCATCGGCTTTTCCATCCTGCTTATCTTCGCCCTCGCTGGTGAGGCGGTGCTTGAATTCGTCGGCATCTCCATGCCCGCCTTCCGTATCTCCGGCGGCTTGCTGCTGTTCCTCACCGCGCTCGAAATGCTCTTCGAGCGCCGCACCAAGCGCCGCGAGGATCAGGCCGAGGAGGACCGCCCCGATCCCTCCATCTTCCCCCTCGCCACGCCCCTCATCGCCGGGCCCGGCGCGATCGCCTCGGTGATCCTGCTCTCCGGCTCCCCCAACGCCGACTGGACGACCACCTTGCAGGTGATCGGCGTCATGGCCAGCGTGCTTACCATCGTGCTCCTCCTCTTCCTCGGTGGCGGCCTGCTCTCGAGGCTGCTGGGCAAGACCGGCATCAATGTCGCCACCCGCCTGCTCGGGATGCTGCTCGCCGCGCTCTCGGTCCAATTCGTGATAGACGGGCTGCGCGACCTCTCCCTGCTCTAGAAATGCGCCGCGCGCCCTCCTAGATACCTGACATGGACGGCGATACCCTCGGACGGCTCACCTATCTCATCCTGCTCGGCGTCTTCGTCGGCAGCTACTTCTTCGTGTCCGGCCGGACCAACTGGGGCCAGACCGCCCGGCACGCCGCGCTCTGGGTCTTCATCTTTCTCGGCGCCATCGTCGCCTATGGCCTCTGGAACGATGTCAAACGCGAAGTTTCCCCCCGGCAATCCGTCTTCGCCGAGGATGGCCGCGTCGAGGTGCCCGTCTCCCCCGATGGTCACTACTATCTCACGCTCGACATCAACGGATCGCCCACCCGCTTCGTGGTCGACACCGGCGCCTCCGACATGGTGCTGAGCCGCGCCGACGCCCGCGCCGCCGGGATCGACCCCGAAAGCCTCGCTTACCTGGGGCGCGCCAACACCGCCAATGGCGAGGTCCGCACCGCGCTGGTGCGCCTTGACGAGGTCAGCCTGGGCGACATCTCCGACCGGAACGTGAGCGCCCTCGTCAACGACGGCGAGATGAACGGCTCGCTCCTCGGCATGCGCTACCTCGAACGCTTCGCCTCCGTCAGCTTCTCCCGGGGCGAAATGATCCTCCGGCGGTAGCCGGTTTTTCAGCACCGCCCCGCTTGGCGCACGGCAGCACCAAAAGAGATTTCAGGCCTCCGGCGGGGATAGTTCTGGAGCTCCGAGAGGATCACAGGCACCCTGTTCCTCTCGGAGCTCCAGAACTATCCCACGGGGGTGTGGGGGTGTGAAACCCCCACTGCGGAGCCTCGACGCCCAGGAAGCACGGCGGGATGAAGACTGCACTGCCCACATAAAGATGGCAGGGCTTGCCCCGCAATCTCGAAGGGCCGCTAGCCGCCGCTCTCCGCCTTCTTTTCCCAGCGCCCGCTCTCTTCCGACCAGTATTCAGCCGCGGCCCCCGCGCCGGTCAGCGCCTTCCACTGGCCGCGCGCGTGCTGCACAGCCGCCGGGTCGTGGCCGTCAAAGAGCACGCAGACCCGCTCCAGCGTCGCCACCTCGCCCGCCTCCACCGCCGCACCGTCCACCGCCATCAGGCAGGTCGCGCCGTTGGGCATATCGGGCTCTGTCGTCAGCAGCACCGGTTGCAGCGCATCATGGGCTCCGCCCGCTCGGCCATGGGCGAGAAACTGCTCATCCGGCCCCTTCCAGAGGGCCTCGTCCAGCCAGTCCATCCGCCCCGGGTCACGGCCCCGCACCGCCACCCGCCAGCCTGCCGCAAGGCTGCGCTCCAGCAGCACCGGAAGCGTCTGCTCCAGGGGCCGCTGGGTGAGGTGGTAGAACATGGCCTTGCCCACGCGGCGTTACCCTTCGTAGCCGTCCGCAATCATCCGGTTCAGCGCCAGCACGCCCCAGCCCGAAGCGCCCTTTGGACCCAACGCAGGTGCATCCGCAGGCTGCGCCACCCCGGCAATGTCGAGGTGAATCCAGGGCGTCTCTTCCTTGACGAAGCGCTTGAGGAACTCGGCAGCGGTGATCGAACCGCCCCAACGGGTGCCGACGTTCTTCACATCCGCCTTCCGGCTCTTGAGCAGCTTGGCATAGGCCTTGCCCAGCGGCATCCGCCAAGCCCCCTCACCCTCGGCCTCGGCGGCCTTGAGGAAGGCCCCGGCAAAGCCGTCATCATTGGAGAAGACGCCCGCGTTCTCATGCCCCAGCGCCACGATGATCGCGCCCGTCAGCGTGGCGAGGTCCACCATGCCGCAGGGTTTGAACCGCTCCTGCGCGTACCACATCACATCCGCCAGAACGAGGCGGCCCTCGGCATCGGTGTTGATCACCTCCACCGTGTCGCCCTTCATGCTGGTCACGATATCACCGGGCCGCTGGGCGCGGCCGTCGGGCATGTTCTCGACCAGCCCGACGAGGCCCACCACGTTGGCCTTGGCTTTGCGCGCCTTCATCAGTTGCATCACGCCCGAGACGACGCCTGCGCCGCCCATGTCCATCGTCATGTCTTCCATGCCGCCTGCGGGCTTGAGGCTGATGCCGCCGGTATCGAACACCACGCCCTTGCCCACCAGCGCCAGCGGGGCCTCGTCGCCGCCGCCGTTCCATTGCATCACCACCACCTTCGAGGGGCTCTCAGAGCCGATGCCCACACCCAGCAGGCAGCCCATGCCGAGCTTCTCCAGTTCGTCTTCCTCCAACACCTCCACCGTGAGGCCGTCGCCCTCCAACGCCTTCAGCCGGTCGGCGAAGCTGGTGGTGGTCAGCACGTTGGCCGGGGCATTGACGAGATCCCGGGTAAAGGCGACACCCTCGGCCATGGCCTGAACCTCGGCGCCATCAAGCTCCTCGGGCTTGGTCATCATCAGGGTGATCTCAGCCGGGGCCCTGGCCTCCTTCGAGGTCATCTCCACGTAGTCGTAGGCTCCGAGCATCGCGCCAAGCAGCACATCTCCCGCCCGCTTGGTCGCCCCCGCAAGCACCAGCACCGGGCCCTCGCCCGCCGCCTTGCCAATGGCGGCCCCCGCGCGGCGGGCCGCCTCCACCGTGGGGCGACGCGACAGACGGATCACCTGCACCACCTCGGCCTCCATGCCCGAGGGGAACGTCAGATCCTTGGCCTCGCCCTCTTCCAGCTTGCCCCAGGCCTCGCTCTCTACCATCCGCTTCAATGCCCCGCGCGTCAGCCGGTTCACCCGGCGCGCGGGCACATCGAGCTTGCCCGTCTCTGGCACCAGCACAACCACGCGGCCCGCTGCACCCGCAATGGCGTCAATGTCGGTTTCTTTCAGGGCGAAGCGGGGCAGGTCGGTCATCCGGGGCACTCCTTGATTGGCATTGCGCCATAGCTAGGGCGGAATCGGGGCAAAGGAAAAGGGGGCGCACCGCCGACGCCGCCATTAACGGTTTCCCCGACCCCGCCGATCGGGTAGCTTCGCCGCCAACAAGAACACCACCCCTGGGGCAGCCGGTGCCGCGATACGACCGTTACATCCTTGCGCAACTGCTGGTGCTCTTCGGCTTCTTCTCGCTGGTGCTTGTGTCGGTCTATTGGGTCAACCGCGCGGTGATCCTCTTTGACCAGCTCATCGCCGACGGCCAGTCGGCGGGCGTCTTCGTGGAGTTCACGGCGCTCTCACTGCCCAATGTGATCCGCCTCGTGCTCCCCATGGCAGCCTTCGTCGCCACCGTCTACGCCACCAACCGGCTGGCCTCCGAGTCCGAGCTGGTGGTGATCCAGGCCACCGGCTTCTCGGCCTGGCGCATGGCGCGGCCCGTTCTCTACTTCGGGCTCTTCGTGACTCTGCTGATGGCGGTGCTGGTGCATGTGCTGGTGCCCGCCTCGCGTGGCCAGCTGGCCGAGCGGCAGGCCGAGATCGCCAACAACATCACCGCCCGTTTCCTGACAGAGGGCCAGTTCCTGCATCCGGCAGAGGGTATCACCTTCTACATCCGCGAGATCTCGCCGGAGGGTGAGCTGCGCGACGTGTTCCTGTCGGACGCCCGCAATGCGCAAGAGCGCACCACCTACACCGCCTCCCGCGCTTTTCTGGTGCGCCAGGAGACCGGGCCGAAGCTGGTGATGTTCGATGGCGTGGCCCAGACCCTCTCGGCCGAGACCGAGCGACTCTTCACCACCTCCTTCTCCGATTTCTCCTACGATATCGGAGCGCTCATCACCTCGTCGAGCTTCGCCCGCACGGATATCCGCCACTACCCCACGCCTGCATTGTTCTCGCCCACGCCAGAGCTGCTGGAGCTCACCGGGCGCACCGCCGCCGAGTTCACCTACGAAGGCAATCTTCGCATCGCCCAGCCGTTCACCGCGCTCGTCGCCGCCCTCATCGGCTTCGCCACGCTCATCACCGGCGGCTTTTCGCGGTTCGGGGTCTGGCGCCAGATCCTGATATCGGTGGGGCTGCTGATCGTCGTGCAGGTGCTGGAGACGGTCGCAGCCGGGGCCGCACGCAAGGATGTGGCGCTCTGGCCCCTGGTCTACGTGCCGCTGGTGGTCGGGCTGGCGATCACCGCGGCCCTGCTCTGGTACGCCGACAGGCCCTTCATCTTTACCCGCAGGCGCAATGTGGAGGCCCCGGCATGAAGCTGCACCTCTACTTCGCCCGCAAGTTCGCGCTCTCGCTCGCCGGTGTGTTCGGCATCTTCGCGATCCTGCTCATCCTGCTCGACATCGTCGAACAGCTCCGCCGGTTCTCCGACAGCGGCATCTCCTTTGGCACCGCCTTCGAGCTCTCGCTGCTCTCCGTGCCCCAAACGCTCTACCGCATCCTGCCCCTTATCGTGCTGCTGGCCACGCTGGTGTTGTTTCTCGGCCTCGCCCGCAGCTCCGAGCTTGTCGTGACACGCGCCGCAGGCCGCTCGGCGCTCAGGGCGCTGATCTCGCCCGTCGTGGTCGCCCTCCTGCTGGGCGCCCTCGGAATCGCTGTGATGAACCCCATCGTCGCGGCCACGCAGGTCCGCTACGAGCAGAAGGCCGCCGATCTCGAGGCGGGCGGCGGGTCGGTGCTGTCGATTTCCGGCGAGGGGCTGTGGCTCAGGCAGGGCGGCCCCGAAGGGCAGACGGTGATCCGTGCCTCTCGCGCCAGCCTCGATGGCACAACCTTCGAGGGCGTGACCTTTCTCAGCTTTGCACCCGCCGGCAGTGAGTTACAGGGCCCGGTCCAGCGCATCGAGGCAGCCTCCGCCCGGCTTGAGCCGGGCCGCTGGGTGCTGGAAAATGCCAAGGTCTGGCCGCTGGTGGGCGTGCCCAACCCCGAGGCCGCGTCATCCCGCGCAATCGAGATGGAAGTGCCGTCGGCGCTGACGCTCGACCAGATCCGTGACAGCTTCGGGACACCCTCCGCCATTCCCATCTGGGAGCTGCCCGCTTTCATCGCCAACCTCGAGGGCGCGGGCTTCTCGGCGCGTCTGCACAAGGTCTGGATGCAGATGGAACTGGCTTTGCCGTTGTTCCTGATGGGCATGGTGCTGGTCGGCGCCGGCTTCACCATGCGCCACACCCGGTTCGGCAAGACCGGGCTGATGGTGCTCATGGCGCTGATGCTGGGCCTTGCCCTCTACTTCATCCGCAATTTCGCGCAGATCCTGGGAGAGAACGGCCAGATCCCGGTGGCCATGGCCGCCTGGACACCTCCGGTGGCGGGGATTCTCGCCTCGCTGGCCCTTCTTCTACATCTGGAGGACGGATGATGAGGCGGCTCTTCGCTTCGCTCATCGCCCTCGCAGGCCTCTTCGCGGTACTCATCGGCCCGGCCCGGGCACAGCAGTCCGAAGATGCCGTGCTCCTGGCCGACCGGGTGGAAATCGCCGGCAATGACAGGCTCATCGCCAGCGGCAACGTCGAGGTGATCCAGGGCACGACCCGGATGACAGCAAGCCGGATCGTCTACGACCAGTCCACCAACATGCTGGTGATCGACGGCCCCATTGCCCTGACCGACGGCGCGGATACCGTGATCCTCGCCTCCGACGCCGCGCTCTCGACAGACCTGCGCAACGGCCTCCTGCGCTCCGCCCGCATGGTGCTGGGCCAGCAGCTTCAGCTTGCGGCGGCAGAGATCAACCGGGTGAACGGGCGCTACACCCAGCTCTACAAGACGGTCGCCTCCACCTGCCAGGTCTGCGGCAAGCGCCCTGTGCCGCTCTGGCAGATCCGCGCCAAGCGGATCATCCACGACGAGGCAGAGCAACAGCTCTACTTCGACGGCGCCCGCTTCGAGGTGGCCGGCGTGCCCGTCTTCTACCTGCCCCGCCTGCGCCTTCCCGATCCGACCCTGAAACGCGCCACCGGCTTCCTTTCGCCCACCTTCCGCTCCACCGATGCGCTCGGCTTCGGGGTGAAGATCCCATACTTCATCACCATCGGCCCCCACGCCGATCTCACCCTCACGCCCTACCTGTCAACCAACTCGACCCGCACTCTGGAATACCGCTTCCGCCGCGCCTTCCGCGCAGGCACGCTCTCCTTCGAGGGGGCGGTCTCGGAGGATGACATCCGCGAGGGCGAGCTGCGCTCCTACCTCTTCACCGAAGGCGCCTTCGACATCGGCCGCGGCTACACCCTCACCTTCGATATCGAAACCGTCTCCGACACCGGCTACCTGCTGGACTACGACTATTCCGACAAGGACAGGCTCGACAGCGCCGCCGAAATCGCCCGCACCCGGCGCGACGAGAACTTCCGCGCAAACATCACGGCCTATCGCTCGCTGCGCGACAGCGAAAGCAACCAGACCCAGCCGACCGTGACAGCCGATCTCCACTACGAAAAGCGCTTCACACCGGGGTGGCTGGGCGGCTCGGCGGGCTTCACCTTCGACCTGCACCACCACTACCGTCGCTCAGATATCGATATCGACAGCGGCGACGACGATCTGGTGGTCGACGGCCGCGATGTCACCCGCGCCACCGCCCGCCTCGACTGGCGGCGCGACTGGCTGCTGGACAACGGCATCATGATCGGCGCTCTCGGCGCGCTGAACTTCGACTACACGCAGGTGAACGACGATGCCGCCTATACCGATGCGGTCTTCGAGGTGACGCCGCAAGCCGCCGTCGAGTTGCGCTGGCCCTTCATCCGCCGCTCGCCTCTGGCCACCCACATCCTCGAACCCATCGTCCAACTCGCCTGGACCCCCGAGAGCGACACCGACCTGCCCAATGACGAAAGCACCTTGCTGGAACTGGACGAAGGCAACCTCTTCTCGCTCGACCGATTCCCGGGCGGCGATGTCTACGAGCGTGGCCTGCGGGCCAATGTCGGCGTCCGCTGGACCCGCTTCGATGCAAATGGCTGGACGCTGGGCGTGACCCTGGGCCGCATCTTCCGCTTTGACGACCTCGGCCAGTTCGACGGCTACCCGGGCCTCGACGGCACGCGCTCCGACTGGCTCGCGGCAGTGCAACTGCAACTGCCCAACCGGCTCACCCTGACAAACCGCGCGCTCTTCGACGATGACTTTTCCTTCGCCAAGAACGAGCTGCGCGCCTCCTGGTCCACCGACAACCTCTCGCTCGCGGGCTCCTACATCTGGATGGAAGCCAACGCGCTGGAAAACCGCCCCCTCGACGTGAACGAAATCACCCTCGATTCCGCCTGGCAGGTTGATGACAACTGGCTGCTCTCGCTCGATTGGCGCTACGACGTGGAACAGGACCGGGCCGCCGAGGCCACCTTTGGCGTCGAGTGGCGCAACGAATGCGTCGAAGTCGATTTCTCGGTCTCCCGCCGCTTCACCTCCTCCACCGCCATCGACCCGACGACAGATGTCGGCCTGCAAGTCTCGCTCACCGGATTCGGAGCGGGCCGTGCCTCCCAACGGCACCTCGCACGTGGCTGCCGGGGCTGAGCCGATGCGGCCTCTTCTCCTGCGCTGCGCGCTGCTGCTCATCGTATCCACCGCCTCGGCCGCAGCGGCCATTGCCGAGTCGCAGCACAGGCCGTGGCCCAAATCCTGCGCCGAAGCCGTCGCCCGTCTGTCGCGCGAACTGCCTCCCGACGAAAGGCGCCGCCTTGCCGCGATGCCGGAAGACAAGCTGATCCTGCTGCACCACGGCTTCGGCACCCATATCCGCAACAGCCTCGGCCTCTGGCAGGGCAACCGCGATTTGGCCTTCGACTGCACAAAGCAGCGCGCTGCCCACCCCGATGAGGCGTCCATGGCCATAATCAGGGCACTATGGCAAAGCCTCCAACGCTGATCCGCGCTCTGCACTGCTGCGCAATCGCCGGGTTTTTCCCGCGGCACCGCGAGACCCGTGCGGCGCCAACCGGGCGTGACAAACCTCTGCGCCTTTGCGATAAGTCACCAACAATGACCAGAACAGCTTGCAGGCACCCATGATCTATTCGCGTTTCACCCTCCTGATGCGGTCCGCCCTGGCCGCTCTGCTGGTGCTCCTCTGTCTGCCCGCCACGGCGCAAGTCGCCTCGACCGACCTGTTCAAACCCGTGATCATGATCAACGGCAACGCGGTCACCAACTTCGAGGTGCAGCAGCGGATGATCATGCTGAAGCTCTTCCGCACGCCCGGCGACCTCGAAGAAGCCGCGCTGGAAGCCCTCATCGAAGATCGCCTGCGATTCATTGCCGCCGAAGAAATGGGGCTGGCCCTGACCGAAGAGGAAATCATCGAGGGCGAAGCCGAATTCGCCGGGCGCGCCAATCTGACACGCGAGGAGTTTCTCCAGGCGCTGGCCCAGGCTGGCGTTGCCCGCGAGAGCTTCCGCGATTTCGCCGCTGCCGGCCTGCTCTGGCGCCAGGTGGTGGCGCAACGCTTTGCCCAGCGGGCACAGGCCCAGGTGACAGAGGGTGACATCCAACGCGCAATCTCCGCCACAACGCGGCGCGGCGGCGGCGTGACGGTCGATTTCGCCGAGATCATCCTGCCCGCCAACACGCCCGCCGCCGCCGCACAGGCCGAGCGCCGGGCGGCCGAACTCGGCGGCACCACAATGTCCGAGGCCGCCTTCTCCTCCGCCGCACGCCGCTTCTCTGCGTCCCCCTCGCGGGCCCGTGGCGGCCGCATCCCGGAGCCGATCCCGCTGGGCAACCTGCCGGGCCCCATTGCCCAGGCGTTCCTCACCCTGGCACCTGGCGACACCACCGAACCTTTCCCGATCCCCAACGCCATCGCGATCTTCCAACTTCGCCGCCTGATCGACACCGACGCACCGGGCGACGAGACCATCGCGCTGGAATACGCCCGCTTCCTCATCCCCGGTGGCCGCACCGAGGAGACGCTCGCCGAGGCCGCCCGCGTCCGCAAGCGCGTCGATACCTGCGATGATCTCTACGCCGTCGCCAAGGGCCTTCCGCCACAGCGGCTCACCCGTGAAACCCGCGCCGCAGAAGACGTTCCGCGCGACATCGCTCTTGAGTTGGCCAAGCTGGACGCGGGCGAAAGCTCGACGGCGCTGACATCCGGCAATGCGCTGGTGTTTCTCATGCTGTGCGGGCGCACCGTCGCCACGCTGGAAGATGACAGCCCCGAGCCCACACTGCGCACCGGCAACATCGCCGCGCCGGTGGAGCCGGATGAAACCGCAGAGGCCCCCGAGGGCAGCGAGCCCGAAGGCACCGTGCCCGGCGTGCCCGAGGTCACCCGCCGCGCGGTGCGCGAACGGCTGGTCAACCAGATCGTCGCGGGCTACGCCGCAGGCTACCTCGCCGAGCTCAGGGCCAATGCCATCATCACCTACCCCTGAGGCACAGCCCCGCCCCATCGCCCTCTCCTGCGGCGACCCGGCCGGCATCGGTCCCGAAATCGCGGTGAAGGCCTGGCAGCGCTTCCGCGCGCGCCTGCCTTTTGCCTATATCGGCAGCCGTCGCCACCTGCCGCCCCACCTGCCCGTCACCCCGGTCGCCAGTGCCGCCGAGGCCGCCACCGTGGCGGCTGACGCTCTGCCGTTGATCGAGATCGACTTCGCAGGCAACAGCCAGCCCGGCCAGCCCGATCCGGCAGATGCCTCCGGCACCATCGCCGCCATCGAACGCGCGGTGGCCGAAGTGCGCTCCGGGGCCGCCGCCGCCCTGACCACCTGCCCCATCTCCAAGCTGGCGCTGATCGAGGGAGCCGCCTTCGCCTTCCCGGGTCATACCGAGTTTCTGGCCCACCTCGCGGGCGGCGACCTGACCCCGGTGATGATGCTGGCCTCAGAGGCCCTGCGCGTCGTGCCCGCCACCATCCACATTCCGCTCGCTCAGGTGCCCACGGCACTCACACCCGAGCTGCTCAGCGAAACCATCCGCATCACCGCCGCCGCCCTCACCCGTGATTTCGGCCTCACCGCCCCCCGCATCGCCGTGTCCGGCCTCAACCCCCACGCAGGCGAAGGCGGCAAGATCGGCACCGAAGAGCTGCGCTGGATCACCGCCACGCTCGATGGCCTCCGCGCCGAGGGCCTCGCCCTCACCGGCCCCCTGCCCGCTGACACCATGTTCCACGCCGCCGCCCGCACCCGCTATGACGCGGCAGTCTGCATGTATCACGATCAGGCCCTGATCCCGGCCAAGACGCTCGCCTTCGACAGCGCGGTGAACGTCACCCTCGGCCTGCCCTTCATCCGCACCTCGCCCGATCACGGCACCGCCTATGACATCGCCGGCAAGGGCATCGCCACCCCCGCCTCCCTCTGCGCCGCGCTCGAAATGGCGCGCGACATGAGCATCGCCAGAGGCCGCAATGGCGCAGATTGACGGGCTCCCGCCGCTGCGCGAGGTGATCGCCACTCACGGGCTGGCAGCCAAAAAGTCGCTCGGCCAGAACTTCCTGCTCGATCTCAACCTCACCTCCCGCATCGCCCGCATCCCCGGCGATCTGAGCGAGGCCGACGTGCTCGAAATCGGCCCCGGCCCGGGCGGCCTCACCCGTGGCCTGCTGGCCAACGGCGCCCGCCGCGTGCTGGCCATTGAAAAAGATGCCCGCTGCCTCCCCGCCCTAGCCGAGATCGCCGAGGCCTACCCCGGCAGGTTGACGGTGCTTGAAGGCGACGCGCTGGAAATAGACCCGCTCCAGCACCTCACCGCCCCCATCCACGTGGTGGCGAACCTGCCCTACAACGTGGGCACAGAACTGCTGATCCGCTGGCTCACGCCCCATGACTGGCCGCCCTACTGGCAAAGCCTCACCCTGATGTTCCAGCGCGAGGTGGCCGAGCGCATCGTGGCCCAGCCCGGCACCAAGGCCTACGGACGCCTCGCCGTTCTAGCGCAATGGAAGGCCGAAGCCCGCATCGCGCTCTCTCTCCCGCCCGAGGCTTTCACCCCGCCGCCCAAGGTCTCCTCCGCCGTCGTCCACCTCACGCCCCGGCCCGCGCCTGCCCATCCAGCCGATCCGGTGATGATGGAGCGCGTGGTGGCCAAGGCCTTCAACCAGCGCCGCAAGATGCTCCGGGCTGCCCTCAAAGGAATGCACCCCGAGATCGAGGCCAAGCTCGAAGAGGCCGGCATCAAGCCCACGGCCCGCGCCGAAACCCTCTCCATCGCGCAATTCGCCGCCCTCGCCCGCACCCTCGGCTGAGATTGGCACGGCTCTCCCGCTGCACGCCATTCACCTCTCAAAGCGCCCCTTCCCCTCTCCATGCCTTTGCTTCGCCAAGCCTGGCCCCTCTCGATCTCGGCAACGTCACACCAGCACCGATGTTAACCCTAACTCCGGTTAACCTTAACGCGCGCCCGCTCAAAACGCTCACCCCGCACCATTTTCTTGCTGAAAATACTCCCGGAGGGCGCCACTGGCTCGAGCCAAGTGGCGACGGGGCAGCGTCCCTACTCCGAAACGGGCCACGGGGCACCGACATCCGCAGTACCCCCACAAACGCAAAACGCGCCCCGAAGAGCGCGTCTCACGTCCGGTCAGTCGATCCGACCTACTCGGCGGCCTTGGTCTCGGCCCCGCTGCCTTCGCCGCCACCCTCACCGCCGCTGGCTTCCGCAGCCGGCTTGCGGGTGCGCTTGCGGCGCGGTTTCTGCGGCTTGCTCTCAGGCGTTTCCACGAGGCCGCTGTCGCCGCTCTCCTCGGTGTCCACCACGTCCATCACGTCCGAGCCGCCACCACCCTTGCGGTCGTTGCCCCGGTCGTTCTGGCGCTCCTTCGGACGATCCTCGCCGCCCTGCTGGCCACCCTCATCGCCCTGCTGGCGGTCCTGGTTGCCACCGCCTTGCTGCACGTTGTTCTGGTTGCCCTGGTTGTTGTTCTGATTGTTGTTCTGGTTGTTGTTGTGCTGCTGCTGGCGCTCCTGCTGCTCGCGCTGCGCCTCGCCCAGCATCCGGATGTAGTGTTCCGCGTGCTGCTGAAAATTCTCTGCCGCCACACGGTCATTGCCCAATTGGGCATCCCGGAAAAGCTGCTGATATTTGTCGATGATCTGCTGCGGCGTGCCCCGCACCTTGCCTTCTGGCCCCGAGCTATCGAAGACCCGGTTGACGATATTGCCCATCGAGCGCGAGCGGTTCCCCTTGGAACGCGAACGTGACTTGGAAGATCTCATGTATTAACGGTCCGCCTTGTTGCGGTTTTTGCCAGACCCGGCCGCTTCTCAGCGGTCTTGAAATGGTGGGGTCGGCGATTGGGTGACAGCGAGAGGGCGTGCGCCCAAGCACCGCGCCTCTGCAATCCTGTTATATGGCGCTGAGAGGCCGTTACAAGCAAAAAATACCCTCGAAGCGGCCTGTCACCCCCCAAAACCGGCAGTATTGCGCAAGAATGCGCCGGTTCATTGCCGCGCGGCCCGCCCTGACACCACCCTGTCGCGCCCGTCCAGATCGGGCAGCACGCTGATCTCGCCAAGCCCGGTCGCGGCGAAGATGGCGCGCACCGCCGCGCCCTGGGTCGGCCCGATCTCCACCAGCACGCGCCCGCCAGGTGCCAGATGATGCCCGAGCCCCTCGGCAATGGCGCGATAGGCGCTCAACCCGTCGGCGCCATCCGTCAGCGCAGCTCGCGGCTCATGCGCAAGTTCCGGCGCCAGCCCGGCCATCTCTTGCTCCGCGATATAAGGTGGGTTGGATACGATCAGGTCGAACCGCCCCCTGAGCCGCTCATACCAGTCAGACCGCACGAAACCGGCACGCCCGGCAAGCCCCAGAGCCGCGGCGTTCCGCTCAGCCACTGCGATCGCACCGGGCGAAAGCTCCAGCCCGACGCCGCGTGCAGACGCGCATTCTGCAAGCAATGACAACAGGATACACCCCGACCCTGACCCAAGGTCGAGCACGTCGGCAAAGGGCTCCTTCAGTGCTTCGGCAACCAGCACCTCGGTCTCCGGGCGCGGGTCGAGCACCTCCGGCGTCACCTCGAAGCGGTGGCCCCAGAACTCCCGCCACCCGCGGATGTGGCTCATCGGCTCCCGGGCCGCCCGCCGCGTCAGGAACGCATCAAAGCGCTGCATCTCCGACGCCTCCAGCGGGCGAAAGCGCGCCACCAGCAGCCCCGGCTCCAGCCCCAGCACCGCTTCCAGAATCTGGCGCACCTCACGCTGCGCCCCCTCAATGCCCGCGCTCTCCAGCCGAGCGATGCCATGGGCCAGGCAGACCTGAAGGCTCTCGCCCGTCAACCGGACATCTCCGCCAGCTTTCTCGCCTGGTCGTCGGCAATCAGCGCCTCGATGATCTCGCCCAGCTCACCCTGCATCACCCGGTCAAGGCTGTAGAGCGTCAGGTTGATGCGGTGATCTGTCACGCGCCCCTGCGGAAAGTTGTAGGTCCGGATGCGCTCGCTGCGGTCGCCCGAGCCCACCTGGCTTTTGCGGTCGGCGCTGCGTTCACTGTCCACCCGTTGGCGCTCAAGGTCATAGAGCCGCGTGCGCAAGACCTGCATGGCAATCTCGCGGTTGCGGTGCTGGCTCTTCTCGCTGCTCACCACCACCACGCCGGTCGGCAGGTGGGTGATCCGCACCGCCGAATCGGTGGTGTTCACATGCTGCCCGCCCGCCCCGCTCGCGCGCATGGTGTCGATCCGGATGTCGCTGGCAGGGATGTCCACGTCCACCTCCTCCGCCTCCGGGAGCACGGCGACAGTTGCCGCAGAGGTGTGAATGCGCCCGCCACTCTCGGTCTCCGGCACCCGCTGCACCCGATGAACGCCGCTCTCGAACTTGAGCCGCGCAAAGACACCCTCGCCCTTCACATGCACCACGGCTTCCTTCACACCGCCCAGCTCTGTCTCGGCAAATTCGATCACGTCGAACCCCCAACCCTGTGCCTCGGCATAACGCTGGTACATCCGCAGCAGGTCTCCGGCGAAGAGGGCCGCCTCGTCGCCACCTGTTCCAGGCCGTATCTCGATCATCGCGGGCCGGGCATCGGCGGCATCCTTCGGCAGCAGCGCAAGCTGCAAAGCCTCTTCGATCTCCGGCAGGCGGCCCTTCAGCGCGGGCAGCTCCTCCTCGGCCAGTTCCGCCATCTCCGGATCGGCCAGCATCGCCTCGGCCTCGGCCAGGTCGGCCCGCACCTGCCGCCAGGCGCCGATCTGCTCCACAACCGGCTTCAACTCGGCATACTCCCGCCCCAGCCGCGCAATTTCCTCGCCGCTCACGCCCGCATTCATCCGCGCTTCGATATATTCGAACCGCGCGGTGATCTCCGCCAGTCTGTCGTCTGAAACCATGCGTTTCCTCTCCCCCATCACCACGCTTTGGTCAAGGCTCGGCTCGTGCTACGGTGCTGAAATGAGGTATCTTCTGGTGCTTGTCCTGACGGTCTCGCCCGCCTTCGCCGATGGCACCATCGGCGGCAAGACGGTGGATTGCTACTGCACCGACAGCAAGGGAAGCCGCATCGAGCTGGGCGAAAACATCTGCCTCACCGTCGACGGGCGCAGCTTTACGGCACAGTGCCAGATGTCGCTCAACGTGCCGATGTGGCGCGAGATCCGGCCGGGTTGCCTCAGCTCTTCCCTGCGCCCAGGCCAGCTTCCGCAATCCACCGCTCCAGCCGGCGCCGGTTGACTCCCAGATCGCTGCGCCCGAAGACGAGATGCGCATGCACATGCAGTGCCCCCGCGCTGTCTCGCCAAACCCGGGTGATGTCCGGAAATCGCCAGATCAGCGACCGCGTCACATAGGTGCCCTCACGCGGCGACACGGTGCTGTCATCGGCCAGCGCCACCGCCTTCAGCCGCGCCTCCGCATCCTTCGGGGCACCGGGAATCACAAGCTTTACGCCCCCTTCCAGGTCATGCCAGCCCGGCCCGTCCGGCCCAGGTTCGGCCTCCAGCCGCGCCTCCGGCAGGGGCGCCAGCCGCACCCAGGCCATCGCGCCCAGAAACAGCGCAACCAGCGCCACCACAGCCCACTTCAGCACAGCCCCAACTCCATTTTCTTGCTGAAAATACTCATTCCGACCGCCGACAATCCCCGCGCCCTCACTTTGGCGCGCTCCTAGTCTGCCACGTCCTCGGGCGCCGCCTCTTCGGCAGACGTCTCACCGGCAGGCTCCTCCACCGCCTCGGGCTCAGGCGCCGCCACAGGATCAGCCTCCTCCACAGGATCAGCCTCGGGCTGCGGTGCCTCCGCAGCCTCAACCGCCGCCTTCAAGGCCGCGATTTCCGCCGCCTGCGCCGCCACCGACTCTTCCAGCCGCCCGATCCCGGCGCTGACCTCACCCATCGAAACGCCCACCGCCTCGACATTGCTGCGAAGCACGTAATCCGCCACCAGAAACGCAATCACGCCCGCGCCCACCCATGTGATCGCCAGCCGCACCAGCCAGGCCGTCACCGTCGTCTTGAACATCTCATCTTCCCTTCCGGCGGGACGTGTCCCGCCCTTGCTTCCGCCGCCCGGCGCCCCAAAGGCAAATCAGCTCCATCGCCACATGCGCACCCGCAACCGCTGTAATGCCCCCATGGTCGAACGGCGGCGAAACTTCCACCACGTCGCCCCCACCACGTTCACCCCGGCCATGCCCCGCAGGATCGCCGCCGCCTGCGCGCTGCTCAAGCCGCCCCACACCGGCGTGCCGGTGCCCGGCGCAAAGGCCGGGTCCAGCCCGTCGATGTCAAAGCTGACGTAGCAGGGCGCATCGCCCACCCGCTCGCGGATCATCTCCGCCACCGCTTGCGGGCCAATGTCGTGCACCTCCGGCGCGTCGATGATCTTGATCCCCATCGTGTCGGGGTTCACCGTGCGGATGCCCACCTGCACCGCGCGCTCCACGTCGATCAGCCCCTCCTTCACCGCCTTGTAGGCAAAGGTGCCGTGGTCGATCCGCTCCGGGTCGTCATCCACCCATGTATCGGTATGGGCATCGAACTGCACATAGGCCAGCGGCCCATGCTTGGCCGCATGTGCCCGCAGGATCGGCAGGGTGATCGAGTGATCGCCCCCCAGCGTGATGCACCCACAGCCAGCACCGAGAATGCCCGCCACATGGGCCTCCAGCGCTTTAGGGAACTCCCAGACCTTGGCATAGTCAAAGGCCATATCGCCGTAATCGGCAATCGCCAGCTCCTCCAGCGGGTCGTAATCCCAGCCATAGGGCGGATCATAGGGCTGCAAGGTGCTCGCCTCCCGGATCGCCCTCGGCCCCAGCCGGGTGCCTGTCCGGTTCGTCACCGACTGGTCAAACGGCACGCCCGTCACCGCCAAGTCATAACCCGCCAAATCCTTGGTATAACGCCGCCGCAAAAAGCTCGTCGCCCCGCCAAAGGTGTTCTCAAAGCTCGCGCCCCGCCGGTTTTCCCGCGTAAACGCCTGATCTACCTGTGTCTTCGCGTCCTCCAGCGCCATCCCTCAGGCCTCCACCGGCTGCGCCCGCTCCACGAGCCGGGCAAAGAAGCTTGCGCCCACCGGGGCCACGCTGTCGTTGAAATCGTACTTCGGATGATGAAGCGAGGCGCCATCACCCTGCCCGAGGAACAGGAAGGCCCCGGGCCGCGCCTCCAGCATGTAGGAGAAATCCTCCGCCCCCATCTCCGGCGTGCCCGCGCGCTCCACATGCTCCGCACCGGCAATCTCATCGGCCACATCTGCGGCAAATCCCGCGTTCTCCGCCGTGTTCACCGTCGCCGGGTAGCCCTCGTGATAAACCAGCTCCGCCTCTACCCCGAAGGCCGCCGCCTGCCCTGCCACGATCTCGCCCATCCGCAGGCGGACCATCGACCGCACCTCCGGGTCCAACGTGCGCACCGTCCCGTTGATCCACGCAGAGTCGGGGATGATGTTATCCGCACTCCCGGCATGGATCTGGGTCACGCTCACCACCAGCTCCTCCATCGCATAATGGTTCCGGCTGACGATGGTGTTCACCGCGCTGACGATTCCCACCGCCGCCACGATCGGGTCGCGTGTCTGGTGCGGCATTGCGCCATGGCCGCCCACGCCTTTCACGTTCACTTCCCAGCTGTCCACGGCGGCAAGGATCGGCCCCGGCGTCGTCAAGAATGCCCCCTCCTCCATCCCCGGCGCATTGTGAATGCCGTACACCTCGGTGATCCCGAACCTGTCCATGATCCCGGCCTTCACCATGGCCTCTCCGCCCGCGCCACCCTCTTCGGCAGGCTGAAAGATCAGCGCCACGGAGCCGGCAAAATTGCGCGTCTCCGCCAGGTATTTCGCCGCCCCCAGCAGCATCGTCGTATGCCCGTCATGCCCACAGGCATGCATCTTGCCCGGCACCGTGCTCGCATGCGCCGCCCCGGTCGCCTCCTCGATCGGCAGGGCATCCATATCGGCCCGCAGCCCCACGCGGCGCGCGCTCGCGCCCTTGCCGTGGATCAGCGCCACAAGCCCGCTCTCGGCGATGCCCTCATGCACCTCGTCCACCCCGAACTCGCGCAGCTTGCCCGCCACGAAACCCGCCGTCTCGTGGCAGTCGAACCCCAGTTCGGGATGCATGTGCAGATGCCGCCGCCACGCGGTCATCTCCTCGGAATATCCGGCGATCCGGTTGACGATGGGCATGGGCTGGGTTCCTCTCTCCTGAGATACCCGCACCAAATCCCATCCGGAGCCCACCTTCAATGGCCGACCCGACAGACCCGCTGATTTTTGACCAAACGGCAGACGACGCCCGCCAGATGCAGCGGCTCCTCGCCATCATGGCCTGTCTGCGCGACCCCGAGAAGGGCTGCCCCTGGGACATCGAGCAGACCTACGCCACCATAGCCCCCTACACCATCGAGGAGGCGCATGAGGTGGCCGACGCCATCGCGCGCGAAGCCTGGGGCGAGCTTGAAGGCGAGCTGGGCGATCTGCTGCTTCAAGCGGTATATTTCGCCCAGATGGGAAGGGAAGACGGCCATTTCACCTTCGCCTCAATCGCCCGAAACGTCTCCGACAAGATGGTCGCCCGCCACCCCCATATCTTCGGCGATGAGAGCCGCGACAAATCGGCCGAACAGCAAACCCTCGACTGGGAAAAGCAGAAGGCCGCCGAACGCGCCGCCAAGGGCGAAACCCGCACGCTCGACGGCGTCGCCCTCGGCCTCCCCGCCCTGACCCGCGCCCTCAAGCTGCAAAAACGCGCCGCCCGCGTCGGCTTCGACTGGACCGATGTGAAGGACGTCGTCACCAAGCTCCAGGAAGAGGCCGCCGAACTGGCCGAGGCCGAAGACGATCCCGACGCGCTGGAAGACGAGATGGGAGACATGCTCTTCGTCCTCACCAACCTCGCCCGCCACAAGGGGATAGACCCGGAAGCCGCCCTGCGCCGCACCAACGCCAAGTTCACCCGCCGTTTCAATGCGATAGAAGACGCGCTCGACGCCGAAGGCCGAACGCCCCAGCAGGCCACGCTGGAGGAAATGGACGCGCTCTGGACCCGCATCAAGCAGGCTGAGAAAGCTGCCGCGCCCTCAGGCTGAGGCCCCCAACCC
>NZ_QTNQ01000044.1 GCF_018424695.1 Vannielia litorea
GCGTGAACCGCCGCCCGCACCGCCCCCCGACCGTTGCCCGATCCGCCCCGCACCGCCACACTCAGGCCGGAGCCAACCGGGATACCCGCCATGCCCGACAATCCAACCCTCGCGCGCATCAACGCGCTCACCGCCAACGCCCGCACCACCTGGTTCGCGCTGCTCGGCACGCTGGTCTTCGTCGGCATCACCCTGATGGGCGTGGAGCACATAGATTTCTACGGCACCGACCGCGCCACCAAGCTGCCGCTGGTGGATGTCTCTGTGCCCACCCGATATTTCTTCATCGCCGCGCCGATCCTGACAGCGGCCATCTACGGCTACTTCCAGCTCTACCTGATCCGCCTCTGGGATGCGCTCGGCGCCGCGCCCGCCCGCATCGGCGGCGAGCGCCTCGGCGATGCCATCGCCCCCTGGCTGGTGACCGACGCCGCCCTGCACCTGCGCAACACCCTGCGCGACGACAACTGCACCCTGCCCCGCGCCATGGAAGTCTCCGCCATGTCGCTGAACATCGCGCTCGGCTGGCTGCTGGGGCCGGTGGTGCTGGCCCTCGTCTGGTGGATGTCCATGCCCGCCCGCCTGTTCTGGATGACGGGCATCGCCGGGCTGGCCCTGATCCTCGCGCTCTTCACCGGGGTCACCAGCTTCGCCCTGCTGCTGCGTCGCATGCGCTCGCCCGAGCTCATGCCCAACCGGCTCCGCCACGCGGTGCAGGTCCACGGAATCGGGCTGCTGCTGGTCCTGCCGGCGGTTCTGGTGCCGAGTTTCCTGCGCACCAATGGCAGCGCCGCGTTCCTCGCGCCCATCTCGCTGGGTCTCGAAGAGGTCGTCGAACGCCCCGACACCTGGCTCCCCTTCGACATCGCCCGCACCGAGTTCCGCGCCACTTGGTGCCGCCGCGAGGGGGTCGAAGACTGCGCCAACCTCGGCCCCCGCGAGGCCGATTTCCGCGAGGAATGGCTGACCCGGCGCTTCACCGCCCTCGCCGAACTGCCCAAGCCCGACTGGTCCAAGGTGCAGCGCGCCAAGCCGGACTTTCGCGAAGCCGCCCTCGCCGGGGCCTTCCTCTCCGGCGCCGATCTCCAGCAGGTCCGGCTTCAGGGCGCCTTCCTGCCCGCCGCACAGCTCGAAGGCGCCTTCCTCAACGGCGCCGACCTGACCGATGCCCACATGTCCGGCGCCGCGCTCGATATCGCCTTTCTCGACGGCGCCACGCTCACTCGCACCATGCTCGCCCGCGCCCGCATGGAGCGCGCAAGCTTGCACAACATCCGGATCGACGGGGCACAGATGAGCGAAACCGTGCTCGATGGTGCCGATTTCACCCAGGCGATGATCCTCAACGCCGAGTTCGGTGCAGCCAGCCTGCGCGGTGCCAACTTCAGCCGTGCGGTCGTCTTCGGCAACCCGGCGGCGCTGGCCCCGCGCACCGATCTCGCGGGCCTTCCTCTCATCGGCGCGGGCGTCGATCTGGCAGACCTGCGCGGCGCCCGTTTCGAGGGGGCGCTCCTTCACAACCTCGATTTCACCACGGCACAGCTGGACCCGTATTCGCTGCTCAACAGCATGGCCGATGGCACCGTGCGCCTGCCCGAGGGCATGGCGCGTCCCTGCCAATGGTCCGATGCGCCGCTGCAGACCGACGAGCTCATGGGCCGGTGGCGCGGATGGCTGGAGAGCGACGCCGAAGCCGCCGCCTGGGTCAGCCCCTGGCTCGCCGGGGTGACGAACTTCACCGCAATCCCACCGCCAGAGGGCTGCCACTGGCGCAGCCTGCCGCCGGGTGCGGCTCGCCTCCCGCCCCGGCTGCTGCCGTTCCGGCAATAAAGCGCCCGCCGTTGCCCGCCTCGCCCTCATCCTCGGGCTCCGACCCGAGGATCTCCCCGGCCACGCCGTTTCACCGCCCGCCCCGTTAACTTAACCCTGCCCCCGGATTCCTCGTATGGATGGGATGTGCATCCCTTGTGCATCGATTGTGCCTGTGTCCTGCTTGCGGTTTACGGCACAAATCGACCCCGCGTTACCGCGCCGCACGCGCAACACCCGCCCTTGCCGCGCCCCGCCCTATCTCCTATGTAAACACTCAGGAACAGGAGGCCCCATGCCCGAAGATACGCCCCCCCTCGAAGGCACCCCGCTGATCAAGCCTTCCTCCACCGAGCATCCTCTGCACGAGGCGGTGGTCGAGGCGTGCCGCTCGGTCTATGACCCTGAAATCCCTGTGAATATCTATGACCTCGGGTTGATCTACACGATCGAGATCTCGCCGGAGAACGAGGTGAACGTCATCATGTCGCTCACCGCTCCGGGCTGTCCCGTTGCGGGGGAGATGCCGGGCTGGCTGGCCGACGCCATCGAGCCGATCCCCGGCGTGAAGCAGGTCGACGTCGAAATCACCTGGGAGCCGCCCTGGGGCATGGAGATGATGAGCGACGAGGCCCGCCTCGAACTCGGATTCATGTAACGCCACCAACGGCTTGCGCGTTTTTACCTGAACGTCACCTGCGCGTTTTGCAGGCGTCACACAGCGACCCTTTGTTGCGCCCATCGCAAACCAAGGAGTCGCACCCAATGCGCCGCACACCCCTTCTCGCCACTCTCCTCCTCGCCACCACCGCCCCGGCCTTCGCCGAGGCTCCGCTTTCCGGCTACGGCCCCCGTCCGGCCTATCTCATCGGCAAGCTGCCCGAGGGCGAGCTGAAGACGAAACTGCAAAGCTGCCTCGGCCAACCCATTGCAAAGTCTGACTTTTCCATCGCCCACCGCGGCGCGCCGATGATGTTTCCGGAGCACACCGCCGAGAGCTATCGCGCCGGGGCCGCCATGGGCGCGGGCATTGGTGAGTGCGACGTGACCTTCACCAAGGACAAGGAGCTGGTCTGCCGCCACGCCCAGAACGATCTGCACACCACCACCAACATCCTCGTCTCCGATCTCGCCGCCACCTGCACCACCCCCTTCAGCCCGGCTGAGGGCGACACCAAGGCCGCTGCCGAGTGCCGCACCTCCGAGCTTTCCCTCAATGAATTCAAGAGCCTGACGCCCAAGATGGATAGCGCCGACAGCGCCGCCACCACAGCCGAGGCCTACCAGGGCGGCATCGCCGGATGGCGCACCGCGCTCTACGTGCAAGAGCCCACGAGTCTCACCCATGCCGAGTCGATCGCGCTCTTTAAGGAGCTGGGCGTCAAGATGACGCCCGAGCTGAAAAGCCCCTCCGTCGAGATGCCCTTCGACGGCTTCACGCAGGAGGATTACGCCCAGAAGATGATCGACGAGTACAAGGCCGCCGGCGTCGACCCGAGCCAGGTCTTCCCGCAGAGCTTCAACCTCAACGACGTGCTCTACTGGATTGAGAACGAACCGGAATTCGGCGCACAGGCCGTCTACCTCGTCGAGCCGACGGACAGCTTCGATCCGCAGGTCGCCGAGACCTGGGCCGAGGATTTCGCCGACCTCAAGGCGAAGGGCGTGCAATATCTCGCCCCTTCGATGAACATGCTCGTCACCGCGAAAGACGGCACCTACGCCGCCTCCGATTACGCCCTCGCCGCCAAGGAAGCCGGGCTGAACCTCATCACCTGGTCGCTGGAACGCTCCGGCCCGCTCGCCTCGGGCGGCGGCTGGTACTACAAATCAGCCACCGAGGTCACCGACAATGACGGCGACATCTACGAGCTGGTCGATACGCTGGCGCAGGACGTGGAGGTTGAAGGCATCTTCTCCGACTGGCCCGCCACGGTCACCTTCTACGCCAACTGCATGGGCCTCTGAGACCCGAGAAGGACTTGAGGGCCGAGCCTCAAGTTACTGACAAAAAACCAAAACGGGCGGCCAAGGGACCGCCCGTTTCGTCATGTCTCGGCCTGGGGTGTCAGCCCTCGACGGGCGCGGTCCCTTCCTCGCCGGTCGCCGCTGCTTCCTCGGTCGCGGGCTCTTCGGGCGCGGTGATCTCGTCGGCCTCTTCGATCGCGATCCCGAGCAACTCCTCGACGTCGGCCAGCATGTCCTCGGCCAGTTCCGGCGTCTTGTTCGGCTGCACCGTGGCTTGCGCTTCGGCCAGTTCGGCCTCGGCCGCCTCAACCGCCTCGACCGCCGCCGCGATCTCCTCGTTCTCGATCACGTCGCCGGTGCTTTCGATCGCCGCGATCTCCTCCTGAACATCGGCGTAGTCGGGGCTGGTCATGACCTCGTCGCAGCCACCGCTGCCGCCATCATCACAGCTCACGCCGCCGTCTTCATAGGTCAGGCTCACGCCATCGGGCAGATCGTAGTCCGTTGCAATCGCACCGGTTTGCGCGGCCAGCTCCTCGACGGTGGGGATATCGCCCGACAGGATCGCCTCGGCCTGCTCCACGGTGATCTCACCCGCATCCACGGCGGCCTGCACCACGTCGGTCAGCCCCTCGACGCCGAGCGCCTCGTCGCCGTTCACCGCCACGTTCACGTTCTCATAGGCCACGACAAGCGCGCCAATCCGGCCGCCTGCCCCGGTCGCGACGCCGGTTTCGCGGTATTTTTCCGCCATGTTGGCAATCGCCTGCGGGCTGCGCTTGGCCGAGTTCCAGCTGCCAAGCTCGCTGGGGTGCACCCGCGTTTCGCCAGCCGCCATCCGGCTGCGCCAGCCGTTCCCGCCCTTGGCCTTGGCGGTGGTCTCGGTCTCGACCGAGGCGCGCTGCGGCTTGCCAGCGGGCTTCTTCGACGTCGCCACTGCCTGCTCGGTGGAGGCCGTCGCGGTGGGCGCGGTTGCGGTGCTCTTTTTCTGAACCGGCTTGGCACTGCGCGTGGTCGTGGTGCCAGCAGACCCGCCCGACTTGCGGATGACCGTGCGGCGGATCTTCACCGTCTTGCCGTTTCGCTTCACCGTGCGCACCGTGGTCGTCTTCACGGTCTTGCCCTTGGTGGAGGTGGATTTGCCCTTGCCGTCGGAGGAGGCGCTGCTTCCGCCCTTGCCGCCGGAATTGCCGCCGCTTTTGCCGCCGCCTTTTCCGCCACCACCGCCGTTGCCGTTACCGCCGCCATTGCCATTGCCGTTGCCACCTGCCTTCGCATGGGCAGCATCCGCGCCCAGCACCGTTGCGGCGCCCACCGCCAGGGTGACCGGGGCGGCGGCCATTGCGGCCACGACGAGTGCGGCAAAGCCGGTCTTCAGGGGTTTGGTCATGGGACTCCTCCAGAAATCTGCTCTGCCCAAAAGACTAACCTCGCAAGGCTAGAATGTGGCATCAGGCGGGCCGCAACATGGCGATACCGGAGAAAATCCGCTCACAACAGCTTGCGGCGCGTGGGCCTTGAGCCATAGGCGCTCCCGGCCTACATATGGGCCAAAGGAGCCACCCCATGTTCGGAATTCCCGGCAAGCAAGCCGTTACCATCACCCCCCGCGCCGAGGCCGAGATTGCCAAGCTGATGGCCCGCGACGGCCACAAGGGCCTGCGCATCGGCGTGAAGAAGGGCGGCTGCGCGGGGATGGAATACACCATGGAATACGCCGACGCCGTGGATGAGCATGACGAGGTGGTGGAACAGAACGGCGCCCGCGTGATGATCGCGCCGATGGCCCAGATGTTCCTCTTCGGCACCGAGATCGACTATGAGACCTCGCTGCTGGAATCCGGCTTCAAGTTCAACAACCCGAACGTCACCGAGGCCTGCGGCTGCGGCGAGTCGATCAAGTTCGCCGAGATGTAAGCCGGGCTTGACCACGCCCGCGCCGCGCCGCACCTTCGGCCCATGTTCCTGCCCTTCTTCCAGTCCCTCCGTCAGGCGGGCGTGCCCGTCACGCTCCGCGAGCACCTGGGATTTCTGGATGCCGTCTCGGCCGGGCTGACAACCTATGACATCGAGGCCTTCTATTACCTCGCCCGCACCTGCCTGGTGAAGGACGAGCGCCACCTCGACCGCTTCGATCAGGCGTTTTCTCACGCCTTCAAGGGGCTGGAGAGCATACCGCTCGAAGCGGTGCTGGAGGCGGTGGACCTTCCCGAAGACTGGCTCAGGAAACAGGCCGAAAAGCACCTCTCTCCCGAGGAAATGGCCGAGATCGAGGCGGCGGGCGGCTTCGAGAAGCTGATGGAAACCCTGCGCGAGCGCCTCAAGGAGCAGGAGGGCCGTCACCAGGGCGGCAACAAGTGGATCGGCACCGCCGGCACCTCCCCCTTCGGTGCCTACGGATACAACCCCGAGGGCGTGCGCATCGGCCAGAAAGAAAGCCGCCACCGCCGTGCCGTGAAGGTCTGGGACAAGCGCGAATTCCGCAACCTGGACGACGGGGTCGAGCTGGGCACCCGCAACATCAAGGTCGCCCTAAAGCGCCTGCGCCAATGGGCCCGCGACGGCGCCCATGAAGAGCTGGACCTTGACGGCACGATCCGCGCCACCGCCGAGCACGGCCACCTTGATGTGGTCACCCGCCCCGAGCGCCGCAACGCCGTAAAGGTGCTGCTCTTCCTCGATGTCGGCGGCTCGATGGACCCGCATATCAAGGTGGTCGAAGAATTGTTCTCCGCCGCCCGCGCCGAGTTCAAGCATCTCGAATATTACTACTTCCACAACTGCCTCTACGAGGGGGTGTGGCGCGACAACCGCCGCCGCTGGTCCGAGCAGACGCCGACATGGGAGGTGCTCAACACCTATGGCCCGGATTACCGCGCCATCTTCGTCGGAGATGCGTCGATGAGCCCCTACGAGGTCGCCTACCCGGGCGGCGCCAACGAGCACTGGAACGAGGAGGCGGGCAGAACATGGCTTGCCCGTGCGCGCCAGCAGTGGCCGCAAAACCTATGGATCAACCCGGTGCCAGAGCGCCACTGGGGCTACACCCAGTCCATCGCCATGATCCGCGAGATCTTCGAAGAGCGGATGGTCCCGATGACGCTGGAGGGGCTGACGGCGGGCATGAAGAGCCTGACCAAGTGAAGGGCCTCATCCGCCGCCACCCGGTCCTCACCGCCTGCTTCGCCCTCGCCGTCGCGGCCACGCTCTTCTTCGGCTACCGCACCGTCGCGCGCACGCTCTACTGGATGGACCCGGCCCACCAGGCCCAGGCGCTGGAGCCGTGGATGACACCTCGCTACATTGCCCATTCATGGTTGGTCGACGGTCGCGAGCTTTCCGAACACCTCGGCGTCCCGCCCGACCCAAAGGAGCGGCCCACGCTCGAAACCATTGCCGAAAAGCGCGGCGTGCCGCTGGCGCAGGTGATTGAAGAAGCGCAGGCCTACCTCGACGCCCACGCAAAGCGCTCCGCCTCCGAATGAGCGATCTTCTCTTCGAACTCCTCGCCGCCTATGGCGTGCCGATCCTCGCGCTCACCACCTTCGCCTCCTGCATCGCCCTGCCCGTCCCCTCCTCGCTGATGATGCTGGCGGGCGGGGCCTTCGTGGCCACCGGCGATCTGTCCGTCGCGCCCGTGGCCGGCGGGGCCTTCGCCGGGGCGGTGCTGGGTGATCAGGTCGGCTACGCGCTCGGCCGGCGTGGCGGGGCCTGGCTCGACAGAACGCTGGCCACACGCCCCAAGCGCGCCCGGCTCTACACCCGTGCCCGAGACTTTACCCAAAACCGCGGTGGCCCCGGCATCTTCCTCACCCGCTGGCTGTTTTCGCCACTCGGGCCCTACGCCAACCTCGCCGCCGGAGCAGGACGCCTCGACTGGCTGCGCTTCACCCTCTGGGGTGCCGCAGGCGAGGCCGTCTGGGTCGCCATCTACGTTGGCCTCGGACTGAGCTTTGCCGACAACCTCAGCCAGGGCGCAGAAGTGGCTTCCCAGGCGCTCGGCTTCCTCGCCGCGCTCGGCGTCACGGTGTTCCTCGGGTTCTGGCTGCTGCGCGCCGCGCGCCGCCACCGGCGCGAAACCCAGAGCGGCCCCTCGGCGGAAAACTCCTGAGCAAAACACTCAGCCATTGACCCCACAAAAAGACTCAGGTTTAAGCCTCCCGAGATCAACAGGAGGCAGATATGCTGCGAACCACACTCGCCCTTACCCTGGCCGCCGCCCCCGCGCTGGCCGATGAGATCAACGTCTATTCCTACCGCCAGCCCGAGCTGATCGCGCCGCTCACCGAGGCCTTCACCGAAGAAACCGGCATCGAGGTCAATGTCGCCTTTCTCAACAAGGGCATGGTCGAGCGCCTCCAGGCCGAGGGCGACCGCTCCCCCGCCGACGTGGTGCTCACCGTCGACATCGCCCGGCTGAACGAGCTGGTCGAGGCCGGCGTCACCCAGCCGCTCTCCTCCCAGGTCCTGACCGACAGCGTGCCCGCCGCGCTGCACGGGCCCGACGGGCAATGGTGGGGCGTCACCACCCGCGCCCGCATCGTCTATGCCTCCAAGGAGCGCGTCGCCGACGGCGAGGTGACCACCTACGAGGACCTGGCCGACCCCAAGTGGAAAGGCCGCATCTGCACCCGCTCCGGCACCCACGACTACAACGTCGCCCTGGTCGCGGCGATGCTGCACCACCATGGCGAAGACTATACCCGCACCTGGCTCGAAGGCCTCAAGGCCAACCTCGCCCGCAAGCCCGAGGGCAACGACCGGGCGCAGGTCAAGGCGATCTGGGCCGGTGAATGCGACATCTCGCTCGGCAACACCTACTACATGGGCGCCATGCTGGCCGACCCCGAGCAGGTGCCATGGGCCGAGAGTGTACGCATCGAGTTCCCGACCTTCGAGAATGGCGGCACCCACATCAACCTCTCCGGCGTCGCGCTGACCAAAGCCGCGCCGAACAAGGAAAACGCGGTGAAGTTCATCGAATTCCTCGCCTCCTCCCAGGCCCAGGAAATCTACGCCGAGAAGAACAACGAATACCCGGTGGCCCCCGGCACCGAACCCTCCGATCTGGTGAGAAGCTGGGGCGAATTCACCCCCGATGACACCGACCTCGTCGACATCGCCAAGCTGCGCCCGGCCGCGATCAAGCTGATCGAAGAGGTCGATTTCGACGGCTGAGGACGCACGGCCGCAGCCGTCCCGCAGGTTGGGCAAATGCCCACCTTGCCCTACGCAAAACCAAAGAGGCCCCGCTCCGGCGGGGCTTTTCCTTGCCTGCGTTTCCCCCGGTTTACATTCGCGCCACGAGTTGCGACCCTGTGGCGAACACCGAGCCACCCGCGCGCGCGGCCTCGGCAAATTCACCCCTCCCCCCTGAAAGGATACCCAATGACCCAGGCAAAGGCGGGCGATACGCTCCAACTGCATTACACCGGCACTCTCGAAGACGGCACCGTTTTCGACAGCTCCGAGGGCCGCGAGCCGCTGTCTTTCGAACTCGGCTCCGGCCAGATCATCCCCGGCCTCGACGCCGGCGTGACCGGCATGGAAGTGGGCGAAAAGCGCACCGTCCGCGTCGAGCCCGGCGAGGCCTACGGCGAGCATCAGGCCGACCGCGTGCAGGCCGTCGAACGTGCCAGCGTGCCCGATCACATCCCGACAGAGCCCGGCACGCAGCTTCAGGTGCAAACCCCGGATGGCCAGGCCATGCCCGTCACTGTCCTCGAAGCGGATGAAGAGAAGGTCGTGCTCGACGCCAACCACCCGCTCGCGGGCAAAACGCTGACCTTCGACGTCGAACTGGTCGAGATCGCCTGATCGCAGGCCAGTGCCCTGCCCCGGTCCGGCGCCCGCCGGGCCGAGGCCTATTCGTCAGGCCGCCAGCGCCGCTGTCAGAGTCTCGGCGCGCTTGGCGGCATCCGCACGGTCACGCCCCAGCACCAGCCCGGTGCAGTGGCATATGCCCTCCGCTGTCTCCATCAGGCTGGCGTCGATCAGCCGGTACGGCACCAGCCAGCCCTCCTGCACGGGCTCCCGCAGCCGCGCGACCATCTCGCTGAGCGGCCCCTTGAACTGCCCGGCGAAGGTCTGGCTACAGGCGAGCCCCACCCGTGCAGCCGCCGTGTCGTGCAGCAGGATCTGCTGGGTGCAGGCGTTGAACCGGAAATTCGGGTCGAAGACGATCATCTCGCCACCCACGGTGCGGCCGATGTCGAAGCCACAGACCCCGAGAAACCCCTCTGCCTGCGCTTTCCGGGCCACCTCCATCGCAAGCGCGATCCCGGCCTCCGGCAGCGGGTGGGCAGGGTCGATCACGTTGCCAAGTTGCTGGCCCGGTGCGCTGAAGGTCTGCTCCGCCGCGCCGAGGTAATGCACCCCGGTTTCCATGATCGTCAGGTTGGCGCACCAGCAGCGCTCCACCTCCAGCGCCGCCTCGCAGATCACGCGCTCCACGCCCATCGCCTCGAGTTGCGCCCTTGCCGCCGCGAGGCTCTCGGCATCCGTGCAATAGCGCACCGCATGGCCCCAGCCCGTCGCCTCCTCGCCCGCCGCCTTCAGGAACACCGGCAGCGCCACGCCGTCGAGCTGATCGACCGCGCGCAGCTCTCGCGGCGCCAGCGCGCCCGGCGGCACCAACCACGGCAACGATTCCTTGCTGTTGAGCCGCGCCCAGAGGTCGGGCGCAACCAAATGCGCCCCTTCCCCATACAAGCCCTCCGTCACCGGATAGGGCCAGGCCAGCCTGTATCCCTCCGCCACCATCCCCTTGCCATGGGCCACCGCCTCCTCAGTGGTGGTGAACACCCGCATATCTTCTTCAATCTGGTGCCCCGCCGCCTCTAGGAAGGTCAGGATCTCGTCACTCACCCCGCCCCGGTGCCGCAGCGTCGGGCATCGACCCAGCACGCCCAGCAACAGCGTCGTCACCGCGTCGAGGTTGAACGGGGTGTAGCCCAGCATCCGGGTCTGATGCAGATCGGTTCGCGCCATATAGGCCGTGCCCTCTGGCATAAGCCCGCCCGGCGGCACCCCGGGCACCAACGGCACGTTCATCCCAGCACCTCCTCAAGCCCTGCGGCCAGCCGCAATATCCGCTCCGACCGCGGATCCCCGGCAAAGGTCGCCGTCTTGTTCGCATCCAGCAAGATCGCCCGGCCGTCGTGCACCACGTAATCGAACTTCCCGAAGTCGAACCCCATGCGCTCGCGATGCGCCTCGATCTCCGGCGGCACGTCATCGAGATATTCGTACTTCACCATCGTGCCCGTCTTCACCATCGGATCGCTGGCATAGATCTTGTAACCATAGCCGCGCGCGCCGAAAAACAGCCAGCCGCGCTGGCAATAGAGGTCCCCTTCCCGCTCCGGCATGAAGCGCTCCACCAGCAAGTCCTCCCGGCCCCACACCCAGCGCGGCACCTCTGCCGCCGAGCCGAGCACCGGATAGGTCCGCTTTGGCAGCACCCGCGCCAGCTTCCAGCTCACCCCGGCCAGGCGGCGGCGGGCCCGCACCATGCGGCTGCGGCTGGCGCGCACCTCGGGCGAGCCGAAGGAGTTGAGGTTCGACTTCACGATCACGGGGCCGTCCCAGCCATCGCCCTGCGCCACCTGCAATTCCGAATACTGCCGCTTGGAAATGTCCAGCACGCCGCCATTCAACACCGGCACACCCGCCGGCGCCTCGGGCACATCCGCCGGGTCGATCCGCGTGCGGTCGTGATGCAGGATGCACAGGTCGGCCTCCGCGGCAAACCCACGCCCCACCTCTACCTCATGTCCCTGCTCGCGCCAGATCGCGCAGAGCACCCCGATCACGTAATGGCCGGGCAACACCCCGTTCTCCGTCGAAACACTGATCCGTGCCATGGCGGCCTCCTCCGCTCGGGGGCGGCCCGCGCCGCGCCCCTCAGGCGCCAAACCAGCTTCCCGCCCCGAGCGCAAGCGCAACACCGCGCGGGTTTTTGCCGGTGCCCCACTTGCCCCTCCCCCGGCGCTGAGGCAGACAAGGCTCAACTGCTGCTCAACAACACCCAAGGCCCCAGATGCTTCGCCCCCTGCTCGCCCTCGCTGCTGCCCTCTCCCTCTCGGCCTG
Source organism: Vannielia litorea (assembly GCF_018424695.1). Taxonomy (GTDB): domain Bacteria; phylum Pseudomonadota; class Alphaproteobacteria; order Rhodobacterales; family Rhodobacteraceae; genus Vannielia; species Vannielia litorea_A. The sequence goes on from NZ_QTNQ01000044.1 coordinate 11,869, forward strand.
CGCCGAACTGGTCGACCCCTCCCACATCACCGAAACCACGCGCGCCAAATACGCCGCCGTGCAGGACGGTGCCATCACCGTGCCCGCCGTGCCCGAGGAGTACCTGACCGAGGCAATCGCCCGCCAAGAGGTCAACTACTCGGCCCCCCACGCGCCGGGCACCATCATCGTCGATCCCGGCGCCAAGCGGCTCTACCAGCTCTTGGGGAACGGCCGCGCCATGCGCTACGTCGTCGGCGTCGCCCGCGCAGGCCGCGGCTTCTCCGGCAACGCCAACGTCGCCTTCCAGCGCGACTGGCCCTACTGGACGCCCACCGCCAACATGGTCCGCCGCGACCCCGAGCTCTACGGCCCGATCCGCAACGGAAAGCCCGGCGGCCTCGACAACCCCCTCGGCGCCCGCGCGCTCTACCTCTACCGCAACGGGCGTGACACGCTCTACCGCATCCACGGCACCTCCGAGCCCAAGTCCATCGGCATGCAGGCCTCCTCCGGCTGCATCCGCATGTTCAACCAGGACGCCATGCACCTCGCGGCGAATACGCCCAACGGAACGCGGGTGATCGTTCTCCCCGAAAGCCGCTCCGGCGCCTGGGTCGACCCCGCCGACATGCCTGCCCCCGAACCAGGCGAAGCCCTGACGGCAGGCAGCAACCCGCTTGAGGATACCTCGACGTTGTAGGGGGGGCATGAAACGCGACCCTCACGCCAGGCCTTAGGACGGGACCGACTCTCCATCTGCGTCAACAAAGGGCGGAGAGCAGCCCTTCGCTGCACATGGAAACAACGTCCGCTTCCCAGACCTGTCAGGAAGGACAGGCTTCAAGTTTCTACGTGCATGGCCGTCCGCCGGCTCGGGGGTAATTTCTCGCGCAGCGAGAGGTTCGAACGGATGTTGGTCACCCCTGGGAACCAGCGCAGGGTCCGCCTTTTCGAAGACCATGAGCCCGATCTTCCTGCGGCTCGTCTTAAAGCCAAGCCACTAAGCGATCCGGAGAGCCCTCTCTCCTGCAATTTCCCGTTTGATCTCGTCGATTAGCGTGTCGATTGCCGGGTTGCGCAGCTTCCGTGCACGGCGCGCGACATAGGTAACGTCAGGTGGATCGGCGAAGCAGCCCGTCAGAACGTCCATGTCCGGTGTTACATGCCGCTCATTCAGGATGGCGACACCAAGGCCGCTTCGCACGCCGGAGACGATACCGGCGGCACTGGCGCATTCAAGGATGGTCGCAAATACCGTCCCGTCCTCCTGCCCAACATCCATTGCCCACCGCCGGTAGAAGCAGTTCTCATCGAAAGAGAGAAACGGCACGATGCCGCCCGACCCGAGGTCGAGATCGGGGGATTTCACCCAGAACAAGCGTTCTCGGAACAGCTCGATATCATGTGGGCGGACTTCATGCGTAAAGACCTGCATGATGGCAAAGTCGATCTCGCCGGTCGCCAGAAAATCTTGCAGGACCAGGCTTTGAAGCACCCTTGTCCGCACCGAGACGCCGGGATGCAGGCGCGCAAACCGGCCGAGGATGCGGCTTAGGTCGGAACAGGTAGTATCCTCGGTCAGGCCGAGACTGATCTGTCCCTGCACCAGTGTCTTCGAGAGCGAGCGCAGGGCCTCATCGTGAAGCGCGAGAATGCGCCGCGCATAGCCCAAAAGATCGCGCCCTGTATCCGTGAAGAGTGGCGCGCCCGGCCGCCGGCTGAGGAGGTTGCAGTCGAGGCTTGTTTCGAGCCGCTTGATCTTGTGGCTGACGGCCGATTGAGACAGTCCGAGAAGGGCGGCGGCGCGGGTTACACCGCCTTGCTCCTCGATGGCGCTCAGAGCCCTAAGCGCATCAATGTCCAGTCGCTGAACCAATCTGTCTGACATGACCGTCATAGATGGCTTCCTATCTCTGATAGATTTGCGTCATGCTACCTTGAGGCTGTTCGGCCGGCAAGCGCGACGTCAGCCCCATCGGACCAATCCAATCACCGCCGAAGAAGCGTAGAACGCCTGCAACAGCAGGAAGGTCCAGCGTCCGTCGATCACTGCCCAGGCCGCGAAGAGGCCAGAGGAGATCAGCAGCAGGGTGAACCCCAGGGTCTCGGCTCCGACGTTCGATGCGATCAGCAAGGCATAGGCCATGGCCAGAACAGAGCCCGTGATCTCGAACAGCGTGGTGAGCCGGCGTCGGTCTCGCCCATTGGCGGGCGCCTGCGAGATATCGGTCATGGCTCAGCCCTTCCTCTTGAGGAAATCAACCAGCAGGCCAGAGATCTTCTCGGGCTGGTCTTCCATCGCGAAATGGCCGCAATCTTCCAGCACGTGCAGCTCCGAGCCCGGGATGGCCTCGTGTAGCTTCCGCGCCCAGTCGACGACCTGCCACGCGTCGTCTGCCCCCCAGATCAATTGGACCGCGATCTGGCCGAGTTCAGCAAGGCGGGGTGTCAGTTCGTCGGTGTGCTTCGGATCATAGTGCCGGACCTGATGCTGGAACAGGCTGCCTTGCCCGATCGGGTTGGCAATGAATTCCAAAAACGTCTCAAGCGATGTCTCGGCCAAGCGCTCCTTGTGCTGCACGGTCGACAGCAACCAATCCCGAAAATGCGCTCTGTGGTCGGCATCGGGCGCCTCGATGAGCGCCCCCAGACCGGCCTGCATCTGCTGATGCGTGCGCTTCGAGGGCCAGCTGTCGAAGCTGACCACATCGATCAGGGTGAGTGAACGAACACGCGGTTGCGAGAAGATTGCCAACCGCTGGGCCACCGCACCCCCGATGTCGTGGGCGATGATGTGGGCATCCTCCAGCCCCCAATGATCCAGCAGCCCTTCCAGAATGGGAACCTGTCCCGTGACTGAGGTGTCGATCTCCGGGTCCCATGGGCGCTCGGACAGGCCGTAGCCCAAGAGGTCGTAGACATGCACCTTGTGGCCGGCTGCGACCAGCGCCGGCAGGGTGTTGCGCCAGATATATGAGGACGACGGGGTCCCGTGGATAAGCACCACCGGAGATCCGTCCCCGTGAACGCCATGCGCGATGCGGGTGTTGTTGATGAGAACATGATTATTGACGAGATGGTCCATGACGACGCTCCTGAGCAGGGTTGGCTCAGGAAGAAATACAGCGCGTCGGATCATTCCAAAAATGAACGATACGGCCGGTCTCATCGAAATATGTCATTCAGGTCGAATGTGGGGGGGCAGGCTTGCTTTCGCACGGCTTCGCAAACGCTGGGCTCACTACAGGCCCGTGACATGGCCGCCGAAGCAGAGCAGCTGGACCCGCTCGCAACGCTCTTGGTCAGCGATCTCCAACCTATCGTCTGCCGCCGGAATAGCACGAAGCCGACCTTCGCTGCTACTGCTGCGAAGTTCCGGAAAGGGCCGTTACCCCCCAACCTTGCCCCCTCCCCTCACTACCCTACCTCACACAGCATGACCCGCTGGCTCCTCCTCCCGCTCTTCCTCCTCGCCGCCTGCGCCCCCGGCGTCCCCGACAACGCCCGCATCGTCGTCGCGGGCGATTCCGTCATGGCCTGGAACCGCAGCGCCAACGCCTCCGTCGCCGATGCCCTGCAAGCCCGTCTCGGGGAGCCCGTGGGCGATGTCTCCCTGCCCCTCGCCAAAGTCGCCGGGGGCAGCGGGTCGCTCAACATCCCCACCCAGCTCCGCGGCGTCAGCGCCCCCTGGGTCGTGCTGAACGGTGGGGCCAATGACATCAGCGCCAGTTGCGATTGCACCCGCTGCGGCCCCGTGCTTGACCGGCTGATCTCCACCGATGGGCGGCGCGGCGAGATCCCCGCCCTCATCGCCAGCCTCCGGCAGCGCGGCTCCCGCGTCATCTGGGCCGATTACTACACCTCGCCCCGCTTCGCCGGCACCGCCTGCGTCGCCCCCTACCGCGCGCTGGAGTCCCGCCTTGGCCGCATGGCCGCCCGCGATCCCGGCGTCTCGCTCGTCGACATGGACGATGTCTTCACCCCCGCCGACCTCTCGCTCTTCGCCGCTGACCGGACGCACCCTTCCCCAAAGGGTTCGGCCCGCATCGCCGCCCTCGTCGCCCCCTTGCTGCAGCGCTGAGCCGATCCGCCCGCGCGGTGGCTTAACCCCTCCCCGTTTTGCATTTTCCCGTATGCATGGGTTGTGCATCAGTTGTGCATCGCTTCTGCATCCCCCAAAACCACGGTTAACGCCCAAACTGCGCCCTGGTCTTGCATTTTTGCAAAACCCAATCCCCAAGAGCCCACTCGCCGCCCTACCGTCCTGAAATCGCAAAGAAAAAGGGGGGCCGAAGCCCCCCAGTTTCGCCGTTCAGGCTCATCGTTGATACCGCCCGGTTTATTTGCCTGCGGCCTGAACTGCGCCAGGGGCGAGCGCACCCGCCCCGGAACCTTAACCCTGCACCCTCGAAAGGCTGATCCGCCCTTCCCAGATGCAGTCTCCACCCGCTTTGGCGTAGAGCCCAGCGCGTTCCTCGAACGCTTCGCCGCTCTCGGCCTTGAAGTGGAACCCTTTGGGATTCATCGCGAATTCCTCCAGGTGGTCCTTGGGCACGATCACCGCGCCCTTGGAAATCTCGCGTCCGCCCTTGCAGCAGGGTTCAAGCTCGCATTGCGCCTCGAACTCCCGCCCCGAGGGGGTTTCGACGATGCCGGAGATGATCTCTTTCGCCATCGTCCGTTAACCTCAGCTACAGCCGCTCGTGCCGCCGCAGGTGTTGCACTTCATGCAGGTGCCGTTGCGCACCAGCGTGTAGTTGCCGCACTCCCCGCAAGCCTCGCCCTCGTAGCCCTGCATCTTCGCCTTCGCCCGGGCGTCCATCCCGTTGGAAACGCTCGTTGTTTCCGGCACCAGGGTCTCCAGCGCCACCACCGGATCCACCCCGGCATCCAACGCAACGGCCCCGGCAACCTCGCCGCCAAGCCCACCTTGCAGCACCACCAGATCGGACGGCAGCCGCTTGCGCAGGTAGCCCGAGGAGGAGATTTGCTTGAGCACTTCCAAGGACTTGGAGGCCGCGCTGTCACTCACCGAAGAGACGTTCGAAACGCCCTCTTCCTCGCCCCGGCCCAGGTCGTCAAAAGCTGCGCCTTCGGGCTTCACATGGGCCAGATCCGTCCGGTCGAGGTAGCTCACCGCCAGCTCGCGGAAGATGTAATCGAGGATCGAGGTCGCGTTCTTGATGCTGTCGTTCCCCTGCACCATCCCGGCCGGCTCGAACTTGGTGAAGGTGAAGGCGTCGACGAACTCCTCCAGCGGCACCCCATATTGCAGGCCGACCGACACCGCGATGGCGAAGTTGTTCATCATCGCCCGGAAGCCAGCGCCTTCCTTGTGCATGTCGATGAAGAGCTCGCCGAGCTTGCCGTCTTCATACTCGCCGGTGCGCAGATACACCTTGTGCCCGCCCACAACCGCCTTCTGGGTATAGCCTTTCCGGCGGTGCGGAAGCTTGGAGCGTTCGGCCCGCACCACCTCCTTGATCACCACCTTCTCGATGATCTTCTCGGCCAGCACCTGTGCCTTCTCGGCGGGTGCGCCGCTTTCCAGCACCTCCTGCGCGTCTTCGTCGTCTTCCACAAGCGCGGCGGCAAGCGGCTGGCTCAGCTTGGAGCCGTCGCGGTAGAGCGCGTTCGCCTTGATCCCCATCTGCCAGCTACGCTCATAGGCGGCCTGGCAATCTTCGATGGTGGCGTCGTTCGGCATGTTAATCGTTTTCGAGATCGCGCCTGAGATAAAGCTCTGGGCGGCGGCCATCATGTCGATGTGCGAATTGACAGAGAGGAACCGCTTGCCCTTCTTGCCGCAGGGGTTGGCGCAATCGAACACGCTCAGATGCTCTTCCTTCAGGTGCGGCGCACCTTCCAGCGTCATCGTTCCGCAAACGTGGTCGTTGGCCGCTTCGATCTGGGCGCGGGTGAAGCCCAGCGAGGAGAGCAGATCAAAGCCCGGATCGTTCAGCTTTGCGGCGGGGATGCCCAGCACCGAGGTGCAGAACTCTTCGCCCAGCGTCCACTGGTTGAAGACGAAGCGGATGTCGAAGGCCGAGGCCAGCGCGGCTTCCACTTTGTCGATCTCTGCCTGGCCAAAGCCGTGGCCCACCAGCGCGGTGTGGTTGATGCCGGGCGCGTTGCCAAGCGAGCCGTGGCCGACCGCATAGGCGATGATCTCGCCAATCTGCGCCTCGCCGTAGCCCAGCTTCTTCAGCGCGGCAGGCACCGAACGGTTGATGATCTTGAAGTAGCCGCCACCCGCGAGCTTCTTGAACTTCACCAGCGCGAAGTCGGGCTCGATGCCGGTGGTGTCGCAGTCCATCACCAGACCGATGGTGCCGGTCGGCGCGATGACCGAAACCTGCGCGTTGCGGTAGCCGTGCTTCTCACCCAGTTCCAGCGCCTCGTCCCAGGCTTCCTTGGCGAGCGCCACAAGGGCGCTGTCGGGGCAGCCCGCGTGGTCGAGCGCAACAGGGTTCACGTTCATCCGCTCGTAGCCTGCCGTCTCGCTATAGGCGGCGCGACGGTGGTTGCGGATGACGCGCAGCATGTGCTCGGCGTTTTTCGCATAACCCGGGAAGGCCCCCAGCTCACCGGCCATCTCGGCAGAGGTGGCATAGGACACCCCGGTCAGGATCGCGGTGAGCGCGCCGCCAAGGGCGCGGCCCTCGCGGCTGTCGTAGCCGTAGCCCATGTTCATCAAGAGGCCGCCGATGTTGGCATAACCAAGGCCCAGCGTGCGGAAGTCGTAGCTGCGCTGCGCGATCTCCTTGGAGGGAAACTGCGCCATCATCACCGAGATTTCCAGCGTGATCGTCCACAGACGGGTGGCGTGGATGTAGTCTTCCGCCTGGAACACGCCGTCCTTGAGGAAGGTCAGCAGGTTCATCGAGGCCAGGTTGCAGGCCGTGTCGTCGAGAAACATGTACTCCGAGCAGGGGTTCGAGCCCCGGATCGGCCCGTCTTCGGGGCAGGTGTGCCAGGCGTTGACGGTGTCATGGTACTGGATACCCGGATCGGCGCAGGCCCATGCCGCGTGGCCGATGTCTTCCCAGAGCTCGCGGGCGCTGATGGTGCGCGCCACCGAGCCGTCGGTGCGGTTCACCAGTTCCCAGGGCAAGTCGTCCTTGACCGCCTTGAGGAAGGCATCGGTGACTCGAACCGAGTTGTTGGAGTTCTGGCCGGAAACGGTGGCGTAGGCCTCGCTGTCCCAATCGGTGTCGTAGGTTGGAAACTCGATGCTGGCGTAGCCCTGCCGCGCGTAGTCGAGCACCCGCTTGATGTAGGTCTCGGGGATCCGGGCCTTCTTGGCATCCTTCACCGCGCCCTTCAGCGCGTCGTTCGCATTGGGGTCATAGGCGCCGTCCTCGGAGCCGTCGAAGGCGCGAATGGCGGAGAAGATCGCGTTCAGCTTCTCCTCGTGCATCTTGGAGCCGGCCACGAGGCTGGCCACCTTCTGCTCTTCCTTCACCTTCCAGTTGACGTATTCCTGAATGTCCGGGTGGTCGGCGTCGACGATCACCATCTTGGCCGCGCGCCGCGTGGTGCCGCCCGATTTGATCGCGCCCGCCGCACGGTCGCCGATCTTCAGAAAGCCCATCAGGCCCGAAGATTTGCCGCCGCCCGAAAGCTTCTCGCCTTCGGCCCTGAGCGAGGAGAAGTTGGTGCCGGTGCCGGAGCCATACTTGAAGAGCCGGGCCTCACGCACCCAGAGGTCCATGATGCCGCCCTCGTTCACCAGGTCGTCACCGACAGACTGGATGAAGCAGGCGTGCGGCTGCGGATGCTCGTAGGAGCTTTTCGACTTGATCAGCTTGCCGGTCTTGTAATCCACGTAGTGGTGGCCCTGCGCCGGGCCGTCGATGCCATAGGCCCAGTGCAGGCCGGTGTTGAACCACTGCGGGCTGTTCGGCGCGGCGCGCTGGGTGGCCAGCATGTGGCGCATCTCGTCGAAGTAGGCCTTGGCGTCGGCCTCGGTGGTGAAGTAACCACCCTTCCAGCCCCAATAGGTCCAGGCGCCGGCGAGGCGATCGAACACCTGCTTGGCCGAGGTCTCGCCGCCGTAGCGCTCATCCTCGGGCAGCTCGGCCAGGGCCTTCTCATCGGCCACCTTGCGCCACAGGAACTCGGGCACGCCCTTTTCCTTCACCGCCTTGAGGCAGGCAGGCACACCGGCCTTGCGGAAGTATTTCTGCGCAATCACGTCCGAGGCCACCTGGCTCCAGGACGCGGGCACTTCGAGGTTGTCGAGCTTGAAGACGACGGAGCCGTCAGGATTGCGGATTTCCGACGTGGTGGTGGTAAACTCCAGCCCGCCGTATGCAGCACCTTTGGACGTGGTGAACTTCCGTTCAATCTTCATGGTCACATGCCTCTGTTTCACTCGGCGCCTTCTTCCGGCGGCACCTGTCTGTTGCGTCCCGGCGCGGCTTCGGCCGCGCTCATTTACCCTGCCGATGGGCGCAGAAGGCGGGCCGCCGAACAGAGCTGTTCGAACGTGGCAGGCTGTGCGCGGCCCGCCTCTCGGCTGTCATGGTCTAAAGACCGTCCCTCTTGCGACCGTCCGCGCCTGCCCCCATCATTCGGGGAGCCGCGTTGTGTTCAATGCGTAGCAGAAGGCCCGATGGAGCGGCTTGCGCTCCTGTATTTCCCCGGTGTGCCGGGTTGCCCCGGTATGCCCCCTGCCGTTTCGCGTTCGCCCCAACATCTTGTGGCGGCTCAGTCGGCCCCCACAAGAAACCCGATTGGAGGGCGCACCGTCAACGCTAAAATCCGCCGCAACTCCCATTCTTTTCTGTTGACGGATCGCGCTTTGGCTGACCCGCCGCACCGCCCCATGATTCATCCACATGGCGGGAGAGTTCACCACCTGCTGTAGCAGCGCACCGCAAACCATACTAAATATGGTGAATTTTCGCGCTCGGGCCCAAGGGGTGACGCACCGGAAATCGCAGCTTGTCCACAGGCCTCATTCCGGCAGAAAGCCCTGAGGCCTGTGCCAACCTCCTGTGCAGATAGGCCACAGTGGCAAGGGCCCGCCCAGCAGGCCAGGGCCCCTTTGCTCAAAAAACAGGCGCCCCTTGGACACTAGATGTAGTGGTCCCGCGGCCTGCCGGCCTGCACAAGAAGTGGTGTGTTCACCGCCGTCCCGAATCCATCCGAAGGCCGCGTGCGTCCTTGGCGGTGTCACACCCCCGCCAAGGCCTCCCGTCGCCGCGACAGCACCCCGTGCAGCACGATCACCGCAAGGCCGCCACCGATGCCAACCCACATCACCGGGTCGGTCTTCCACATGATGAGCACGGCCAGCAGTAGGCGGCAGGCCATCTCCCACGGGCGCACGGGGCCACGGTCATAGCGCGCCAGCGCCGAGGCCACGAGATAGAGCGCAAGGATCAGCCGCAGCGAAAGCAGGCCCAGCGCCACCAGCTCGACCTCGCCGCTATACCCCTCGATCAGCGCCTTGCGGCCACTCTCGTCGGTGATGGTCACCGCCTCGGGAATCAGCAGCAGTTCCGGATACCAGGCGAAGACGAAGGGGATGGTGAACATCACGATCCCCACCCGCACCGCGGCAATCCCGGTGCGCATCGGCTCGGTCCGGGTGATCGAAGCGGCGGCAAAGGCCGCCACCGCCACCGGCGGAGTGATCGCCGAGGCGACGGCGAAGTAGAAGACGAACATGTTGGCGGTGAAGAAGCTGACGCCGAGGTTGGCCAGCAGCGGGCCGAGCAGCAGCGCCACGTTCACATAGGCAGGCACCGTGGGCATGCCCATGCCGAGGATGATGGCGCAGAGCATCGCGCAGCTCAGCGCGAGCATCAGGTAGACGCCGCCAACAATCGGGATATCAAAGCCGAAGAGCCGCAGCATCTGCGCCCTCTCAAGCCAGGATGTGACCGCACGGGTCAGCTCCCCGGTCAGCCCGCTTTCGTTGAGGAAGGCCGAGATGATCGACACCGCGAAGAGCAGCAGGAAGAGCCGCGAGATCAGGATCCCCCCATCCGCAAGCGAGGCGAGGATGCGCGAGGGCTTGGCCCGCGTCTCCGGGTCGAGGAAGAGCAGCGGAATGAGCACGGCCACAGCCCACCACCCCGCCGAAACCGCGTCACCGGTGGCGTTGGTGATCGTCTGGATCACCCCGCCGGGCAGGATCGCGGCCAGCAGTCCGCCGCCGATCGCATCCTTGCTGCCCAGCAGAAGGAACAGGATCGTCAGGATGGGCACCACGATGATGATCAGGTTCAGCCAGTCCTGCCGCTCCATGATCAGGTCTTCGGGGATCTCGCGCATCGCTTCGACGCGCTCACGCCGGGCCTGGAACATCACCGCAAGGAAGATCGAGAAGAAGAAGAACATCGCCGGCAGGAAGGCGGCGGTGATGACCTTGGTATAGGGCACCGCCGTCAGCGCAACGAGCACGAAGGCGGCCACGCCCATCACCGGCGGCATGATCTGCCCGCCCGAGGAAGCCGCCGCCTCGACCCCGCCCGCGAATTGCGGCGAGAAGCCGTTACGCCGCATCATCGGAATGGTCAGCCGCCCGGTCGAGAGCACGTTTGTTACCGGCCCGCCGGTGATGGTGCCGAACATGGCGGAGGAAACGATAGCCGCATGCGCCGGCCCGCCCCGCAGGTTCCGCGTGGTGCGCACTGCCAGCTTGATGAGCGAAGTGCCCCCCGCCGAGGTGCCGAAGAGTGCGCCAAGGATCACGTAGGGGAAGACCTGGTTCACCACGATATCCATGAACCGGCCCATGAAGCCGTCAGGCGTGACGAAGACGTTGGTGGCCTTCTGGATCGCCGCCGCCGTCGCATCGCCACCGTCTGCCCCCAGCTTGGTGAGCAGGAAGTTGTTGTCCGACAGGTCGAAGATCCAGATCAGCGCCGTGGCGACGGTGTAAAGCACCACGATGCTGGCCACCGCTACCAAAGGCAGGCCCCAGACCCGAATGTTGTAGAGGAAGAACAGCGTGATGATGGTGAAGAGCAGAGGCAGGATCCAGATGCCGAAGCGCGCCTGACAGGCCGGCACTTCCGCCTCGAAGGAAATGCCCGGGATCACCCCCGCCGAGCGCTCCGCCGCCTCCTGGATCAGCCGCGCCCGCTCGCCGGTGATCTGGTCGATCAAACAGATCGAGTCGATCTCCACAAGGAAGCCGAAGGCGGCGAGGAAGGCCGCGAGGATCAATCCGGCATCCAGCAGCAGCCCGAGCCACGCGAGATGCGGCTTTTCCTCCTTCCACGCCCGGTAAACGCTCGCATCCAGCGCCACGATCACCATCATCAGCAGGAAGACCGGGGGGTAGAAGTATTCCGGCGGATAGTTCGACACCCGGAAAAACGGCCGCCCCGTGATGTCGCGGGCAAGGTCCTGAAGCCCGGCGATCTCGGGCATCGTGTTGGCGAGGCCGACAACAACGAGGATCAGCGCAAGGCCAAGCGCAACGCGCTGGCTGAGCGACTGGTGGCGCGTAAGCATGCTCATGGGTCTATGGTCCCTTGGGAGAGGCAGGCGTAGCCACCTCTCCCGACAGAGGGTTTAGGGGCGCAGACAGTCTGCCACGCTGTGGCCGGCATCTTCGAAGGCGCGGATGGCCCCGGGGTGCATCTTGATCTGCACCGCGCCGCAGGCGCCCTGGCTCACGCCGTCAATGTCACCGAAGCTCATCATGGCGAAGGGGCCACGCGGCGAGCCTTCGATGAAGCGACTCTCGCCCTCCAGGTAGGCCGTTGTGATGTCATAAACGAGCTGCTCGTCGAGCGAGGCATTCACGATCTGGCCGAAGGCGGTGGCGAAGCTGTCGAAGGTGTCATCATCGGTGACGATGGTGATGTCATTGCCCGCATAGGCCGCCCGGAAATCCTCGACCGGCACCGAATAGGGCGCATGACCGGGCGCCGCCATGATCTGCTGGCCAAGCTCGCTGGCCAGAAGGTCGGAGGGCACGTCGAAAATGGTGATGCCACCCGCCGCCGCAATGGCGATTTCCCGGCCCGAAGGCAGGCCTTCGGGGATCGTCCAGGCATCAGCGCCGCCGCCGGTGATGGTAGATACGGTATCGGGCCAGGGCGTCTGGATACCTTCGTAGCCTTCACCGTCCTTCAGCCCCGACAGAAGCTGGATCATCGCGCGCCCCGAGGTCAGCGCCGCGCCGCGGGGCGGACCGTTCCAGATGCGCTTGCCTTCGAGCTTGCGAATGTCCTCGATCGGGTTGTTGTTGTAATAGGCAAACATCTGCGCCGACCCGGCGTTGAAAAAGATCACCCGTATATTCTCGGCCAGCGCGGCCCCCTCCTCCGGGCCGACGCCCGCGTAGGGGCCGATCCCCTTGGAGAGCAGGAAGGGCAGGATCAGCGGCGCGGGCGCCATGTCCAGCCTGCCCTCCGCCACGGCCTGCACAGAGTTGGTCAGCGTCGCGCCCTCGGTGATTTGCAGCGTGGCCACACCCGCGCTGTCGAGCACCGCGGCAAGCGTGCTGTCGATGTAGTGGGGCGTGGAGCCAGGGGTGGTGGTTTCAGCTGTCAGCGTGGCCTGCGCCATGGCCGCAACCGGGGCCAGAGCAAGCGCAGCGCCCAGAATCGTCTTTTTCATCGGTTAGTCCTCCCTTTTTCGGCGCGCCAACCTCCCGGCGCGCGCAGCTCGCCGTTCGAGTGCTGCCCCAGAGACTGGCAAAAATTATATGACTTGTCACCTATTTATTTTTCGGGCTTTATCGGGGCATTGGAGGAAACAGATGACTGACCCGGCAAGAATTGACCCCGAGCGCATTCGCGACAGGCGTGCGCACGAAGATCTCAACATCTTCTCCCGCCTTCCGGCCGTCTACGCCGCCTCGCGCAGACAGGGGCAACAGTTCCTGAAGGCAGGTGGCGGCATTTCCATCGTCGAATGGCGCGTGCTCTGGGATCTCTGCGAAGCCGGCCCGATGACGATTCGCGATCTTGCGGCGATCCAGCGCGCCGACCACTCGCTTCTCAGCCGCGCCCTGCCCGAGATGAAGCGCAAGGGCTACGTCTCGATGCATCGTGCCGAGCGCGACAAGCGGCAAACCATCGTCGAGGTGACCGCGCAGGGCCGCAACGTTTATGAGGCGGCCGCTCCCGTGATGGCCCGGCGCCGTGCCGCGCTGCGCGAGGTGCTGAACGAAGAGGAGACCCGGCAGTTCATCGGGCTTCTCGACCGGCTGGAGGATTTCCTGCGCACCCCGGCCCAAGACATTCTGGAAAAGGACTTCGCACAATGACCAGCCGCCCCAACGTGCTCTGGATCATGGCCGACCAGCTGCGGTTCGACTATCTTAGCTGCTACGGCCACCCGCACCTGCACACGCCCCATATCGACGCGCTGGCCGCCCGTGGCGTGCGCTTCACCAACGCCTATGTGCAGTCCCCCGTCTGCGGCCCATCGCGGATGTCAGCCTACACCGGGCGTTACGTGCGCTCGCATGGTTCCACCTGGAACGGGATGCCACTGCGCGTGGGCGAGCCCACCTTGGGCGATCATCTCCGCGAGGTCGGCGCGCGGGCCGTGCTGGTAGGCAAAACTCATATGACCGCCGACGCCGAGGGCATGGCCTGGCTCGGCATCGACCCGGCGAGCGAAATCGGTGTGCGGGTGAGCGAATGTGGCTTCGAGCCCTTCGAGCGCGACGACGGGCTGCACCCCGACAGCGCCCGGCAGAACTGGTCGGCCTACGATGATTACCTCGTGGCCCACGGCTATGACTCCGAGAACCCGTGGGAAGACTTCGCCAATTCCGGCGTGGGCGACGATGGCGACCTGCTGTCCGCCTGGCTGCTGAAAAACTCGCGCCTGCCCGCCAACGTGCCCGAAGAGCATTCCGAAACCGCCTACATGACAGACCGGGCCATCGCCTTCATGCAGGAGGCCGAGGCCGACGGGCGCCCGTGGATGTGCCACCTCAGCTACATCAAGCCGCACTGGCCCTACATCGTGCCCGCGCCCTACCATGACATGTATGACGAGAGTCACATCGTGCCCCCCGTCCGCTCGGAGGCGGAGAAGGGCACCGACCACCCGCTGGTGGCCGCCTATCACGCCGCGCGGGTGTGCCGGAGCTTCTCGCGCGACGAGGTGCGCGAGCACGTGATCCCGGCCTACATGGGCCTCATCAAGCAGCTCGACGACAACCTCGGGCGGCTCTTTGACTGGATGGACGAGGCCGGGCTAAGCGAGAACACCATCATCGTCGTCACCTCCGACCATGGCGACTACATGGGCGACCACTGGATGGGCGACAAGGATTTCTACCACGAGATGGCGGTGAAGGTGCCGCTCATCATCGCCGACCCGCGCCCCGAAGCGCAGGGCACGCGCGGGCTGGTCTCGGATGCGCTGGTCGAGATGATCGACCTCGCCCCGACCTTCATGAACGCGCTCGGCTGCGAGGCCAAGCCCCATGTGATCGAGGGGCGCGACCTGACCCCGATCCTCCATGGCACCGAGGGTTTCTCGCGGCGCTACGCGATCAGCCAGCATGATTATCACTGGTCCGACATGGCCCGCGCGCTGGAGCAGCCGCAGGAAGATGCGCACACCACGATGATCTTCGATGGTCGCTGGAAGTACATTCGCTGCGAAGGTTTCCGCCCGGTCCTGTTCGACCTCGAAACCGACCCGCAGGAACTGACCGACCTCGGCGGCTCGGAGGCCGAAGAGCACCGCGCGGTGCGCACCCGCATGGAAGCCGCCCTGCTCGATTGGGCCACCCGCCACCACACCCGCATCACCGCCACACCCGCCGTACTGGCGCGCCAGAAGAAAGCGGCGGAGGGGGGCATTCTCATCGGGTTCTGGGATGAGGCCGAATACGAGGCCGCCACCGGCATCGCCTTCAACAGCCTCACCCCCATCGGGCGCGGCTGAGGCCACTCGGCTCAATCGATTCCTGTGAAGTGGTCGGGGCGGAGAGATTCGAACTCCCGACCCTCTGTTCCCAAAACAGATGCGCTACCAGGCTGCGCTACGCCCCGACGAGGCGCGGTTTAGCCTGAGCCGCGGGCAAATGGAAGAGGCTGAAATCATCCCCCTGCCCCGGCGCAGGGCCAGGCCGCATCGGCACCGAAGGCCGGGTGCAGCATTTGCGCGCCCGGACCGATCCCGAAGGCGCGCGCGAGGCCGCCGTTGATTTCCAGAACGGCCAGGATGTCATTGCCGCCCGGGATCGGCGTTTCATCCAGCGGCACGGCGTTGGAATGCACCTTCTGCACCACGCCCCGGGCATCCAGAAAGATCATGTCGAGCGGGATGAGCGTGTTGCGCATCCAGAAGCTCACGCGCCCAGGACGTGGGTAGATGAAGAGCATGCCAGATGACCGCGCCATGCTCTCGCGATGCATCAGGCCCTGCCCGCGCTCGCCCGCATCGTCGGCGATCTCCACCGAAAAGCGCGCCTGGCCGCCATCCCAGCGCAGGCGCACTTCGCCCATCTCGCATCCGGCGGCGGGCGGCACGAGCGCGTCGCCGGAGCCATCGGGAATCGCGGCAAAGGGCGCAGCCTCTCGGCTGCCCCCCAGATCGAGTTGAGACTCCGACTGAGCTGTCAGGACCGCGGGATACAGGAGCAAAACCAGCGAAAGGAAGAAGCCGGGCATGGCGCGGGGCCGATCAGGCCACCAGCGCCATGCCCTCAAACCTTCTTTTCCTTGAGCGCCGATTCCCATGAAAGCACCTGCGTTGCCATTCTGCCGCGTCGCCCTTCGACGACTTTCAGGCAGATTGCCTCGCCCGGTTGCAGGTCTGCAAGGCCGGAGCGGCGAAGCACTTCAATGTGAACGAAGATGTCCTCGGCCCGGCCGAAGACGTTGGCAAACCCGAAGCCTTTGCCCTTGTCGAACCACTTCACCCGCGCGGGTTCCAGCGGAAGGGCGGCAAGCTCATCGGGATCGAGCGCGGCCACGTCATCCAGCGGCGGCGCGTCGCCGGCTTCCGGCGGGTCGATCACGAACACCTCAACAGCCTGCTGGCCACGATCGGTATCCTGCACGCTGATCTCGACGCCCGCACCATCGGCCACCGAGCTCTGCCCGAAGTTCCGCAACACGTTCGCGTGGAGCAGGATGTCCGGGCCGCCTTCGTCTGCAATGACAAAGCCGAACCCCTTCGCGGGATCAAACCATTTGACACGGCCTCTGACCCGTCGCTCTGCGTTCTTCTCTTCTTCTTCCATTACGGTTCAATATCGTCCTCATGGCGCATGCCGAGCCGTTGGCCCGCCAGACGCTACGCCCCGAGTAACAAGGGCATTCCCCTACCGTTTAAACGGTGTCTGCCAATCCGCGAGTGTTACGGATAGAGACGCCGGACCTGCCAATCACCATCGGTCACGGCGGAACGCGTCCACCGGAATCGATCGTGAAGACGAAACGCACCATCCGCCCAGAATTCGATCTCGAGTGGCAAGATTCGAATTCCGCCCCAGAACGGAGGACGTTCGGGATTCTTCCCGTGTTGTGCTGTCACCTTGGCGACCTCTGCGATCAGGGCCGCACGAGACGACAGGGGCGTGCTTTGCCGTGAGGCCCAGGCGCCCAACCTGGATTTCAGGGAGCGAGAGGCAAAATATGCGTCGGCCTTCTGGCCGTTTTCCCGCTCCGTGACGCCCCTGACACGAATCTGTCGCCTCAGGGATTTGGCGTGCCAAACGAAGGCCGCCTTTCCGTTAACGTCAATCTCCCGTGCTTTAGCGCTACCCCAGTTGGTATAAAAGAGAAAGGCGTGATCTTCGATTTCTTTCAACAAGACCATCCGCGCATTGGGCAGCCCTGCCTCGTCGACGGTCGAAAGGGCTATGGCATTGGGATCATTGGGCTCCGTGCCTTCCGCGTCGGCAAGCCAGTTGCGCGCAATGGCAAATGGATCGTCGCCCGCGAAGATGCCGCCGCGTTCCGCCATGATCTTTCGTTCCCGTTCTCGGCGGACGTGCCGCCTGTCTTCTGCTCGGCCCGGGTCAGCCTGCACCGGCCTTCCCTTTCGGTCACCTGTTGGGCGCCGTTGCATGTTTCGCTCACATCCTTGCCCTGTTGCGCCAGCGCTTGCAACCTCGCCCCGGCTTGCCCTAAAGGGAGCGGACAAGATGCGACGGAGGGGTCGGGATGAGTTCACAACTTATGGCAGGCAAACGCGGGCTGATCATGGGGCTCGCCAATGACAAGTCCATCGCATGGGGCGTTGCCAAGGCGCTCGCCGACGCCGGTGCAGAACTGGCGCTGACCTATCAGGGCGATGCCTTCAAAAAGCGCGTCACCCCGCTGGCCGAGCAGCTCGGCTGCACCCTGATGGCCGATTGCGACGTGGGCAACACCGAAAGCGTCGACGCCGCCTTCGCCAAGATCGAAGAGGAATGGGGCGGGCTCGACTTCTACGTTCACGCCATCGGCTACTCCGACAAGAACGAGCTGCGCGGCCGCTACGTCGACACCTCGGTCGAGAACTTCCGCATGAGCATGGAAATCTCCGTATATTCCTTCACCGCCTGCACAGCGCAAGCCGAGAAGCTGATGAAGAACGGTGGCTCCTGCCTCACCCTCACCTACTACGGCGCCGAAAAGGTCATGCCGCATTACAACGTGATGGGCGTCGCCAAAGCCGCGCTGGAGGCCTCCGTGCGCTACCTCGCCGAGGATCTCGGCAAGGACGGCATCCGCGTCAACGGCATCTCCGCCGGCCCGATCAAGACGCTGGCCGCCTCCGGCATCGGCGACTTCCGCTATATCCTCAAGTGGAATGAGCTGAACTCGCCGCTGCGCCGCAACGTGACCATCGAAGACGTGGGCAAGAGTGCGCTCTACCTGCTCTCCGATCTCGGCTCCGGCGTGACCGGCGAGATCCACCACGTCGACGCAGGCTACCATGCCGTCGGCATGAAGGCCGTGGATGCGCCCGATATCGATGTGGTGACCAAGCGCAAGGGCGAGTGACTCACCCGCCCTGCCCGCCGCGCAGGTAGTCGATCATCGCGCGCACCTTCCCCGGAACGAAGCTTCGGCTGGGATACACCAGCCATGCCGCCGTGTCGAAACTCGTGGCCGTCACCTCCCAGCCGTCGATGCAGGCGGTGAGGCGTCCCTGCGCAAGATCCTCACCAATCAGCCAATCCGGCAACAAGGCCGGGCCCAGCCCCGCAACCGCCGCATCGCGGATTGCCCCGGCGGGGCTCAGAAGAATGTCACCGCCCACTGGCTGGCGCATCACCTCCCCCGCACCCTGACGGAACAGCCAGCGCGAGCGGTAGTCGCGGAACGGGAAGAGAACGGCCCGGTGCCGCGCCATGTCCTCCGGTCGCAGCAACGGCGGGGCCTTGGCCAGGTAGTCCGGTGCGGCCACCACCCGGTAGCGCGTGTCCATCCATTTGCTCACCACGTAATCGCCCTCGACCTCCGGCGCGAGGCGGATGGCCAGGTCGATCCGCTCGGCCACGAGATCGATGGTGCTGTCAGAGAAGATCCCCTCCACCGCCACATCCGGGCAGGCGGCGCGGAACCCGGGAAGGCGCGGCACGATCACGTGCTGCCCGAAGCTGGCCGAGGCCGAGAGCCGCAACGTGCCCCGCGGCCCGCTCTGAACCGCCCGCGCCTCCTCCCCTGCCCGCTCCAGCTCTTCGGTCAGCGGCGCGATACGGGCCAGGTAGAGCGCCCCGGCCTCAGTCAGTTCCATCCGCCGCGTGCTGCGCGAGAAGAGCCGCAGCCCCAGCTCGGTTTCGATCCCTGCCACCAGCCGCCCGATGGATGAAGGATCGACGCCGCGCTGACGGGCCACGGCGGCAAAGCTGCCCTGGCGGGCGATTTCCTCGATCAGGCTGAGGTCGCTGACGTTCATTCCTGCGCTTTCTGCATGAGTGTGCGGCGCAAACCGTAATTTATTGCGCCAGATGCAGTCAATAAACCTGCCGTATCGAAATCACGCACCCCGGAGGCCCATATGCCCGACTTCACCCTGCACACCCCCGCCACCGCGCCCGACGGCTCCAAAGCCACGCTCGATGCCGTCACCGCTGCCTGGGGCTTTACCCCGCATATGCACGCCACCATGGCCGAAAGCCCGGCGGCCATGATCGGCTACGAAACACTCTGGGCGCAGATCGGCGCCTCTGCGCTCAGCCCCGTCGAGCAGCAGGTGGCCTACCAGGCGGTCAACGTGCTCCACGGCTGCGGCTACTGCACCATGGGACACAGCTACCTCTCCGCCGAGGCGGGCATGGAGCCTGGAACCATCGCCCGGCTGCGCGCCGGCCAGCCGCCCGAAAACCCCCGCCTCGCCGCACTCTGGGCCTTCACCCGCCGCGTCGCCGAGGCGCGGGGCGAGGCGGCCGAGGCGGTGCCCGCCTTCCTCGCCGCAGGCTACAGCCGCGCCAATGTGCTCGACGTGGTGGCCATCATCGCCTGCAAGGTGCTGGCCAATTACATCGCCGCACTGACGGGACTGCCGGATGAAGAGTTCATGTCCGACCCGGCCCTGGCCTGGACTCCGGCGATGGCCGCCGAGTGACACAAAGCAAAAGGAGACGCCCCATGAGTTTCAAAGGCAAAACCGTGATCGTCACCGGCGCCAGCCGTGGCATCGGAGAGGCTACCGCCCGCCACTTCGCCGCCCTCGGCGCACATGTCGTGCTGGCCGCCCGCGATGAAGCCCGTATCCGCGCCATCGCAGCCGAACTGGAGGCCGAAGGCCACGCCGCCTGCGCCTGGCCCACCGACGTTGCTGATGAAGCGCAGGTCGCCGCGCTCGTCGCCGCCACATTGGAGGAAACCGGCCGCCTCGACCTGCTGGTCAACAACGCCGGCCTGATCGACCCCATCGCCCGGCTGGGCGAAAGCACGCCCGAGGCATGGGGCCGCGTGGTCGATGTCAACCTCAAGGGCGTCTACCACGGGCTGCGCCATGCCATCCCGGCGATGGTGGCGCAGGGCGGCGGCACCGTCGTCAACATCTCCTCCGGCGCGGCCACCTCTGCGCTGGAGGGCTGGAGCCACTACTGCGCCACCAAGGCCGCCGTGCTGTCACTCACCCGGGTGGCAGACAAGGAGTATCGTAGCCAGGGCGTGCGGGTGCTCGGCCTCAGCCCCGGCACCGTCGCAACGGCCATGCAGGCGCAGATCCGCGCTTCCGGCATCAACCCGGTCAGCCAGCTCGACTGGTCGGCGCATATCCCGCCCGAGTGGGTCGCCCGGGCCATCGAATGGCTCACGACAGAGTCGGCCAATGCCCACCTGGGCACCGACTTTTCGATCAAGACGGACGAGGGGCGGCGCCTTGTCGGGCTGGCGGCCACGTAGAATGCCAAGGGCAGCCCGGCACACACGGGCACCCGCCGCCTCACCCGGAGCACGCCATCCCTCTCGACGCCGGGGCGTCAGTGGGGATATGACAGGCAAAAAGCTGCACGAGGGACAATCCATGTCAGACCGCCTGCCCCATGAAAAAGGCTTCCACGTAAGCTGGGACCAGATCCACCGCGACAGCCGGGCGCTGGCCTGGCGGCTCGACGGCAAGGGCCCGGATGACGGCGCATGGCGCGCAGTGGTAGCCATCACCCGCGGCGGCATGGCGCCCGCGATGATCGTGGCGCGCGAACTCGATATCCGCACCGTCGATACCATCTCGGTCAAGAGCTACCACTCCGGCGGCGGCAAGGCCGACCAGCGCAGCGAGGCACAGGTGCTCAAGAGCCCCGACGCCGAGATGATGGGCGACGGCACCGGCATCCTCGTGGTCGATGATCTCGTGGATACGGGCAAGACGCTGGAACTGGTGCGCGAGCTTTATCCCAACGCCCACTTCGCCACCGTCTATGCCAAGCCGCAGGGCGAGCCGATGGTGAACACCTTCATCACCGGCGTCAGCCAGGACACCTGGATCTTCTTCCCCTGGGACATGGCGCTGCAATATGTCGAGCCCTACCGGGGCAAGGACTGAGGTGCCAACCCACCCCATGGCGGCGCACGCGCCCACCACCCGCACCTTCCCCTCGCCGGTCGTCGAGGCCAAGAGCTGGCTCAAGGGCCTCACCTTTCCGCCCGAGCGTCCGTTGATCGACGCCGGGCAGGCCGCGCCCGCCGACCCGCCCCCCGATGCGCTGCGCAAGGCCATCTCCGAGGCCGCGCTGACCGACCCTGCGGCGCATCAATACGGCGCGGTGCTGGGGCTTGGCCCCCTGCGCGAAGCGCTGGCCGCGAATATCGCGGCCACCTATGGCGGCAACGTCGCGCCCGCGCAGGTTTGCATCACCTCCGGGGCCAACCACGCCTTCTGCGCGGCCATGGCCTCGCTGGCCGGGCCGGGCGACGAGGTGCTGCTGCCGACGCCGTGGTACTTCAATCACAAGATGTGGCTCGACATGGCGGGTGTTTCGGCGCTCCCCCTGCCCTGCGGCCCCGCCCTTC
>NZ_QTNQ01000045.1 GCF_018424695.1 Vannielia litorea
GCTGGACGCGGCGCTGGTGGCCTCGGGCGTGCGCGAGGGGCCGGGGGAGGGGCTGTCGATGGGATACGCGCGGCTTGCCGCCGGGCGCACCACTGTCATCGTCGATGCCGCACGCCCGCCGCAGGGCGCGGCCTCGGCCCGGGCGCACGCCTCCACGCTCGGCTTTGAGCTGACCTCGGGCCGTCGCCCGGTGATCGTGAACTGCGGCTCGGGTGCGAGTTTTGGCGAAGGCTGGCGGCGGGCGGGGCGCGCCACCGCCTCGCACTCCACCCTCGCGGTGGAACGCTATTCCTCCTCCCGGCTGGCCACGGCGAGCGGGCAGCGCGGCGAATTTCTGGAAGACGTGCCGCGCCAGGTGAAGGTGGAGCGCACCGCCGACGATACCGGCATTCACCTGCTGGCGGGCCATGACGGCTATGGCACCACCCACGGGCTCACCCACATGCGGCGGCTCAACCTCGACCCGGCAGGCCGCCTGCTGACCGGCACCGACACGCTGCGCGCCTTCACCGAAGAGGCACGCCGCGCCTTCGATGCGGCGATGACGCGGATGCAGCTTCAGGGCGTGGCCTTCACCGCGCATTTTCACCTGCATCCGGATGTGGACGCCACGGTGGACATGGGCGGCATGGCGGTGTCGCTGGCGTTGAAGTCTGGCGAGATCTGGGTGTTTCGCCATGACGGCTCCGCCGAGCTGGCGCTGGAGCCGTCGGTTTACCTCGAACAGGGGCGGATCAAGCCCCGCGCCGCGCGGCAGATCGTCCTTTCGGCGAAATGCATGGATTATGGGCACGAGATCGGCTGGACCTTGGCGAAAGCACAGGATACCCCGCAGGCCATCCGAGATACGCTCCGCGACACCTACGACGATGACGGCGAGGATGAGGACGCGGGGCAAGGCTGACCGAGGGGGCCGATGCCGATGAGTGACCTGCAACCGATCCGCCGCGCGCTGTTTTCCGTGTCCGACAAGCAAGGGCTGGTGGAGCTGGCCGAGCTTCTGGCCCAGCGCGGCATCGAGATCCTGTCGACCGGGGGCAGCGCCGGGATGCTGCGCGAGGCGGGCATTGATGTGCGCGACGTGGCCGATGTGACCGGCTTTCCCGAGATGATGGACGGGCGGGTGAAAACGCTGCATCCGCGCGTGCATGGCGGGTTGCTGGCGCTGCGCGACAACGACGATCACGTGGCGGCGATGAGCGAACACGAGATCGAGCCGATCGACCTGCTGGTGGTCAACCTCTACCCCTTCGAGGCCACCGTGGCGAAGGGCGCGGATTATGACACCTGCATCGAGAACATCGACATTGGCGGGCCTGCGATGATCCGCGCCGCGGCGAAGAACCATGCCTTCGTGAATGTCATCACCGACGTGCAGGATTATGCCGGGCTGATCGCCGAGCTGGACGAGAACGACGGGCAGACCACCCGCGCCTTCCGCGAGCAGATGGCACAGGTGGCCTATGCCCGCACCGCCGCCTATGACGCCGCCGTGAGCACCTGGATGGCCGATGCCATCGGCCAGCCCACGCCGCGCCGCCGCGCCTTTGCCGGCACGCTGGCGGCTACCATGCGCTATGGCGAGAACCCGCATCAGAACGCGGCTTTCTACACCGACGGCAGCCACCGCCCCGGCGTTGCCACGGCGGAGCAGCATCAGGGCAAGGCGCTGAGCTACAACAACATCAACGACACGGATGCGGCCTTCGAGCTGGTCAGCGAATTCGCCGCCGAGGCGGGCCCGGCCTGCGCGATCATCAAGCACGCCAACCCCTGCGGCGTGGCCCGGGGCGAGACGCTGGAAGAGGCCTATCGCCGGGCCTTCGACTGTGACCGGACTTCGGCTTTCGGCGGGATCATCGCGCTGAACCGCACCCTGGACGGGGCCACCGCCCGGGCGATCAGCGAGATCTTCACCGAGGTGGTCATCGCGCCGATGGCCGATGACGAGGCCAAGGCCGTCTTTGCCGCCAAGAAGAACCTGCGCCTGCTGACCACCGGCGCGCTGGCCGATCCGCGCGAAGCGATGCTGACCTATCGGCAGGTCAGCGGCGGCATGCTGGTGCAGGACAAGGATGTGGGCCACATCGGCAAGGATGACCTCAAGGTGGTGACAAAGGTCCAGCCGACCGAGGCGCAGATCGACGACCTGCTGTTTGCCTGGACGGTGGGCAAGCACGTGAAATCCAACGCCATCATCTACGTGAAGGATGGCGCCACCGTGGGTGTGGGCGCGGGCCAGATGAGCCGGGTGGACAGCTCGCGCATTGCGGCCCGCAAGAGCCTTGATATGGCCGAGGCCCTGGGCCTCTCCGAGCCGCTGACCAAGGGCTCGGTGGTGGCCTCCGATGCCTTCTTCCCCTTTGCCGACGGGCTGATGGCCGCCGTTGAGGCGGGGGCGACAGCGGTGATCCAGCCGGGCGGCTCGATGCGGGACGACGAGGTGATCGCCGCCGCCGACGAGGCGGGCATTGCCATGGTCTTCACCGGCATGCGCCACTTCCGGCACTGAGCGGGCAACGGCATGCGCTGGCTCATCATCACCGCCCTTCTGGCCTTCGGGATCGACCAGCTCTCGAAGTGGTGGATCCTCGAAGTGGTCCGCCTGCCGGTGGTCCTTCAGGAAGAGGTCTGGCCGCCTTACCTGGTGTTTCGGCTGGGCTACAATGACGGGATCAACTTTGGCCTGTTCGGAGAGGGCTCGCCGATGCAGGCCTATTTCCTCATTGCCGTGGCGCTGGTGCTTTCGGCGCTGCTGCTGATCTGGGCGATGCGCAGCTTTACCCGCCCCCTCGCCTTCGCCTCTGCCGGGCTGGTGATCGGCGGGGCGCTGGCCAATGCGCTGGACCGGCTGCTGCACCCGGGCGTGGTGGACTTTCTCAACATGTCCTGCTGCGGGATCGCCAACCCCTACCTCTTCAACCTGGCTGATGTTTTCATCTTCGCGGGGGCCTTTGGCCTCATCCTGTGGACCGGAGAGAAAAAGGCGGCTGACGAGGGCGGTGAAACGCGTTAGAACGGGCAAAAGACTTGAAGGAAGGCCGAGTGGTTTCAGGGGCTGAAAAGATGGCGAAGGCAGCCGGGCGCATTGCGCTGGGGCTGGCCCTCTGTGCGCTGGTGACGGCCTGCTCGCGCGAGCCGGAGCTGATGAACATCGAGCGCGGGCAGGATACGCCCGACGAGTTCGCCATTCTGCCCAACAAGCCGATCCAGCAGCCCGAGAACTATCGTGATCTGCCGCCGCCCACCCCGGGCGCCAGCAACCGCGCCGATGCCACGCCCTTCAAGGATGCGGTGGCGGCTCTTGGCGGCAGCCCCGACAGGCTGAACCGCACCGGCCAGGTGCGCGGCGAGCCGGCGCTGATGGGCCATGTCACCCGCTTTGGCCTGACCCGCAACATCCGCGGCGTGCTGGCCGCGGAGGACTACGAGTTTCGCAAGCGCAACGATGGCCGCCTGCTGGAGCGGCTGGCCAACGTGAACGTCTACTACCGGGCCTACCGGCGCCAGTCGCTGGACCAAGAGGCCGAGTTGCAGCGCTTCCGCCGGGCCGGCGCCAAGACGCCTTCGGCCCCGCCGAGCGGCGCCTACCAGTAAACGCAGCGCCTGTCGCTCCGACAAGGACGCCCACCAGTTTTGCAGATCGCCGAGCCCGCGCTACCCTGCCGCCGGACAACTGCGGGCAGGAGCGTGCGATGGCAGGGTGGAACATCAAGTGGAGCACCATCGCCCGGATGGGAGGGAACCGGCTCGTGCGGTCGAGCTACATCTGGCTGATTGTTGTCCCGCTCTGCGTCAAGCTTCTTGCGGACATTCCCGGCACTTCGACGGTGCTCCTGTTTGACGGGCAGGTCGCCATGACGCTCGATCTGCCTTTCAGCTGGAAGGCCTTCTACGCGGCTGCCGTGCTGTTCACGCTCGCCAACTTGACCTTCCTCGCGTTCTGCCCAGCGCTGGTCCGCGAGTTCAGGGATTTCCGCGCGTTCCGGGATCGTGGGCACGGGGTCGAGTACCTGCGGGACTATCTCGACGCGCACCCCGATCATGAGCCCGATTACAAGGTCGAAAGCGTTCTGATCGAGGCGAAGAAGTTCGGCTACGATGAAGTTCGGCTACGATGCGCCCGCGCTGGCCGAGAAATCAAGCGCGCTGTTCTGGGACATTTTCTCCGCGGAAGAGGCCCGCAACCGCACGGCCTGCACGCTATGTGCAGCTCTCTACGGGGCGGGGTTGCTCCTGATTGCCTACATCTTCGGAGAAAACCTGATCTTCGTTTTGCGCCAGAGCTTTTAGGCACCGCACACCGGCCTTCACAAGCCCGTTGCCGGGCTTGCGCATAACCGCCTCATGCCTAGGGTATCTTTCGCAGAAACCGAGAGGAGCGCCGATGCACCCGATCCGCCGCGCCGGAGCCGCGCTTGCCGCCGCTTTGGCTTTCACCGCCCTCCCCGCCGCCGCTGAAGAGGTCACGACCTTCTCGCTCGAGAACGGGATGGATGTTGTGGTGATCGAGGATCACCGCGCGCCCGTGGTGGTCAACATGGTGTGGTATCGCACCGGGGCCGCCGATGAGCCGCCGGGCAAGTCGGGCATTGCGCATTTTCTTGAGCACCTGCTGTTTCAGGGCACCGACGATCTGGCGCCCGGCGAGTTCTCGCGCGTGGTGGAGGCCAATGGCGGCAGCGACAATGCCTTCACCTCCTGGGATTACACCGGCTACTTTCAGCGCGTGGCCGCCGACCGGCTGGAGCTGATGATGCAGATGGAGGCCGACCGGATGGTGGACCTTCTGATCACGCCGGAAGACGTGGCGACGGAGCTTCAGGTGATCCTCGAAGAGCGCAACCAGCGGGTGGAGAACGACCCTTCGGCCCTCTTCGGCGAGGATCGCCGCGCCGCGCAATGGATGAACCACCCCTACGGCATTCCGATCATCGGCTGGAAGCACGAGATGGAGGAGCTGACCCGGCAGGATGCGCTGGATTTCTACAAGCTTTACTACTCACCCAACAACGCCATCCTGGTGGTGGCCGGTGACGTGCAGCCCGACGAGGTGAAGCGCCTCGCCGAAACCCACTTCGGCCCCCTGCCCGCCAACCCCGCGCTAAAGCCGCGCGCCCGCCCGCAGGAGCCGCCGCAGCGCGCGCCGCGGCACCTGGACTTCGAAGATCCGCGCATTTCGCAGCCCTATGTGGTGCGCACCTACCTTGCGCCCGAGCGCGACAGTGGCGCGCAGGAGAAGGCTGCGGCGCTCACCTTTCTGGCCGAGCTGATGGGCGGATCGCCCACGCTTTCGCTGATGGGGCGGATGCTGCAATTCGAGGAGAGCGTGGCCGTCTATTCCGCCGCCTTCTACTCGGGCGACAGCCTCGATGACGGTCAGTTCGGCTTTTACGTGGTGCCGGTGCCGGGCCGCAGCCTTGAGGAGGCAGAGGCCGATATGGACCGGGTGATCGAGACCTTCCTGGAAGAAGGCGTCGACATGGAGGCCTTCGAGCGGATCAAGATGCAGCTCAGGGCCAGCGAGATCTATGCCAAGGACAACCTGCAAAGGCTGGCCCGTCGTTACGGCGAGGGGCTGACGACCGGGCTGACGGTGGAGGACATCCAGGCCTGGCCCGAGGTGTTGCAGGCGGTGACGCCCGACGACGTGATGGCCGTGGCCCGCGAGGTGCTGGACATGCGCAACTCGGTGACGGGCCATGCCACCCGCCCTGACCTGCCCACGGCGGAACCGGCGAGCGCCCCCGCCCCGGAAGCCGCGACCGAAGCCGAGGAGATTTCGCAATGAACGCGCTGAAGCGGATCGCCTGCGGGCTGATCATTGCCCTCACGCCCATGGTGGCCTGGGCGGAGGTGGAGATTGAAGAGGTCCGCTCGCCGGGCGGCGTTGAGGCCTGGCTGGTGAACGAGCCCTCCATCCCCTTCGTGGCTCTGGAGATCCGCTTCAAGGGCGGGGCCTCGCTGGATGCGCCAGGCAAGCGGGGGGCGATCAACCTGATGTCCGCGATCCTAGAAGAGGGTGCGGGAGAGATGGACGCCCGCGAATGGGCCGCGGCGCGCGACAGCCTCGCCGCCTCGATCAATTTCGACGTGCACAAGGATGCGCTGACCATCTCGGCCCGCTTCCTGACAGAGAACATGGACGAAGCCGCAGAGCTGCTGCGGCTGGCGATGGAAGAGCCGCGCTTTGACCAGGACGCGCTGGACCGGGTGCGGGCGCAGGTGCAATCCATCATCCAGTCGGATGCGAACGACCCCGACAAGATTGCCGGCAACACCTGGGACAGGCTGGCCTGGGGCGACCACCCCTATGGCTCGGACTCCAACGGCACCCAAGAGAGCGTGGCCGCGCTGACCCGGGACGACATGTTCGAGGCCAAGGCGCGGGTAATGGCGCGCGACCGGCTTTACGTGAGCGCGGTGGGCGACATCGACGCAGAGCGGCTCGCGGGGCTGCTCGACAGCCTCTTTGCGGGCCTGCCCGAGGAGGGCGCCGAACTGCCCGAGCACGTGGATTACACCCTGCCCGGCGGCCTAACCGTGGTGCCCTATGAAACGCCGCAATCGGTGGTGGCCTTCGGGCAGCGGGGCATCACCCGGGATGATCCCGATTTCTTCCCCGTCTTCATCATGATGCAGATCATGGGGGGGGGAGGCTTCAACAGCCGGTTGATGGAAGAGGTGCGTGAGAAGCGCGGGCTGACCTACGGCATCTATGCCTATGTTGCCCCGATGGATTACGCGGAGCTCATTGGCGGCAGCGTGGCCTCGGCCAATGGCCGGGTGGCGCAGGCGATCGAGGTGGTGCGCGCGGAATGGGCGAAGCTGGCGGCCGAAGGCGTGACGGCCGAAGAGCTGGAGCGGGCGAAGAAATACCTGACCGGGGCCTACCCGCTGCGGTTTGACGGCAACGCCCGCATCGCCAATATCCTTGTCGGCCTCCAGATGGAGGAGCTCGGCGTGGATTACATCGAGAACCGCAACAGCTTTGTCGAGGCGGTGACGGTGGAAGACATCAAGCGCGTCGCCGCCGAGCTGATCGACCCGGAGGGCCTGCATTTCGTTGTGGTCGGCGCGCCGGAAGGGCTGGAGGAGACGGCGGGGAACTGAGGGGCGGCTCTTCGCCGCCTTCGGAGCCTCATCGCCGGGGCGAAGACGCCTCGAAGGGCGGATGAGCAGGCCACGGTTGACCGCGAAGCGGCTCCGCGGTACGCCCCGGCCTCTCATCACCAAGGGAGGCTTCATGGCCCGCCGCAAGGGACGCGACATTTCCGGCTGGATCATCCTCGACAAGCCCGCCGGCCCCACCAGCACCGCCTGCGTGAACAAGCTGCGCTGGGCGTATCAAGCGAAGAAGGCCGGCCACGCCGGCACGCTCGACCCTGCGGCCACCGGGCTGCTGGCGATCGCCTTCGGCGAGGCGACCAAATGCGTGCCCTACATCACCGATGCCGACAAGTGCTACGGCTTCACCGTGCGGCTGGGCGCGGCGACCAACACCGATGATGCCGAGGGCGAGGTGATCGCCACCGCCGAGGCGCGGCCAACGGATGACGAGATCCGCGCCGCGCTGGCGGCGTTCACCGGCGAGATCATGCAGGTGCCACCCAAGTTCTCTGCCGTGAAGATCGACGGCGAGCGCGCCTATGCGCTGGCGCGCGACGGCGAGGATTTCGAGGTGCAGGCCCGGCCGCTCTGGGTGGAGAGCCTCGACCTTGTGGCGCGGCCCAATGCCGACACCGTGGAGCTGCGGATGGTGTGCGGCAAGGGCGGTTACGTGCGCTCCATCGCGCGCGACCTCGGCGAGGCGCTCGGATGCCTTGGCCACGTCCTGGACCTGCGGCGCGAGTGGTCGGGCCCGTTTGATCTTGAGGGTGCTGTGACGCTGGAGCAGGTGGAAGCGCTGGCGCGCACGCCCGAGTTGGATGCGCTGTTGGTGCCTCTCGAGGCCGGGCTGGGAGATGTGCCGCGTGTCATGGTGAACGAGGCGGCGGCCACGCGGGTCGCCCATGGCAACCCGGCGCCGGTGATCGCCTCGGACGCGGAGTTTGGCGAAGAGTGCTGGGCTGCGCATCAGGGCCGGGCCATTGCGCTGGGGCGCTACATGGGCGGGGAGTTTCACCCCGCGCGGGTGCTGAACCGATGAGGCCGGGGCAGCTCCTCGGGGGCCTTCGCCCCCTCCTCGCAGCTGCGATGAGGACCGCAAGGGCCGAAGAGCTGCCTGGCGGGCGGGCTCATCCACGGCTTTGCCGTCTCTTCGACCCCGCGCGCCCCGCTGCGAGGACGTCTCGTAGGACGGACGAGCAGGCGTGATCACCCGCACGCACACCAAGGGCGACGCGCCCTCCACCGCCGTCTATTCCGACTGCGAGCGCTACCGCTACCTGCTGACCCGCACCTGGGCGCCGCAGGGCGAGAAGGCGCTGTTCATCATGCTCAACCCCTCCACTGCAACCGAGGTGCAGAACGACCCGACAGTGGAACGCTGCGAGCGGCGCGCCCGCACGCTGGGCTTCGGCAGCTTCCGGGTGACCAACATCTTTGCCTGGCGCGACACGGACCCGAAGGCGATGCGCGCGGCCCCCGACCCGGTGGGGCCGGAGAACGACGTGGCGATCCTCGAGAGCTGCGGCTGGGCCGACCGGATCATCTGTGCCTGGGGCAGCCACGGCGAACACCTGGACCGCGGCCGGGCAGTGGAGGCGCTGCTGCGGCAGGGCGGCTGGCCGCTCTATCACCTCGGGCTCACCAAGCACGGCCAGCCCAAGCACCCGCTCTACATCGCCTATACCGAGCAGCCGAGGCCGTGGGTCACGGGTTGATGGTGAGCGCCGAGGCGAGGGCATCCGGCCCGTCGGCGCACTCGACCTGAACCACCGGGCGCCCACCGAGGTTGACCTGAAGGTAGCCGTCGACGGTCGGCAGCATCACCACATCGGTCGGCTCCCGGCCGTCATAGGCCACCGAAAGGCGCTCGGCCCCGGGGCGGAAGCCCTGCACCCTCGGGATCGGCCATTGCCGGGTGACAGTAAGCTGGATGTGGCGCGGAACGTCGGTGACAACGATCACATCGCCCGTGACGATCGGCAGGATCAGGCGGCCCTCGTCATCGTAGCGGTCGCCACCGGCCTCCCTGTCATCGTCTGGCGTGGGATCTGACGTGCCAGGTTCCTCGGACACCGCCGGGTCGGGCGCGTCTTCGGGGCGCTCTTGCGCATCGGCGGCACCGGTCGCGGCTGTGGCGGTGGCGTGCGGCGGGCCTTCTGACACCGTCCCGTCCGGAGAGGTCTCCTTCGTTGCCGTGCCACCATCGGGGCGCGGCGCTTCCGCCTTGGCTTCAGGGTCCGCCGCTGAGACGGCCTCCGGGAGCGCGCTGGGCGTCCCTTTCATACGCCCGGCCT
Source organism: Vannielia litorea (assembly GCF_018424695.1). GTDB lineage: Bacteria > Pseudomonadota > Alphaproteobacteria > Rhodobacterales > Rhodobacteraceae > Vannielia > Vannielia litorea_A. The sequence continues at coordinate 9,405 of NZ_QTNQ01000045.1, forward strand.
CTTCCTCGGCGCGGACACGGGCGAGTTCGGCGCGGACCGCTGCAATCTCGAGCGGCTCGTCGTCGCGCAGCTCCACGACCGCGTCGGCCTCTTCCAGAGTGTCCGTCCGGGCCGAGGCGCGAAGCTCTGCCCGCCGGCGCGCGCGCATGCGCAGCCACAGCGCAGAAAACGCCAGGGCGATGAGAAGAAAGACCAGTGGAACGAGCCAATCGTCAACCATGGAAGGATCATCCCCCGGTGGCCTCATTCTGACCAGAGCGACTGCGTCAAACGCATAGAGTTTGTTGCAGAATCTAGGCACCTTTTCCGGCGCGTTAAGAGTTTGAGCGCCCCCCAGTGCTATGTTCCGCGCCGCGACATGCGCGCCCGCTCGCTTGGGCCGGGGGCCGCGAGGGATGCACTTGTGGGGTAAATCGGAATGTTCTTGCTGTTTGGGATCATGGGCGCGGTGCTCGTCGGCTCTGCCGTTGTGGGCGTGGTCGGCGGCGGGGAGGATGTTGAGGAGGACGCCGCCGTATTCGACGAGAGTGGCGAGAGCACGTCGGCCGGCTCCATCCTCGACCCCACGGCGGAAGACGCGGTGCTGGGGGAGGCTGGCACGCTGGAGCCGACGGAACCCGATGCGGGCAGCACCCAGACCGGCACCATCGGTGCGGACCTGCTCGATGGCGGCGCGGGCGATGACATCTTGCAGGGGTACGAGGGCGATGACCGGATCGAAGCCTATGAAGGCGATGACGTGGCCTTCGGGAACGATGGCAACGATGAAATTGACGGGGGCGACGGGGCCGACACGCTGGAGGGCGGCGCGGGAGACGACCTGCTGGAAGGCGGCGACGGGGCCGATGCGCTTTGGGGCGGCAGCGGGAATGACGTGCTCGCAGGCGATGACGACATCACCGTGGATTGGCTGAACGGCGGGGCGGGCAACGATGTGCTGCTCCTGGGCGATGGCGACGTGGCCACCGGCGGCGACGGGGCAGACCTGTTCCGGCTCGGCCCGGACGTCGTCGAGGAGACGGTGGCGGAGATCATGGATTTCGAGGCAGGCGAAGACAGCCTTGCGCTGCTGTGGGATGACAGCCTGGGCGGCGCGGCGCCCGAGATCACCCTCGGCGAGATCGAAAGCGATCTGGTGGAGGTCTACGCCGACGGCGAGCTGATCGGGCTCGTCCACGGCGGGGCGAGCCTTTCGCCCGCCGACATACAGCTTGTGCCGATGTCGCTTGCCTCCACGGCGTGAGCCGCGCCGTTCTGACGGGTTTTCAAACGCTCCTTTTCGGCTAGGGTCAGCCCATGAGTGACCCGGACCCGCATCTATCCGCCAAGGCGGCCAGTGCCGCCGCCGCCGTGGAGGCCGAAGCCGATCATGACGCCACGCGCTCTGACCTGCAGCGCGAGATCGTGGCGCTGCGGGAGGAGGTGGCCAAGCTCAATGACCACAAGTTCCTGCGGGTGTACGCACAGTTCTGGCGGCTGCTTGCCTTTCAACTGCTGCGCGGCATGGCCTTTGGCCTCGGGTCCGTGGTGGGCGCGACGGTGCTGGTTTCGATCCTGGCCTACCTGCTGAGTCAGGTCGATTTCATCCCGATCCTCGCCGAATGGGCCGCCGAGCTGGATGTGGAGTTTGGCCAGGAGCAGACCGAGGCCGCAACCGAGCAGCGGGTGGAAGAGCAGCTGCCGCCTCCCGAGGATAGCAATGCCACCGCGCCGGACAACCCGCCCCAGGCCGAGCCCGGCGAGATCCCCCCGGCAAACGCGGACTAAGGGGCCACGGGCACGCAAGCGCGCGCAGGCACACGAATCGCCTTCCCATCTGCCCGGGCTTGCCCTATACGCCCCCTCTGTCGACCGGGAACGCCCGGGCGGCACACTCCATGGACCCTGCTGGACGACATCCCGGCTTGCGCCCGCACACACCAAACCAAAGGAGACCCCGATGTCGATCACTGCTGAAGACAAGGCCCGCGTCATCAAGGAATACGGCACCAAGGACGGCGACACAGGTTCGCCCGAAGTCCAGGTGGCCATCCTGACCTCGCGGATCAGCACCCTCACCGAGCACTTCAAGACCCACAAGAAGGACAACCACGGCCGCCGTGGCCTTCTGAAGCTCGTGGCCCAGCGCCGCAAGCTGCTCGACTATCTCAAGAACAAGGACGAGGCCCGTTACCGGGACCTCATCGGCAAGCTCGGCATCCGCCGCTAAGACGGACCGCCAGGGACAAGCGAAGGGGTGGCCTCAGGGCTGCCCCTTTTTCGTTCTGCCAAGGCACCGGGGGGAGTTCTGCCGCCCGACCGTTCGTTTGGCCGGGGCTGCCGGGCACCACGGCGCTGCCTGCCTGTGGGGAGGCTCGATGGCGGGAGATCCTCGGGCCAGGCCCGAGGATGACCTGCGGCGCAGGACGGCGCGCCTGAACCGTCCGGACGTGGCGTTCCGGTTGACCGGGCCGGGCGCGCGCCGCCACACTCCGCGCCGAGGAGAGCCATCATGCTTGCTGCGCTGCGCATCATCCTACACATGGGCGGGTTGCACCGGCTTGCGCCGTTCTGGCTGGTCGGGATGGGGCTGATGGCCTTCGACTTCGCCTGGTGGATGCTCGGGGCTCTGGCCTACGGCGTGGTGATCCAGTGGTTCAACGAATACCTCATCCACCGTTTCATTTACCATCGCGCGCCGCCGAGCGCGCAGAGCCCGTTCAACGCGCTGTACCGCAGCCACATAGGGCATCACGAGTTTCCGCAGGACGAAGAGTTCTTCACCGGCGACGACCATTGGTTTCCGCTGCGCTTTGCCGCCGGGAGCTTTGCCGCCCATCTGCTGGTGCTCTGGCCGGTTGTCGGCCTGTGGACGGCGCTGGAGTTTGCCTGGGTCGCGCTCTTCGTCGGCTCCGCCTCGGCCTTTGCCTTTTACGAATACTGCCACACGTTGGCGCATCTGAACGTGCCGAAGGGCCGGTTTGGCCAATGGGTCACGCGCGAGCATATGGCGCATCACTACCAGGATCACCACGCCACCTTTCACGTCACGGCCGGGATGGGCTGGATCGACCGGCTCTTCGGCACTGCGCATGACCCGGCGCAGGCGCGGGCCCGCTATGACCGGCGTACCATGATGAGCCTGGGCATGGATCCGGACGATCTGCGGCTTGTCACGGCGCGCAAAGCCTACGGGGTGAAGAAGACCCCGCGCCACATGGCCTGAGCGCTGCGCGCCACATCTTTCGGTTGCAGCGATTAATCTATGACATTCCCGACGCACCTTCTTGGGCGTGAAAGGTCGGAAAAGCGCTCAAATCCGTGGGGTTAGACATAAATCCAATGGCCCCTTCCGAAGGGTGCTGCTAACGCTTCATTTCTAATTGCAGCCCCGGAGGCCATGACTGATGGCGAACCTGCCCGAGTTTCCAACATCCGAGCCCGAAGGCCATGCCGCCGAACTCGGGCGGCGTGAACGCCTGGCCGACGTGGAGCGGACGGGGCTGATGGATAGCGTGCCGGAAGAGGTTTATGACCGGGCGGTGCGGCTGGCCCGGCAGATCACCGGCGCGCCGGTGGGGCTGCTGTCGCTGGTCGATGACCACCGCCAGTTTTTCAAGGCGCAGTCGGGGCTGGAGGAGGCCGGGGTTGACCAGCGGGAGACGCCGCTGAGCCATTCGTTCTGCCAATACGTTGTGTCCTCCCGCACCTCTCTGGCGGTTGTCGATGCGCGCACCCATCCGCTGCTGGCTGGCAATGGCGCGGTGCGCGATCTGGGTGTGGTGGCCTACCTCGGGGTGCCGGTACATGGGCCTGACGGTGAGGTGCTGGGCTCCTTCTGTGCCATCGATTCCGAAGCGCACGAGTGGTCGGAAGGGCAGATGAAGGCGCTGGAGGATATCGCCGGAATCGTCGAAAGCGAAATTCGCCTGCATCAGGCGCTGGCCGAGCGGCAGCTTCTGGTGCAGGAGCTGAACCACCGGGTGAAAAACCTTTTCACGGTTGTCTCCGGCATGGTGCGGCTGAGCCATTCCAACGGTGAGTCGGCGGCGGAGCTGGAGGCGCGTCTGCACGCGCTGGCCAACGCGCACAACCTGCTGGCCCCGGCGATCCAGGCCGGGCAGCCGGTGGGCGACCGGATTTCGCTGCATGACCTTCTGACCACCCTTCTCACCCCCTATGGCAGCGAGCACCTCGCAAGCCTTGAGGGCCCCAGCGTAGTGCTTGGCCCGCGCGCGAGCACCTCGCTGGCGCTCGCCCTGCACGAGCTGGCAACGAACGCAGCCAAGTATGGCGCCCTTGCCGCCGCCGGGGGCCGGCTGGGCGTGCACTGGGCGGTTGAGGGCAACATGCTGACCCTGCATTGGGAAGAAACCGGCCGCACCGCCGAAGAGGCGGGCCACCCCGCCGGCTTTGGCACGCGGCTGGTGTCCATGGCGATCGAGGGCCAGCTCGACGGCACCCTGAGCACCGATCTGCGCCCGGAAGGGATGACCCGGCGGATCACCCTGCCGAGAGAGCGGCTGGCGGAGTGAGGCCGCCGCCGGCGCACGAACTTTGGTCGAAAATTCGCGACTGGAGTCAGACGAGCCGCCGCACCGGGCCCGGGTTGCAGATGACGATGAACTGCCCGCCTGCCTCGAAGAGGTGAAACCCGCGCTAGCGGACCTCCGCGACGAAGCGTTCGTGGCCGATCTCATGCTCGACCCAGGCCTCCGACCGGCGCACTACCGCGCCCCGCTCCACCCCGCGGGCAGGGAAGACATGCGAGATCCAGGCCTCGTGACGCGGATGCGCGGGAAGGCTCATCGCTCCACACGACCGCAAATTGGTTAACAGTCCATCAACCATGATGTCAGAGAGCTTTCCATCTGCGCGACTTTGCTGTATGGCCCGCCCATCTGAGACGTTGCGCCAAGGCCCCGGCGCTCGATGGAATAGATGAAAGGGGCCGGCGGCAATGGGGCCGCCACTCAAACGGGAGACCCGGGATACGCCCGGGAGTGCTCCTCTACAGGAAACGAACATGTTCAAAACTACGACGAAAAGCATGGAGTGGGGCGAAGAGACCCTCACTCTCGAAACGGGCCGTGTGGCTCGCCAGGCCGATGGTTCTGTGATCGCCACGCTGGGCGAAACCTCTGTCATGGCCAACGTGACCTTCGCCAAGACGCAGAAGGAAGGGCAGGATTTCTTCCCGCTCACCGTGCACTACAACGAGAAATACTACGCTGCCGGTAAAGTCCCCGGTGGCTTCTTCAAGCGTGAAGGTCGTCCGACCGAGAAAGAGACGCTGACCTCGCGCCTGATCGACCGCCCGATCCGCCCGCTGTTTGTCCCCGGCTTCAAGAACGAAGTTCTGGTGATCTGCACCGTGCTTTCCCACGATCTGGTCAACGACCCCGACATCGTGGCGATGATCGCGGCCTCCGCCGCGCTCACCATCTCCGGCGCCCCCTTCATGGGCCCGATTGCCGCCGCCCGCGTTGGCTTCGAAGATGGCGAATATGTGCTGAACCCCGAGGTTCAGGACATGGACCAGCTGCGTCTGAACCCCGACCAGCGCCTCGATCTTGTGGTCGCCGGCACCAAGGACGCGGTGATGATGGTCGAGTCGGAGGCCTACGAGCTTTCCGAGGACGAGATGCTGGGTGCCGTGACCTTCGCGCATGAGCAGATCCAACCCGTGATCGACCTCATCATTTCGCTGGCCGAAGAAGCCGCGAAAGAGCCGTTCGACTACCAGCCGCCGGATTACTCCGAGCTTTCCGCTGCCGTGAAGGCCGCCGGTGAGGACGACATGCGCGCTGCCTACGCGATCCTCGACAAGCAGGAGCGCACCGCTGCCGTGGCCGCCGCCAAGGAGAAGATCCTCGCCGCGCTGAGCGACGAGCAGAAGGCCGACGCCAACCTCGGCTCCGCGCTGAAGAAGCTGGAAAGCTCCATCCTGCGCGGTGACGTGGTGAAGAACGGCAAGCGGATCGATGGTCGTTCCACCACCGATGTGCGCTCGATCGACTCGCAGGTGGGCGTTCTGCCCCGGACCCACGGTTCGGCGTTGTTCACCCGTGGCGAGACCCAGGCGCTGGCCGTGACCACCCTGGGCACCGGCGACGACGAGCAGATCATCGACGCGCTGCACGCCAACTACCGCAGCAACTTCATGCTGCATTACAACTTCCCGCCCTACTCGGTGGGTGAGGTTGGCCGCTTTGGCTTTACCGGGCGCCGCGAGATCGGCCACGGCAAGCTGGCATGGCGTGCGCTTCAGGCAGTGCTGCCCGCGCCGACCGACTTCCCCTATACCATTCGCGTGGTCTCCGAGATCACCGAATCCAACGGCTCGTCCTCGATGGCTTCCGTCTGCGGCGGTTCGCTTTCGATGATGGACGCCGGTGTGCCGCTGAAGGCCCCGGTGGCCGGTGTGGCCATGGGCCTGGTGCTGGAAGAAGACGGTGACTACGCCATCCTGACCGACATCCTGGGCGACGAGGATCACCTCGGCGACATGGACTTCAAGGTGGCCGGCACGGAAGAGGGCATCACCTCGCTCCAGATGGACATCAAGGTTGCGGGCATCACGCCCGAGATCATGAAGACCGCCCTGGCCCAGGCCAAGGACGCGCGGATGCACATCCTCGGCGAAATGTCCAAGGCCCTGACCGCCGGGCGCACCGAGTTCTCGGCGCACGCCCCGCGGATCGAAACCATGAACGTGCCCACCGACAAGATCCGTGAAGTGATCGGCTCGGGCGGCAAGGTGATCCGCGAGATCGTCGAGGTTTCGGGTGCCAAGGTCGACATCAACGACGATGGCGTCATCAAGATCGCCTCGCCGAATGCCGAGTGCATCGAGAAGGCCCGCGAGATGATCCACTCGATCGTCGCCGAGCCGGAAGAGGGCAAGATCTACAACGGCAAGGTCGTGAAGATCGTCGACTTCGGCGCCTTCGTGAACTTCTTCGGCAAGCGCGACGGCCTCGTGCACGTCAGCCAGATCGCCAACAAGCGCCTGAACCACCCCAGCGACATGCTGACGGAAGGCCAGGACGTGAAGGTGAAGCTGCTGGGCTTCGATGACCGCGGCAAGGTGCGCCTCTCCATGAAGGTCGTGGACCAGGAGACCGGCGAAGAGGTGAAGAAGGAAGAAGCCGCCGAGTAAGGCGCTCTTTCAGCGAGACAAAATAGGGCCCGGGGGAAACCTCGGGCCCTTTTGCATCGGGTTCATGCCTTAATGAACCGGGGTGGACGATCATGGGCGATGACCACTGCCGTCAACTGGCCGGTGGCGTAGGCGCCGGTGTCGATGGCGATGCGGCCCGGGTGCACTTCGGGGGTGTCGCGGATGTAGTGGCCGTGGACGATCCAGTTGCCGTCGGTGCGGGGGGTGGAGAAGAACTCGGGGTGGCCCATGGTGAGTGCGGTCTTCTGGGCGTTTAGCGGGCGCGCCGGGTCGGCCCCGGCGTGGGTGACGGCGACATTGCCGCTTTGCCAGTAGCGCGGCAGGCCCTTGAGCCAGGCCAGCAACCCCTCGGCCTCCAACAACTCGGCCAGCGCCGCCTGCGCCGCCTCCAGCCCCGGGCCGCCGGTTTCCGACACCTCGGCCCCGATCCCGAAGCTCGCAAGGGTTTGCAGCCCGCCGAAAGCCAGCCAGCGGGGATATTTACCACCGGCGAAGTCGAGCATCATCTCTTCGTGGTTGCCACGCAGGCAGGTGGCGCGGCCCTCCGCGCAGAGCGCCTTTAGCCGCCAGAGCACCGCCGCAGAGGCTTCGCCGCGATCCACGTAATCGCCCACGAAGACGAGGGGCAGGCCGGGAGCATCTGCGTCGAGCTTTGCCAGCAGGCGGGCGAGGAGATCATCCCGCCCGTGGATGTCTCCCACCGCCACGAAGGGGGCTTCGGGCGCGGGCGGGCCGCCGGAAAACTCCACGGCGGCGGCTGCACCGCTTCGGGTGAAAAGCTTGTTCAGGCCGAGCATGTCTATCGGCTGATGACCTGGCAGCTCTCGGCCTTCACAAGCTTGCGGCTTTCGCGCTGGGTTGCGCCCTTCACCACCCGACCACGACCGGGTTCGGCGACGGTGGTCTTGGAGGAGGAGACCAGCTCTGTCAGCTGGCACTTGCCGCCTTGCAGCGCGACTTTCATCCGGAAGCCGGCCTCGGTGACCTGCTTGCTGCCCTCGGCGGTGGTGAGCACGCGGTTGACCCCCATGCTGGCCGTGAGTCCGCTGTTCGACAGCTGGTAGCGCGCCGTTGTCACCTGGTTGGCCTTGTAGTCCACCGGGATGCCCGGCGGCAGGCGCACGCGGGAGCCGTCGCTGCACCGCTCGGTGCGGCTCTTGGCGGCGTAGGTGCAGCTCTTGGTCGTGCGGCTGGACCGGCCCTCGAACACCAGCGCTGCGGCGGAGCCATCGGCTCCGCGCTTGGCGCCGATCTCGAAGGTCTTGCAGTTGGACTTGACGGTTTCGATGGCCAGAAGCCGCCCGAACTGGTTGACGTCATAGATGGTGCGGCAGGTGTCGTTGGAGCGGCCGAACCCACGGGAGAGCACCTGTTTCTCGGTGAAGGTGATGCGCAGCTTCAGGTCAGCTTGCGCCGTGGTGGCGGGGAGGCTGGCAAGCAGCGCGGTGGCAAGGATCCATCTCAGCATCGTTTATCCCCTCGATTTCCCCGGACCCGGCTCAGTTGCAATAGGTCCGCCCATTGTAGGTTGCACAATTGCGCCCGCCGCCACCACCCCCACCGGAGGCCTTGGGCTTTGACGCCTTGGCCTGCCGAACGCGGCAGGTGCCCCGGGTATCCAGGTACTGGCCGGAGGGGCAGGTTTTGAGCTCGCAGCGGTTTTCCACCTTTACCTCGCGCACCGAGCAGACCAGCGGGCAGGTGCCCTCGGGCATCTTTTGCAACAGTCCTGCGAGGGTGATGGACAGCTCCATCTCGGCGATATCGGGCACTGCATCGCGTAGCCGGTCCATCGCCCGCTCCGAGTTGCGGCCCCAGTCGCCATCGACCGGACCTGCATCACAGCCCAGGCGGTTGAGCTCCTCCTGGAGGGTGAAGTACATGTCTTCCTTCTCCTCCTCCTCGATCGGCATGAAGACGGTGGCCGGGATGGCCACGCGGACGATGGGCACCCCATCGTCCCCCCATGTGACCTGGATATCCTCGCCGACGATCCCGGCGGTATCCACGCCCTCCTGTTCGACGTCCTCGGGCTCATCGATCACCAGTGCGGCGCCACCATCGGCGGCGGTCCCCGCCTCCTGTGCGGAGGAGGGGTGCAAGAGGGTCAGCATCGACCCGAACGCGAGGACAAGCGCGACGAAAATCCGCCGGTATGAGTTCGTCATTCAATCCATTTGCACCGGGCCCGAGGGTGGCCCGCCGCACCTTTCGCAGGAGAGCGTAACAAAAAAGCCCCGTTCACTCCAACGGGGCTTTCTCACAGTTACGGGAAGTTGCACCGCAACCTCACGGCAGGCCTCAGCCCGGGTTCTTGGCGAAGCGCAGGTAGGGCAGTTTCTTGTCGAGCGCGCCGTATTTCTCTTCGGCGGCGGCGTCATCGAGCGCGAGCGCCACGATCACATCCTGCCCGGTTTCCCAGTTGGCGGGCGTGGCCAGCGGCTGCTCGTAGGTGCGCTGGAGGCCGTCGAGCGCGCGCAGCACCTCGGCGAAGTTGCGGCCCACCGACATCGGGTAGGTCATCATCAGCTGCACCTTCTTGTTGGGCGCGATGATGAAGACCGAGCGCACGGTGGCGCTGTCGGCCGGGGTGCGGCCATCGGGCAGGTAGGCGTCGGCGGGGAGCATGTCGAAGGCCTTGGAGAAGGTCAGCTCGGTATCGGCCACGATGGGAAAGCCCGCCTTGGCACCACCGAAGCTTTCAATGTCACCCTTCCATTTCTTGTGATCTTCCGCCCCGTCGACGGAAACGCCAAGCACCTTGGTGCCGCGCTTTTCCCACTCGTCGGCAAGCTGGGCGACTGCGCCGAACTCGGTGGTGCAGACCGGGGTGAAGTCTTTCGGGTGGGAGAAAATGACCGCCCAGCTGTCACCGATCCAGTCGTGCAGCGTGAGCTCGCCGAGGTCGGTCGGGAAGGTGAGGTTCGGGACGGTATCGTTGATGCGCAAGGCCATGGTGTCCTCCTGACGTTTGGTCTTGTGGCATAGATACATTCAGCTTCCCGAATTGGAAGGGGCCGACGGGGTCGGAAAGGAGGGCGTTTTGACGCTGCCGCGACATTGGGAACGCGTGTTTCGGTGCCGGGCGGCGCGCAGCACGGGGGTTTTGCGGCGACGATCAACCCATGGGCGAAAACCCGCCGAGCCGGTTGCCTCGGCTGCCACTCATCACAGGTTTGAGAGGACGGACTTCACAAAAACAGGGAGAGAGACATGAAACCAGTCATCGCGGGGGCGCTGGCCCTTTCGCTTGTCGCCGCGCCGGGGGTGGCGCAGGAAGCGGCGATCTTCTCGGGCGACGACCGGATTCATCCGGTCTACGCGCAGAACGGCATGGTCTCGGCGCAGGAGGCGGTGGCCGCGCAGGTTGGGCTCGAAATCTTGCAGGCTGGCGGCAATGCGGTGGATGCGGGCGTGGCCGTGGCCTTCGCGCTGGCCGTCACCCTGCCGCGCGCGGGCAACCTCGGCGGCGGCGGCTTCATGATCGTGCATGACGCCGAGAGTGGTGAGACCAAGGCGATTGATTACCGCGAGATGGCGCCTGCCTCGGCGGATCGGGATATGTTCCTCGATGCCGAGGGCAATGCCGACAGCAATCTGAGCCGCTTCACCGGGCTGGCGACCGGGGTGCCGGGCACGGTTGCGGGCATGCAGATGGCGCTGGACGAGTATGGCACCATGACGCTGGCCGAGGTGGTGCAGCCCGCGCTGGAGCTGGCCCGTGACGGGATCGACGTGACGCCGGGCCTCGCCGACAGCCTCAAGGGGCTGGAGGGCCGGTTGAAGAAGTGGCCCGCCTCCGAGACCATTTTCTACAAGGAGGATGGCAGCTTCTACGAGCCCGGCGAGCGGCTGGTGCAGGCCGATCTGGCGGCGACGCTTCAGAAGATTGCCGACGAGGGGCCAGCAGGCTTCTACGAGGGTGAAGTGGCCGAGGCGATCAGCAAGGCGGTGACCGATGCTGGCGGACGGATCACCGTTGAGGACATGGCCAATTACAAGGCCGTGCTGCGCGAGCCGGTGACGGGCACCTACCGCGGCTACGAGATCGTTTCGATGCCGCCGCCCTCCTCCGGCGGGGCGCATATCGTGCAGATCCTGAACGTGCTGGAAGAGTATCCGGTGGGCTTTCTCGGCCACAATTCGGCGGAGACGATCCACCTGATGTCCGAAGCGATGAAGCGCGCCTATGCCGACCGCTCCGAGTATCTGGGCGACAGCGACTACGTGGATGTGCCGCTGGCCGAGATCACCTCGAAGGACTACGCCGCCGGGATCCGCGAAGGGATCAGCCGCAACGTGGCCACCCCTTCGAGCACGATCAAGCCGGGCGATCTGGCCCCCTACGAGAGCAACGAAACCACCCATTTCTCGATCGTCGACAAGGACGGCAACGCGGTGTCGAACACCTATACCATCAACTTCAGCTACGGTTCGGGCATGGTGGCCGATGGCACCGGCGTGCTGATGAACAACGAGATGGACGACTTCGCCGCCAAGCCGGGCGTGCCCAATGCCTACGGGCTGATCGGCGGGGATGCCAACGCGGTGGAGGGCGGCAAGCGCCCGCTGTCGTCGATGAGCCCGACGCTGGTGATGAAGGATGGCGAGGTGTTCATGGTCACCGGTTCGCCCGGCGGCTCGCGCATCATCACCACCACGCTCCAGGTCATCATGAACGTGATCGACCACGGCATGAATATCGCCGAGGCCAGCACCGCGCCGCGCATCCACCACCAGTGGCTGCCTGACGAGATCCGCATCGAAGAGGGGATCAGCCCCGATACCATCGCGATTCTCGAACAGAAGGGTCACACGGTGAGCCGCAAGTCGGTGATGGGCTCGACCCAGTCGATCATGGTCGACAAGGAGAGCGGCCTGCTCTTCGGCGCCTCCGACCCGCGCCGGGTGGACGCGGCGACCGTGGGCTACTGAACTGACGGGCCCGCCGGCCATGGTCGGCGGGCTTGCTCTTCCCTCCAGTATATGTTGATCTCAACTCTTCTGAAGCGGAGAGAGCCATGAAAGAAAGTCAGCTAAAGGTCTGGGGCTATGACTGGGTGCCCGATTTCGCCAAGGGTCAGGTTCGGGATTTTCGCCTGCGCTGGGCGCTGATCGAGGCAGGGCTATCGTATGACGTGGATCATGTTGCCATGGGCACGCAGGGCAAGCCCGAGCATCTCGCCCGCCAGCCCTTCGGGCAGGTGCCGGTGTTGGAGGTCGACGGCGCGCCGATGTTTGAGAGCGGCGCGATCGTCTGGCGGATCGCGGAGCAGAGCGACGTGCTTTTGCCGCCAGAGGTGGACCGTTACGCCGCGCTGAGCTGGGTCTTTGCCGCGCTCAACTCGGTCGAGCCGCTGACCGGCGTTGTCGGCACCGTCCAGACCTTCGTGGAAGACCGTGAGGCCGCCGAACGCGTGGCCCCCACCCTGCGGGCGATGGCGGGCAAGAAGCTGAAGCGGCTGGCCGGAGCGCTGGGGGAGAAAGACTATCTGCTGGGAGACAGCTTCTGCGTGGCCGACCTGATGATGGCCTCGGTGCTGCACGGGCTCGACGGGCTTGCGTTGATCGAGGATTTCCCGACGCTGGTGGCCTACCGCGACCGGTGCCTGTCGCGCCCGGCCTATCAAAAGGCCATGGGCGACCAGATCGCGGAGATCGAGAGCAACGCGGCGAAATACGCGCGGTAGACGCCGGGGCGGCGGGCTAGGGTTCGGCGGTGGGCGCGCTGCCGATGAGCCCGCCTGTCAGGTCATGGAGGTGGCCTTCAAGCGGCCCCATCGCCAGCGTAACGGAAAGCGCCAGCAGCGCTCCCAGCATGGCTACGCCATCCCCGCGGGGCGCGCCGCGGCCCAGCCTGTCGACCAGTCGCGCCGTCAGGACGAAGCCCGCGACCGCCGCAACACCGCAGGCAAGCCCCCAGAGCCAGAGGTTCGCCCCGGGCAGCCAACGGCCCAGCATGAGGGCCAAGAGCCCCGCCGCATAGCCGAGGATGAAGCCGAGCGGCAGGGTCAGCACCCAGCCCAGCACCACCCCTGCCGGGCTGCCCGCCGGGGTGGGAGTGGTGGCGATGAGGCGGGCAAATACGATGGGCGCCTCGATCAACAGGCCTTCGGGCGGCAGGCTGCCATCAAGCACCCCGTCGCCCCTGGCCTTCAGCCCGACGCGCCGTCCATCAGCGGCGCGCACCGTCAGCAGCACCTCGCCCGCCTTCACGGCCCCGCCGGGCGTGGCATGGGCCTCGTCGACCGTGAGCGGATAGGCCAGGCTCACGGGTGTCTTCAACTCCATCATGGCCTCCTAGAACGGTGCCTTCGCCCGAAAACTCACGCCTTTGCCGCCGTCCGGGTGGAGCACGCGAAGCATCTCGGCATGGAGCATGAGGCGGGGGAAGTCCAGTGCCGGGCCTGTCGCATAGAACGGATCACCCAGGATCGGGTGGCCGATTTCGCGCATATGCACCCGCAGCTGGTGGCTTCGTCCGGTTTCGGGCATGAGCCGAACCCGGCTCTCCCCGCCCGTCGCCTTGAGGCGCTTCCAGCGGGTCAGTGCGGGCTTGCCGTTTTCATGGTCCACCATCTGGCGCGGGCGATTGGGCCAGTCGACGATGAGCGGCAGGTTCACCTCGCCCTCGGGGTCGGCCATCTCGCCCCAGACTCGGGCCACGTACTGCTTTTTCGTGCGCCGGCGCTCGAATTGCAGGCCGAGGTGGCGTTGGGCGTGGGGGGTCATGGCAAAAACCATCACCCCAGATGTGTCACGGTCCAGCCGGTGCACCAATAGCGCCTCGGGGAAGGCGGCCTGCACGCGGGTGAGCAGGCAATCGGCGAGATGTGCGCCCTTGCCGGGCACGGAGAGCAGGCCCGAGGGCTTGTTGACGGCCAGCAGATCCTGATCGTGGTGGAGCACGTCGAGCGGCGTGTCGGGCGGGCTGTAGCTGTCACTCATGCCTGCCGCAGCCCGTCGGCGATCTCGTAGTAGTCGCCCTTGGAGGCCGTATGGATGTGCTTCTCCAACCGCAATCCGGTCGGGCCTTCGAGCGCACCAAGCGAGAATCCCATGTCGCCTGAACCGAGGCGCTGCCAGAACAGGCCGGAGCCGCAGACCGGGCAGAAGCCGCGCCGGGCCGTCTCGCTCGCGTGATACCAGCGCACCTCGCCTTCGATCACGATCTCGCTTTCCGGCACCTCGGCATCAGCCATGAAGTGCCCCGACTGCTTGCGGCATTGCGTGCAATGGCAGGCCACCGCCTCATCGGGCGTGCCCGTAACGGTGAAGCGCACCGCGCCGCAGTTGCATCGGCCGGAGAGGCTCACCGCTGCTCCACCCCGTCGGCAATGTCATAGTAGTCGCCCTTGTCGGCGGTGAAGATGTGCTTTTGCAGGGTCAGGCCGGTGGGGCCATCGATGGCGCCGAGGGCAAAGCTGGTGGTGCCTTCCGCATTGTGCTTCCAGAAGAGGAAGCTGCCGCAGGTAGGGCAGAAGCCGCGCTTGGCGGTCTCGGAGGAGACATACCACTGGGGTTCGCCTTGAATCGTCAGCTCCGCGTCCTTCACATAGGCCGAGGACCAGAGGTGCCCCGACATTCGGCGGCATTGCCCGCAATGGCAGACCGACACCCCCTGCGGTTCGCCCGTCGCCTCGAAGCGGATCGCGCCACAGAGGCAGCTTCCCTTCAGGCTCATCGCCAGTGCCCTCCGTTGCCGAAAGCGGCCTCGAGCACCCGCGCCAGACCCTCGGCATCGGCCTGGGTGAAGGCGGCGGGCCGGTCGCTGTCGATATCCAGCACGCCGATCAGCCGGCCGGAGGCGCCGCGCACCGGCAGCACGATTTCCGAGCGGGTGGAGGAGGAGCATGCGATATGGCCAGGGAAGGTCTCGACATCATCGACAAGCTGGACCTCGCCCGTGGCGGCGCAGGTGCCGCAGACGCCTTTTCCGAAAGGGATGACAAGACAGCCGTGGCCGCCCTGATAGGGGCCGATCTTCAGCATCCCCGGCGCCGTGACGCGGTAAAAGCCGGTCCAGTCAAACCGGTCGTCGGCGTGGTGAATCTCGCAGGCGAGCGTGGCCATGAGCGCCACCTCGTCGGTTTCGTTCTCTGTGAGGCTTTCGACCACCTTCACAAGTGCGGCGTAATCCACCTCAGGCACGTTCAATCGCGATGGCCGTGCCCTCGCCTCCCCCGATGCAGATGGCGGCCACGCCGCGCTTGAGGTCGCGCTTTTCCAGCGCGTTGAGGAGGGTGACGATGATCCGCGCGCCGGAGGCCCCGATGGGGTGGCCGAGGGCGCAGGCCCCGCCGTTGACGTTGATCTTGCTCCGCGCCACGCCCATCTCGCGCATGAAGGCCATCGGCACCACAGCGAAGGCCTCGTTCACCTCCCAGAGGTCGACATCCTCCACGCCCCAGCCGAGGCGCTTCAGCAGCTTCTGCGCGGCGGGCACGGGCGCGGTGGTAAACCAGCCGGGGGCCTGCGCATGGGAGGCATGGCCGAGGATATGGGCGCGGATCGGCAGGCCCGAATTCTCGCCCGCCAGCACCAGCGCCGCCGCCCCGTCGGAGATGGAAGAGCTGTTGGCCGCCGTCACCGTGCCGCCCTCGCGGAAAGCAGGCTTCAAGGTGGGGATCTTCTCGGGGCGGGCGTTGCCGGGCTGCTCATCTTCACCCACCAACGTCTCACCTTTCCGGCCTTTTGCAGTGACCGGGGTGATCTCACCCTCGAAGCGGCCTTCCTTCTGGGCGGCCAGCGCGTTTTCGAGCGAGCCGAGGGCGTAGTCGTCCTGCGCCTGCCGGGTGAACTGGAACTTCTCGGCGCAATCCTCGGCGAAGGTGCCCATGAGGCGGCCCTTGTCATAGGCGTCTTCGAGGCCGTCGAGGAACATATGGTCGATCACCTGCTGGTGGCCGATCCGGGCACCGCCGCGCATCTTGGGCAGGAGATAGGGTGCGCCCGTCATGCTCTCCATCCCGCCAGCGATCACCACGTCGGCCCCACCGCCAGCGATGGTGTCGAACCCGGCCATCGCGGCCTTCATGCCCGAGCCGCACATCTTGTTGAGCGTGGTGGCGGGCAGATCCTCGCCCAGCCCTGCGGCGAAACCTGCCTGCCGTGCCGGGGCCTGGCCCTGCCCTGCGGGCAGCACGCAGCCCATCAGCAGCTCGTCGGCCGCCTCGGCGCCAGCCTGCGCCATCGCAGCGCGGATCGCCGCACCTCCGAGTGCGGCGGCGCTGACATCGGCGAAAACGCCTTGAAAGCCGCCCATCGGCGTCCGCGACGCCCCAGCAATTCCGACCCGTGCCATCTCTCACTCCCGCAATCTATCTGCATCGTGCATACCGAATGGTAAGGTTTGGCGTCTAGGCCTGAGGCACCCTCAACTGCCACGGGAGCGGGCCATGAACGTTGAAGCAACCCGGAAGGGCAAAACCTTGCTCGTCACGGTGCATGAGAGCCGGATCGATGCGGCGGTGGCCGTGACCTTCAAGGAAGCCATGCGCGACGCCACAACAGGGCATGCGGGCCGCATCGTGCTGGATATGAGCGAAGTCGGATTTCTCGACAGCTCGGGGCTGGGGGCCGTGGTGGGCGCGATGAAACAGGTGGACGAAGGCGCGAAACTGGAACTGGCCGGCCTGAGCCGGACGGTCGCCAAGGTGTTTCACCTGACGCGGATGGACACGGTCTTCACGATCCACAGCTCTGCCGAGGCCGCCCTGGCCTCTGGCGAAAACGCCGCCTGATCGGGCCGCGCGATGCCCAACCGTGCCAGCGTTACCGATTTGCCGGCCCAGCCAGCCGCCGAACCTGCTCCCTGCCGGGCGCGCAACGCGCTGCGCATCGTGCTTTCCAGCACGCCGATGGAGGTGCGCCGGGCGCTGGAGCGGGTGCTGGTTGATCTGTCGCCACTGGAACTTTCGGAGGATGAGCGCGGCACCGTTGAACTGGTTTTGGCGGAAGTGCTGAACAACGTGGTCGAACATGCCTATGACACGGCGGATTCGGGCGTGATCGAGATCACCGTGCTCCAGGGTGTGCGCAGGCTGTTCTGCACCGTCACCGACCAGGGCCGCGCCATGCCCGGGTTCGATGCGCCAAGCGGGAAGGCCGCCGATGTTGACGTGCCGGTTGAAGCCCTCCCCGAGGGCGGCTTTGGCTGGTTCCTCATCCGGCAACTCTCGAAAGATCTGAGCTACAGCCGCTCGGGCGATGAGAATCGCCTCAGCTTCTCGCTGGATTTTGCCACCTTGCCCGCCCCCCGCTGACACGGATCAGGGCGCGGCGGTGGCCTGCGCAAGGGCGAATACCGCCGGAATATGACCCGTTTTCCATGCCCAATCCTCCGCTGCCGAGCCATTGTTTCGGCGTTGGAAATTCACGCCCCAAAATGGTCCTGATGCGACCCAAAGCCAGACAGGATCAAACGGCAAAAGGGACGGGTAGCTGCATATAGCTTCCCTCGGCGCCACGCTTCATAGCCCCCACCCAGTGCGTGGCGTCGAGGACTTCTCTTTCTCCAATATCGCCGCCTTGCCGCCCCGACGCGTGCCGCCTACTCTGGCCGCCGGAGGGACACCTATGCGCAATTTCGAATACCCCGGCCGTTCACCCGTGCTGGCCACCAACGGCCTCTGCGCCACGTCACACCCGCTGGCCGCCCAGGTCGCCGTCGAGATGCTGAAGTCTGGCGGCAACGCCGTGGACGCGGGCATCGCCGCAGCGGTCCTGCTTGGCATCTGCGAGCCGCAGAGCACCGGCATCGGTGGGGATTGCTTTGCCCTGGTGAAGCCTGCGGGCAGCGATGACATCCACGCCCTGAACGGCTCGGGCCGTGCGCCTGCCGGGATCGACGCCACCAGCCTCCGGGCCGAGGGGGACGTGATCCCCCTCACCTCTCCCCACGCCGTCACGCTGCCGGGTGCAATCGCCGGGTTTGCCGCCCTCTCCGAGCGCTATGGCCGCAAGGGCCTCGCCGCCAGCCTCGCCCCGGCGATCCACTATGCGGAAGCGGGCGTGCCGGTTGCCCCGCGCGTGGCGCGCGACTGGCAAGCGGCAGAAGCCACGCTGCAAGGGGCGGCGCGGAAGCACTATCTGACGGGCGGCAAGGTGCCCGAGGTGGGCGAGATCTTTCGCAGCCCCGGCCAGGCGGAGGTGCTGCGCCGGGTGGCTGAGCACGGCCCTCGCGCCTTCTATGAAGGAGAGGTGGCCGAAGACATGCTGGCAGCGGTTGCCGGTGGCAGCCACATGCCAGAGGATTTTGCCAGCGTGACGGCCGACTGGGGCAGCCCGCTCACAGGCCCCTACCGCAGCCGGGAGATCGCCGAGCATCCGCCCAACGGTCAGGGCACCACCGCGCTGCTGCTGGCCGCGATCCTCGGCGAGTTCGACATTGCCGCAATGGACCCGCTGGGGCCGGAGCGCAGCCATATCGAGGCCGAGGCGATCAAGCTGGCCTATGACGCCCGCAACCGGCTCATCGCCGACCCCGTGGCGATGAAAGACCCTGCCGCCCTGCTGCGCCCGAGCCTGGCGCAGGAGCTGGCCGCGCTGATCGACCCGAAGCGGGCGATGGCGCAGGTGAGCACGGTGACGGAGGCGGTGCATCGCGACACCGTCTACCTCTGCGTGGTGGACCGGGACGGCATGGCACTTTCGTTGATATACTCGGTGTTCCACAGCTTCGGCTCCGGCCTCGCCAGCCCGAAATTCGGCATCCTGATGCAGAACCGCGGCGCGGGGTTCACACTTGAGGAGGGCCACCCGAACGAGGTGGGCCCGGGCAAGCGGCCGATGCACACGATCATTCCCGGCATGATGCTTCAGGATGGCCGGGTTGAGATGCCCTTCGGCGTGATGGGCGGCCAATACCAGGCGGCGGGCCACGCGCGATTCGCCTCCAACATGCTGGATTTCGGGATGGACCCGCAGGAGGCGATCGACTTTCCGCGCCTTTTTGCCGAGAAGGGCGAGTTGCAGCTTGAAGCGCCCTTCCCCGAGGCCACCCGCGCCGCACTGACCGATCTGGGCCACAAGGTGGTGCCCGCCGAGGCCCCCATCGGCGGTGCGCAGGCGATCCGGATCACCCCAGAGGGCGTGCTGGTCGGCGCATCGGACCCGCGAAAGGACGGGTGTGCGCTCGGCTACTGAGGGCTCCGCATTTTCGTACGAAAATTCGTTTGCCGCCAGTCAGTTGAGCTGGAAGTGCAGCGGGTAGACGCCGTCTTCGAAGGGGCCAAAGAGATCGGGCAGGTCGGGGTGATCGACCGGTTCGCCGGAGTAATCGGCCATCAGGTTCTGCTCGGAGACATAGGCCACGTAGTAGCTTTGGTCGTTTTCCGCGAGCAGGTGATAGAACGGCTGGTCCTTGGAGGGGCGGCTCTCTTCTGGAATGGCATCATACCATTCTTCGGTGTTCGAAAACATCGCATCGACGTCAAAAACCACCCCGCGAAACGGGTGTTTGCGATGCTTTACGACTTGTCCGAGGTGATATTTCGCCCGGGTTTTCATCATACCATTGTGCTCCCCACGCCCCGATGGTTAGTGCAGGCCAAGGCCGATGTCTATAAATCGGCCCGGAAAAACAGGGAAACAGTGTGTGAACCTCGTTCTGACAGTGGCGCAAATCGTCGCGCCCGTGTTCATTCTGGCGGCCATCGGCTTTGCGTGGGTCAAGCTCGGGCAGGACTACCCGATGCGCTTCATCACGCGGCTGGTGATGACGCTGGCGATTCCCTGCCTGATCTTCGGCGCGCTGATGAAAACCGAGATCGACCCGCAGGCGCTCACCGCCGTGTCGCTGGCAGCGCTGGTGGCCTATCTCGCCGTGATTGCCGTCTTCACCCTGCTCGCCTTCGTCCTGAAACTCGACAGGCGCACCTACCTGGCTCCGCTCATATTCGGAAACACCGGCAACCTCGGTCTGCCCCTCGCGCTTTTTGCTTTCGGCGAGGAGGGGCTGGGCTTTGCCGTGGTGATCTTTGCGATCATGGCGATGATGAGCTTCACCTTCGGCATCTGGCTCGTTTCGGGCGGCGGCAACCCCTTGAAGTCTCTCAAGGAGCCGGTCGTGGTGGGCACCGCGCTTGGGGCCCTCTTCCTGTGGCAGGGCTGGCAGACGCCGCTCTGGATCACCAACACCATCGACCTGATCGCGCAGGTTGCCATTCCGCTCATGCTCATCACCCTCGGTGTGGCCGTTGCGCGGCTTCAGCCCGGTGACCTTGGCCGCTCCTTCTGGCTTTCGCTCCTCAAGGCGGCGCTTTGTGCGGCCATCGCTGTGGGCGCGGGTTGTCTCTTTGGGCTGGAGGGCACCGCCTTTGCCGTTCTGGTGTTGCAACTCATAACCCCTATTGCGGTTACGAATTACTTACTGGCCGAACGCTTCGGGGCGGACAGCACCGCCGTTGCGGGCCTTGTCGTGGCCTCGACGCTGCTTTCCGTCGCCTTCCTGCCGCTGGCGCTGGCCTTCCTGATCTGAAATGTGATCCGACCGGCGCAGTTCTACATTCCCCCAGCCGGAGATTTCGCTTAATCTTGCTCAAAAGCGGCAAAGACCGCGCAAACGAGGCGAGCGAGCGACGATGTTGAGGAAAATCAGCTGTGTGCTGGTCATGGCCCTACTTGCAGGCTGTGGCGGTGGGCGAGAGTTGGAAAGCCCGCGCAATCTTGAAAATGCATGTGCATTGGCAGATGAGCGGCCCCATTACCTGAGGGCGATGAAGCGCACCGAGCGGCGCTGGAATGTGCCTGTGCATGTTCAGATGGCAACGATCTACCAGGAAAGCAAATTCGACGGCGATGCCCGCACCCCCTTTCGCTGGGCGGTGGGGGTGATCCCGATGGGGCGGCAAAGCTCGGCCTTCGGCTACAGCCAGGCGCTGGATGCAACCTGGGAAGAATACAAGGCCGAGACCGGCAACCGCCGCGCCAAGCGGGATGACATCAAGGACGCCACCGACTTCATGGGCTGGTACATGAACCAGACCCGCGAGCGGAACGGCATCTCGCTGACCGACGCGCGCAACCAGTATCTTGCCTATCACGAGGGACACACCGGCTATCGCAGAGCATCCTACAACGCCAAGCCCTGGCTTGTTCGGGTGGCTGGCGAGGTGGGCGCGCGCTCGGAAATCTACCGCGCCCAACTGATCTCCTGCGGCAAGGCCTGACACGAAAAAGGGGCCGGAGGGTGCGCCCTCCAGCCCCTTGAAAACCATGCCAGAACTCAGGGTTTGCGGCGGTTGATCTCGGCTGGGATGTTGAACAGCGAGCTGCGCAGGTTGCCGCCCTTCTTCAGCGCGCCAAGCACCACCGTGGTTTGCGAACCCGCGTCATCGGTGATGATCCACTGCCGCAGCTCCACCGGCGACGAGGTGAAGACCAGCTCGATATGGCCATACTCCGGGTGCTCGGGATCCTGGGCGCGGATGGTGGTGGTTATGCCGTCGGACTTGTGGCCGGTGATCATGCCGGAGCGGTTGAAATCAACGGTGCGGGCCAGAATGATCGAGAGCGGCGTGCGGCGGAGCGGGTATTGCTCGGGGCCGGTGTTGGACTTGGAATCGAAGATCGCCACCTGCCCGCCGCCGGCGATCACGAGGCTGTCGTCGGGCTTGTTGTATTCGAAACGAATGCGCCCGGGGCGGTGGATGTAGATCTGGCCGGTGGAGATGGTGCCATCTGCGTTGATCTGGGTGAACTCGCCGGTCGCCGTGGTGAAGTTGTTGAGATACTTCGACAATTCCGACAGGGAGACCTTTTGGGCCGAGGCCGGAAGGGCCAGGGCCATCAGCAGGACGGGGGCCATCAGGGTGCGCAGGAGTTTCATGCGGCGCCTTTCTTGTTACATGCGGGGCGTGATGCCCGTTAACGCCCTACTTAGGGGGTTTGGCGGTGATATGCGATAACAAGGCGGCGAGTTTGGGGTGTTGACCCCAGCTATCGGTTAACCACCGCTTATGCCGTCGCGCCAAAGGGTTGCCGGGGGGAACAGGGCGCGAACCTGGGAGGGGCACAAGTGATGCACAGGCGATGCACATTCCATGCATATGGGTTTGGGCCGGAATCGTGGTTAATGGCGCGGACCGACAAGGCTTAAAGCGGCAGCTCTGGCATAATGGCGGGCGCAGGTGGTGGGCCTGCGAACTGAGGGGACAGAATGACGAGGCATTGAGGGGCGCGCCCGAGGCCGAGACCAAAGGCGGCCAGGCTGTAGGCGCCCGGGGGAACCGGCATGCGCAGGCGTTTCGCACCGCCGCTTTGAATGACCACGGCACCGGACGTGCAGACCAGTGGCATTTCCGGCGTTGCCTGTCGCAGACGGCGAAACTCGCTGGCCAGCGGCTCGGCGGGGCCGGAGGCGTGAAGGCGAAGCCGGATCTTCACTCTGCCATCGCCGCCGAGGGCGATCCCCGCGGCTCCCGCTCCGGCGAGGGCGACTTGAGGCGCGCTGGCCTCCAGCAGGCTCCAGACATCGAGGCTTTCGTCTGAGATCAGCAGCATCCCGGCCTCCACGTCGAGCGTGACGGCCTTCTCCAGTGCCACTTCCGGCTCCGGCAAACCGAGGGCGGCGCGGCGGGCGGCCAGCAGGCGGGCGCGGGCCATCCGATAACGCTGGGGATAGGTGTGAACATCGGCGCCGAGGCCAAGCGCTTCGATCGCCAGCGTCATGGCATCAGGCGCCTTCAACGCGCCGGATTTCTCCAGTTCAAGCGCCTGATGGGCCAACCCCTTGCCGATCTTCCGTGCATCGCGAAGTGGCGCGGCGCGGCAGCGGGCAAGGCCGTCGCGCAGCGCGTGCAGTTCATCCACGGGATCAATTCTGCTCAGGCGCCAGGATCTCGCGTTTGCCGACGTGGTTGGCCGCCGTCACCAGCCCGTTGTCTTCCATCTGCTCCACGAGGCGGGCGGCCTTGTTGTAGCCGATGGCGAGCTTGCGCTGGATGTAGCTGGTGGAGCACTTGCGATCCTGGATCACCACTTGCACGGCCTGATCGTAGAGTGCGTCTTCGCCATCGGTGTTGCCGCCGAGGCCGAGGACGAGGTCGATGTCGCTCTCCTTGTCGTCATCCGGGCCTTCGACCACGCCGCTCACGTACTCAGGCGCGCCGAAGCTCTTGAGGTGGTTCACGACCTCCTCGACCTCTTCATCCGAGCAGAACGGGCCGTGGACGCGGGTGATGCGCCCGCC
>NZ_QTNQ01000046.1 GCF_018424695.1 Vannielia litorea
GATGTAGGCAGGGGCGAGGGCTTTTGGAGGCAGTGCGATGATCCCTGTGCGTGGGTTTGACGGAGCGGTCGTGGCGGTGCTCGGGTTGGGACGCTCGGGGCTGACGGCGGCGCGGGCGTTGGCTGCGGGCGGGGCCGAGGTGATTGGCTGGGACGATGGCGAGACGGGCCGGGCGAAGGCGGAGGCCGAAGGCATCGTATTGCGCGATTTGACGAAGCCGGGCGCTTTTGAGGGCGTTGCCTGCCTGGTGACCTCGCCGGGCATTCCGCACCTCTATCCGGCGCCCCATCCGGCCATCGCCGCTGCATACGCGGCGGGGGTGCCCGTGGACAACGACATCGGCCTGTTTTTCCGGTCTTTCGCCACCCCGGAATGGGACCGGTACGATGTTACTCCAAAGGTTGTGGCGGTGACCGGCTCCAACGGGAAGAGCACGACCTCGGCGCTGATCCACCACATTCTCAGCGAGTCAGGGCGCGAGGCGCAGCTTGCGGGGAACATCGGGCGAGGTGTTCTGGATATTGAGCCGGCAGGCGATGGCGGCGTGGTGGTGCTGGAGCTCTCAAGCTACCAGACCGACCTGGCGCGTGCGCTGACGCCGGATGTGGCCATTTTCACCAATCTCACGCCCGATCACCTCGACAGGCACGGTGGCATTGGGGGCTACTTTGCCGCCAAGCGCCGCCTCTTTGCGGAGGGTGGGCCGGACAGGGCGGTGATTGGCGTGGACGAACCGGAGGGGCTCTTTCTGGCCGGGCAGATGGCGGAGGGGCCGGGCGATGACAGGGTGATCCGCGTCAGTGCCGCGTCCAAGCTGAACGGTGCAGGCTGGAATATCTTTGCGCGCAAGGGCTTCCTCGCCGAGTGGCGAAAGGGGCGGCAGGTGGGCTCCGTGGATCTTCGAAACATCCCCGGGCTTCCTGGCGCACACAACCATCAGAACGCCTGCGCGGCTTACGCTGCCTGCCGAACTCTCGGCCTGGGACCGAAAGAAATTGAACGTGCGTTCAAAAGTTTCGAGGGGCTGCCGCACCGCTCGCAGCGGATCGCGGAGGCGGGCGGCGTTGCCTATGTGAATGACAGCAAGGCCACGAACGTCGACTCGGCCGCCAAGGCGCTCTCGGCGTTCAGCGCCATCCGGTGGATCTGTGGTGGACTTGAGAAGGAAGGCGGGCTCGATGGCCTGCGTGCCGGGCTGGCGAACGTGGTGAAGGCCTATGTGATCGGGCGCGAGGCCGAGGGCTTTGCAATGCGGCTCGGGTCGGATGTGGAGGCGGAAGTCTGTCACACGATGGAGGCCGCCGTGGCCCGTGCAGTCGCCGAAGCGCAGCCCGGCGAAACGGTGCTGCTGGCCCCAGCGGCGGCGAGTTTCGACCAGTACGATAGCTTTGAAAAGCGTGGTGACGACTTCGTCGAGAAGGTCCGCTCTGCCCTTGGGTAGCACCTCGGTTTTGCGCGGTCTGCTATTGACGATCCTCGCGAAGTGCCGGGTGAAAACGGGCTGGCCGCGTGCCGGATGAGACGCTATGCGCCCAGCCAGTCGGTGGTGCGGGGTAAGGGATGCCCATGCGGGCAGCGCAAGCCCTTGATTAGTTGTGGTTTGTCGGGTTCGACTCTTGCTCGACCTGCATCGGCGATTTTCCGCTTTGATTCTGCGAATCATCCTGTATATCTGGCAGCAAGAGTAGTGAGTGGCGCTCCCGCAACAAAATATGGGGCGTTTGCATATAATATATAATTGCACCGGCGCGTAAAATGTCGGGCGGAACGAGGCGGTTACGATGCAGGCGATTGAGTTCGTGGTCCGTGATGGTGCGGGCAACCTTTCCCATGGAACATTCGGAGATGACGGTGTCGGCACGCGGCTCAACGTGGGCGACGGGCGGCAGGTGTCTCTTCACCTCGGGGCTGGCGACGTGCGGGGCTACAGCCGAGATGGCGACGATTTGCTTGTCGAATTGCACGACGGATCGGTGATCCGGCTGGCGGGTTACTTTGACGGCGAGAACGCGCTTTATTTCTCCAAGGGCGGTGACTTCGTCACGGTGGAGCTGACACAGGGCGCCGACGACGATCTCTATGCGTTGTATGAGCCGGAGGCGAGTTGGGGCAAGTGGAGCCCGTCTGACGATCTGATCCACTACGATGAGCCGGAAGTGATGGCGGCCCAGTTCGACACCGGGCTGTTCGGTCTTGGGGGCATGGGGGGTGGCGTTGTGCCTGCGCTGGTGGGTGTGGGCGGCGTCATCACCGGTGTTGGCGGAGGAGATGGCGGCGGCGGTGGTGGCGGTCCGACATACGACGTGACGGTTGACCCTGGTGACTGGATCCTCGGCGGGGATGACGACCCGGATCCGAGCTTTCCGGTAACCGGCACTGGCGTGCCCGGTGTTGACGTGGTGGTGACGGCGGGCGACGTCACCCAGGTGGTCACCGTTGGCGACGATGGCACATGGGAGGTGGTCTTCACCGGCGACACGCTTCCCGAGGACGGTGACTATGTGGTGGAAGTGACCACCGAGGATCAGGGCGGCGGCGAGGTGGTGCTGACCGGCCCTGACGTGCTGATCGACACGGTCGCCCCCGAGGTGACATTTACCTCCGGCGTGGTCTCCACCGATGATTTCTTCAACGGTGACAGCCACGGCGATGGCGTGGCCGTCACCGGCACCTCCGAGCCGGGCGCGACGCTTATCGTGACTGTGGGCGGCGTTGCCGCCGAGCTGGTTGTGGGAGAGAGCGGCACATGGGAGGTCACCTTTGGCCCCGATGCCGCGCCCGAAGGCGAATATGAGGCCGATGTCAGCGTGTATGCCGTGGATGCGGTGGGCAACTCGGCGACCTATGGCGATGTGATCGTGGTGGACACGGTTGGCGGCGTCAGCTTTGACGATCTGTCCTTTGGCGGCGACTACACGATCAACGGCAGCGAGGCCGAGGGCAGCATCAGCTTTACCGGCACGACGCAGCCGGGCTCGACGGTGGTTATCAGCTTTGACGGCGCCGATTACCCGGCAACCGTGGCTGGCGATGGCAGCTGGACCCTTACCTTTGGCCCGGGCGAATTTCCGGGTGGCGAATACGAGGCCACGCTGGTTGCGACTGCGACCGATACCCATGGGAACGTGACCACGGCCAGCGGCAGCTGGACGGTGGACACGGTAACGAATGTGACGCTCACCCCGGGCTTTGCGGGCGCTGACGGCGTTATCAATGCCGAGGACCGCGATGGCGGCTTGCAGCTGACGGGCAGCACCCAGCCGGGCAACGTGGTCGAAGTGCAGATTGGCGATGCGACCTATGCCGCCACGGTCAGCGCGACCGGAAGCTGGAGCCTGACGCTGGCGCCGAGTGAGATCGCCGAAGGGGCCTATACCTCGCAGATTACCGTGACGGCGACGGATAGCGCCGGCAACGTGTTCAGCACCGGCGCGCCGCTGGTGGTGGATACGCTGGGCTTCGTAGAGTTTTCGGGCGACCCTGTCACCGCCGACGATGTGGTGAACGGGACCGAGGCTGGGCAGTCGATTTCGCTCACCGGCACCACGCTGCCGGGCTCTTCCGTCATGATCAGCATGAACGGGGCGAACTACCCTGCCGTTGTGGACGCGGGCGGCAACTGGGTTGTCACCTTTCCGCCGTCGAGCTTTCCGGCCGGGGAATACGACATGGCAATCAGCGCCACGGCGACCTCGCCCGCGGGCAACACATCTATGGCGACGACCACGGTGGATGTGGATACGCTGGGCTGGGTCACCATCTCGGGCGCGCCCGTGACCGCCGATGACGTGGTGAACGAAGTCGAAGCGGGCACTGGCGTCACCCTGACGGGCATGACCGAACCGGGTTCGACGGTGGAGGTCCAAGTGGGCAACGTGACCGTGCCCGCCGTCGTGGCCGCCGATGGGAGCTGGAGCGCGACTTTTGCAGGCGGGCGGATCCCGCCAGGCACATATCAGGCACCGGTGACCGTGACGGCGACCGATGCGGCGGGCAACAGCAGCCAGGCCACCGATACGCTGTCGATCGACACCGAAACCGGCGTGACCGTCAACACCCAGGTGGAAGGCGACGGCATCATCAACCAGGCCGAAGCCGCCGACGGCCTGATCCTGACCGGCACCGGCGAGCCAGGGGCGAGCGTTCAGGTCACCTTTGCTGGGGTCACCCGGCCTGCCGTGGTGGACGGCGCGGGTAACTGGCAGGTGGCGTATCTGCCCGGCGAGATCCCGGCGGGGGAGTCGATGGCGAATGTCTCCGTCACCGCGACGGACGCTGCGGGCAACACGGCGACGGCTTCAGGGCAGATCGAGGTGGATCGCGTAATCGACCTCACGCTCGATGGCCCCATCGCGGTGGATGACATCGTGAACGGAGTGGAGCAGGGGCAGGGCGTGACCCTCTCGGGCACGGTCGAGGTTGGCTCGACGGTAACGGCCAGCCTTGGCGGTATCACGCATACTGCTGTTGTTCTGGCCGATGGCAGCTGGTCCACCACCTTCGCTCCGCAGGAGATCCCGCAAGGCGACTATACCGCGAGCATCTCTGCCGTGGCGACCGATCCGGCGGGCAACATCGCGTCGATAACCGACTCCGTGAAGGTGGATACCTTCGTCGAGCCACTGACCATTGGCACCGTCGAGGGCGACGACACCGTGAATGCCGAAGAGCAGGCCGATGGTGTAACCTTCACCGGCACGGTGGAGCCCGGCTCCAGCGTGATCGTCAGCTTCGAGGGCACAACCCATGCGGCCGCCGTCGATGCGGCAGGCAACTGGACGGTGGCTTTTGCCGCAGGCGAGATTCCGACCGGAGAATACACCGCTGCGGCCACGGTGATGGCAACGGATGTGGCTGGCAATACCCGCACAGAAACTTCCGATGTGACGGTAGACACCGAGAACCCCGATGCGCCGGTGATCCTCAGCTTCCGCCAGGGAGGGACCGGGGTGCGCGAGATCGGCGTGGATCAGAATGAAGACATCATCGAAGTTCCGCAGATCGACGCCACGGGCAACGTCACACCGGTGGCCTACGACCTCGAGATCGACGAGGAATGGGGCGAGGTGATCTTCGACTTCAACGAGGCGATCCCTACCGGTTCCAACCTCGTTGTCACCTCCACCGATGCGGCGGGCAACCATGCGGGCACGCTCTTCGTGATGGAAGACCCGGGCAATTCGGTCGTGAACCTCGCCAACCCGGGCCTGACCCAATTCGACATTCAGGCGGTGGACCTCCAGTTTGCCTCCGAGGCCGAGCTGACGATTACCCCTGAGCAGCTGGCAGGGCTTTCCGGCTTCACCAATGAGCTGGTGATCCACGGTGGCGACGACGACATGATCTTTGCCGCGGGTGCGACGGCCACGGGCGAAACCCGGGTGATCGAAGGCGAAAGCTACGACGTGTACACCCTGGGCGAGGGCACGCTTGTCATCGACCACGACATTCAGGTGAACCCGGCGCTGGTGTGATCCCGTCAGCGAGGGGAAGAGGTTTCCGGGACGGCGCCCACTGAGAGGTGCCGCCCGGGCAGAGGCAGGGACAGGAGGCGTGATGCGCCCCGCGAGCGGAACCATAGTGATGAGCTGTGCCTTTTTGGCGCTGCTGTCGGGCTGCCTGGGCGGTGGCGATGCGGCCTCGCGCGCGGCGACGGATCAGGCCGCGCCCGTGCTGGGGCAGGCGGAGGCCTCCGAAAGCGTGGTGATTGCCGATCTGCTGCGCCGCCGCTCCGTGATCGTGCCGGGCAGCGCCTATGGCCGCGTCGCCGATGCGGTTCTGAAGGCCAATGCCCGTGCCGCCGAGGCTGAACTGCGCGCCGCAAAGCTGCGCGCTGTTGCCGCCGAGAAGAACTGGCTCCCCACAATTGGCCCGAGTGTCTCCCTGACCTCGCTGGGCGATATCGTCAGCTCCATCGTCCTCGATCAGGTGATCTGGCAGGGTGGGCGGAAGAAGGCGGAGCGGGCCTTCGCGGCCGCCGACGTCGAGCACGCCGCTGTTGTGTTGGCCGAAGATACCAACGCGCGGGTGCTCACCGCCCTGTCGCTCTATATCGCGGCCGAACAGGGCCGGGCCGAAACGGCTTTGGCAGCCGATGGGCTGGAGCGGATGCGGCACTTCGAGTGGGTGATTGAGCAACGGGTGAACGGCGGGGTCTCGGACCGTTCCGAGTTGGCAGTGATGCGCCAGAAACGGTCCGAGGTTGAGGCTGCTGGACATGCGGGGTTTGAGGCGGCTTCAACGGCGTTGGCGGAGCTGAACGCCATGTCTGCAAGTCCTTTGCATGACGTGCGAGGCCTGGGCGCCGTCAGCCAGCCCGGGGCCGGGCAGAAGGCACTTGGCGTCCTGAAGGCTGAGGCCGACAAGGCGCGGCTGGTGGCGCAGGCAACGGTTGAGCGGGCGGGCTACCTGCCCGGCGTCAGTGCGCAGGCGGATCTAAGCAATGGCGGCGGCGCCGTGAACGTCGGGTCCGAGAACGGGTTGGGTTTTGGAACGGGCGCGCGGATTCGGGCGATCAAAGCCGCCGAAGAGGGCGCAGAGGCCAAGTTGGGGCAAGCGCAGGAAGAAAGCGCCCGCCGCCTCGCAAGCCTTCGCCAGGAATTGGGTGCGACCGAGCGGCAAGCCGCAGAGCAGGCACGGCTCGCGGCTCAGGCTCGCCGCACCTACGAGATATTCGAGCAGCAGTATGACGGCGGCCAGCGCAAGGTGCTCGATGTGGTCAGCACCTTCGAGACCTGGCTCGACGCCGAAACGAAACGCATCGCCCTGACCCATCGTGCAGCGTTGACCCAGCTCAAGATTGCCGCGGAGCTGGGCGTGCTGGTGGACGGGAACCGCATATGAATGGCGCGCCGCGCACCTCGCTGAAACTGAAGATGAGCCGGGCGGGCATTCGCGGTGTCGTCGCGGGCGAGCGGGCCGTTGGTCGAGTTGAGCCGGTGGCCGCACCCGCGCCGCAGGCTGCGCCGCAGGGCAACTCGGCGCAGCTCAAGGCTCGCGCAGAGCTGGCCGCCACCTATGTCGGCGTTCTGGGCAAGACGGTACTGGGGCGAGACCTCGCAGAGGGCATTTCGCGCAGCGGCGGCGCTGACCGCCCGGTGACGGTGGAGGCTCTTGCAGGCGCCTTGAGCCATGCGGGCCTGCTCGTGGCGATACGTCGGAAGGCAGAACTGGAGCCCGCCACATGGCCTGCCATCGCCCAGATGAGCCATGGCCAGTTGGTGCTGGTGCTCTCGCAGCAAGGCGAAGAGCTGACAATTTACGATGAAACCGGCGCCGACAGGCGCGCGGTCGTGCCGCTCGCCGAATTTTTCCCCCACTACGCGGGCAAGGTGCTGGTGGCCGAGGTGCCCCTGGCGGAGGTGGCCGCCAACCACAATACCGGTGTGAAAAAGCCGCATTGGTTCTGGGGCGAGTTCCCCCGCTTTCGCCGCCATATCGCCGAAATCGCCATCGGTTCACTTGTCGCCAACCTGCTTGCCGTTTCGGTCGCCCTGTTTTCCCTCCAGGTGTATGACCGGGTGATCCCGCACCAGAGCATGGCCACCCTCTGGGTGCTGGCGCTGGGGGCGGGGCTTGCGATCATGCTCGAGGGGCTCCTCAAGCTCGCCCGCGCGCGGCTGATGGACGGCGGCGGACGAAGCATCGAGCTTTCCGTCCAGCGGCTGCTGATGAGCCGGGTGCTGGGGATGCGCTCCGATACGCGCGCGCGATCGCCCTCCGAGCTTTTCGCCACCATGCGCGAGTTCGGCTCCGTGCGCGAGTTCTTCACCGCCGGGACAATCGGCACGCTGACCGATCTGCCTTTCATCGGCCTCTTCCTGCTTCTGGTCGCCGCCATAGCCGGGCCGGTGGTTTGGGTGCTGATCCTGGGCGGCTTTCTGATGGTTTTGCCGGGGTACTTCCTCCAACGGCGAATGATTCAACTCACGCAAGAGACGCAGGGTGCCAACGTCAAGGCGGGCCGGGTGCTGCACGAGGCGATTTACGAGCTCGACACGATCAAGGCGCAGCGCGGCGAAGACCGGCTGATGCGGGCCTGGGACGAGCTGAACGCGCTGAGTTCCCTCAAGTCCGGCGAGCAGCGCAGGCTTTCGGCGGCACTCACTTTCTGGAGCCAGGGGGTGCAGCAGGCAACCTATGTGGCCGCCGTCGTGATGGGCACCTTCCTCGTGTTCTCTGGGGAGTTCACCGTGGGCACGATCATTGCCGTTGGTATTTTGACAAGCCGCACGCTCGCCCCCCTCAGCCAGCTGGCTGCCACCATGTCGCGCTGGTCGAATGTGAAGAACGCGCTTGCCGGGCTCGATGCCGTGGCCGAGGCGCAACAGGACGAGGCCGAGGGCCGCACGTATCTGCGTCGGGAGCGCCTGAAAGGCAGCTACAGCCTGCTCGGCACACGGTTTGCCTATGATGAGGAAAGCGCGCCGGTGCTCGATATCTCGGCTTTGCAGGTGAAGGCAGGTGACACGCTGGCGGTGCTTGGCTCGAACGGTTCGGGCAAGTCGACTCTCATGAAACTGCTCACCGGGCTCTATGCGCCCAGCGAGGGGCGGGTCATCCTGGATGGCACCGACATCGGCCAGATCGCCCCGGCCGACCTGCGGCGCGGCATCGGTTACCTCGCGCAGGATGTGCGGCTGGTGGCGGGCACGCTGCGCGACAACCTCAACATGCATTTGCTCGAGCGCGATGATGATCGCCTGCTCGCCGCGCTCGACTTCGCCGGGCTGGGCCAGTTCGTCCGTGCCCACCCCAAGGGGCTGGACCTCGACATTCGCGATGGCGGCGAAGGGCTGAGCACGGGGCAGCGGCAGGGCGTGGGCTGGGCGCGGCTCTGGCTGCAAGACCCGGGCGTGCTGCTGCTCGACGAACCCACGGCGGCCTTTGACCAAGCACTGGAGGCGCAGCTCGTCGCGCGGCTTTCGGAATGGCTTAAAGGGCGCACGGCGGTGATCGCCACGCATCGGCTCCCGATCCTGGGCCTCGCGTCCCGCATCCTCGTGTTGCAGCAGGGGCGGGTCGCCGTGGATGGCAGCCGTGACGAGGTGCTTGCTCATCTCAAGGCCACCGGCGCGGCCAAACGGAAGCCGCTGGGAGGCGTCGCATGAGCGTGTGGAGCGCACCCCGCCCCTCAGGAGGCACGGGCTTTGACGCCCAACTGGAAACACGTCTGAACCGTCCATCGCGCCTGATCTGGACGGTCGTGGCCTCCGTGATCGTATTTTTGCTCTGGGCGGGCTTTGCGAAGGTCGACGAGATCGTGCGCGCCCCGGCAGAGCTGGTCTCCGCCTCGCGCCCCCAGATCATCCAGAACCTCGAGGGTGGTATTCTGGCCGAACTGGCCGTGACAGAGGGCGACGAAGTGGCGCCGGGCGACGTGCTGGCCCGGCTTCAGGGGACCGGCTTCCAGACCAATGTCGATGACATTCGCGACAAGATCACCGCGCTGGAAATTCGCCGCCTGCGGCTGGAGGCGGAACTGGGCGGGCTCTTCGACTTTGCCGTGCCGGATGAGCTTGCCGCCCGCAGCCCCGAGATCGTGGCCTCCGAACGTGCATTACTGGCCGCCCGGCAGGCCGATTACGCCGCCCGCGCCGATGGGGCCCGCGCCGTGATGGAACAGGCAGAAGAAGAGAACCGGCTGATGGAGCGGATGCTGGAGCAGAAGGTGGTTGCGCTCATCGAGGTCACGCGCACCCGGAAGGCCGCATCGGATGCCCGCGCCCGCCATGACGAGGTGGTGAGCCAGGCCGAACTGCGCCGCGCCGACGAATATGCCGAAGTGCTCAAGGAACTGGCCAGCCTGCGGCAACAACTTCGCATCAGTGCCGACCAGCTTGCTCGGACGGAAATTCGCTCGCCGATGAAAGGGATCGTCAACAAAATAAGCGTCAGCACCATTGGCGGCGTGGTGCGTCCCGGAGAGGAGATCTTGCAGATCGTGCCGCTGGGCGATGAACTCTTCGTGGAGGCACAGGTGAAGCCGCGTGACATTGCAACTGTCCGACCCGGCCAGCCTGCGACCATCAAGCTCTCGGCCTATGACTACACCATCTACGGCGCAATGAAGGGCGAAGTGCATTTCGTGTCCGCCGACACCTTCAAGGACGAACGTCGCCCGGACGCACAGGCTCACTACAAGGTGGTGTTGAAGATCGACGAGGCCGCCCGCACCGCGCGGCAAGCTGTCATTGAGATGCGACCAGGGTTGGTTGCCGAGGTCGAGCTGCACACTGGCGAGAAGACAATTCTCAGCTACCTGACGAAGCCGCTCAACAAGGCGAGCGAGGCCTTCCGCGAGCCCTAAGCCATCGTGGCTTCCCAGGCCTCGAGCGTTCCGGTCGGCGGGGGGGCATCTGGCATGCGGGCCATCTCGGTGTTGCCCGCATGCGAGACCAACCCCACGATCCCTTCTGCCAGCAGGCGGGCACCGAGCGGGCCAAGCCGCCCGCCTGTCGCCAGCAACGCCTTCTCCCGCCAAAGGTAAAACCAGAGCGGGGTGCGCTTGTGCAGGTCATGCTCCACCAGAACGGCGCCCGCCTGGCCCCGGTTCAGGTCGGCCCTTTCCAGCCGGGGCAGCATGGGAAACCGGCTCGCGCGCGGCGCGTCAGCCTGGCGCAAGGCGGTCAGAACGCCCTGCGCAGTCGGGATGTTGAACCAGTAGTTCAGGGCCAGGTGCCGGGAGGACGGCTGCCGGAACGGCGCGGCGGAAAGCAGGGCCACACCGAACTCCAGCGGCAGCACCGGCCCTCCCGGTGTGCCGGTAAAGAGAGGTGCCCCGTCCTCGCGCACCGCGGCGAGCATGGGCGCGTCGCAGAGCAGCGGCAACAGGCGGTTGAGCAGCAGCCATTGCAGCGCCTTGGCCGGATCCGGCAGGGCGGCAAGCGCCTCGCCCAAACGGGCAGCGGGCCTGGGCAGCACCGGGTCGGGCCGCGGAGCCAGGGCATGGGCCTGCACGAGGTACCTCGTCATCGTTTCGCGATCGAACGGCAGCAACACGTCACTGGAGAAATCCGGGGGCACGACGCGGGATCGCTCTGTCGTCGCAAAGCAGAGCGCGGCCTGTGCGGCCAGGGGAACGAGGCCCAGGGCCTCTGGCAGGGTGCCACTGGCGGCCAGCTCTTCGTTGTCCATGGCCTCTCCGAGCCGGGTCAGCCGCTGGTTGAGCCCGAGGCGTTCCTCGAATGCCGCATCGGGAAAGAAATAGCCCGGGTGAAGCGCATCGTCGGGTGCGCTATCGGTGTCGGGGCGTGGGCCGACGTCTCCATTGGCGAGACAGATCTTCAACGTAACAGTCCTTCAACTGGCCCGAGCTTCCGCGCCCGGGCCGATCCTTCCACTTGTGGCTATCGCTGCCCAGACACACCACTCGTCTGGGGCGGCAAGGCGCGAGGTCCGAGCCTCGAAATGTGGTCGGCTTCCGCCCCGCCGGGCCAGAGCGCCGGCCCCGGTGGGGAGAGGCCGAGGAACCTGTCTGCGAGATAACGGGCGTACTGCGGCGCGGCAACGGAGCTTCCGTTCATCGGCATCCGGCTGCCTGAGGCCGCGCCCGCGCCGATCACGCCAGGGCAGGCCAGGGAGCGATCGCCCTCTGCCGAGGCATCCGGCTGCCGCATGTGCGGCGCGGCGGCTGCAGCGTAAAGGGCCGCCGAGCGGCCTGGCTGGGCTGTGAGCGGCGCGTAGCCCGGAGCGCCGGGCAGGTCGCCAAGGGCAGCAAAGCCAGTGCTCAGCCGATCGGAGCGCGTCATGCTGGGGCCGACGACCTTGCTGGCCCGCCCGGTGGCGATACCGTTGAGGCTGCCGATGCGGGTGACCATCGACGGGCCGCTATCGTAAACCGCGACACCGCCCATCGCATCCCACCTTTGGTGGGCCGGGTCATCGAAATAGCTTTGTCGCCCCTGCCTGCGGTAGCCAAGCGGGGCATCGTCGCGCTGGATCCACGCTTCGATATGCTCGCCCTCCGATACCCGCGCGCGCAGCTCCACCTGCCACAGGCCCGAGGGTGCGGGCTGACGGGTCACAGAGGCGGGCATGCAGGAAGGTGCCAGCGCAATCAGCACGCGCTTCTTGCGGGCGATCCCATCAAAAATTTTTTGCCCCTTCTGCCGGTCAAGCGAGATCCGTCCGATCACGGCGGTCGGGTCGCTGGCGGGGTGGATCACCACCGCCTGGTTGGCGCTGAGGCCGGTGACGCGGGTGGACGTGCCGCCGGGCGGAGTCAGCCAGAGTTCCACGCCCGCCGCCGTGCGCGGCATCCAGATTTCCAGAAAATTGGAGCTTTCGTCGCCTGGCTGCACCCGCCAGGGCAGCGTGAGCGCAGTCTTGACCGTGCGCCCCTCTGCGCCGCCCGTTGTTTCGGCGTGGCCCCGTGCGAGAAGGCGATTGCCCGAGGGCAGGACCACCTCCACCTCGGCCCGGCCGGGCTTGGTTGGAAACTGTCGCGCCAGTCGCTCGATGTGCGCCTGTACCAGAGTGTCGATGGCGCGCTCCAGAAAATGCAGCCCGTTGTGGGGGCCGCCCGAGAGCGAATAGGAGAAGTTGATGACCACCGGGATCGGGAAGCCCTCGGCCAGCGACATGATCCAGGCGCGGTCGAGAATATGCGCGGCACCCGCCAGCACGAAGGGCGACATGAAGGCGCCGGAGGTGGCCATTGTCACCGCAGCAGGCAGCTGGACAGTGAGGATTCGCAGATGATCCGGCCCATCGCCACCCGCAAGCGAGGCCACGTGGGTGCCGTGGCTCAATCGCTGGGCCACGGTGTGCACGCCCGCGCGGGTGAAATCGCCAAGGCCGAGCGCCGCGAGGCGGTCGATCTCGGGTTTTGGCCCCGCTGCAAGCGCGCCGTCGATCTCGGCCTTGGTCAGCTCCCGGCCAAAAGGCACGGTCGTGCTGCCCGTAGGGGCGGCGGCATCCTGCACCCATGCAAAATCCACCCGCGTGCCACCGGCTGCCTCGCGGAAGGCGCTGTGGAGCGGGTTGATCCCATCGTCGATGACCCCAACGATTGTGGTCGTCGCTTCGGGCAGGCCCTGTGCCGTGTATTCCATGGTGCGCGGTGCATCGGCGGGCAGGGAGATCTTCCGCAGGGGCGCACGGAAGCGGAGCGTATCGCGTGACGCCCTACGGGCCTGGTCTTCGGCCTCCTCTTCCTCGGCCGCGGCAATTTCGGCCTCTGCATCGAGATCCTGCGCCACCGCCAGCCGCTTCGTGCCGCCTTCAGCCGGAGCGAGCTGGCTGAAGCTGTTCTCCACCGGATCGAAGGGCGCGATGGACTGGAAGGTGCCCTGCGCACTCTCAGTGTTTCCATCGATGTTGACGGACCTGGTGAGCAGGACAACATCGGTCTCACCCTCTATCCGGAAGGGCTCTGGCAGGTCTTCGATGTCACCGGCCTGCATGGTGTCGACCGTGAACATGTAGCGAAAGTCCTGAGGGTCATCGCGGTCTTCGGTCGCGGTCAGGTCGAAATCTAGTGCGTAGCGTAGCGACCAGGCCGAATAGGGATCGAAGGTGGCGGTAACGCCGTCCGGGTCGTCCTCGGGGGTGAAGGTGAGCGTGTCGGGCATGGCGTGGGCCTTTGTTGAGATGGGAAGGGCGGAGGTGGCAGATCAGGCGTCCGCCCACTCCTCCCGCGCCTTGGACCAAAGCCACGAGAGCATCGGCGCGGCAGACACACCGGCCACGTCGGTCCCGCGCGTCACCAGCGTTCCATGGGCCTTGGGCGCGTCCGCCGCCAGATCGTAGACCTTGGACAGGTGGTAATCCTCGTCGCCGATCCCCACACCGTTGAACTCGGCTTCCGCCACCGTGGCTCCCGCTGCCCCCGCCCTCTGGGCGAGATAGTCGGCCAGCGTGAAGCCCAGGGTCGCCCCGGCAAAGTTGTCGGCCGGGAAGTGCACGCCTGCGACGGTGCGGTTGGTGGTGATGCGGGCCGCGGTGGCCATCAGCAGCTCGCTCTGGCGGGGCAGGGCGGCCTTTCCGCGCATCAGGTGAACCAGCAGCCGCGCCACGCAATGGCTCTCGGTGGCGTGGCCTGAGGGCAGCGCGCCGTGGCCTGGCGTTGGGATCAATGGCATGAGCTGGGCCGAATACCGGTCGGGCCGCAGGCAGGCGAGCCGCTGCTTGAACTGCATCTCCGTGCTGATGGTGGCCGCCTGGACCACGCCGATTAGCTCCAGCGTGTATTTGTGCAGCCCCGCGCGAAGCCCGAGGACGGGCTGGAAGAAGGTCATCGCGTAGCCGACCTGGTTGAAGATCTCGGCGGCCCGGTCGACCCGCAGATCGGCGTAGTTGTGCACAATCGCCGTCTGGGCGAGGAAGTCGTCGGGCGAGGGGCGGGTGAGCTTGACGAGGCGCTTGTAATCGGTGCCAGGGGCGGTATCGGCGTCGCCGCCGGTGGTTTCGAGGTGATAGGCGGCGCAGGCCTCGCCAGAGCCCGTCACGCCGATGGAGCCGACGACCTCACCGAGGATCATGTTGAGCCGCTCGGTCGTGCCCCATTCGGCCAGTGTATTCACGTCATTGGCAGGCATTTGAGTGGGCGGCGCGCCAAGCGCCTCGTAGGGTCCCACGATGCCGTCGCGCGTTGTCAGGATGGATCCGGACATGCCCGGTGAATACCCTCCGCCGACGCCGGCCACACCTGCGACGCCCGCCACACCAGCCACACCTGCGACGCCCGCCACACCAGCCACGCCAGCGACACCCGCAACCCCGGCCACCCCAGCGACACCCGCCACGCCGGCGACCCCAGCAACACCGGCCACACCGGCGGAAGTTGAAGCAATAGACATAATGAAATCCCCTTTTTTATCAGTTCGGTATCCCTGCCTCCCGCAGGGCGTTGGCCCAGGTCTGGCCACTGTCGTAATCGGCTGCCGGGTGATCCCGCAGATAGCTTCTGATGTCGAACCCCGGGTCGGCCCTGAGCAGGGTTTCCGCGGTGTCCCGTGCCTCCTGCATCCTGTCGAGCTGGTGCAGTGCCACGATGCGGGCGCGCAGGCTGGACGCGTGCCGCCGGTTCGCCCGAATGGACCGGTCGGCCAGCGCCAGCGCCCCCTCCGGATCGCCCGCCGCAAGTTTCGCCGCCGCTGAGAGCGCATCGTAGAAATAGCTCTGCGGATCCAGCGGCGAGAGCGCGCGCGCGCGGTTGGTGAAGGTCACCGCCTTTTCGCCATCGTCGGTGAAGGCGTGCAGCACCCCTTTCAGCAACCAGGCCATGGCGTTGTTCGGGTCAAGCTCAATCGCCTCGTCGAAACGGCGCATCGCCACGTCATGGCGCTTGAGCAGGTTATTGTTCACCAGTCCGTCCATGGTCAGGGCAAAGGAGTTGTCTGGCTGAATATCGAGCGCGCGGGCGGTGAAATCGCGGGCATGCGTGGTGTCTTCGTCCAGGCGGGACGACCAGCCCTGC
The DNA here is from genome assembly GCF_018424695.1 of Vannielia litorea. GTDB lineage: Bacteria > Pseudomonadota > Alphaproteobacteria > Rhodobacterales > Rhodobacteraceae > Vannielia > Vannielia litorea_A. Next base: position 15,422 of record NZ_QTNQ01000046.1, read on the forward strand.
ACAACCGAAAGCACATGCCATTTGCCCATCCAGCTGTGCAGCACGGCACTGTCGGGCACGCGCGCGATGACTTCCTCGAGGTAGGTCTTCGACTTGGCAAAACTCTGCACCGACAGTCGGTGCATCAGGGTAATGGAGCTCATCAGCAGCGCATGGCTGTCGACATCGGGCAGCGGTGCGGCGGCGGCAAGATCAAGGGAGGTGTCCATCACCGCGCGGCCGATCTCTCCGGCGAGGTTGCCAACCAACTCGTCCCCGCCGCGCAGGAACTCGCCCATCGAGCCGTTCAACTCTCGGGTCCATCCGATGCGGCCAGACTTGATGTCGATGAAATCGGCGTTCAGCATCATCTTGTCGCCCTGTGTGCGGTAGTTTCCGCAAACGACGTAATCGGCATCCAGCTTTTCGCGGATCTCCTCTAGCGCCACCGACCGGGCGTCAAGTGTCCGGCAGGAGAGGTGGGAGATGACATCGAGCATGTGGCTCCGAGAGAGCGAGCGCGAGATTTCTTCGGAGATCATGTCGCCCAGCTGTGAAGGGCCCTGGTAGCCGCGCGCAGTAGCGAAAGGCAGGATCGCGATTGAAGGGTGCAGGTGCATACCCCGGTTGAGGATCTCCTGAGCGACCCGGCCCGGGCGGGTGCGGGCCACCGCCGACAGCATGGTGCGGTTGGATTTGCGCTGGCTCTGGATCCACTCCTCGAATCCGTCCTCGGCAATTTCGGTGCCTTCGAGAAAGTCGCCGTCTTCCAGCGTGCCGGTGATCCGGATACGCTCGAGATGCAGGCGAACCTCGCTGTTGTTCACTTCGAAGAGCTCGTTGAAGTCCTCGCCGAAGAGGCCGCGCAAGTCGGTCAACGCGCGGCGGAGCGAGGCCCGTCCGTGTTCATGGCCAGAGCGGCCCCAGAGCATGTCTTGCAGCCAGGCGCGGGTGCGGGTGCCTTCCGGCGCCGTCGCGAGCATCGCCAGCATGGCGCGGATCTTGGTGGAGCGCACCCTGATCTCGTCGCCGTCTTCCCACGACAGGGCAAAGACGCCGAAGAGACGTATGCACATGACCCGCACCTCGGCGGCCCCGTTGCTTCCATCGACGTGTTGTGCTGCGTCGGCCTGTGTCATCGGGCATCCCCCTGGCAATGACGTTAGGTTAACTTCTGCGGCGGGTTTGAGAAGATGGCTTCACGCTTTATTCACGATAGCCCAGATTCCCGCAGAACGCGAGTTTTTTGGGCTTTGTCAGAAGGGTTTAGCACTGGTGCTCGCGCCGATGCTGGGCGAGGGTGGCGGCATGGCAGAGGAAAGTGAAAGAGCATTCAAGGCCCGTGCAGAGTTGCGGGCCGAGGCGGAGCTGATCTTCCGGGCAGGTGTTTCGGCGGCAGATCCGGGCACAGGCGTCGACCGGGCGCTGGAAGCTGATGGCTGGTCGGGGCGCTTCGTGATCGCCGTTGGCAAAGCCGCCCCCTCCATGATGCGTGCAGCGCTCAAGAGGGTTGGGCCGGTTGAAGCGGCACTGGTGGTGACCAATCCCGAGAACGCGGGCGATCTGCCGGGCGCTACCGTCATGGAAGCGGCGCACCCGGTGCCCGATGCGGGCGGTCTGGCCGCGGGCGAAGCGGTGCTGGAGCTTCTCGCCAAGGCAGGCGAGGGCGACAAGGTGCTCGCGCTTGTGTCGGGCGGCGGTTCGGCTTTGCTGCCTGCGCCGGTCGAGGGGGTGAGCCTTGCCGACAAGGCAGCTGTCAACGAGGCGCTCCTGGCGTCGGGCGCGGACATCCACCAGATGAACCTCGTGCGCCAGCAGCTTTCACGGCTCAAAGGAGGCGGCTTTTTGTGGGCCGCGGCCCCGGCACATGTGCGGGCGCTGGTGCTCTCGGACGTGCTGGGTGACGACCTCTCGACCATCGCGTCCGGCCTTACCGCGCCGCCGATCGGCAGCTGTGAAGAGGCCGCGGAGACGTGCCGCAACCTCGGGATCTGGGAGCGCCTGCCTGAGTCGGCCCGGAGGCACCTGGCAGGACAGGCCGATGAGCAGCCTGCGCTACCGCCGGCAAGGAACGAGATCATCGGCTCCAATGGGGTGAGCGTGATGGCGATGGAACGCGCCGCGCCGGGGGCACGGGTGGTTTTGGAGCCGTTGGAGGGAGATGTGGAGGAAGCAGCGCGCGCGGTGATTGCTGCAGGCGACATGGGGCCGGGGATCACTCTTTTCGGTGGCGAGACGACGGTGCGGCTCTGTGACGAACCCGGCACGGGTGGGCGCAACCAGCAACTCGCGCTGAAGGTCGCCGAGCTTGCCGACTGGCCGGGGCAGTGGGTGTTCCTGTCCGGCGGAACCGATGGCCGGGATGGTCCCACCGATGCCGCGGGCGGCATGGTGGACCATGGCACGCGGGCGCGGCTGGCGTCGGCGGGCAAGAGCGCGGCCGACTACCTTGCGCGCAACGATGCGTACCACGGTCTCAAGCTGTCAGGCGATCTGTTGATCACAGGTGCGACCGGCACCAATGTGGCCGATCTTCAGGTGCTCATCCGGCGGGAGCCGGGCAGGTCGGGCTTCTAGGCCCGCCGGCCACGCAGCGTCACTCGCCCTCGTGGCCCTCCGGGCCGGTGTCGATCAGCCACCCGCCGGGACCGGCAACGCTGTCGGGCAGGATGTGCGAGATGGTGTAGAAGATCTCGCGCAGCAGCACGCAGACGAGAAAGGCAGATATTACCTGTCCGATGGTAATAGAGGTCAGAATTTCCATAACGGTCTCCCCTGATTGCCGCAAAAGCAACCTCGGCGGGAAATGAGGCGGAATCGAGACACGCACGCGGCGAGGGATGGGCTTTTGCGGCGCTAACTAAAAGCGGCGGAACGTCAACTGAGGAAATCCTGAAAGCAATCACAGGTGGCGGTGGATGGCCGGTGCAGAGCCACGCGGTGCACGAATCGTCGCCGAGGGAATGCGCGGGCGCTGGTGCCTTCTACGCCACGCGACGATCATGCGCTGCAGGGCATGCGTGCCCTCTCATTGTGTAACAGGAGTTTGTAATGAAACGAAGATTCCAGAGCCTTCCTCTCGCCGTCGCCTTGAGCCTCCTTGCCGCAACCGGTGCCGCCGCCGCCACTGCAACGGCCACACTCGCAGGCCCTGATGGCACCACCATGGGCACGGTGATGGTTGAAGACACGGGTTCGGGCCAAGCGCTGGTGACCGTGACGTTGGAGGGCGTGCCCACGGGCGCCCATGCCATTCACATCCATGAGTCTGGGGACTGCTCGGCTGAGGGTTTCACCTCGGCGGGCGGCCACTGGACGGGCGGGCATGACCATGGCGTGATGGCCGAGGCTGGCCCGCATGCGGGCGATCTGCCCAACATCGAGGTGCCCGAAAGCGGGATGGCCAAGGTGGCGCACTTCAAGCCTGACGTCACCGTGGAGGCGATGCTGGACGAGGATGGTGCAAGCTTCATCGTGCACGCCGGCGCGGACGACTACGAAAGCCAACCTTCGGGAGACGCGGGCGGCCGCATCGCTTGCGGGGTTTTCGAGGCAGAGTAGTGCCTGCCGAAATGAGATAGGGGCAGGCTCTAAGGCCTGCCCCACTCACTGTTGATCGCGGGCAACTGGCGCGACTGACGCTTCAGGCCAGCTGGTAATCGAAGGCCTCGTCCTTCACATCCACCTTGATCTCTTTCAGTTCATCGCCCCCGACAGCTTTCTCCAGAATGGCGCGGGAGAGGTCGGGCAGGATCGTCTGGGTGATGATGTTGTCGATCATCCGACCGCCCGAATCCGGGTCGTTGCACTGGCTGACGATATGCTCGATCACCGCGTCGGAGTAGGTCATCGTGGCGTTGTGGTTGCCCTTCACGCGCTTGACGATGGAGCCGAGCTTGAGCTTTGTGATCATCGCCAGCACGTCCTTGGAGAGCGGATAGTAGGGGATGGTCACGATCCGACCGAGCAGCGCGGGCGGGAACACCTCGAGGAGCGAGGGCTTGAGCGCATCGGCCAGCGCCTCGGCGTCGGGGCGAGCCTCGCCCTGCTGGCACATGTCCATGATGACATCGGTGCCCGCGTTGGAGGTGAGCAGGATCAGGCAGTTCTTGAAGTCGATCGAACGGCCCGAGCCATCTTCCATGTGGCCCTTGTCGAAGACCTGGAAGAACAGCTCGTGCACGTCGGGGTGGGCCTTTTCCACCTCGTCGAGCAGCACCACCGAATAGGGCTTGCGGCGCACCGCCTCGGTCAGCCGCCCGCCCTCGCCGTAACCCACATAGCCCGGAGGGGCGCCCTTGAGCAGGGCGACGGTGTGGGCCTCTTGGTACTCGGACATGGCGATGGTGATGACGTTCTGCTCACCGCCATAGATCGCCTCGGCCAACGCCAGCGCCGTCTCCGTCTTGCCGACGCCGGAGGGGCCGGCGAGCATGAAGACACCGATGGGCTTGCCCGGGTTGTCGAGCTTGGCGGTGGAGGTTTCGATGCGCTTGGCAATCATCTCCAGCCCGTGGTCCTGCCCGCAGACGCGCTCTTTGAGACGGTCGGCGAGGGTGAGGATCGCCTGCAGCTCGTCGGCAACCATCCGGCCCACGGGAATACCCGTCCAGTCCCCCACAACGCTCGCCACGGCCTGGTAATCGACGTGGGAGTAGATCATCCGGTCGTCGGCATCGCGCGCGTCAAGTTCCGCCACCTTGGTTGCCAGGGCCTCGCGTAGCTTGGCGGCGTCGTCGCCGGTGGCTGGGGCTACGTGCTCTTCGGGGATCTCCACGGGTTCGGCGGCGGTGGCTGCCGCTTCGCCCGCTTCGCCCTCAGCCTCCGCAGCTTCATCGGCGGCATCTTGCGCGGCGTGGGCCTCATCCGGGGTGGGGGGCACTTCGCCCGGCTCGTCCACGGGCAGCTTGGCGTCTCCCTGTCCGGTAAGCTGGGCGCGCAGTTCCAGCACCTCCTGCACGATGGCCTTTTCGTCCTCGTACATCTTCTCGGCGGCGGCCAGTTCTGCCTTTGCCTTCTCGATCTCTTCCTTCACCTCGGCCTTGCGCTCTTCGGCGGTTTCACCCAGTTCCGACTGACGCTCCTTGCCAAGTAGCTCTGCCTCATACTTGGCGATGGTCGCCTTGAGATCTGCCACTTTGGCGGGGGTAGTGCTTTGCGAGATGGCGACGCGGGCGGAGGCGGTATCAAGCAGGCTTACCGCCTTGTCGGGAAGTTGCCGTGCGGGGATGTACCGCGACGAAAGCTGCACTGCGGCCACGATGGCCTCGTCGGAGATGCGCACCTTGTGGTGGTTCTCCATCGGCGCCATGATCCCGCGCAGCATGTAGCAGGCGCGCTCGATGTCGGGCTCGTCCACGGTGATGGGCTGGAAGCGGCGTGTGAGCGCCGGGTCTTTCTCGAAGTATTTCTGATACTCCATCCAGGTCGTCGCGCCGATGGTGCGCAGGGTGCCGCGCGCCAGTGCGGGCTTCATCAGGTTGGCGGCGTCGCCGGTGCCCGCCGCCCCGCCCGCACCGATCAGCGTGTGGGTTTCGTCGATGAAAAGGATGATCGGGGTGGCCGAGCCCTGCACCTCGTCGATCAGTTGCCGCAAACGCTGCTCGAACTCGCCCTTCATCGAGGCCCCGGCCTGCATCAGCCCCATGTCTAGGCTCATCAGCCGGCTGCCCTGAAGCTGCGGCGGCACATCGCCGGAAGCCAGCCGCTGGGCGAAGCCCTCCACCACGGCGGTTTTGCCCACCCCGGCCTCACCGGTGAGGATCGGGTTGTTCTGGCGGCGGCGCATCAGCACGTCGATGATGTTGCGGATCTCGTCGTCGCGGCCCACGATCGGGTCCATCTTGCCCGAGCTGGCCTGGGCGGTGAGGTCGACGCAGTAACGATCAAGCGCGCCGGTGCCGGTAGAGCCACCTTCGGCGCCGCCCTCGCCGCCGCCCGAAGAGGAAAGGCCCGAACCATCCATCGGGCGCTGGTCCTCTTCTTCCGACATGGCCCATACGCCGCGCGCGTCGTTCACCATGGTCTCGACGTTGAGCGCGGCCAGTGTGGGCGAGCATTCCTTCAGCGCGCGGAGCAGTTCCTTGCTCTTCAGCGTGGCCACGAGCAGGTGGCCGGTGCGAATCTGCGGTTCAGCGAAGAGCAGCGTGCCGTAGTGCCAGCCGCGATCCAGCAGGTCGATCACGCCCTCGGCAAAGCCCGGCATCTCGGTGACGTTCTTGCGGTAGTCGTCGATCTTCTTCTGCAACTCGCCGATCACCTTGGAGCGATCAATCGAGTAGTTCTGGAGCGCTACCGAAATGTCGCTCTTCTCATTGGCCACCATGTGAAAGTACCAATGCGCCAGCTCGACGTTACGGTTGCCCTCGCTGCGCGCGTGGCGGTGGGCTTTCATGAAGGCGTCATAGCCTGTCCGGTTGAGTTTTCCGGCGACTGTCTCGAGGCTCACGTCTGACATTTTGCGGTCCGTCCCTGTCTGAAATACTTGGTTGTTACTCGGTTTGAATGCTGCCGATCACGGCCTGGTGCAGGCTGAACCGGGCGTCTGAAACATAATCGTCTTCACTGGTGCCCTCGTCATCGGCCTTCAGTGGCGTCCAGGTCGTATAGCCCAGCCGCCCCTTCGTGCCGAGCTGGGCCTTGGGGCACAGCTTGCGGGGCAGGGCGAGCTCGACATCGAAATCAATCTGCTCACCCAGGTAGAACCTTACCATATCTGCCAGCCGTTCAAACATGTCTCCGCCGGGAAGGAAGCTCTCGTAGTCATCAAGCGCTTCGGTGCGGATCTCGATGGCGGCCTTATCATTGATCGAATAGACCCGGCGCCCAGCATAGGTGTTGCGCCCCAGGTCGGAGCCAGCCTGGCCGATACGGGTCAGGTCGCTTTCCTCGAATTCAAGCCAGATGCCCTCGCGCTCGCGGATCGAAATATCGACGCCGAGCACGCCTTCGAGCACCTGTTGCAGCCGCTTGGCGGATTTCACCCGGCTTGCCATGACCCCGGCGTAGGGCAGTTTGGCAATATCCGGCACCCGGTCGCGGTCCCGGTAGGGCGCGGTCCCGATACCGATCATCGAGCCGACGTAGGCGGCGAAGCGGTCGTCTTCCGGGCGGTCGAACTGGGCGATGGGGCGCGCATCGGCCCAGACGCGATGGAAGAGTTGCAGGAAACGTGTGGCGAAGATGTCGGCGAAGCGCACGAAGGCATCGTCGCCTGCGTCCTGCCACCGCATGGCCTCTGCCGTCGTCAGAATAGGCAGCGGGCCTTGCGGGCCAAAGTAGCCCAGGAACCGGGTGCGCAGACGCGGGATCTCGTCTTCACGGACCTCAAAAGCCTGCACGTTCGACGCGGGGAAATCGAGAAACGGGTCTTGCCCGATGGTCACGATTTCCTGGTTCAGCACCTGGCTCCGGCCGATCCGGGGCTTATCGGGAAACATCCGCTCCATTTCGCGCAGGAGCGCGTGGATGTTGAAGCGGTAGGGCTCGGCCTCGAGCATTTCACGCCGGGTATGCGCCTCTTCCAGCGGCACCGGCTTGGCCTCGTCGGCCTTGGCTTTTCCCGATTTGCTCACAGCAGGGGCCCGGTGCCCGAACGGGGCGTGAAGCGCATCACCTCGCCCCGGCTGTCGGAAACAAGAACTGTCTCGGTGAAGCTGTTCACATGGGCATAATCGGCAAAGAAGCGGTCGAGCACGGCACCGAGCAGCATGATGCCGGTGCCCTCGAAGGCGCGCTCGTCGAACCTGAGCGTCACCTCGGTGCCGCGTGCGGCATGGTAGCCATCCTCACGGCGCAGCGAGCGCGTGATCGGACGCGAGGCAATGCCCGTGATGCCGCGGATCTGTCGCTCGGTCACCGCGTCGCCGATGTCGGAGAAGAGGCCAAGCAACTCGCGCAGCCCGCCTGCCGGGTCTTCGGTGTGGCGATCCTTCAGGCCGAGCTGGTTGAAACTGAGAAGGTTCACCAAACGCCACATCACCTCGCCGTGGTGGCCGATACGCGGATCGTTGTGATCGAGGTTTGCGATGGAAACGCGCGGCGGGGTGGGGCCGGCAATGCAAGCCAGCGGCACATTCACGTCGTCAGTGAGCCGGAAATCCACCTGGCTCTGACCAATGGGCAACTGCTGCACGAGGTGACGGTTCGAGCACAGCGCAATGACCTGAAGCCGTTGCACACGTTCCTCGTCATCCAGCCCTGCGGGCTCGTAGATCGAAAGGTATGTTTCGGTGCCAACGTAGTCTCCGCCGAAGCCGAAACGCCTCTCCTTCTCGGTCAGTCGGCGAGGCTTACGGCGATGGCTGTAGTAAAGCGCATCGCCGGGGCGCACTTCGCCGTCTGGCTGGGAATAGAGCCGGTTGACCAGAACCTTCTTCCGCATCCCCGGATAATGGGCGTAAACCTCCTTGATCCGGTGCACTTCGTAATTCACCGATGGGCTGGAATCCGGCACAACGAGATACTCGTTGAACTTCGGGTCCGGTCTGACCCGGCTGCACCGTTCCTCGAAGAGGTTGACCGAAGGCGCGGCATAGAGACGGAAGTTGCTCGCCTCGATCAGCGCGGCCAGCTTGGGCTGGCTCTTGTCGAACTCGATGAGCACGTCGAACATGGGCGCGGGGATGCGCGCGAGCAGCCGACGCAAGCCTCGCATCCTGAAGCCAAGGAACTTCTGCGGCAGGATCCAATATTCGCGCAGGTGCGAAAACCCTTCGAAGATCTTGTCTTCCTCGGGAAAGAGCCGCTCGTCCTCACGGAAGCCGACCTGCTCCAGAAAATCGGGCGGGCAGGGCAAGAACACCGGGTCTCCGGACCGATCAAGGTAGCGCAGGGTGATGCGGCAGGTGTCGGAGAAGAGTTGCTCGTAGAGTGTGACCATGTCGGCGCGGGGGCCGTTCAGGTAAACCGGCAGTTCGCGGGCCTGGATCTCGTTGACCAGCGCGGGCTTGTCCCCCTTCTTGGGCGGCAGCTCGGGGTCGCGCTCGTCGTTGTCGGTGCGCCGCACGAGCCGAAGGCGCAGCCCGGACGAGGTTTGCCCCAGCACATCCAGCCCGAGGGCCTGCATTGGTCCTGGGGAGGGCATGTAGGTGGCGGTGTCCAGCTCCAGCGGCCAGAGCGTGAGCGGTGCAGAGAGCCGGAAGCGCGCCGAGACCCGCTGCTCGCGCTCCACGTAGGTGGCATCGAGGTAGGACCCCGCCGGAAAGCTCTCGCCCTTCACCAGATCCTTTTCGGTGAAATCCGGGCGGGCCTGCACGATCATCGCCGAAGGCGTGGGCGCCAGGTAATCCGGCATCAGTTGTTCGAGCAGCGCCGTGGTGAAGTTTTCAAACTCACCCTGAACCGCCACCTGGATCCGCGCGGCCATGAAGGCCGTGCCTTCGAAGAGCCCTGCAAGGCCGGGGTCGAGCTTGTCTTCCGCCAGCCCGCCAAGCCGCTCGGCGATACCCGGGTACTCCTCGGCGAACTCCTTGGAACGCTCGTAGAGGATCGCCAGTTCCTTGTTGTAGGCGTTGAGGAATTCGCGGTTCATCAGGCGCCTTCGATATTCGAGAATTTCATCTTGCCGGAGCCTACGTCGATTTCGGCGACGAATTCGAGAGGAATATCAACCGGCTTGCAGGCCATCTCGGCATTGATGTCGAACATCAGCTTCTGGTTCACGTCGTCGAATTCCTCGCGCAACTGCACGTCCATGGTTTCGGGCACAAAGCGCGGCTCGTGGTTCAGCAGCGCCTTGGCCAGCTGCTGGGGCACACGCTGCACCTGGATATCTTCGGAGGTCAGGTTCGACAGGTCCACCACGCCGTAGTTCAGGACAGATTTCTTCACATATTCCAGATCGTCCACATCCATCACCGCATCGAGATTGATGGTATTGGCCAGCTGCACAAGGTCGATCTCGAGGTTGCGGCGCAGCTGCGCCTCGTTGGCCCCGCGGCGGCGCACGGCCGCACGATCCGTCAGGACGCGCTGGCCATCCTGGTAGCTGGTGCTATCCACCTTGGCGTCACGCGCCCGAAACGCCTCTCGAAAGGCGTACATGATCGGGATCTGAAGCTGTTGCTTGGGGTCGCGTGCCATGGGGCCTCGCTGCGATCAAATGGGCTTTTCCGGTGGGCGCCGGGGCTGCGCGCCGGGTGAGCGCCCGAACGCAACGTCAACGTTAGCGCCCGCGAACGGTGCCGTGAAGGGGGCAGGGGCGGAGTTTTTCGTGAAATCCGCCCTTGGGTTTGACCGCGTCAGGTGGCGCCGGTGGCCACGTTGTATTCGGCGCTTGTGGTGCCAAGCTCCGTACCGTCCTCGTTCTGAATCCGGTATTCAACCGTGATCTGGCGATAAGCAAGGGTGCCGGTCTCGGTAAGTTGGTCATTCTCACCCTGGCCGCCGATGTCCATCGAAGAGATCAGCGCGTGGTTCAGCTTGACGGTAAAATAGGGCAGGGGCTTGTCACCTGTCGCCTTCGTCGCGTGGATCAGAACCTCATCGAAATGCTGGCCGAGGCAGAGCATCCGCATCACCACGGGAGAGCATTTGTCTGTCAGGCGCACGAACTGGAGATCTTCCATGGCGACCTTTCCCGAGCCGCCGCCGCGCCCGGTGGAAAAGGTCACCGACTGGCTGCCCCCGAAACTCATGCTCAGAAGGTCCATCCAGCCTTCATAACCTTCGACAACGCATTCGCCGTCGACTCCATCGAGTTTCATGTAGAGAGCTGTGGCCACGATCCGGCTCCTTTCAATAACTGTCGCGCAATGGCTTGGTGTTCGTAAATGAAACGGTGCGCGCGAAAACTATGCGCAGGTCGGAGTATGGCGCCCCGCTGACGCTGGGGCAAGGAAATTAGGCCGTGCAGCATCGGTCCAACCTTTCGTCGGGTGAGGCTGGCCTATAAAGAAAAAACGGGGCGCATCGCTGCGCCCCGTTCCTGTGTCTGGATGAACCCGGTTGGGATCAGATGCCGGTGCCGGTGGCCACGTTGTAGCCAGCGGTGGTGGTGCCCATCTCGGTACCATCCTCGTTCTGGATCTTGTACTCAACGTCGATCTGACGGTAGCTCAGGGAGCCGCTTTCGGTCATCACGTCGTTGCCGCCGCCGGCGCCGCCGAAGCTCATGGAGGAAACCATGGCGTGGGTCAGCTTCACGGTGAAGTAGGGGAGCGGCTTGCCGCCGGTCGCCTTCGTGGCGTGGATGTCAACGGTGGCGTAGTGCTGGCCGAGGGCCAGTTTCTTCACCAGGTCGGTGGAACACTTGTCGCAGATCTTGGTGAACATGACGTCGCCCATCGAGACCTTGCCCGAACCGCCGCCGCGACCGGTGCCGATCGTCACCGACTGGGAGCCGGCAAAGGACATGGAGGTGAGGTCGACCCAGCCTTCGTAGCCTTCGACCACGCATTCGCCTTCGACACCATCGAGTTTCATGTAAAGAGCGGTAGCCATTAGTTGATCTCCTTGTGGTTACCTTGTGGAAGCAAATAACTTGCCGTTTTGAAATAAAGACCGGTAATCCTCGGTCTCTACTGAGATGGGAAGCCAGGCCTCCCGTTGCAAGGCTCCCTCACAAATTTTTTTACGAAATCGTGAAGGAACCGGACGGGCCCTGCAAATACAGGGCCCGAACCCTTTGAAATATCAGCCGCCGGAGGGCAGGCGGGACACCAGGCTCATGCCGATATCCATGCCTTCCATCTGGAAGTGCGGACGCAGGAAGAACTTGCCCATGTAATAACCGGGGTTCTCCTCGTCGGGCACGATCTTGATCTCCGCGCCGGCAAGCGGGCGCTTGGCCTTGGCCTGTTCCGAAGAGTTCTTCGGGTCGCCGTCGATATACTGGGCAATCCAGTTCTTCAGGTCGCGCTCGAGGATGTCCTGCTCCTTGGTGGAGCCGATCTGATCGCGCACGATGCACTTGAGGTAGTGCGAGAAGCGCGACACCGCGAAGATGTAGGGCAGGCGGGAGCTGAGATTGTCAGCCGCCGTGGCCTCCGGATCGACGAAGCTCTTGGGCTTGTAGAGCGACTGAGCGCCGATGAAGGCAGCCTTGTCGGTGTTCTTGCGGTGCACAAGGCTGATGATACCGGACTTGGATAGCTCGCCTTCGCGCCGGTCCGAAATCGCGATCTCGGTGGGGCACTTCTGGTCGGTCGAGCCGTCGCCGGTATCGAAGGTGTGGGTCGGAAGGTTGATGACCTCACCGCCCGACTGCACGCCACGAATACGCACCGTCCAGCCATATTCCTTGTGGGCGCGCGCGATGTTGGCCGCCATGGCATAGGAGGCGTTCATCCAGGCATACTTGGTGCCTTCGTGGCCATCGGTCTCTTCCTCGAAGTTGAAGGCTTCGACCGGCAGGCTGTTCTGGCCATAGGGTTCGCGGGCCAGCACGCGCGGGGCGGTCAGCGCCACGTAACGGCTGTTCTCGCTCTCACGGAGCGACTTCCAGGCGGCGTAGTCAGGCGTCTCGAAGATCGAGCCGAGGTCGGCCGGCTTGTTGAGGTCGTTCCAGCTGTCCATGTTCATCAGACCCGGCGATGCGGCCGAGATGAATGGCGCCATGGAGGCGGCGGCGATCTTGCCGAGGTCACGCAGCAGGCGCACGTCAGCGGGCGAGTGATCGAAGTAGAAGTCGCCGATCAGCGCGCCATAGGGCTGGCCGCCGAGTTGGCCGAATTCATGCTCGTAGATCTGTTTGAACAGCGGGCTTTGGTCCCACTTGGCGCCCGGGTAAGACCGCAGTTCGCGCTCAAGCTCCTTCTTGGAGACGTTGAGCACCTTGATCTTCATAGTCGCGTCGGGCTCAGAGTTCATCACGCAGTGATGCAGGCCGCGCCAGGCGCTTTCGATCTGCTGGTACTGCTCGTGGTGGATGATCTCGTTGACCTGGCTGGTCAGCTTCTCGTCCAGCTTGGCGATCATCTCGTCGACCGTGTCGAGGATATCTTCCTTGATCACGGTGCTGTCGGAGAGCGCCGTTTTCACCAGCGTCGATACCGCGTTTTCCACCTCGGTGGCCGCGGTATCGGAGCGGGGCTTGAAGTTGGTTTTCAGCGCTGCGGAGAAGGCGTCGAGCTCATCGACCTCACCACCTGCGGCGCCGGCTTCCTGTTGGGCTTCGGTTGCCATGTGTCTGGTCCCTGTCTTTGATCTGATCGATGGCGGGCGGCCCTTGCCTGGCCGCAACCGCCCGCGAAGTCACGCGGTGGAGCCGGGGCCTCAGCCCTCTTCGCCACCCTCTTCGTTGTCGTCGTTGATGTCGGCGCGCTTCTCGGCGAGCAGCTTCATCATCTCGGGGTCGTCAAGCAGCTTGCGCAGTTGGTCCTGGGCGCCGGACTTGCCGTTCATGTAGCGCTGAAGGTTTGCCAGCTCGTCGCGGGCGTCGAGCAGCTGCTTGAGCGCCGGCACCTGCTTGGCGATCTCGCCGGGGTCGAGGTCGGACATCTTCTTGAAGTTGAGCGAAACGCCAAGCTTTTCACCCTCTTCCTCGCCCAGCTTGTTGTCGACGTTGAACGACACGCCAGGAGCAACGGCATCCATGTAGTCGTCGAAGTTCTCGGTATCGACCTGGGTGAACTTGCGCTCGTTCATCGGGTCTTTCTCGACCTCCGAAGAGTTGCCGGACAGGTCCGCCATCACGCCCATCACGAAGGGCAGTTCAACGTTCTTCTCGCTGTCATACGGGTCTTCGTAGGCGATCTGCACCCGGGGGGGGCGGTTGCGTTTGATGAATCGGGTTGCTGAATCAGCCATGAGAAAATCTCCCTAATACTTAAGCAATTGAAGCCACGTGGCCCCTGCTTTGTCAAATGTTTTGCCCCCACGGAAAGGGGGTGGCTGACCGAGCGTCAGCCGGGTTGGTCCATGTGTTGGAACAGGTCACCAATTATCGACGAGAAATCCCGGTTGAGGTAGGTCTTCGCCTTGAAGAGCAGCACAGGCACCGGGCTTGACGGCTCGGTCTGGCGGAAAAAGTTCTCGACCGCCGAGAGCAGCGCAGCCGCCTGTTCGCGGTTTTCGCAAACCACGGGTTCGGCAGGGCCGGTATCGACCATCACGGCACCGGCGGGCAGCTCGTAGGCAGCAAGCTGGCTCATCCGCCCGAAGTCGAGCATGAAGCCCTCCTTGGAGCCGAAATCGACGATCGCGTTGCCCGACATGCCGGGAAGCAACGCCTCGAGTGCCTCGGTCAGCGGTTTACCGAAGAGATCCTGGGCCTGTCGAATCAAGAGAAGTGCGGGCGCGGATGGCTCGACCGAGGCAAAATAGGCCTCGATCTGTTCCAGTGCGGCCTTGGCAGTGGCGTGGTTCGGCACCGGGCCCACCATGACAGGCGGTCCGGAAGAGACCGACACATTGCCACCCGCCACGGGCACCGGAGCCCCGTCCTCGCCGGGCGCACCTTCGGCGCCCTCTTCGGTTGCACCGTCCGCCGCCGTATCCCCGCCGCCCGCAAGATCGGGGCGGGCATCCTCGAAGAGCGCGATCATGTCGCGCAGAACTTCCTCAAGGTTGTCGAACTGGGGCGAGAAGGCGCCGCTGTCGGCCAACATGCAGACATTTTTGATCGCCGCGCAGCCAGAGCGCGCCAGCGTCAGCGCCTCGTAAAGCTTGTCGACGTTTTCGGCGTTGTCGGCGCTTTGCAGCGCAGTGGTGATGGCCCCGGCGTCCGCGGCGGCCTTCTCGGTGCCGCGTGGGTCTTTCTTACCGGTCGAAAGCTCGTAATCACGAAAGGCAAAGCGGCCGGCACGGCGGTCTTCAAGCAGCGGCGCGTGCTCCAGTGGCATCACCACCTGGCCCATTTCGTTAAGCAACTCGATGGCGTTGCGGCGCTCGGTGGCGTCACCTTCCTCGATCTTGGGGTTCACATCTGCCCAGTGGCGCTCCAGCAGCCCCTGCATGGTCTGGATACACTCGGAAAAGCCGATGATACGGCCCGCGAGCGCCTGGAACTGCGCCTCAAGCGCCAATAGCCGAAGGCAGCGCGTGCGCTCCAGCAACTTGTCGATCGCTGCGACTTCTTTCTTGATGTCGATATTCTTGCGGTCGAACACCTCGCCGGTTTCGCCGCTGACGATGTAGCGCATCGGAACGCGGTCGATCGCCTCGAAGTAGTATTCGATATAGTCATCGTCGTCTTCAAGCAGCAGGTCCGGGCCGCAGGGCTGATCACCGGAGATCGGCTCGAAGAGATTGTCGTAGCGCATCTTTCATCCCGTTGGGTGGGGTTGCCTCAAGAGTGGACTCGGGGGCACCCTCGTTCGTTCGGCGGCGATACTGGCGCGATAAGGCGCGGAGGTCACTCAAAAAATTTTCGTGCGGCACCGGATAAACGGAAAATTCACCAAAAAGAAACGCCGCCCCGGTGCCGGAGCGGCGAATTAAACTTACCTCACGGAACCGTCTGCACGATTATTGCAGATCGATCCGCAACTCCACGCGGCGGTTTTCCGGGTCCATCGCGTCATCGGTGCGTGGTGCCGTTTCGCCGAAGCCCATGGCCGAGAGGCGTTCTTCACTCACGCCGAGGCCGATCAGATAAGCCTTGACGGAGGCGGCACGATCCTCGGAGAGGTTGCCGTTGTAGGCTTCGGTGCCGCGGGCATCGGTATGACCCTCGATCATGAAGCGCGCCTTCTTGAGCCGCTCGTCCTCGAAGGCTTGGGCGACGACGGCAAGCGTTTCTTTCGCCTGCTCTGTCAGCTCGGCGCTGTCGAGTTCGAAGTTGATCATCATGTCCATGCCCTTGGGCTTGGGCGGGGCGCACTCCTCGGCGGTGCCGATGCAAATGCCACGGTTGAGCCCGAGGTCGGCGCTGTCGACGAGGAAGTTGGCCACATCATCGGCGGAATAGGGCGTCGCCGACTGTGCATTGGCGGCCAGCGCGGAGGCTGCCACCAGAGCTGAAGAGAGGAGCAGGTTGCGCATTGAAATCACCGTTTGGTTCAAAAAATCGTGGTACCAACTTATGAATTCCGGGCCGTTTTGTCAAGGAAAGGCCCGGAATTTAGCGGTTTTGTCATACTGCCAGCATGAGCGCCAAGCTATTGATTTTCTGTCTTTTCCATCACGTCATCATAGGCTTCGGAAAAGTACGCGAGGAACACGTCGAGCATGCCATTGTCATAGGGGTGGGTCTTGGCGTCCCAGCGTTCCACGTAGATTTCCCAGGCCCGGCTGCCCTTGCCGCTGAAGCGACCACCTTCAACCTTCTCTTCCACCGACTCGGGGCTCATGTCCTCCAGCAAACGGGCCAGCGCGGGTTGAAGCGCGGCATGCACGGCATATTGGTGCAGCTTGATGTCGTTGAAGCTCTTCTGCACCGTCTCGGCACCGCGCATGTAGCCCTGGCGACCCGCGCCGAACATCACTTCGAGTTGCTCGGCGGCCCCGGGCATGAACTTCAGCGGGTTGTTCGCATCCGCGCCGATCATCGTGCGGCTGCCGGCCTTGAAGTTCTGCTTGGCGGCCGCGCGGGCCTTCAGCAGCCCGGCCAGCTCACCGACCATGATCCGCAATGCGCGACCGATCTCATGCGCCACGGCGCCCGGGTCCGGGCCTTCAAAGGCCTTGGGGTCAATCCCCGCGCCATCCGCGATCGCGGCAAGAAGGCCCGAAGCATCACCGACGCTGCCCTCCTTGGGGGGCGGGGCAGATGGTGCCTGAACAGGTGGGGCCGAAAATGCCTCGGCGGCGGGAGCAGTGGGGCTGAC